>NZ_JBHJYS010000005.1:443520-530050 GCF_042270245.1 Streptomyces sp. NPDC055955
CTGCCGCGCGCCTCCCCGGGGGCCGCCGCGGGGCGGCCCCCCCACCCCGCCCCCCCCGGCGGGGGGGATCGGGCGGGGGGCGCGGGGGGGGCGGGGGGGGGGGGGGCCCCCCCCCCCCCCCCCCCACGCCGGAATTGAGGAGGATGGAGGAACGGTGTCGGCAACGACCACCCCGAGCCCTGACCATGTGCGGCTCTTGGTCAAGGTGGCCCGCATGTACCACGAACGCGGAATGCGACAGCCTGAGATTGCTGCGCATCTCAACATGTCCCAGCCACGGGTCTCCCGCCTCCTGAAGGAAGCGGTCCATCGCGGTGTGGTTCGCACGGTGGTGGTTTCCCCCGAGGGTGTGCACGCCGAGCTCGAGGACGCGCTCGTGGAACGGTACGGACTGCGTGATGCCGTGGTGGTGGAGGTGGAAGGGGCGGGCCTCGACGTGACCCCCGCTCTCGCCGCAGCGACCGCCATCTACCTCGACGCCACACTCAGGGGGGGTGATGTCATCGGCGTGTCCTCCTGGAGTGCCACGCTCCTGGAGTCCGTCAAGGTCATGCGCGCCAAGACGCCCTCCGCGGCGGAGCAAGTCGTGCAGATGCTCGGCGGATCGGGCAGCCCGGAAGTGCAACTGCACGCTACGAGGCTTACTAGCCGGCTGGCCGAACTCACTGGAGCGCAACCAGTGTTCGCCCCGTCGGCCGCACTGGTTGGTAGCAGGGAACTACGCGAACTACTGTCCAGGGAGCCGGCGATAGCCGAGGTCATGCAGGCGTGGTCCCGCCTCACACTGGCCATCCTCGGCATCGGCACCCTCGAACCCTCCCCGCTGCTGCGCCGCTCGGGTAACGCCATCACTCCCGCGGACCAACGGCATCTGGAGGAACTGGGGGCCGTCGGAGACGTCTGCGCCAGATACTTCGACAAGGACGGGAACCCCGTCGACGCTCCGTTCAACAACCGCATCATCGGCATCGAGCCGAACCAACTACGTGCGGTGGAACGGCGCATAGGTGTCGCGGGCGGGCTGAACAAGGTGACGGCGATCCGAGGAGCGGTGCGTGGCGGATGGATCAACATTCTGATCACCGATGCGGAAGTGGCACGAGACCTTCTGGCTGACTGAAATGAACCGTTCCGGGTTAACCTGCGCGTGCGTGCTGACGAAGTGGTACGCACCGGTTCGGTGACGCAGGGCGCGGACGGTGTCGTGGAGGACCTCCGCGGGGGTGAGGACCTTCATGTCGCCCGGGACGTAGTCTTCACCGAGCTGATCCACGATGACACTGCATCCTGCCCAGGCACTGCCGCACTCCGAGACCATGCCCCTCATCGCAGCGGCCTGACTGCCCGTTTCAATCCAGTCATCGACCAACAGCACCCTGTCGGCCGAAGTCAACAAAGACCGCTGCAGCCGAAGACGGCGCTCCTGGCGCCCGGTAGTCCGGCGTTGCGCGACGCTCGATCGTCTTCCCAGGAAACAATCCGTCACCTTTTCGGACCGGGATAAAACCCACGCCCAGTTGCACCGCAGCAGCGGCACCGAGAAGGAACCCCCGGGACTCAACGCCACAGACTGCCGTGATCCGGCGTCTCTGAACGGCTCAACGAGCTCCTTAACGACCCCGTTCAGAGCCCTGGCGTCTCGGAAAACAGACCACACGTCGGCATGGCCGTCAATCCAGGAGTCTGGACGCCGCAGCCAGAAACAAGATCGAGACGCTCGCCAGCAAGAGCGTGATGCAGAAACCCGCGCATACCGCAACGCGGTCGCGAAGCGCAATACTGGGCAGCACACCTACACCGGCATAAGGCAGCTCGAAGAGGACCTTCGACGTGTCCGCCACCCCGGCTACCGGCTGCCGAAGGAGGGGATGTAGTTCAGAGAAGGACCGGGACACCGGCCTGCGCAACTGTCCCCACTGCGATCAGCCGATGACGATCGTCGCCCTGCTGGCCACTCCCGAAGCGCCCTGCCTGTCACCGATCAGCGAGGGCCGGCGGCCTTCTGCCGCCGAGCCCGCGAGCGTCAGAACGGGACGGTCAAGACCGCTTCACGCTGCCGGATCAACCCTTCGCTCAGACGCTCACCGGCGGAGGCGCCGTCTACCCGCAGGCCATGGGGCAACGGACCACCACTGGCCGCGAAGGTCCACGCAGGCTGGCCAATTTCGAGCCCGCTCAGCATCCACTCTGATCATGACGTCCACGCCCTGCTCGCCGAGCCACTCCAAGACGAGCAGAGCCGCATCCTCCACAGCAGAGTTCAGGTCACCCTTCGGCCATCGGCCCTTCGCATCGGTCACCAGCCCGACCCCACTCAGCACCCCAGACAGGCTCGTCACTCCCCACCCTTCCCCACACATTTCGAGATCCAACGAAGTGAAGAAGAGCGACCCTTGCCGATTTCAAGCATCGCCATCAACACCCCGGCCCCGCCCGTGAACACCCCAGAGGGGCGCCCATAGGCAGGGGCTGAACAGCCCCTTGGTCAGCATCGGCCAGATCTCGAAGCCCGCGTTGAAGGCGTCGGGGACGGGGCGTCCTCGCCCGTACTCGCCGAGCAGCGGCTGCGAAGCGGGCTGTCCGTCCTTGGTCAGGGAGACCATCCCTGGCTGCACGGGGGCGCCACCACCGTAGAACTCGGTGAACCGGTCAGGGTTGTCGGTCTCCTCGTACATGCCGTCGAGGTCCATCGCAGCGCTCAGCTCCGGGTGGTTGCCGGCGCCGTGGCAGCACTCGTGGTAGTTCTCCACGAGGATCTTCCAGTTTGCGTTCATGATCTTCGTCGACTGGGCGACCTGCTTCATGTGCTCGATCTCGAGGGGAAGCATCTGCGGCGCCACCGAATCCAAGCGAGCGGCGAGCGCCTTCTCGGTTGGTTCACGCAACGCGATGAAGATGCAACCCTGCCAGGTCTCAACGTGGACCTTCTTCAGACCCCACTCGGCGTAGTCGATGTAATCACCGTCATCGAGGGAGGGCGCGGCGACGAGCTTGCCCTGCTGGTCGTAGGTCCAGGCATGGTACGGGCACGTCAGACGACGTTTGTTGCCCTTCGGCTCGGCGCAGATGCTGTGACCGCGGTGTCGGCACATGTTGCCGACGTCACTGCGGCGAGACCTATTTGAATCTGGACCGGGCGCGTGCGGCTTGTTCCATGGCGTGGCCAAGCACGAAGAGCTGTTCCAGGCGGTCCGGGTGGCCAATGAGCTGCAGCCCCAGCGGCAAGCCCTGGTCTGTTCGGTGACCGGGTACGGTCAGGGCAGGCAGGCCCAGGAGTTGCCACGGCCGGCTCAGGACCGGTGATCCGGTGGCCGCCAGCCCCTCCGGCGCGGGGCCGGGAGCGGCGGGGCCGAGGACGGCGTCGACGTCGGTCAGCAGGGACAGCATCGCGGCGCGCTCCCGCTCGGCAAGGGCCAGGGCCTGTCGGTAGTCCGTGGCCGGGATCGCGCGGCCGTGTGCCAGGAGCTCATTGAGCGGGGTGCTCAACTGGTCCGCGTGGGCTGCTTCCGCGGCCAGTTCGCGAGCGGCCTCGTAGGCCATGACCGTGCCGTGTGTGTCGACGAGCCGGGGCGTCCGGGTGGGCCAGTCGACGTCCACGAGGACGGCGCCGCGGGTCACAGCGTCCTCGGCGGACCGGATCACGGCCGCCTGCATGTCCTCCGCGACCTCGGTCAGTTCGGTGCCCGACCACAGCGCCAGCCGCGGGCGGGTCGGCGGCTGCAGTGGCGCCGGGAGTCGGTCCGCGGTCAACGCCTTGTACACGAGCCGGAGATCGGCGACGGAGGGGGTGAGCAGTCCGACCGCGTCGAGGCTGGGAGAAAGGCCCGCGAATCCCCTGGTGTCGAGCAACCCCCCGGCCGGGGCCACGAACCCCGCGACTCCGCAGTACGCGGCCGGACGGGTCAGCGAGCCGGCGGTCTGGCTGCCCAGGGCCAGGGGGACCACGCCCGCGGCGACGGCGGCCGCCGAACCGCTGGAGGAACCGCCTGGAGTGTGTGCCGGGTTGTGCGGATTCCTGGTGGGTCCCGGCGAGAAGTACGCGAACTCCGTGGTGACTGTCTTGCCCAGGGGAGTCGCGCCCAGCTGCCGGAGCCGGTCGACCAGCGGGGCGTCGGTCTCGGCCGTGCGGCCCTGGCGCAGAGGTGATCCGCACTCGGTCGGCAGGTCGCGGACGTCGATGATGTCCTTGACCCCGAACGGAATGCCGCGCAGGAGTTCGCCGGTCGGCTCGGTGTCGAGCTGCCGCGCGGCGCGCAGCGCTCCGTTCCGGTCGACCCGTACCCACGCTCGTATTTCGGGCTCCGTACGGTCGAGGCGTTCCAGCGCGCCGGTGACCGTGTCGCTCGGGCTCGACTCGCCAGCGGCGAGCCGGGCCACGAGGGCGGACAGGGTCGTGTTGCCGTTCGGGGTCGGCATCGATGTGTTTCCTCTCGTGGGGCGGGCTACAGCTCGAGTACGAGCCGGGCCGTCCGGGCGCGGGACACGCACGTGGCGATCTGGTCGCCCGCCTCCTTCTCCCTGCGGGTCAGGCAGTTGTCGCGATGTTCTGGTACGCCGTCGAGCACGGTGAGGACGCAGGTGCCGCAGATGCCCTCGCGGCAGGACGTGTCGACCTCGATGCCGCCGTCCGCCAGCACCTCGACGATGCTTCGTCCGGGCGGGACGCGGAAGACCTCACCGGTGTCCAGTTCCACCTCGAACGCGTCCCCGGCCTCGACTGTCGGCTCCAGCGGCTGGAAGTGTTCGACGTGGACGTTGTCCTCCGGCAGGGTTCGGAGTGCTGTGTCGGCGACGCGTTGCATGAACTCCTTGGGGCCGCAGGTGTAGACGTGCGTCGCGGGGTCCACGTCCGCCAGTGCGTCCCCCAGTACCTCGGGTTGTGCGCTGCGGTCGACACCGAAGTGGAACTCGACGTCGGCGGCGAACTCCGGGCTCTGCAGCAGGGACACGAACGCCGCCTTCTCGCGGCTGGTCGCGAAGTAGTGGAGACGGAATCGGACGCCGCTGCGCCTCAGTTGGTAGGCCATGCTCAGCAGCGGGGTGATCCCGATGCCGGCTGCGACCAGCACGTGGCTCTCCGCCGCGGGCTCGATGCGGAAGAGGTTGCGAGGTTCGCTGATGGCGAGTTCGTCACCGGCCGCGACCTGGTCGTGCAGTGCCGCGGAGCCGCCGCGCGAGGCCTCCTCCCGCTTGACCGCGATCAGGTAGGAGGCGGTGTCGTCGGGCGGGCCGCACAGCGAGTACTGCCGGGTGATGCCGCCGGGGCCCAGGACGTCCACGTGCGCGCCCGCTTCGTACGGTGCGAACGGGCGGCCGTCGCTGCGCTGCAGCCGCAGGCATCTCACATCTCTTGTTTCGGACGTTGTCTCGCTGACCGTGACTGTGATCATCGCCGCCTCCCCTAGAGCAGGAACCCGGAGGCGTTGACGGCATCCGTGGAGTTGATCAGCCGGATGACCTTCTCCTGGATCAGCGGCCGGGCGCCGTCCAGTCGGATGTGGTGCGTGACGTCCGCGGCGAGTACGAAGGTCTCCTCCCGCCGGTGACCGACCAGGACCTGCGCCGAGCTGAGCTCGACGGACTCTCCGTCGCAGTGCTGGACCACGAACCGGGACAGCGTCCGTACGGTGCGTGCGGCGGCTGTCGCCGAGATCGAGTAGCCGGACGTCAGGCGTTCGATGCGCATCCTGCGCATGCGGTCGTCGTCGTAGACCATGTTCAGGGCGGACGCGAAGTCCTCTGTGTCCGGGTCGATGGGGATCACGTACAGGCCGCCGGGTGCCCAGAGCCGGTCCCATTCCTCGTACTGCTTGCCATCCAGCAAGTGCGCCTCGCGCCAGACCAGTTCGAGTGCCGGAGCGATCCGGGCGTCGTTCAGGTGCGTGGTTTCGGTCGTCTCAACGGACATCGGTCATCATCGCCTTCCACATCGCGTACGCCTCGCGCATCCCGGTTTCGTCGGTGGCGTGCGAGACCCGTCCCTTCTGTTCGTCCTGCTCCCGGCCGAGTCCGCGGTTGACCATGATCGGCAGCCCGGGTCCAGCCGCCGCGCCGCGTTGTACGCGGTCCCAGGCCTCGGAGTCGTCGGTGGTGCCGAAGCCGAACGGGCCTTGGAAGTGCTCGTGGATCCGAAGGCGTTCGCGGTTGACGATGTCCGGGCCGCCGTCGAGGCCGAGGGCGAGGTGCCGGATCTCGGTCTCGGTCGCGGAGATCGGGCGCAGCACCCGGAGGAAGGACATGGACATCGCCACGTTCGGGAACAGGTTGAGGTTGAATCCGGCGCCGTGCATCGAGCGCACGATGCGCCGTACCTGGGCCGGTTCGAAGTCCCGCGAGAGTTCCTCGACGATGGGGCCGAAGCGTTCCTGGAGCGGTTCGGTGCCGTCGTCTTCGTCGAGGTCGACGTGTTCGGGCACCATGATCATGACGCTGTGTCCGTTGCCGAGTGAGTGTGTGACTGCCTTCTCATCGGTCATGAAGGACAGCATCTCCGCGGTCTCCGCGTCCACGGAGGACATCCAGGAGCGGTGCACGATCGGGAAGTGGTAGCCGTCGGTGGTGTTCTCCAGTTGGATCTTCCAGTTGCCGTTGAAACGGAACTTGTGCTCGCCCTGCACCTTGATCGGGTATCCGGCGCCCTGCTTCATGAACAGGTCCATCCAGTGCCGGGCTGGCCCGAGGAAGTCCCCCAGCGGTTCGACGTCCGGGTTGAAGCTGGCGAAGACCATCCCCGCGTACGTGTCCACCTTCAGGCGGTGCAAAGGGAGGTCCTTCTTCTCCAGGACGTCCTCGTAGCCGTCCGGGTAGGGAATGCCGCGCAGCTTGCCGTCGAGGGCGTACGACCACGCGTGGTACGGGCAGGTGAAGCCATTGGCGTTGCCGCGGGGTGTCTCGCACAGGCTTGCGCCGCGGTGGCGGCAGCGGTTGAGCAGGACGTTGATGCCGCCCTTGCGGTCGCGGGTGACGATCACCGGCTGCCGTCCGACCATCGCGGTCCGGAAGTCCCCGGCTTTCGGGATCTCGCTCTCGTGCGCCACCCACACCCAGGTGCGGTTGAAGATGCGGTCCATCTCCAGCTCGAACAGGTCGGGGTCGGTGTAGAGGGAGATGTCCACGCGGTCGGGCTGCACCAGGCTGGCCATGTCGGTGGTTGCGGTGGGTGTGTTCATTGATTCGTTTCCTGTGAGGTGTGGGGTTGTGCGGTTTCGTCCCATGCGGCGCCGGCGGTCCAGTAGTCGCTGCCGTCGGCGCGGATGCCGTGCTGCCACTCGGTGGTTCTGCGCAGGGCGGGTTCGACGGCCGCGCAGGCGGCGTCGGCGCCGTCTGGGCCCTCTTCGGCGGCTCCCCAGTGGACCCAGTTCAGTTCTCTGCCGTCGCGGTCGTGCAGGAACAGGTCGACGTGGAGCCAGCCGTAGCGGCGGATGTCCCGGTAGCAGGTGAGGTGCATGGTGCGGCCGTCTGGGGCAGGTGCTGTCATGCTGCTGCGGCCCCCAGGTCCGCTCCGAAGACCCGCTCCGTGCGAAAGCGCGAGATGAGGACGTCGGCTCCTTCGCTACGGAAGGTCAACTCCAGCCTTGCTACCACGACTTCGGCCGCGCCTGAGTCGTACCGGGACAGCTGCTGCATCAGCCACCGCCCGCGGACCTCGTCGTCGTCGACGTACGTCGTTCCGGGGTGGAGCAGATGGACGTTCGCCCGGAAGTGCCCATGGGGAGGCAGGTGGGCCGAGAGCATCGCCTCGATCGCCGCCGGCCCGGTCGTGCGGCCGAACTTCGCTGCGTAGAGCGGTCCGACGCCCTCCCATACGGCGTCCGGGGTGAAGAGCTCCGCCAGGCTGCCGGACGCGTGGGATGGCCGGGGGACGTCGCAGAGTTCCAGGTAGCGGGTCAACACTTGGTGTGCCAGACGTTCGGGTGATCGTGAATCGGTGCCGGTGGAGGGCATGCGTGACCAGCCTCCTTTCTACGGATTGTGTGATGTGGGGGGTAGGGGTGTCGGTCAGATCGCGGGCACGCCGGCGGGCGTCTCGTCCTCCTGCCGGATCCCGCCTGCGTCGACGGACTTCGTGCGGGTCTCGGGAGCCAGTGCCACGGAGACGACCGTGATCCCGCCCATGCCGATGAGGAGCAGGGCTACTGGCCAGGAAGCGCCCGCCCAGGCGAACAGCGCGGTGGCGATGATGGGTGAGAAGCCGCCGGCGACCACGGAGGCGACCTCGTGTCCGAGGGCGACGCCGCTGTAGCGCACCCGGCTGTCGTTGAAGAGTTCGGTGATGAACGCCGGCTGGGTGCCGATCATCGCGCCGTGGCAGATCACGACCGCGACGAAGACCGCGACGAAGATCAGTACGGGGTTGCGGGTGTTGAACAGCCAGAAGAACGGGAACGCCCAGGCGATGACCGCGATCGCCCCGCCCAGATAGACCGGGCGTCGTCCAACGCGGTCGGAGAGCGCTCCCCAGAGCGGCATCGCGAACGACTCGAAGAACATGCCCGTGACAACGGCGATCAGTGCCAGGTCGCCGTCCACGCCGATCTTTGCCGCGTAGGAGAGGCTGAAGGTGAGGAAGAGGTAGGTCGCGCCGTTCTCGGCAATGCGTGCGCCGAAGGTGATCAGCACCGCCTTGGGCTGGGTGCGCAGGACCTCGATCGCTGGCAGCTTGGTCTTCCCCGCCGCCGGGGACGCATTCGATGCGGCCTGTTTGTGCGCCGCAGTCTCCATGACCCGCAGCCGGATCAGCAGTCCCACGGCGGTCAGCAGGATGCCGGCCAGGAAGGGGATCCGCCAGCCCCAGGCGTGGAAGGCCTCGTCGCTGGTGGTCGCCTGGACCAGCCAGTACGTCGCGGCGGAGAGCACGAAGCCGAGCCCCACGCCCGTCTGGCTCCAGGCCGAGTAGTAACCGCGGCGGTGCTCCGGCGCCTGTTCACTGACGATCAGAACACCGCCGCCCCACTCGCCGCCGGCGGCTATGCCCTGCACGACCCGCAGCGTCAGCAGCAGCACCGGCGCCCACACTCCGATGGTGCCGTACGTGGGCAGGACACCGATCAGGAAGGTCGCCACACCCATGATCATCAGGGTGATCACCAGGACCGACTTGCGGCCGACCCGGTCGCCGAAGTGCCCGAAGACGACACCGCCGAGCGGTCGTGCCAAAAAGCCCGCCGCGTTGGTCCCGAAGGCAGCGATCGTGCCGACCAGCGGGTCGACGTTGGGGAAGAACAGGGTGTTGAAGACAAGCGCGGCCGCCGTGCCGTAGAGGAAGAAGTCGTACCACTCCAGCGCGCTGCCCACCAGGCTCGCCGTCGCCGCCCGGCGCACCGCGCTGTGGGCACGGTTCGTTCCTGCCATGCTCGCCCTCCCAATTGACCGCTTGCGGATGCACAGCCGGGATTCGGCTGTCCGGGATTGTTGTTCACGGATTGTTCGCGACGGCGTTGTCGGACGAAATGCCATTGGCCCGGTCACCGGACCGAAAAGTTGGCGATGCTCAGTCGTTTACCGACTCGAAATCCCGCGTCAACGCACGACCGGCCGCCGTGACCACAGGAGCGAGCCGCGGCACGTCCAACCGACCGATCGGCCCGGTGACGGTCAGCGTGGCCACGGCAATGCCCGCGGAGAACACGGGGGCGCCGACCGCCCCGTAGCCAACGACGAGTTCCTGGCGGTCGACGGCATAGCCCTGCCGGCGCACCTGCTCCAATTCGGCCGCCAGCCGGGCCGGCTCCGTGATCGTCCACTGGGTCCGGCGGCGCAGCGGGGCGGCCAGGACCCGCCCGCGGATCGCGGGGTCGCCGAAGGCCAGCAAGGCCTTGCCCGAGGCGCCGCAGTGGAACGGCACCCTGCCCTCGACCTGCGTGACGGCCACGCCGCCGCCACGCTGGCTGAAGTACTTCTCCAGAAAGAGGACCTCCTGATCCCCGGGAAACGCCAGCACCACGGTCTCCCGGGTGGTGAGCGCCAGGTCCTCGAGGTACCGGGCCGCGATCAGGCGCAAAGCCCTGGTCCGCGGCACACGCTGGCCCAACTCGAAGAGCAGCGAACCCAGTTCGTAGCGGCGACCGTGCCGGTTCAGCAGGCCGACGTCCACCATCTCGGTGGCCACACGGTGGACCGTGGTCTTCGCAAGCCCGGTCCGCCGCGCCAGCTCCGACAGACCGAGCACCGGCGCGCCGGTGTCGAAGACACCCAGGATCAGCCGCACCTTGCGCAGCAGAGAGTCACCGTCCGGCTCGGCCTTCATCACGCTCCCTCTCTCCCGGCACTCTCGCGGCGCGCACGTCTACGCGGTGCCCCAGCGGGCGCGCAGGTCAGTCGCGTAGGCACCGAACTCCTTGACCATGGAAACCCGCTCCGGTTGCAGCAGCCACTGCTGCTGCAACCCGTCCACCAGCGCGATCGTGTTGTGCACGAGGACCGAGGCGGGGGCGTCGGCCCGGATCTCGCCGCGCACCTGGCCGATGCGAATGGCATCGGTCAGCCACTGCGTCATCCCGGTATAGCGCTCCTTGAGCCAGTTGTGGGCGGGGTGGCTCTGCTCCATCGCCTCCGCGGAGAGCCGGACGTAGAGACCCACGAGGTGCGGCCGGGTCGAATTGCGCGCGACCAGCGCCTCGAGGGCCTCGAACGCGTCCCAGCCCAACGGCGCCTCCCCGTCCTCGCCGGTGAGGAACGCGCCGTCCTCGGCATCACGCTCCTCCAGCACGGCCGACAGCAGCACGGCCTTGCTCGGGAAGTGGTGCAGCAGACCGGACTGCGACAGCCCGGTCCGCTCCGCCACCTTCGCCACGGACGTGCCCTTGAACCCGGCGGTGGCGAACAACTCCAGCGCCGCCCGCACAGCCTTCACACGCGACGCCTGGCCGGCCTGCTCACGCCGGGACAGAGCCCGTGCCGAGTGGTACCGAGCGGGGAAGGACATGCTTACTCCTGATCTTCAGTGGGCCGCGGGCAGCGTAATCCGGATGTCGCCAAGGCCGCGGGCAACCAACACCTCACCGGTGAGCGGCAGTTGCTCCCAGGCGCCCTCATGCCACCGTCGCAGCGCCCGCGCGTCCACCAACACGTCGACCGACGCGGTCCGGCCGGGCTCGAGGTCGACGCCGGTCCATCCGACGAGCCGTACGGGCTCCCCCTCCGGCCGCCAGTACACCTGCACGACCTCGCGACCCGCACGCGCTCCAGTGTTGGTCACCGTGACACGCACCGAACGGATCGTGCTGTCGTCGACGGCCAACTCGGCCTCGCCGTAAGCCCATTCGGTGTAGCCGAGCCCGTGTCCGAACCAGAAGAGCGGCTCAGTCCGCTCGCGGTGCCACCCGCGGTAGCCGACAGCGATCCCTTCGCCGTACGACACTTCGCCGTGCACGGGCACCGGCGACCAGACCGGGCCGTCCCCGTCCCGGGCCGGGAAGGTGGTGACGAGCCGGCCCGCGGGTTCCACCTCGCCGGTCAGGGCCGCCGCCACCGCCGCTCCCGCCTCCTGACCGGGCAGCCCCGCCCACAGCACGGCGTCGACCCGCTCCAGCCACGGCATCAGCACAGGCGTGGCCGCGTTGACCACGACCACGGTCCGCTTCGCGGCGGCGGCTACCGCGGCGATCAGGGCATCCTGTTCGCCGGGCAGCGCGAGGGTGATCTTGTCGACCTCTTCGGTCTCCTGCTCCGGGGTGAGCCCGACGACGACCACCGCGACATCGGCTTCGCGGGCCGCCCGGACGGCCGCGCCGATCGCCGCCGCCGGCGGCTTCGGGGCCACCCGGGCGGCCAGGCCGATGATCCGGTCGCCCGGTTCGGCGGTCGTGACCGCGGTGATCCGCGCGCCCGGTTCCAGGTCGAGGGTGACGGTACGGTACGGCAGCCGCAGCACCTCCCCCGCGTCGTCCACGCGCTCCAGCCGGACCCGCTCGTAGTGCCCTGGCACGCTGAACGTCCACTCTCCCCGGCCGCGCACACCGACCTGCATCCGGGGCGGCTCCGCCAGGGCGACCTCGGCGGTCAGCTCGATGGTCGCCGCCGGCCGCACCCAGGGACTCTCCCGGGTGAAGAGTTCGCTCCAGCCGACGTGCCGGGACTCGATCACCTCGCCGTCGGCGTCGCGGGTCGTGACCCGCATGCCGAACTCTCCCGTTTCCGGGTCCCGGAGCAAGCCCTCGGCAGCGGTCAGCGGGTCCCTGCGGACCTCGACCCCGTCCACGACAGTCACCCGGTCCGCGCCGAGCGCCTGCATGATGCCGTCCGCGATGCTGATCTCATGCGGCGGCCGGACCTCCGCCGAACCGGCGCCCTGCGTCACGGTCTCCAAGGCGTGCCGCCCGATCACGGCGACCTTCCCGCCAGCTGCCAACGGAAGCGCCGAGGCACGGTTGACGAGCACGGTCATACCGCCCGCGGCCAGCCGCCGCAGCACCGCGCGCCGCCTCGCACTGTCGGGCGCCGGCCCCGTGGACGGCCACTGCCTCTGCGTGCCGAACGCGCCTACCCGGTCCGCCAAGCGCAGCAGTCGGCGCACCTGCTCGTCGACGGTGGACTCGGCTACCTCGCCACGGCGGACGGCCGCGACG
Organism: Streptomyces sp. NPDC055955; assembly: GCF_042270245.1. Taxonomy (NCBI): domain Bacteria; kingdom Bacillati; phylum Actinomycetota; class Actinomycetes; order Kitasatosporales; family Streptomycetaceae; genus Streptomyces; species Streptomyces sp. NPDC055955. The sequence goes on from NZ_JBHJYS010000005.1 coordinate 456,087, forward strand.
AGTTTCTCGCCCCACGGCCCCGCGGGGCCCGGCATGATCAGGTCCAGTCCGGCGTTGGCGCTGTCCGCGGTGGACGTGGCGGCGTACCAGTCGGACATGACTAGCCCGTTGTATCCCCACTCCCCCTTCAGGACGCCCTCGATCAGCTCGGTGTGCTCGGTGGCGGGTGTGCCGTTGACCCGGTTGTACGCGGCCATGACCGCCCAGGGGTTGGCGTCGGCCACCGCCATCTCGAACGGCAGGAGGTACACCTCGCGCAGAGTCCGCTCGTCCAGCAGGGAGTTGACGGTCTTCCGGTCGGTCTCCGCTTCGTTGGCCACGAAGTGCTTCAGCGTCGCCGCGGTGCCGTGTTCCTGCAGGGCGTTGATGTACGCCGTCGCCAGGGCGCCGGTGAGCAGCGGATCCTCACTGAACTCCTCGAACAGGCGCCCGTTCAGCGCGGTGCGATGCAGGTTGACCGTCGGGCCGAGCACGACGTGGACGTGCTGGGCGGCCGCCTCCTCGGCAAGCAGCGCGCCCACCTCCGCCGCGACTGCGGTGTCCCAGTGCTGAGCCAAGAGGGTCGCGTTGGGCAGCTGGCAGGCGATGCGCCCGCCGGTAAAAAGGGCGCCGCGCACGCCGGTCGGGCCGTCGGAGAACACAACTTCGGCGAGGCCGACCGACGGCTCTGGGTGGAGGGTGAAGCTGGTGGCGCCGGTCAGCAGGCGGACCTTGGCTTCGAGGTCCAGGGCGCCGATCGCCTTGTCGATGCGGACTTCCAGGTCTGACATGGTCTAACGCACCTTCCTGATCGGGAAGATCATGGCTGCGCCCACCACAGCGACGGCGGCCGCGGTCCCCAGCAGAAGGTCGTAGTTGTGCCCGCCGCCGATTCCGACCAACACGGCACCGACCGCCGGAGCAAGGCTCTGCGGTACAACCTGGGCCATGTTGAGCACGCCCAGGTTCTTCGCTGAGTCGTTGAACCCGGGCAGGACGTCCATCACCAGCGCCAGGTCGACCCCGATGTAGATGCCGAAGCCGAGTCCGAGTACCACCTCGGCAACGTAGAAGCCGGTGACGGTGTCCGCCTGCACGAGCATCGCCATGCCGAGTCCGAAGACCAGAGCCGAGGCGATGACGAACGGTTTGCGGCGGCCCACCTTGTCCGACAGCCACCCGGCCGCCTGCCCGGCCAGTGCGAGCGTGATCGTGTACACGGTGACCGCGGTGGCAAGTACCGCGACCGCACGCTCGACCGACAGCCCCAGTTCGTACTCTATGTAGAGCAGCCGGTATGTCATGAACAGGTACAGCGACATGGTGATCAGGAACCGTGAGCCCCAGGCCCAGGCGAAGTCGGGGTGCTTGCGGGGGGAGAGCCAGAACGTCTTGAGGACCGCGCGCAGCCCTTCGCTCGGCGGGCGCTCGGCGAGCTGCTTGTCCGGCAGCAGCAGTAGGAACGGCACCAAGAACAGCACCCCGATCAGGGCGGGCACCACGAACATCAACAGCAGGCTCCCGATGAGCCACTGGGCGACGTAGGCCGCACCGAGCTTGCTGCCCTGCTGCATGAGGCCGATCAGGCCGCTGACCCGGCCGCGCTGAGCCGTCGGTATCTGGTCGGCGACCGACGCCAGCAGAGCCGCCTGCGCGGCATTGGCGAAGGCCTGCGCCGCGAACCAGGCGATCGCGATCCCGATGACGTTGGGCACGAGAGCGAGGACAAGCTCGCTCACGGCGAGCCCGACGACGCCCAGGAGAAGCCAGGGACGGCGGCGGCCGAAGCGCCCGGTCGTGCGGTCGCTGATCCGGCCGAAGACGGGATTGGCGACCAGCGCCGCGACGGCACCGATGCTGCTGACCGTTCCGAACACGGCGACCACGTTGTCCTCGCCGACGACCGACTGGACCTTGAGCGTCAAGCTGGCCGTGACGGGAGTGATCAGCGCAAGGGAGAGGCCGAGCTGAGCCAGTGCCATCGTCCCTACCACCCTGGGTGGCGCCTTTTCGGTCGGCGGGGAGACGACGGCATCGACGAGAGGCACTGCTGCGCCGGTCGTGGCCATGGATCCTCCTTCAGGCCCACGAGGGATGCGTGGGCGAAGTGACGGGATATGAGAACACGCAACCGACCGAGTACTCGGTCTGTATATCGGAACGTGATGTCCCTGTAGCGGTTGCGTTGTGAATGGGAAATGCTCTGTGACGTGCGCCGGAGGGCGCCTACGCGGCCTGCCAGTGCGCTCGGCGTGGACCGGAGTGTGGCCGTCGCGTGAACGGAAACCAACCGCATTGGTCCGCTGTCCGGGCCGAAAACTCAGACGCGGCCACTCTTTTTCGGTGTACCGCTCGAAAACACCATGCTGGTCCCTGGCCGCCACCATCACCGCAGGCATCCCGCTCAGCGTGGTCTCCAAGACCCTGCGGCACTCCACCCTGTCGACCACTGCGAACCTCTACAGCCACCTCACACAGCAGGCCGCCCGCGAAGCCGTCGATACCATCCACCGCACCCCCACCAGGGCCGAACAAACCAGCGTCCGCCAGTCCCAGCCGACATGGCTGCGACCACTACGCGACCGCATCCACCGCCTCGGTGGAGTCTTCCGTCGGCTCCGCTCCCCCGCCCCGCCAGCCTTCAGCGCCGCCGCCAACCAGCCCCGCCCCGGGCGTGCGACCACACCGCGACCACCACGTCCCGGGACACACAAGAGGCCGCCCTCTCGATCACGAGAGAACGGCCTCCGACCTGTGACAACACAAGTCGAGACGACAGGAGTAGCAGCCGCTACAAATCACGAAGGGAGCCGGCGTCGCCCTGACCACGCTCTCCCTGTTCTACTTGGCGAGCTCATATCTCGCCGGCTACGGCACCGAAACGCTCGGCTTCTCCCGCAACCAGGTCCTTCTCGTTGGTCTGATCGCCGGGGCCTTCTACGCCGCCACCACAGCCATCAGTGCCATCTTGTCCCATCGGGTCGGGCGGAAAAGAATGATCGGTGGCACCCACCTCGCTGGCATCGTCTGGGTACTCCTGCTCTTTCCCATCGTCAATACCGGCTCACTCTTCGGCTATGCATCAGGCGTCACGGGGACAACAATCATTGCCGGTCTCGCCTACGGACCTGTCGGAGCATTCCTGCCGGAACAGTTCCGAACCCGCTACCGCTACACCGCCACCGGTCGTTCCTACAACCTCACTGGCGTACTCGGTGGAGGACTTGTCCCACTGCTTGCACCCGTGATCGTCGGCGCATCGGCGACCGCTAGCCAAAAGCGCGCCGGCACGGGAAATCGCAGACCGCGCCGCGAACACGAGACATGCCAGCAGGCGACGAGCGCGGGCGCCCGGGTCGAGGACGATGGCTACGCCACGACAGGACGGCGAGGACGCGTGCGCCATGGCCGGGTACACCCCCGACCCTCACGCATTCGACGCCAAACCCCCTGCTCAGGGCGTATTGCTTTCAATCACAAAAAGAGCTACATGGGATTTATAGGCATGTCGGCACAGTGCCCGTTTCCAAGTCCACCGCAGACTCGATCGGCTCGCCGACGGGACGACCCACAAGGGCGCCGTGACACCTGCGGGCTGGGCCGGGTCAAGCCGCGTGCAGGATGGCCGCCGCATGAGCGGAGGCCATCCTCTGCCGTCGCCCCGCGGGCCCTCAGCCGCCCGCGACCGGGCATTCCCGCCACAGGCTGAGGAGGTGAGATCGATGGACTGGCTGAGGGTGTCGTCCCATCGCCACAAGGGGTGGACGGTCGTCGAGGTGAGCGGTGAACTCGACGTCGCTACCAGGAACCAGCTGGGCGACCACCTCGAAGAGTCATTGCCGCGCACACCCCGGCACGGGTCGTTCTGGACATGTCCGCCCTGGACTTCTGCGACGCGAGCGGCCTGAGTGTCCTGGTTGCCGCGCACCACGCGGCCAAGGACCGTCAGGGCCAGCTTCGCCTGGTATGCCCGCAGCGGCGCATCCGGCGCCTCCTGCAGATCACGGAGCTGAGCGACGTGATGCCTGTCTTCGACACCGTCGCCCAGGCCACCGCTACGGTGCAGGACCGCGAAGAGGAGGTGCTCCAGCCATGGCCCCACTTACAGTCCGAGATGACGAACTGACTGTCAGACGGGACTGGTGGGGGAAGATCCTCGCACGCCGAGGCGACGCCAAGGTGCCGCTCTTCGCGAAGGCGACCGTCGAGGCTTCCTGGCCCCGCCTCCTGCGCGGCACACCCGGCCCGGGCAGGTGGGCCCCAGGCGCAATCTGCCTTGGTGTGCGGGAGCGCAATTGATGCCGCACGCGGTGCGCCAGGGCCGCGTGCACCCGTTCGTCACGGCCGGCGAGGGCACGGACCAAATGGGCGGTGCACCGCGGCGGAGACGACACAGGCGAGCCCGAACACCCCGGTCGCGAGCGGGCGGTAGAGCTGAGCCGCCCGCTCCAAGGGGCAGGTCTCGCGTCGTCCGACGAAGGGGCGCGTCAAGGATTCTTGACATGCAGTCGGGCGTCAAGGCACCTTTACATGCATGAGTGAGGACGAACCCCGCCCCTGTCTTGCTGCCGACGCGGCAGACCGGGAGGTCATGGGGCTGACCTTGAAGGCCAACACGACGCTGCTCGCCGACGTGCTCCTGGGCAGCCGGGAGACCGGCGGCGATCCGGCGCTCACCGCGCTCGCCGCCTCCCGCGGCCTCATCGCCGTCGTCGACGACATCCAGCGCGCCCTGGTGCGACAGGCCCGCAGCCGCGGCCTCAGCTGGGCCGCCATCGGCGACGTGCTGCACGTCACGCGCCAGGCCGCGTTCCAGCGATTCGGCGGAACCGCGGACACTTCGCAGGGCACCCAAGAGCTGCCCGGCGCGGCCGAAGCGGCGATGCGGGTGCTTGAGCACTTCGTGCACCAGCGATGGGACGAGATGCGCTCCAGCTTCGACACGCGGATGGCGCAGGCGGCCCCAGCCGACATGCTGCGCGGGATCTGGCAAAAGTCAGACCGCGAATTCGGCCCATTCCTGGAGCTGGGCACGCCCACCGTGCGCACCATCTCCGGCTACACCGTGGTCGACATCCCCGTGGCCCACGAGCGCGGCGACCTGGTGCGCCGGGTCGCCCTCAACGCCGACGGACAAGTCGCAGGCTTCTTCGTCCTGCCGGCAGAGACGGAATGACCATGCACGGCACGAAAAAACCGCAGGACGACGACGTGGCCTGCCCCGATGCGCCGTCCGGCAGGCGCAGGCCGAGGGCGGCGCGCCTGTCCGTCGTCCTCATGGCAGTGGCTTCTCTCGCCCCGCTCGCCGTGGGCCGCCCTGCTGATCGCGACCGGCCTCGGCCTCGCGGTCGCCGCCACCGTGCTGTCCGGGGGTAGTTCGCTGCCGCTCAAGCCTGGCGCTTCTTGCGGAGTCTCACGCGGCCTGCGCAGGACGCGTGAGACTGACAGGCGAGCCTCTGCCCCAGACGACGGCTGACCGGCCTGATCAGGTCGCGGTGATCCGCTTGGCCGAGGTGCACCCCCAGCGGTGGCGGTGGACGCTTATAGGGCATGAGGGCCCTGTGGTCCAGCGTGACCCGGTTCGGGCTGGTGAGGGCTCCTGCGCTATTCGCTGGGGTCGAGGGGCGTGATGCCGGTGTCCGCGTACAGCTCCGGCTGCAGGGACAGCACGGTGACCGGGGTCCCGGCGAGTCCGGCCTCCCAGGCAATTGCCGCCGGGTGCGCGGCGGCAAGGTTGGTACGCGGCCAGGCGGCGGCCTGCAGCGCGTGCTCCGTGGTCAGCGGCAGATGCTCGACATGGCGCAGCCGGGAGGCGTGGATGCCGGCGCCCGGGCTGGCCACCTCGGCGGCCCACACGCACGCGGCCGGCACCACGATGTGTCCGCGCTGGTGGCTGGCCTCGATGTAGAGGCCGGTGAAGAACTCGTCCGCGTCGTACAGGGCGACGAGCGCGGTGTGGTCCAGGACAGCGGTCTCGCTGTGATCGCTCACGCGGCGCGGCCGCTGCTGTGGCCGGCCGCCCGGTGGGCGCGGATCTTCTCCCAGGCCGAGGCCCCGGTCGCCTTCACCTTCGGGGTGTACTCGACGCCCAGCTCGCGGGCCGCGTCCTGGGCCCGCTGCTCACGCTCGGCCTCGGTCGGCTCCCGCTCGGCGAGCTCCGCCAGCAGCGCGGTCAGGGTCATGTGACGCTCGTCCGCCAGGACCTTGAGCCGGTCCCGGACGGCTTCTGTGGTCTTGATGCTGGTCGTCGCCTTCGCCTCACTCATACACCCGACTCTACCGTCGGTAGAGTCACGTGTCAGGAGAACACGTGTCCCGTCTCAACGGTCGCCCGCGACGGCTTTGACGCTCCCGCGGCCGCGGTACGTACCGAGGCTGGGCGAGCGACGGAATGCCACGACGTGTCGCTCAGTGACTGCGGACCCACGGAATCGGGTACGAGAGGGTCGGCGTCGACCGGGGCCGGGGCACCTTCTTCCCGGAGCCGTCCGCGCTGGTGCCGGCAAAGCTGACGACCACCACAGCGATGAGACAAGCTGGCCGCCCTGGGGCCTCGCGTCTTTCTCGTGCCTCGCCGCGTGTGCGGGAGGAAGATCACGTTGCGGGCTGCGGTTCAGGGCTCAGACGGTAGCCGGTGACGAACTCGGCCGTGATCTGGATGACGTGGTCCATGTCGATGTCGACCCAGGGCGTGAGCAGTTGCTGGTATCGGGCTACCTCCAGGGGGTCGGGGACCAGGCTGGCGCGGCCGGTGACCATCACGCTCCAGCCGGTGCGGGCCTCGAGGTCGATCTGGTCCGCTTCATAGACCACCACCTCGGACAGCGACGGATCACGCAGCAGCGCCGATCCGGTGTGTGTGCGGATGACGATGTGCTCGCCGTCGACGAGGTGGTTGACCGGGCGGATGGTGGGCAGTGCCTGCCGGGACAGGCCGATACGGCCCAGCGGGACACTGGCCAGCAGTGCCAGGGATTCCTCCCGGCCCAGCTCGGTCATCCTGGCCGGGAAGGCGTGCGGGCGGGAACGGGTCATGACGGCTCCTGACGGCATGGGCTTTCGTGCCGGGCGGCAGCCGCCGCGGCCAGGCGGTCCGGCACGGTCGGCGCATGGCTGCCGCTGCGGTGACGCGGACTCTGGTGCGGGCCGCGGGCGCCGTGGTGTCCTTCCTGAAGTGACAGGATGGATGACCGAACAGCCGACGGCCATGGGTCGTTCGGCCCTCGTGCGCCGGCCGGCCGGCCCGTACTGGTCATCGGCCCGGTCCGGTCCGGGACGCCGCCAGCGGGCCGGGCCGGGCCCTGTTCCTTCCGCCTCCCGCTGTGCGGGAGGAACCTCTCGCGGAATGGTGGTCTCGGCCGCCTCCTGACGGCGCCTGCGTGCGTTGGCGCGGTGACACGCGTGCATGTGTCGGCGGTCCCGGGCCCGCACCGGCGTCGGACCTGGGACCGCACAACTGCCGGAGTGTCCGGCAGCGGGAGCTGATGGCCGTCCTGCCCGGCCAACGAACCACGACGCCGGCGGTGGTGCGGTGGGGCAGCCGGCGGAGGGCAGGGCGGACGCCGTGGACGGCCAGACGCACCACCGCGCGGAGATCGGCTCATCGAGGGCGTCCAGGCCGCTGTCGGCGAGCGTGGCGAGTCGGCGGGTGATCAGTTTCGCCGAGGTGCATCCGCAGCGGTGGCGATGGACGCTGGATGCATGAGGCCCCTGTGGTCCGGCGTGATCCAGTTCGGGCTGGTCATGCCCCGTGAAGCTGTTCTCGGCGACCGACGAGCACCAGGTGCGGCTGCGGGAGATCCATGCCGCGGACAGCGGCCGGGTGCAGCATCGGCGGTTCTGTGAAGCCGAGGACCGTGAAATCGGGTACGAGGAGGTCGGGCGCGGCTGGGAGCTGCCGGATGGACAGCTGGTGCCGCTGACGGATGAGGACTTGGCGCGTCTGCCGCTCGCGACCCGGCACGTCGTTCAGGTACTGGGCTTCGTGCCGTGGGAGGACATCGACCCAATCTCGTTCAGCAGGCCGTACTACGTGGGCCCCGGCGGTCCGCAGGCCGACCGGGCGTATGCGCTGCTCGTCGAGGCGCTCGCCCGCACCGGACAGGTCGGCGTGTGCAAGGTCGCCGTCCGCTCGAGGGAACGCATCGCACTGCTGCGCCCCCGCCACGGCATCCTCATCCTCCACACGCTCCTCTGGCAGGACGAACTGCGCGAACCCGGGGACCTCGCCCCATCCGCACCGGTCACCGACCGGGAACTGGAACTCGCCGAGGTACTGATCCGCGAACTCCCGGGCGTCGAGGTCGACCAACTGCGGGATGAGTACCGTCACGCACTCGAGGCTGGTCGAGGCGAAGGTGTCCGGCGGGCAGCTGGCCGCGCCGCCCGAGCCCGGGCTGGCGGTGGACTTGATGGCCGCACTGGAGGAGTCGGTGCGCGCCGCACGCGCGCACCAGGGCGGCTGAGTGGTGGCGGGATGGCTCGGCGGGTGCTGCCGGGAGTGTGGTGATCCGTTGCCGGTGTCGATGGCGGCGGAGGCTTGTTCTGGGGTGGGGACAGCAGGTACCGGCCGGGGGCCTCTCTCGTGTCAGACAGTCACGGAGGCCGGCCGCCGGCCGGTGTCCGTGTTCGGACCTGCCAGGGCTACATCGGGTCGATGTCCGGCTTGCCCGTGCCGCCTGCGTGCTCGCTCTGCTCCTTGAGCTCGCGGGCCTTGTCCTTCAGACGCTGACGCTCCTGCGGGTCCATGGCGCGTTCCGCGGCCTGTTCCAGGTCCGCAGCCCGAGCACGCATCTGCTGGGCGTCACGACGGGACTCGCCTGCAGCGCTCATGATCACTCCTAGGGTGATGAGGGAGAGCGGGCCACCTCAGCGAAACAGGCCCCGTCACCCCCGGCATCTCGATCAATCACCCACTGTTATCTACGCAGTTGGAGGAGTCCTCACGGAACGATTTGTCTGCCGGAGCTCACGGTGTGCGGGGCTCTCGCTCGGTGGCCCCGGTCCCGTGGGTCGGATACGAGAGGGGTCTGCGTCGGCCGGGGCCGGAACCTGACCTGCCGGGAGAGGCCGGGAGCGGCCGCGTGGTCGACCGCGCGTACTGCTCGCCCCAGAGGTAACCTAAAAGGGTACCGGCGACACGCGTAAGGGCAACACGCGTAGGTGCTCTGATCAGGAAAGTTCCCATGGACGGCCTCATGGAGATGCCCCCTCTCCGGAGGGGGTTTTCCCATGTCTCAGCATGTCTCAGGCCACTCGGATGTGCTGTGTTCCAGGGCGCGGCGGTCGCCGGATATCGCGTAGCGGCAAGCGGCGAGAGCGTTGTCAGCCGCCCCCTGTAGTGTCGTGGGTTCAGTGGTTGGCGCGACTGTCAGGAGCTGGGCTTGTTGCGGGTGGCGCCGCCGCACCCGCGCAGAGTGACGCCTGCCTCGGTGAGGATGCGGTGGACGAAGCCGTAGGAACGTCCCTTGCTGTCGGCGATGCTCCGGATCGAGGCGCCACCTTCGTATGCGGCCTTCAGTTCGGCGGTGAGCTTGTCGCGTGCCGCACCGGTGAGTGAGATGCAGCTGCGGTCAACCGACGGAATTCGCTGACCTGCTGAAACGCGGCCCTGCGAGCAGGGGCACCCCGTGAAGGGTTGTGAAGTCTCCCGGTGAACTACGGAACGCACGTGTGTGACTGAGCACGCTAACGGTGGGCTGTGCCAGATTGATACACCTGTCGGATGCCGTGTACGGACTGGTTGGGGCACTTGGTGGATCGCTGGTGACCGCTGCAGTCGCTTACTGGGGCCCTCTTCATCAGCAGCGTGAAGTTGCAAAGCAGGCAGAGCTGCAGCGAAGCGCAGAGCTGAGACGCGCGGAGATCGAGATCGAGGCCGCTCGCGCCCAGGCGGAAGAGGCGCGCAAACATCTGCGGAATCAGGCAGAGATTGGACGCCTGGTTGACGTCCGTTCCACGCTGCGTGCGTGGGAGTTAGTACTGGACGACGCCTTCCTGGAAATGCGCATCTCTGGCACTTTCGACGTAGATCGGTTCAGGGAGACAGAACAGGAGGCGATGGCCAAGGGCTTAAGGGCTCTTGACGAGGTCATGCACGATGACTGGTATGTGGTGATCTCGTACTACGGAGAACCCACTTTCACTGGGCCGCACTTGAGTCTGGTGGAGTCACTTAAAGAGTGCGGGGAACGTATCAAAGCTCTCGGGCTGGCGGGGCGTCTGCCATCAGCTGAAGAGCAGGAACAACTTGACGAGCTAAGGGATCAAATTAGCCATGCGAGAGGCCGGATGAGCGAGATCATCGCAGAGCGTCTGGACAGCATCGTCACTTGACACCCCAAGCGGCGCGAGCGCCGACGGACGCGCGGTGCCAGCACGGCGCCCTGGCCCCGTCCCGCTCATTCCGTCACCTCGTGAACCGCATTTCGTCGGTTGGCCGTTGCCGTCCAGGGGGTAGCGCGGCGATTCGTCTCGTTGCCTGGGGGTCAGGGCGTGTGGGGCACAGCGCGGGTGAGGGGTTCGAGGTCGCCATAGAGGGCGGCGTGCAGGGCGGCGGCCAGTTCCCGGGCCCGTAGCTCGCTGTCCACATCGTGCAGGTCGAAGGTGACGGGGCCGGCGGAGGAGTCGGGACGGATCTCGTGGGAGCGGATGAGACGGATGACGGCCTCGCGCACCGCGTTGTACACGGCGGGGTCGATGGTGTGCTGCGGCGCGGTGAGCGCGTCGGCCTTGACCGTCCACCGCGGGCCGGGCCCGCCCACTTGCTCGACCGCGATGAACACGACGCGCTGCTCTTTGGCCGCCTTGCAGGCGGCCTCGAACGCTTCCAGACCGGTCGCGTCCGGGATCCGGTCGGCGGGGCACGGCGTCGGCAACGGCTCCATATGACCAGCATCCTCCCCGGCGACAGACAAAGGCGCCGTGCGGGAACCGTTTTCCCCCTTCCCCGGGCCGCGTGAGAGACAGCCCTGGCTTGCCCCTGCGGGGGTGTGGCCAGGGCTTTGTGCCGGGGGCGGTGTTCCGGCTAACGGGCCGAGATGATGAACTGATGGGGCTGCCCAAGTTGCTCGAAGTTGCTTGACAGACTGGGTGAGTTGCTCGAAGTTGCTCCTGAAGGGGTGCGGGTACCGTGGCGCGGCCCAGGGCGTGACGCCAAGCTGTGATCACAACCCTACGAAGGGGGCAGATCATGGCGCGACGACTGCGCTGCAACGGCACCGGAAGCGACGGAACCGGCTGTCCGACCGTCCACGAGGACCTGGACACCGGTGACGTGATCTTCCACGGACCGCCGCTCACGCACGCGGATGACCTCGGACAGCTGCAACACCTCTCGCCCGGTGAAGTGGCCGTCGTGATCCCCCGTCACGTCGTCGTCGACTTCGCCCCCAAGGAGATGGAACGCGTGGCCCGGATCATCGGCCTCGACGAGTTCGAGAACCTGTTCCGTACCTTCGAGCACTCGGCATGGCGGTTGGAGAGCCGCCGCCGGTACGCGAGCGACGAGTCGACAGAGACCTATCGGGAGTTCCTCGCCACCGGATCGGCGGCCTGGGATCCCCGCGATCCGTATGCCGAGCTGATCCGGCCCCAGATCGAGAACGGCCGCACCATCTCCCGGGTGCGGATCCTTGACGAGCCTCCAACGGTCGGACAGCGCTATCTGCTCGACAATGCCCGCCGCAACAGCGCCCTCGGCGAGGAGATCAAGAGCCTCACCCGGGCCGACGCCGATCGGCTGCGGCTGCGGCTGCCCGACGAGGACTTCTGGATCTTCGACTCACGCCTGGTCGCGAAGCTGAACTTCACCGACGCCGACGAACTCACCGACGTCGAGCTGATCACCGAACCCGCCCAGGTGGTCCGCTACTCCATGGCACGTGATGCCGCCTGGCACCACGCGGCCCCGTATGAGCACGCCGCGACGCAGTACGCCAGGGACGCCCAGCCTGAATAGGTGCACGACACGTGAGCACGGACTTCCAGCAAGCCCGAACGGCCCTCGGGGTACGACTGCGGGAACTGAGACTGCACCGCCCCGACGGCCGGCTCACCGGCGAGCAACTCGCCCGACAGCTCGGCTGGCACAAGTCGAAGGTCAGCAAGTCGAAGGTCAGCAAGCTCGAGAACGGCAAACAGACAGCGACACCACAAGACCTCACGGCCTGGTCACAGGCCACCGGCCACGAGGACGCCATCGCGGGTCTCCACTCACAGCTGGCCGGGCTCGAGTCCCTCACCCGCTCCTGGCGCCGCCAGCTCGCCGGCGGCCACCGCCCCGTACAGGAAACGCTCCTGGCCGAGCACGAACGCACCCACGCATTCCGCATGTGGGAGAACTCCGCCGTCCCCGGCGTCCTCCAAACACCGGACTACGCACGCGCCATGTTCACCCGCTACACCGAACTTCGCAGCGTTCGCCCCGACATCGAGGACGCCGTCCGGGCACGGCTCGAACTGCAGAAATGGATCTACGCCGGCACCAAGGAGTACCAAGGAGTACTCTGGGAAGCCGCCCTGTACAGCCTGATCTGCTCACCCCAGACCCTCGCCCTGCAACTGGAACGACTGGCCGGGATGGTCGGGCTCAACACAATGCGACTCGGCGTCGTCCCGCTCACCGCATCCCTCAAAATCCCACCAGGAAACGGCTTCTGGATCTACGACGATCGCCTCGTCGTGGTCGAGGACTGGCACGCCGAAATCTGGCTCGACACCACCGACAGCGTCACGGCCTACGAAAAGGTATGGGACACGCTCACCGAGTCCGCGGTATATGGCGCGGACGCACATCGCAGCATCCTGCGCGCCCGGCAGACTCTGGGACCATGCTGAATTGCGGCGTCGCCCCGGCCCCGCGCGTACATCGACGGGCTCAGGCCGCACCTCCTCGACCCTGGCGGGGGCAATGAGGGAGCGGTGACGCCACACCGAGCGGGCCGGGGGCGCGTCCGTCCGCAGACACGTTGGCGTCCGCCCTACGGCACCACTTATCGGTTGCGGCTGCGGGGGCCGTTGCTGTGCGTGCACGACCCCGCGGCCATCGTCCAGGGGCCATCGCGGCGACGAGTTCGTCGTCGGTGTTGAGGACCGCGACCCCGCCCTGGTCCGCCAGCGGAAGGGATTCTACGAGCTCGCCCCTGGCCGTCGCGATCGCCTCCCGGCGCCCGAACTCCCCAACGTGGGCGGAGCCGACGTTGAGGACGACACCGATCTGCGGCGGGGTCAGCGACGTGTTCTCCCGCAACCGCTGACCCACTCCCGTAAGAGCTCGTAACACGATCTTGTTGATGTGCGCTGGCAGCCAGTGACTGGTGTGCTAATTCGGCCGTTCGTAAGGGTGTGAGTGCTCAGCCGTGGAACGTGGATGATGCCTTGTGGGCGCCGATCGAGCTATTGCTGCCTGCGTGGCCTGGCCACCGGGGAGCTCCATGCGCGCTGGTGCATGCTTCACGCCTCCGCCGTCGGAGCCCCGCACCGCCGAGAGCGGGTCTTCCTCACCGCCTGGCCGCCGGAGGAGACACCGTTGCTGAAGACACCGACGAGCGACTTGGCGACGAACGGCGGCAGTCAGCATCCGGCGAAGCGGAAACAGGGCCGACATGGCCCGAATCTGGCCGACGAGGTGGAGTGGCTGTTGCCCACCCCCGAAGGTGTCCGACGAAGCGAAGGGATCACCGAACCAGAGTCACGGCAATGGGGACTTGCCCTTGCCGTCGGCGGCGGCCTCGCTGCGCAGCAGCACCACGGCCACACCCGCCACGCGCACGGCCAGGCGCCGCCCGGCGGACAGCTCTGGGGCGCTTCCGTCGCGGACGCCGAAGCTGTTCGAGGCCGAGGGCCCCAGAGCTGGGGGCCATACGCGGGAGCCATAGCCGGCCGGGAACAGGCCACGCGTCCGGCGCCTCGACCGACGAGGCCGGTCGCCTCGACCCCCTGTTCGTGGAGTGGATGCAAGGCCTCGCAGCGGGGTGGGCGACTGCCACCCCGGGGCTCGGTCGACCGGCTCAACTCGCCGTACTGGGCGACGGTGTTGTGCCGCAGCAGGTCGCCCACGCCCTTCGGCTTCTGGCACCTCCGATCGGCTCCTGTCGACACCGGCGGCCTGCGTGAGCAGCGGCTTCTACAGCAAATTCCCGGCAGGGCCAAACCCGGAATTCTCCGGACCATCGCCACCCCGAACACCCGATCTTGCCAAGCGGTAGTGATGGCTGAGCCCGCTCAGGAGAACGAGGCGATACGCGTGCCGGACCACGACCTGGACGACCTGGTTTCCACGGTCACGCGGCTGGTAGCGGAGAGCCGCAAGCAGAGCGAGACCCTGGCCCGGCTCGCCGACGATGCGTCCAACGCCGAGGCCGGCGATACCGGTCCGGCGGATGCACCCGCGCCCGCCGGACGGGGCGCTTCGCCGGAGGGCCTGACGTCGATCTTCATCCTGACCCTTGACGGGAATTCGTACGCCGAAGAACTCGCCGCGCTGACCAACTGGGTGCACCACCTGCTGGTGCCGGTCTACGGGAGGGAAGTCAGCACGTCACGCCCGTGGTGCCGCAAGTGGCAGGAGCATCCCGAAGCCGTCGCTCGTCTGCACGCACTGTGGCTGGCCTGGCAGCAGCTCACCGACGCTGAGGCCGGGCTGACCGGTCCGTCGACGTGGCACCGCGACCATCTTGACCCCGCTCTCCTCCAACTCCGCGCTCCCGACAGACCGTTCGGAGCATGCACCACCAGCGCCGCGCGGCCCACCACCGGTTGCTGGCAGCGCCCGACGTGGACCTGGTGGCCTGACATGGACGACGACTTCTACGAGAGCCTGGAACACGACTACCGGCTCGCCGGCTTGCAGGCCACCACGGAGCGGGTCGTGGACGACTTCCTCCGGATGATCACCATCTCGGACGACATGTTCGTGCTGATGGCCGATCACCACAGCGCAGACGGCCGCGTTCCGCCACGTCGTCCGCACGGTGCGGGCGCCGGACGGGGGCCTTCCCGACCGCGGAGGCAGCCGACGGCTGTTCCGGGCGCCGAGGTTGCCGCACGCTGGCCTGTCGCGGTCAACCTGCTGGCCGGCAGCCTGCTCGGCGCGTGGGCCGGAGCGTCCTGGGCGGTGCGCATGCGCTCGGCCACCCTAGGTGAGGCTGAGCCACGCGGAATCCCTGGGTGCTGTTCGAGGGGGGCTTTCGGAGGGGGCTGTGCGGAGAGGGGCCTTCGGGGGAAAGGCTTTCGGGGGAGGGGAGGGGTATCAGCCGATCGTGGTGCGGACCTTGTCGGCGATGCGGACGTCCTTGGGGTGGCTCACCGGACCGCCTCCGGGATGTGGACCTTGGCGCCGGTCTTGGCGGCGACCTCGTCCACCGTCACGTCCGGCGCCAACTCCACCAAATGCACGCCGTCTTCAGTGATGTCGAGGACTGCCAGGTCGGTGACGATCCGGTCGACGCAGCGCTTGCCGGTGAGGGGGAGCGTGCAGGTGTCGACCAGCTTCGGCGACCCGTCCTTGGCCGTGTGGGTCATGGTGACCAGCACCGTGCGGGCGCCGTGGACGAGGTCCATGGCGCCACCGATCCCGGTGATCATCTTGCCGGGGACCGCCCAGTTGGCCAGGTCCCCGGTCGCGGAGACCTGCATCGCGCCGAGGACGGCGACATCGATGTGGCCGCCGCGGATCATCCCGAAGGACAGTGCGGAGTCGAAGTAGGAGGCGCCCGGCAGGACCGTGACGGTCTCCTTGCCCGCGTTGATCAGGTCGGGGTCGACGGCGTCGTCGGTCGGGTAGGGGCCGGTGCCCAGGATCCCGTTCTCGGACTCCAGGATCACCTCCACGCCCGCCGGAAGATGGTTCGGGATCAGCGTCGGTAGCCCAATGCCGAGGTTGACGTACTGCCCGTCGCGCAGTTCACGGGCGGCGCGGGCGGCCATCTGTTCGCGTGTCCAGGCCATGGTCAGTTGCTCACCGTCCCTCGTGCCGGAGGCGCGGAGATCGTGCGCCGCTCGATGCCCTTGTCGGCGGCCTGCGCCGGACTCAGCTCGACCACGCGCTGTACGAAGATGCCCGGCAGGTGCACCTGGTCCGGGTCGAGGACGCCGGGTTCCACCAGCTCCTCCACCTCGGCGATCGTGACCCTTGCGGCCATCGCCGCGAGCGGGTTGAAGTTGCGGGACGACTTGTTGAACACGAGGTTCCCGTGCCGGTCGCCCTTCGCGGCGCGGACCAGCGCGAAGTCGGTGCGGATGCCGCGCTCCAGCACGTACTCGACACCGTCGAAGACGCGCACGTCCTTGGGCGGGGAGGCGAGGGCGACGCCGCCGGTGCCGTCGTAGCGCCAGGGCAGACCGCCGTCCGCGACCTGGGTGCCCACCCCGGCCGGGGTGTAGAAGGCGGGGATGCCGGCGCCGCCCGCGCGCAGCCGCTCCGCGA
Organism: Streptomyces sp. NPDC055955; assembly: GCF_042270245.1. Classification (NCBI taxonomy): domain Bacteria; kingdom Bacillati; phylum Actinomycetota; class Actinomycetes; order Kitasatosporales; family Streptomycetaceae; genus Streptomyces; species Streptomyces sp. NPDC055955. The sequence continues at coordinate 472,492 of NZ_JBHJYS010000005.1, forward strand.
GTGTTCCCTGCGGGATCATCTCGACCTCGATCTCGCCGGCCAGGTACTGACGGGCGAACTCCTTGTTGGCGCCGATGTAGGAGCCGGTGACCCGGGCGATCCGGCCCGCCGCGAGGAGGACGGCGAGTCCGGAGTCCATCGCGCCGCAGTTGTTGGACACCACGGACAGGCCCGTGGTGCCCTGCTCGTGCAGCGCCTTGATCAGTACGTTCGGCACCCCGCTCAGTCCGAACCCGCCGACCGCCAGGGACGCACGGTCCCCGACGTCGGCGACGGCCTGCCCGGCCGACGCGACCACCTTGTCCATCAGGCGGCCTCGCCCGTCGCGGCGATGTCCGACGGGTGCAGCGCCAGCGGCGTGACCTCGATCTCCATGTACGGGAAGAGCGGCAGGCCCCACAGGATGTCGTGCAGCTCGTCGTTGTCCCGGACGTCGAAGACGCTGAGGTTGGAATACTGGCCCACGCAGCGCCAGATGTGCGGCCAGACGCCCTTGCGCTGGAGTTCCTGTGAGTACGCCTTCTCGCGGGCGATCGTGTCCGCGCGGACGTCGGGGTCGAGATCGTTGGGTATGCGGACGTCCATCTTGACGGCGAACAGCACGGCGGGCTCCTTGAGTTACGCGGTGGGGCGGGCGCGCGCCCCGGAGGCCGGGCCCCCGGGGCGGGTGCGCGTCAGGCGCGGTCGAGCACGAAGTCGTACGTCACTTCGTTGCCCTCGCCGGTCTTGGCCGGGGAGGGGTCGAGGACGAGTTCCGGCTTGACGGCCTGGGCGATGTCGTCGTCCACGTGGTTGCCGCCCTTGAAGTAGAGCTGCGTGGTGATGAGGTGATGACCCTCGGCGGCGACCTTCAGGTGCAGATGGGCCGGGCGCCAGGCGTGCCAGCCGGCGGCGGAGATGAGGTTGCCGCAGGCGCCGTCGGTGGGGATCTGGTAGGGGGCCGGCTCGATCGTGTGGATCTTGAAGTTGCCCTGGTCGTCGGCGACGACGGTGCCGCGCAGGTTCCACTCGGGCAGGCCGGGGGCGTACTGGGAGTAGAAGCCGTCGTCGTCCGCGTGCCACATCTCGATCGTCGCGCCAGGCAGGGGAGTTCCGTCGACCGACGTGACCTGGCCCTGGAACAGGAGGGGGGTGCCCTTCTCGTCGGGGCGCGTCGGGAGGGTCGCCTCGGCGGGCAGCTCCGGGGAGTCCGGCACGTAGTAGGGGCCCTCGATGGTGCCCTTGGAACCCTCGCGGCTCTCGTTGGCGACCTCCTCGACGACGTGCTCGATCCACACGTCGAGGAAGAGCGGCCACTCGCCGTCCTGTCCGACCTGGATCAGCCATGCCTTGAGGGCGTCGTACTCGGCGTAGGTGACCTTGTGACGGCGGATGATGTCGTGGACCGACGTGATGAGTTCCGACGCGAGGGTGTCGACGCGCTCCTGGCCGCTGGCCGCGCCGGAGCGGGCCTTCTGCGCGAACGCGGCGGTGGCGGCGCTGCCCGAGGCGGCGGCGGTGGCCTGCGCCTGCTCGGCTTCGGTGAACGTGGTCATGATGCGGCTCCGATCGGTAGGGATGTGACAAGTCGCAGGTGCGGCAGGGAAGTTCAGCTGTCCTGGCGGTAGCGCGTCAGCTTCTCGGGGTCGAGTTCGATGCCCAGCCCCGCACCCTCGCGCACCCGTAGCGTGCCGTCGCGGATCTGCAGGGGCTCGGCGAGCAGGTCGTCGCTCATGTCCAGGTAGTTGGAGAGCTCGCCCGCGCGGCGCGAGGTGGCCTCGAAGGCCGCGCCGAAAGCGACCGAGCACAACGAGCCGATCTGACCGTCGATCTGATTGCCCATCACCACTTCGACGCCGAGGCCCTCGCTCTCGAACAGCACGCGCTGGGAGTGGCTGAAGCCGGTGCGGGCCGTCTTGATGCTGATGGCGGTGGCCGAGCCGCCGAGGAGTTCACGCGTGACCTCGCCGGGGCGGGTGGCGCTCTCGTCGGCGACGAAGGGGACCGGGCAGCGTTCGACGAGCCAGCGTCGGCCCAACACGTCGTCGGCCGGGCACAGTTCCTCGGCGAGCGTGAGGTCGAGGTCGTCCATGGCGCGCAGGGCGCGGGCCGACTCGGAGGCGGTCCAGCCGCGGTTGCCGTCGACGTACAGCTCGACGCTGTCGCCGAACGCCTCGCGCAGAGCCCGGCACACCTCGACGTCGAGCTGGTAGGGGCGGCGGCCGACCTTCACCTTGAACGTCGTGATGCCGTAGGTGTCGCGGACGTGCCGCGCCTCATCGACCATCTCCGCCGGGGGAGCGAAGCCGAGCATGTGCGACACGGCCATGAACTCGCCGTATCCGCCGAGGAGTTCGGTGACGGGCAGACCGGCGGCCTGGCCGATGATGTCCCACAGGGCCATGTCGACGGCGGCCTTCGCCGTCGGGTTGCCGACGGTCCGGTTCAGCTTGGCGTGCACGGCCTCGCGCCGGGTGGGCGCCATGCCGAGCAGTTGCGGCTCGAAGATCTGGCGGATCACGGCGACGATGGACTGCTGGGTCTCGCCGTAGGTGAAGGGCCGGGGCGGTGCCTCGGCCGTGCCGGTGAGGCCCGCGTCGGTGTGCACCCGTACCAGGACGTGCTCGGCGGTGTGCACCTCGCCGCTCGCGAACTTCAGCGGCTTTCGGTAGGGGATGGCGAAGGGGATCGCCTCCACTGCGGTGATCTTCACTTGGTTCCTCTGTGATTCTGTGCACCGGCCCTGCTGGGGGCGGTGACGTCTGGGGAAGCGTCGCCGGTGGGGAAGGCGTCGGCCGCCGTGAGGGCCGCGAGGACGGCCGCGAGCAGCGGTGAGGTGTCGCCCGTGCGCCAGGCGAGGGCTAGGCGGACACGCTGGGCGTCCGGGACCGGCCGGAACACGACCCCGTCCCGGCTGACGGACCGCACCGAGTCGGGCAGCAGCGCCACCCCCAGACCCGCGGCGACCAGGGCCAGAGCCGTGGACGTCTCCGTCACCTCGTGAGCGGTGTGCGGATGGAAGCCGGCGCTCAGACAGCTGCTGATCACCGCGTCGCTGACGATGGAACGGGACGTGGCGGCGTACATGATGAAGTCCTCGCCGCGCAGCCGCTCCAGCGGCACCTCGGGTGACTCGGCGAGCCAGTGGTCCTCCGGCAGCACCAGGACGAGCGGCTCCTGCGCGATGTCGCGGCAGGTGATGCCCTCGCCGCGGACCGGTGGCCGCAGCACCCCGATGTCCAGGTGCGACTCGGAGAGCGCCGCCTCCTGGGCCGGGGTGAACATCTCGGTGTGGACCTCCAGTGCCACTCCGGGCAGTTCGCGCTTGACGGTCCTGGCGAGCTCCGGCAGATGCCGGTAGCCGGCCGAGCCGGTGAGGCCGATACGCAGGATGCCCTCGGCGCCCTGCGCGAACCGCCGGGCCCGCGCGGCCGCCTCGTCGACGGAGCGCAGGACCCGCACGACGTCGGTGTGGAACACCTCGCCCGCACCGGTCAGGCCGACCTGGCGGGTGGTGCGGTGGAACAGCGCGACCCCCAGCTCCGCCTCCAGCTGCCGGATCGCCTGGGAGAGCGGCGGCTGAGCCATGCGCAGCCGCTCCGCGGCCCGGCCGAAGTGCCGGGTCTCCGCGACGGCGGCGAAGTACCGGAGATGGCGCAGTTCCATGGAGGCCTCCACAAACGAAGGGACACGCGGAAACACAGATAACGCGGGAAACACGGGCAACGCGGAGAGCGCTGACGGCGCTGACGCTCGGGTCTTGCGGCGTCCGTGCCTTCGTCGATGCAGCACAGCGTAGGAGCGGTCATTCAGATGGCACAAATACCGAATTCAGCATGATCCATATCTGCCACATATGAAAAGTACCCTGGGCGGGGACTGGGCAAATGTCCGGGGTGGCCCGCCCCGGGCCCTGCCATGGTGCTGAGCACCCGACGAGCCGTGCCGGCGGACGGCACCTCACCGGGCATCAGGAGGAGCCATGACCGAAACCTGGGCAGCGGCGCGCAGTGTGTTGAGCCTCTACAAGGTGCTGGCCGCCTTGATGGTGCTCATGGCAGCCGCCCTGCGGTCACCCACACCACCACCCTCGACACCCTCGACCTGCCGCTGTGGGCCCAGGTGCCCGCCGGAGTGATGGCCGGGTTCGGCATCGGCGTGGTCGCGGCGATCATGGGCGTGGCCGGAGGCGAGCTCCTGATACCGACGATCGTGCTGCTCTTCGGAGAGAACATCAAGACCGCGGGAAGTCTCTCCCTGCTGGTGTCGCTGCCGACCATGCTGGTCGCCTTCGCCCGCTACAGCCGTGACGGCAGCTTCGCCGTCCTCGGAGCGAACGTCCGCTTCACCGTGCTCATCGCCGCTTGAGGACCCGGCACGTGACCGTGACGGGCACCCCGCCGGCGGCCAGCTCTTTCACGACCAGGTAGATCCTTTTCCCGGCAGATGTGCCTGCGACAGATAGGCCGCGGCCCGGCGCAGGACCTCGTTCTCCTGCTCCAGCAGCTTGATCCGCCGACGTGCTTCCGTCAGTTCCGCGCTCTCTTGGCTGGTCGTTCCGGGTTTTGTTCCGTCATCGATGTCGGCACGGCGCATCCACTTCCACAGCGTGACCGGATGGATGCCGAGGTCAACGGCCGTCTGCTTCTGTTCTTTTCCTGCCCGCACCAGCGCGATGGCACGGGCGCGGAACTCAGCTGGGTAGGCGCGGGGCATGTCCGGCAGCCTTTCGTGAAGGCCGTCAGTTAGCCACCAAGACTGGAACATGAGAGGTGGGGCAGGTCAAGATGTCACCCGATCGTGCAGCAGACCCCAGCCCGCGGATGCGAACGCGGTAGTCAGCCTCCCCGGCGGCCTTGCGCAGCCCTCTGTCGACTCGTCGCTCGCGTACCGGCGGCGGGTCTCCAAGCGCCACGGCGACAGCGGCGAGCGGTGCCGGCTTCACCGCGGATCGATGCCGCCCTCGCGGTGCAGGGCCGCCAGTTCCGCCCGATTACGCAGGCCGAGCTTGGTGTAGACGTGCGTGAGGTGGTATTGGACCGTCTTCTCCGAGAGGAAGAGCTCCCCGGCCGCCTGCTTGTTCGTCGCACCGGCCGCGACCAGCCGGACGACAGCCTGTTCCTGCGGGGTGAGGCCCGAGTCGGTGTCGGAAGTCTTGCGGCCCGCATTCAACTCCCGGTCGCAGCGTGCGACGTACGTGTGTGCGCCCAGGAGGGCGTACCCCTCGCGGGCGCGCGTGAGGACCTCGGCGGCCTGGCGGCGGCGGCCCGCGCGGCGCAGCGTCTGCCCGTACGCGTAGTAGAGACGGGTGCGGTCGAAAGGAAGGGGCAGCCCGTCCAGGAGGGTGAGCGCCTCTTCGAACTGCGAACGGGCGGTGTCGATGTCACCGCGGGCGGCAGTGAGCCGGCCACGTCCGACGGCGAGGGCAGCCCGAGCCGAGCGGTGACCCCGATCCGCGGCCCGCCGCTCGTGCGGGTGCAGCAGCTCGTCGGCTTCGTCGAGGCGGCCCAGCATGACCAGGGCGTTGGCGAGCAGGCCGGGCCAGGGCCAGAAGCCGGGTTCGGCGACGGCCTGGGCACTGTCCGCGATGCGAGCCACGGGGGTGAGTGCCTCCACGACGCCCGTGTAGTCGGCGCGGGCCTCGGCAACGTAAGCGCGGGCGAGCCGGGCGGGCAGGAACATGACCTCGTAGTGATGGGCGTCGGCGGCGGCCGCCCGGACGTGGTGTTCGGCCGTCTCCCAGTTGCCGCGCAGCGCGTGAAGCTGGGCACCGGTCCAGTGGATGACCGGGCGGACGTAGGTGATGCGGGCCTCGGTGACGCGGGCGGCGGCCCGCTCGACGGTGGCCTCGGCCTCGTCCCAGGCTCCCATCACGAACTGGGTGCGGGCGAGCCAGCCCTGCGCCCACAACGAGATGCGGGTGGAGCCGAGGCGAAAGTCGGTGGAGGCTGCCGCCTCCAGGCGGTGCAGGGCTACTTCGGGGGCGTCCAGTGCGAGGTCGGCCCAGCCCCGTCCGAGCTGGAAGCGCTGGGGCTGAGCACCGCCGGAAACCTTCGCGGCGGCCTCGCTGTAGACCGTCGCGGCCTCCCCGGCCCGGCCCAGCCAGGCGAGTCCGAGGCCCAGTACGGCCTCGGACTCGACGGCAGACGGATCGCGCGGGGCCTCGGCGAGTGCGATGGCCCGGCGCGCCCAGGTGACCAGGGCCGGCGCGTCGCAGCGACCGAGCGCGTGCAGCACCCGGCGCTGGCTGATCCGGGCCATCAACGCGCGATCGCTTTCGGCTTCGCAGAGCTGCTCGGCACGGTGGAGGAACGCCTCCGCCTCGCTCGCACGACCACGCATGACAGCGAGATAGCCGAGGACCGTGTCGCGCAGCGCGGTGACCGGGAAGCTCTCGAGTTCGGGGGCGTAGGCGTCGGCCTGAGGGATGTCGCCAGCGCCGATGAAGGCGTCTACGGCACGCAGCAGCAGGTCCTGCCGGGTCGTCCGGTCCGGGCTGAGGCGGCTCGCGGTGACCAGAGTGTCAGCGACGGCGGACCACTCCCCGGCTGCCGCGCGCTCGTCCGCGTACCTCTCCAGCTCCGCGGCGAGGGAGGCGTCCGCTGTCGGGCTGGCAGCGATCCGGTGGGCGAGACGGCTGCCCGGATCGGGCGCGAGGCCTGCGGCACGGGTGTGCAGGGCTGCCCGCTGCGGCAGCGGGACAGTGGTGCGCACGGCCGCCCGGGTCAGCGGGTGCGGGAAGGCCAGGCTGTTGCGACCTGGGGCGACACTACTCGTCAGCAGCCCGGTGGCGCGGGCTTCCTCAGCGGCGGCCAACGGGTCGTCGAGCCCGGCGAGAGCGGCCGCTTGTTCCAGCGGGCTGACCGCGCCGAGCACGGCGCAGGCGTGCAGCAGGGCCCGGGCGGGTCCCGAGCAGGCGGCCAGCCGTTCCTCGATGCGAGCGGTGAGCCGGGCCGGAGCGGGAAGTTCGGCCTGCGGGTCGCGCCAGGTCGTGGCCGGAAGTTCGGCGAGCAGCCGCAGTATGTGGCCGGGATTTCCGAGGGTGTGGTCGCGCAGCCGGCGCGCCACGGGCATGTCGAACTCCGGACCGTGGGCGGCAGCAGACAGCGCGGCTGTCTCCTCGGCGCTGAGCGGTCTCGGGACGACGGATTCGTCGCGGCAGCCGTCGAGGAGCTCGGCGGTGTCGAGCGGGCGCCGTGCCTCGGCCCAGCCGTCCGGTTCCGGCGCATCGTCGCGAGCCAGCAGCACGACCACGACCGGGGCGTTCTCCAGGTGCCGAACGGCCGAGCGGATCGCTCGGAGGCTGCCCGCGTCGGCCCAGTGCGCGTCGTCGACGAGGACGACCAGCGGCTCCGGGCCGGGGTGAGCGGACCATTGACGGTGCAGGTGCTCGGCCATGAGGGCGACTGAGGAAGCGCGGCGCTCCTCGACCGCGCCACCGTCAATGCAGGCAATTTGCTGGGCGAGTCCGAGCTCTCGGCTCGCCTCCCAGGCGACCCCCGCGACGCGCAGCGTCCGCGCGTCGGCGGGCAGCGCCTGTCGGACCAGTGCAGTCTTGCCGATCCCGGCCGGTCCCTCGACGAGGATCAGCCCGGGACGTCCCGCGCGGGCCGCATCGAAGGCGTGGCGCAGTGCGGACGTCTCTGGGACACGCCCCACGAGGGGGCTTTCCCCCTCCACCGGCTCGATCATGGGTTCGGAGGCTAGCACTCGCGTTGCGATCACCATCTTCAGCCGAGGTCTCCCCCGGCGACGGGCAGCACACTCCCGGTGATGTATGAGGCTTCGTCCGAGGCCAGGAAACAAATCGCGGCGGCCTGTTCGTCGAGGGTGCCGTAGCGGCCCAACAGGCTGGAGTCGAGGGTCTGGTCGATGTGCGCCTGGAACCAGACCTTCTCCGCGTCCGTCCGCTGTACCGGGGTGCCGCGCGAGATGCGGCGCGGTGGGGCCTCCGTGCCGCCGGGCGCGGAGGCCACCACACGGATACCGTCGCCCGCGTACTCCATGGCGAGCGACGCGGTCAGCGCGTTGATCCCGCCTTTGGCCGCCGAGTACGGAATGCGATGGATGCCGCGCGTCGCGGCGGAGGAGACGTTGACGATGACACCGCCACCCGCTGAGGTCATGCTGGGCAGGACGGCACGGCAGGTGTGCAGAGTGGTCAGCAGGGATCGGGTGATCTCTGCTTGGATCTCCTCGCCGGTGAACTCGGTGAACGGCTTGAAGTTGATCGCGCCGCCAACGTTGTTGACGAGGACGTCGATACGCCCGTGGTAGTCGAGTGCCGCGGCGACGGCTGCCTCTGCACCCTCGTAGCGCTCCAGGTCGGCGAGGACGGTCTGAGCACCGAACTCGTCGGCGGCCTCCTTCACCAGCTCGGATCGGTCGACCATGGTGACGTCCGCACCCTCGGCGGTCAGCCGGCGCGCGACGGCCAGACCGATGCCCTGGGCTGCGCCGGTGACCACGGCGGTACGCCCGGCGAAGCGGCGCTCGTGAACGTGGGGCATCAGGCAGCCGCCTTCTCGCGGTCCGCGGATACGGCCGGCGCGAACTTCTCGTAGTGGAAGCTCGCGGGCGTGACGCCGAGCCCGTGGAGGTGCGTACGCACCGCTTCGACCATGGGCGGCGGGCCGCACAGGTAGACGTCGCAGTCGCCGTCGTTGAGCGTGCCCGCGTCCATGAGACCTGTGACGTAGCCCTTGTTGAGGGCGGTGCTCGCCGGGTCAGCGACGCAGTGGTCAAAGGTGAAGCCAGGCAGGGTGGCTTCGTAGTCGCGCAGGGTGTCGAGGAGGACGAGGTCCTCGTCCGTGGTGACGCCGTAGAGGAGGTGCATCGGGGAATCGCTCGGTGCCCTTACGACGCGTTCCAGCATCGACAGCAGCGGGGCGAGTCCGGTGCCGCCCGCCAACATCAACGTGGGGCGGGTGCGCGGGCGCAGGAAGAAGCTGCCGAGGGGCCCGGTGAAGGTGATCCGGTCGCCAGGTCGGGCGCGCTCGGTGAGGTAGCCAGACATGGCGCCACCAGGGGTGATCTTGACTAGGAACGAGAGCCGTTCCTGCTCGGGCACCGAGGTGAAGGAGTACGACCGTGCCTGATCGGTGCCAGGAACAGCGATGTTGACGTACTGGCCGGGCAGGAAGGCGAACGCTTCGCGGTCGTCGACGTCCAAGGTGATGCCGACGGTGGTAGCCGAGTACCGCTCGATCGACGCCAGCTTCGCCGTGTGCTCGGCGGGGGCGGTGCGCGCGGACGCGGAGGTGGCGGGGATGCGTAGCACCAGGTCGCTCTCGGGCGTCATCTGGCAGGGCAGGCAGTAGCCGGCTGCCGCCTCGTCGTCGGTCAGCGCCTCATCGATGTAGTCGCCACCGTCGTAACTTCCGCTCTCGCACAGGGACTTGCAGGTCCCGCAGGCCCCGTCGCGGCAGTCGAGCGGAATGTTGACGCGGGCTGCGTAAGCGGCGTCGGCGACGGTCTCGCCGGGGCGGCAGCCGATGAAGCGGGTGACCCCGTCCTCGAAGTTCAGGGCGACGGAATGGGACGTGCTCATGGGGGCGGCTCCTTGCACGGGCAGATATCTGTGCAGGTCAGACGTGATAAATGTCGACGACGTGGTGTATGTAGTCGTTCTTCAGGACGACCTTCTTGCGGGTGATGAGCGGCTGCGGGCCGGATACGTCGAGGCGGTAGAAGGAAGTGCCGAAGTACGTGTCGACGCTCTGGTAGCGGTAGTAGAGCGTGAACCAGTTGAAGCGGACGTCGATCGTGTCGTCGTCGGCCCCGACGAGCTCCACGTTGGTGATGTTGTGGCTTGTACGCGGCTCGGGCAGACTCGTCGCGCTGGAACGATCGGTGCGGATGCGGAAGACCCGGTCCTCCAGACCGCCCCGGTTCGGGTAGTAGATCAGCGAGATCTCGGCCTGCGGGTCAGCGGTGAGCTTGTCGTCGTCGGCCCAGGCGGGCATCCAGAACTCGACGTCCGGGTGGTAGCACTCCAGCCACTTCTCGAACTCGCGGTCGTCCAGGTGACGGGCCTCGCGGTAGAGGAAGGCGCGGATCTCGGCCAGGCTGATGTGAGTGACGGTCATGGTCACTTGGCGTCCTCCATGGCCGCGCGCAGGGTCTGCTGCCAGTAGCCGTGCTGGATGGGGAAGAGCCCCTCGTCCTCGGTGCGCACACCGCTCGCGATCGGCTCCAGGCCGATCCGGCGAGCCTCCTCGTCGGGCCCGGTGATCTGGTGGACGGCGCCACGGGAGAGGTCGTTCCAGGGGGCTGCATCGGCCTGGTAGGTCTTCTGGCAGGAGCGGAACTCCTCCAAGTCGTCAGGGGTGGCCATGCCGGTAGCGTTGAAGAAGTCCTCGTACTGGCGAATGCGGTTGGCGCGTGCCTCTGCGGACTCGCCCCTGGGGGCGATGCAGTAGATGGTGACCTCTGTCTTGTCCACGGAGATCGGCCGGAAGTGCCGGATCTGGGAACTGAACTGGTCCATCAGGTAGACGTTCGGGTACAGGCAGAGATTACGGGAGACGCCGATCATCCAGTCGGCCTTCTCCTCACCGAAGGAGGCGACCAGTTCGTCGCGCTTCTCGGCGAGGGGCCGGTTCGCGGGGTCCAGCCACTTCGTCCACAGCAGCAGGTGGCCGTTATCGAAGGAGTAGAAGCCCCCCTGCTGCTTGGACCAGCCGCCGGCGTCCATCGTCTTGGTGTCGTTGGCGGACTCACCACTGGTGCGCCGAGCCTGCGTCGCCGCGTAGTTCCAGTGAGTGGCGGAGACGTGATAGCCATCGGCGCCGTTCTCCGTCTGCAGCTTCCAGTTGCCGTCGTAGTGGTACGTGGAGGCGCCGCGCAGTACCTCCAGGCCCTCCGGTGACTGGTCGACGATCATGTCGATGATCCTGGCGGCCTCCCCGAGGTGGTCCTCCAGGGGCTTCACGTCCGCGTTGAGGCTGGCGAACAGGAAGCCGCGGTAGTTCTCGAACCGGGCGACCTTGGTCAGGTCGTGGGAGCCGTCGGTATTGAACTGCTCCGGATATCCGGCGTCGCGAGGGTCCTTGACCTTTAGCAGTCGGCCGTCGTTGCGGAACGTCCAGCCGTGGAAGGGGCAGGTGAAGGTGGTGCGGTTGTCGGTCTTGCGGCGGCAGAGCATGGCCCCGCGGTGGCTGCAGGCATTCAGCAGGCAGTGCAGTTCGCCCTGCTTGTCGCGCGAGATGACGACCGGTTGGCGGCCGACGTACGTCGTGAAGTAGTCGCCCGTTTCCGGGATCTGACTGTCGTGGGCCAGGTAGACCCAGTTGCCCTCGAAGATGTGCTTCATCTCCAGCTCGAAGATCTCTTCGTCGGTGAAGATGTCGCGGCGCACCCGGTGGACGCCGCGCTCGGCGTCGTCCACCAGTACTTCGTCGACGATGGCCCTTGCACGGCTGTGGGCTGCGGCCATGGTCACTCCCTCTGGCTCGAGTTGGTGGCTGCACCGGCGGGGGCTGCGATCGCTCGCCCGCCGCGCCGGTCCGGCTCGTGGCAGCACGGCCGGTCTCCCCGCACCTTGGCAGCAGTGCGCGGCGATGGGTCCTAGGTATTTCCCCAGTGCCACCCCAGGGGGCTATTGGTACCGCACGCATATCAATACGCTGCGAACCGGTATTTGTGCCGTACGGAAGGCGATGCCTACTCTCAGCCATCCACCGTCGGCAGCCGACGGGCCGCAGCGCCTCCTCCTGCCGTCGCTCTGCTTCAAGGCGCGCGAAGTCCCGTACGGCCAGCCCACTCAGGTCTGAGCCCGGCCTTCCCCACGAGCCGGCCCCGCACTCGCACCCCTGTAAGGAGAACCCGCCCATGACGACCGCCCGCGTCGAGAAGGCCACCGCCGCCGGTTCCGGCAACGCCGCGACCGCCACCTTCCGGGAGAAGCAGCGCAGTGACGCTTCCGCGGTCGCCGACACCAAGCGCGTCGACACGCTGGTCACCGAACTTCTCACCGCCGCCCACGACATCATCCGCCGTCACCAGCTCACCTACGCCGAGTACGACGCACTCAAGGCGTGGCTGATCCAGGTCGGCGAGGACGCCGAGTGGCCGCTCTTCCTGGACGTCTGGCTGGAGCACGTCGTTGAGGAGGTCGCCACCGCCGACCGCGAGGGCAGCAAGGGCACCATCGAGGGCCCGTACTACGCCCCTGGGGCTCCCGAGCTCCCCGCCGACGCCACCCTCCCGATGCGTGACGACGAGCCCGGCACTCCGTTGCTCTTCCAGGGCCAGGTCACCGCCGTCGGCGGGGCTGTGCTGGCCGGCGCGACGGTCGAGATCTGGCACGCGGACGACGACGGCCTCTACTCCCGCTTCGCGCCCGACCTGCCTGAGTGGAACCTCCGCGCCTCCGTCACCGCCGACGACGAGGGCAGCTTCCGCATCAATACCATGCAGCCTGCCCCGTACCAGATCCCCACCGACGGCTCCTGCGGCAAGCTCATCGCCGCCGCCGGCTGGCATGCCTGGCGCCCCGCCCATCTGCACCTGAAGGTCTCTGCCTCGGGCCACCAACTGATCACCGCTCAGCTGTACTTCCGCGGTGACGAGCACGTCGCCGACGACATCGCCTCGGCGGTCAAGCCCGAGCTGATCCTCGACCCGGTGCCCGCGGCGGACGGCATGGGCGACGTCGTGACCCACGACTTCGTCCTTGACCCCGCCACCCAGGGGGCCTGACCGGCACGCTCTTCACCGTGACCAAGAACGTCCGCATCCCGGATTCCCTGGCCGCGGAGGGTCCGCGCCGACCTCGTCGCCCACGAGGGGGCTTGCTGTCTCCGCTCGCTCAGCATCCTTCGTATCTGGCGGTGGACGGAAGCTGAGCGAGTCGCCGACGGGGAAATTCACCGTCGGCGACTACCAGATGCCGGCCCGAGCCGGACGAGCGCGTCGCGACCCGTGCCGGTGGTGACGGTGAACCGGCCGTCGCCCTCGTCGAGCCCGCTGGACTCCTCCCCCCAGCACATAGATCGGCCGATACGAGGCCGCCTGCTCATCGAGGGCCGCGATCAGCGCCCGCCCGGTGACGGCTGGGAAGCCCGCGACATCGAAGATGGTCTTCTCCGGGTAGAGCGCGCTGACCTGGCCGCCGGCCTGGTCAAGGGAGTCGATCAGGCTGGTGCACAGGCCGCGCACGCCCGCGTAGTAGGCCCCGAACAGGCCAGGCCGACGGGATCAGCACCGACGATCAGCAGATCGGTGTCCAGTACGGTCATGCTCAGACCCGCCCGCGGTCGAAGTCGCCCTTGCGGCCGGTTCCGTAGCGGCGCAGAGCGCCATCCGGGCCGGAGGCATTGGGGCGGATGAAGATCCAGTTCTGCCAGGCGGTGAGCCTCCCGAAGATCTTGGACTCCGTCGTCTCGGGGCCCGCGAAACGGTGGTTGGCCTCCATCCCGGTGAGAGCGTCGGGCGAGAGGGAGGCGCGCTCCTCGCGGGCAAGGCGGAGTTCGTCCTCGAAGTCGATGTCGTCCAACGCCTCGGTGACCAGGCCGAGTTCCTCTGCGGCTGCTGCGTCCAGCGGTTCGCCGAGGCGGGCGCGGACGGCGTCCACAGCAGGTTCATCACCCCAGAAGCGGGAGCGCAGGCGGCTGATGCCGTTGCCCATAGGGAAGTCGCCGTCGTTCGAGGCGGTGAACAGCAGCTCGGCGGGGGCCGCGTCGGGCCGGTCCTCGTACGTACCCTCCAGCATGTACTGGCGGTCGCAGACGAGGGCGAGTTCGACGAGCAGGCCGGTGAAGGCAGTGCCGGGGTCGATGACGGCGATGAGGCTGCGGCTGGTTACGTCGAAACGCTTGAGCGTGCGCTTGTAGTAGTGGCGGACCTCGTTCACGAACCAGTCGTCGGCGAGTTCGCGCAGCTGGGTGTCGTAGGCGAGGGCCTTGTCCGCGGAGCCTTCCGAACGGATCGTCCAGATCCCCAACTCCGGTTCAGTGGTGCGCAGGTGGAGGATCAGGTCGTCAAGGGCACGGGTAACTGCGAGCGGCCAGTAGTCGACACCCAGCAGGACGGGGTCGGCGGGCGGAGTGTCGTCGGGCCCCCATGCACGGTGAGGTGGACGGTGCAGCGTCCTCGATCGAGGCGGGCGTCGAGGTACGGGTAGGTGATCGTGTCACCGCTGGTCTGCCGCTGGAGCGGAGTGAGGATGACCCCCTTCGCATCGTCGGCCGCCCGCGAGGACGCGGCGACAGCAGCGGTCGCCCGCCGGGTGACCTCCTCCCACCTCCCTCCTGTTCACCGGCAGCTACCCGGCGCCGAGCTGGCTCCCGTTCGCGATCGCGGGCATGGCGGTGGCCCGCCTCGATCTCGCCTCCCACCTCGTACGCATACGACTTGGCATCACCGGGGCCGCCCTCGCCGTTGTCGGCCACGGCGGTTCGTGGCTGGCCCTGCACGCCATCCCGGGCGTCGCCTCGGCGCTCGGCGACTCGGGATGGGGCGGCGGTTCGGTGATGTCCGCCTGGTGGTCCGATGTCGCCGGGTACCCGTCCGGGGACACCGCGGCCTGGCTCCTGGCTGCGTCGCCGCACAGCGAGACGACGCTGTCCATCGTCGGCAACACCGGCGTGGCGCTCCTCGTCCTGATCGGGTGCCTCGCGGCCACGGACGCATGGCTCGGCTTCCGACGCGTGACCAAGCCGGTGATCGTTGTCGGAACTATGTCATTGACCGCCTACGTCTTCCACATCGTGGGCATCAGCCTCCTCGGCATCGAGGAGCTGCCGGGCTCGCCGCTGCACGTCCTGATCGGATTCATCATGTCCGTGACGGTGTTCGCGACGCTCTGGTCGCACTTCTTCCGGCGGGGCCCGCTGGAGTGGTGCCTCGCTCGGATCACCAAGATCGCCGAGCTCGTGCGATGACGTAGGGAACGAAGGTCCCAAGAGGCCCCCGCCGGTCGGCGGATTCAACTGGTGGTCGCAACACTGTCCTTCTGGGCCGAGTGTAGGCGTTCGTTGAGTGCCTCGGCCGGGGTCTTCCAGCCGAGGCACTCAAGCGGGCGGCGCCGGCTGGGGCCGTCGGATCGGAGCGCTCGATGACAGCGCGCCGAACTCGAATGGTTCGGCGTGGGGTCGCCTGGTCCGATTCGCCTTTGGTCTCAGGTGATCTGGTACGACGCGGGGGAAGCGGTCATGTCCACAAGGGGGATCAGCACACGATGGAGCGCGCGATGCCGAATCCCACGTCGTCACCATGGGCTGAGCCGACCCAGGAACACCCCCTGAGCCCTGCGGGCATTGCGCCGGAAGCTGTCTCTGTTTATATCGCCTTGTATCGAGTATTTGACACAAGATCCCGACCAGATCATCTTGTACCCACCACTTGATACCAGATATCCGGGGGGATCTCCATATGCTCGATGGGGGCGCCCCGCCAGGTTCAGCCGACGTTCATGGTCAGCTCCAGCCGACCGTCAACGTAGCCTCGGCGGTGCTTATGAGGTGGACCCGAAGCCGACCACTTACTCGCCTACACCGGCATCGCCTGCACCCTCATCTGCTACCGCAGGCTGACGACGTAGCGGCTGATCGTCGACCAGCTCGGCGAGGTCCGCACGTACCGCTCTGGCCACCCCGGCAGGGCCCGGTCAGGCTCGAATTTCGGATGAGGCCATCTCGTTCCCTCTCGGATCAGTTCCGATGCACCTCGACTTCCCCTTCCATCAAGCACTCCTCATGGCGCAGGGGGGACATCGGTGACGCGTCGGGTAACGGCAGCGGCACACGCCCGCAGGTGCTCTCCCCACTCGGGCAAAACTGCACCATCCACTCTGCCCGTTGGCCAAGACAGGGTGATGGCTCCGAGGATGCCGCCCAAGCGGCCGTGGACGGGAGCCGCGAGCGAGGTGAGTCCGGGAATTCGGGTGCTGTCGGAGTGGGCGTAACCGCGATCGAGGGTCTCTCGTGCGAGCTCGACGAGATCGACGGCGGGAAGCGCGCGCAGGTGATCGGGGAGGCCGCTGAGGTAACTGAGCACCGCGCTGTGGCCGTAGCGTTCGAGCATAGCGGCGAGGAAGACCCGGCTGGTCGCGCCACGACCGACGACGATCGGCCGGTAGAGCACCTCCATGTACCGGATCTCGTGCTTGCCCGGCAGGGTCTCGATACACATGAACTCGGAGGAGTTCACGGGCACGTAGAGACCCACCGTCTCGCCGCCGCACTGATCCTGCACCATCAGCATCGGCCCGGCCGCCGCCAGTCGGATGTGGCCGTGCGGATCCGCGCGGCCGGCCAGCTCGTGAGCGAGGAAGCCAAGCCCGTACTTGCCAGTCGCCGGACTCCGCGAGACGGCACCGCCCTTCTCCAAGGCGCGCAGCAGGCGGTACACGGCGGTGCTGCTCAACCCCGCCTGCGCGGCGAGTTCGGCGACCGCGAGCGGTTGTCGGGCCCGCCCGAGAGCCACCAGCAGACCGAGAGCCTTCTCGACGGACTGGACTGAGTTGCGGTCACGTGACTCACTCATACGCGCGAGGGTTCCGCAGAGCGGATGATCTAGTCAACAGACTGCCTCTCCTCGTCCGGTCCCTGTGCGCCGGCCGCGTCCCAGTGAACCGGTCACGTTCAGAAGACACAGATCGGATTGACGGCCGCGCCGGTCGCCCGTGGCAGGCGGATCGGCGCGACCGTCAGGAGAAACTCCCACCGCCGATGGCGTTCACACGCCGCTGCCAGTCCCTCGACCTCCGGCCAGTCCAACAGGATCAGCCCCATCGTGGGCATGCCGATGTGGTGCAGCGGCATGCGGATCACCTCGCTCGGATACGGCATGAACTCGACGCAGTCACCGCCGTAGACCGCAACCTGCCGCTCGTGCAGCCACTCCACGCAGTGCGCGCCGAGACCGGATCGGTTGTCCGGTGACTGCGGTCCGTGAACGGCTTCCCAGCAACTCAAGCCCATGCGGACGAACAGCGCGTCCCCGCTCCCCACGCGTACCCCGCCCTCCCGCTCCGCCGCTTCGAGGTCGTCGACGGTGATGAGGTGGTCGGGCTCCAGGTAGTCGACGCCCCGCGCCCGCGCGACATCGAGGAGCACGCCCCGGGTGAAGATCCCGTCGCGCATCGCATGGACCGATCCAAAGGCCAGGCCGTCGTATCGGTGGACGTCTTCGACGCTGCGGCCGTTGTAAAGCGCGCCGTTCCAGGTGGAGTGACAGATCGCGTCGAGGTGTGTCACAGAGAAGCCGTGCGGGGCGATTCCGACGTAGTCCTCGGCGGCTGCCGGACCGGTCTTGACGAACAGCATCCGGTGGTCGATGGCCTCATGTGTCACCGGGTCCGGGGCGGTGGTGAGGTCGCGGGCGATGGAGAGGCTCTCGCCCGACCGGACGAGGGCGGCAGCCGCACGCCGCTTCTGCGGCGTGATGTAGTTCAGCGTTCCCAGCTCGTCATCCTCCCCCCAACGTCCTTGATTGCAGACGCGCTTGGCGAGCGCGAGCAGTTCCTCGTCGGTCATCTCCTGAGGTCGCAATGTCACTCTGCCTCTCTGTGCGTCTGCTGTAGCCGCTGCACTGTCCCGTGCGCGGCGAGGGCTTCCATCTGTGCCCGCTCGTCCCGTCCCACCGTCTGAAGCAGCAGCTCCTGCGCTCCGAACGTACGCATCTCGACGAGTCGTCGTTCCACCTCGGCCGCATCGCCCGTGATCACCACGTCGTCCGGCGGTGCGCCGGTCCCCGCGGTCGAGCGGAACCATGCCTCGATGTCCGCGGGCCGCTGATCGACCGCGATGTAGCACCGCTTCGCGATCGTGAAATTGTCGGCGGTCCGGCCGTGCTCCCGGAGCGCACTGCGCACCGTGGCGAGTTGCCCGGTGAAGTGACTGCCGTTCGCGCGACCCGAGGAGATCCAGCCGTCCGCGATCCGCGCGGCACGGCGCAGGGCTCCCGGAACACCGGCGCCGACCCACACTCGCAGCGGTCCCCGTGCGGGGAAACCTGCCGGGCCGGACCACGACTGCCGCAGCTCCGCAATGGATTCCTCGAACCGCCGCCCACGTGAGACGGCTCCATGACTGTCGGCGGGCGCGTCGGAGCCGAGCCCGAGTCCCAGCGTCACCCGCCCCTCGCTGAGCCAGTCGATCGAGCCGAGGCACCGTGCCAGCATCTGCGGCTCGTAGCGGGTCGATACGAGGACCGAAGCGCCAAGGCTCAGACGGGTCGTGTGCGCTGCGGCCACCGCGAGCACCGACAGCGGGTCCAATGCGGCTGCCTGGTCGAGCGGGCCGTCAGCAACCCACGCGGAGTCGTACCCCGCTGCCTCGGCGCTCGCCAGGAATGCGGTCAATTCGTGTCTGTTCGTCGGTTGGCCGTCGTATGTCTGAGGGATCCCTATGCCGATCACGGCAGGAGCCTACGGACTCCCTCAGTAGCAGGACAGTCGTTCTCCGCATTGCGGAGACCCGTTCCCTTCCTCTTGTGGGCGCGGACATCCATCAGTCACCTTGCGGCATGCCCTGGATTTCGCGGCCGGCAATGCGTACCGCGTGAGTCCTGGAGTGCATGGGCTCCGCATAGCGCGTACGGCGTCGGAGGAGCCGAATCCCGGGACGTCGAATCCTGGGGCATCGATGCGAGAGGCTGAGGATGGCAAGCAGGCGAAGAATTCTGCCAGTTGGCTGTATGGCCGCGGCGTTCACGCTGGCAGTCAGTGGCTGCGGCGGGCCGGGCGGCGTCGATCGTCGAGGCCCGGCCGAACTGATCACGGCCATGCCACCGGCGAAGCACTCGGTCGACCTGGTCAAGTGGGCACTGCCCTTCGGCGAGCCGCTCTCCCTGGACCCGGCCCACGCGTTCGGCGAGTCCGAGGAGACCGTTCTGGCCAACCTGTGCGAGAGCGTGCTGCGCATGGGGCCGGACAACACCGTCCGCGCCGGCCTCGCCACCAGGGCCGACTGGCGGGACGACACCACGTTCGTCATCGACGTCCGCCCCGGTGTGACCTTCTGGGACGGCACCCCGATGACCGCCGACGACGTGGCCTACTCCCTCCGTCGCAACATCGATCCGAAGGTGCAGAGTTCGTACGCGGGTGCCTACCGGATGGTCTCGGGAATCCGGAAGACCGGACCGATGCAGGTGACCGTCACGTTCAAGCAGCACGACGCGCAGTTCCGCAACGCGATCGCCTCCTACAGCGGCACGGTGATGGAGCGACGCTTCGCGGCGAAGGCCGGCAAGGGCCTGGGGACACCGGCGGGCGGGCTAATGTGCACCGGCCCGTACAAGCTGGGGAAGTGGTCCCCCGGTGACAAGATCAGCATCGCGCGCAACGGCCGGTACTGGGACGGCGCACCGAAGGTCGAGAACCTCGACTTCCAGTTCATCACGGACAGTTCGACGCTCACGAGCGCCTTGCTCGCGGGCGAGGTCGACGGCACGTTCAACGCCCCCGTGGAGAGCGTGAACGCCTTCCGGAACTCCGACCAGGGCGACCTGGTGACGGGCCCGTCCAGCAGCTTCGTCGGGTTCTTCCCGACCACGGCCAAGGGGCCCGCCGCCGATCCCCTGGTCCGGCAGGCGCTCAACCTCTCCCTGGACAAGCAGGCGTTCATCGACAACGTCCTGATGGGATACGGGACGCCACTCAAGACGATGACGCCGCCCATCGTCTGGGAGGGCATCCCCGGCCACGCCGTCTACCGGGCCGCGTACGACCGGCTGCCGGACAACCGGCCCGACCTGGGCAAGGCCAAGGCGCTCATCGCCGAGGCGAAGTTGAAGCCCGGGCAGAAGCGTCTCGTCTTCGCCATGAAGGGCGGCGACACGCTCGCCCTCCAGGCGGCGACGCTGATCCAGGCGGCAGCCCGCGCCCTCGGCTTCGACGCGACGATCCACACCCTCCAGCCCACCGACTTCGACGCGTTCTTCTTCGACGCGAGCAAGCGGGCGACCGTCGACTTCGTCGTGTCACCGGGATGGATCGAGGTGCCCGGCGCCCTCTACTACGCACCGGAGTACGCCCTCGCGGACGGTGTCTTCAACTACTCCCGCTACCACGACCCCGAGGTGACGAAGCTGCTGCACCAAGCCCGTACGTCGACCGATCCGAACGAGACGGCCCGCCTCTTCACCCAGGCGCAGGCGAAGTTCACCCCGGCCAACCTGTTCGTCCCGCTGGCCAACAGCTATATGCGCGTGTTCCTGAACCGGAAGCTCACCGGGGTCACGACGTCGTCCGCGTATCTCACGTCCCCGTGGGCAGCCCGACTGGGCGGGAAGTAGGCGGCCATGACCCTCGTACTCTTCATCGGCCGGCGTCTCGCCGGCGTCCTGACGACCTTGCTGGTCACCAGCATCCTCATCTATGCCGCGCTGGCCCTCGCCCCGGGGGACCCGGCCGCCGCGCTGGCCGGCGGCACGGTCCCCGACCCGGCCCGGCTCGCGGCGATCCGCGCCGAGTACCACCTGGACGACCCCTTCTGGACGCAGTACTGGCACTGGCTGTCCGGCCTGCTCCACGGCGATCTCGGCACGTCCCTCGTCTACCGCAGCGATGTGGCCGACCTGCTGGCCGGCCGCACCGTCAACACCCTCTTCCTCGTCGTCTACGCGGGTGTGCTGATCGTGGTTCTCGGGATCGGACTGGGCGTCCTGGCCGGGCTGCGCGGCGGACGCACCGGCACGGGCGTCACGATCGCCACCACCGTGGCGATGGGCGTACCGACGTTCGCCCTGGCCATCGTGCTGATCTGGGTCTTCGCGACGCAGCTGTCGTGGCTGCCGATCTACGGCTCCGGGGACACGTTCCCCGACAAGCTGCGGCATCTCACGCTCCCCGCGATCGCGCTCAGCTTCAGCTACCTCGCGTACGTCGCCCGCATCACGCGCCAGGCGGTCGCCGGTGAGCTGCGCTCCGAACACGTCGACACCGCCCTGAGCCGCGGTCTGCCCCGCCGTGTGGTCGTCCGCCACCATGTGCTGCGCAACGCCATGGGCCCCATCCTCACCGTCTCGGGCACGGTGGTCGCCAGCCTGGTGGCCGGAACGGCCGTCGCCGAGGCCGCGTTCGGGGTCAACGGTCTCGGTTCCCTGCTGATCCAGAGCGCGCAGCGGCAGGACCTCGCGGTGGTGCAGATCCTGTCCATGCTCATGGTCGGGGTGTTCGTCGTGGTCAACACCTGTGTCGACCTCGCCAATGTCGCGCTTGACCCCCGGATCGCCAGAGGAGACCGAAGCGGATGAGTACCGCGCAACTGATGATGCGGCCGGGCCGCAATGTGATCGCTCGCCGGATGTCCGCCATCGGGCCGCTGACCGGCACTGCCGCGGTCGTGTGCCTGCTGCTGGTCCTCGTGGCCGTGATCGGCCCCTGGATCGCCCCGTACGACGCGACAGCGCTCGACCCCCTCGCCGTCCTCGCTCCTCCCTCCCCCGAACACTGGCTCGGCACCGACAACCTGGGGCGCGACCTGCTGTCCCGGCTGCTCATCGGGGCCCGCCCCAGCCTGGCCGGTCCGGCCCTCGTGCTCGTCCTCTCGGCCGTCGTCAGCACCGCGCTGGCGATCCTCGGCGCCTGGTACGGCGGCTGGGTCGACGCGGTGATCTCCCGTGCGGTGGAGATCACGTTCGCCTTCCCCGGCCTCATCCTGGCCGTGGTCGCGGCGGCCGTCTTCGGTTCGGGATTCCTGGCGCCGGTCCTCGCGCTGTCGATCGCCTACGTCCCACTGCTCACCCGGGTCCTGCGGTCCGCCGCCCTCAAGGAGCGCAGCCTGCCCTACATCGAGGCCCTCCGGATCCAGGGCTCCTCGGGATGGACGGTCTGTCTGCGCCACCTGCTGCCGAACCTGCTGCCGCTGATCGTCGTCCAGTGCGCGGTCGGATTCGGCTACGCCATGCTCGATCTGGCGGCGATCTCCTACCTCGGCCTGGGCATTCAGCCGCCGGCGCCGGACTGGGGCGTCATGGTCGCGAACGGCCAGCCGTCGATCGTCGGCGGGAACCCGGAACAGTCCGTGTACGCGGCGGCCGTGGTCGTCGCGGCCGTGGTCGCTTTCAACCTCGTCGGCGAGCGGCTCGCCCGGCTCTTCGACATCGAGGCCCACTCATGACCGACACCGCCCTGCTGACCATCGAGAACCTACGGCTCCACCTGCCCGTCGACGGGCGGCTCAGGACCGTGCTGCACGGCGTCGAGCTGGAGGTCCGGTCCGGCGAGGCGGTCGGCCTCGTCGGGGAGTCCGGTTCGGGCAAGTCGCTGACGGCACGCGCGGCCATGCGCCTGCTGCCGCACAAAGCGCGCGTGGACGGGGACATCCGCATCGGCGGCCACCATGTTCCCGGGCTCGACGACACCGGGCTGCGGCGCCTGCGCGCACACGATGTGGCCATGGTCTTCCAGGATCCCCGCGCGCACATCAACCCGGTGCACACGATCGGCGACTTCCTCACCGAGGGCCTGCGACGGACCCGGGGCGTGAAACGGGGCGACGCCGAGCACACCGTCGCCGCCACGCTGCGCGAGGTCGGCATCGAGGACGCCGAGAGGCGGATGCGGCAGCGGCCGTGGCAGCTCTCCGGCGGGTTGCTGCAACGCGTCATGATCGCCGCCGCGCTGGTCGCCGGGCCCCGTCTGATCCTCGCCGACGAACCGACCACCGCGCTCGACGTGACCACCCAGGAGGAGGTGATGGCGATCCTCGGCGAACAGCGCCGAGCACGCGACCTGGGACTGCTCTTCATCACGCACGACCTGGAACTCGCCGCCGCCACCTGCGACCGGATCGCCGTGATGTACGCGGGCCGGATCGTCGAGCATCTGCCTGCGGCGCGGCTGCGGGACGCGGCGGCACACCCGTACACCCAGGCGCTGCTCGCGGCGAGGCCGAGCCTCGGCGAGCGCAGGACGCGGCTCGCCGCGATCCCGGGGCGTCCGCTCTCCGGTTTCGAAGCGGGCGAAGGCTGCCCGTTCGCGGCGCGCTGCCCGCGCGTCGAGGAGCGCTGCCGCGGCGAACGCCCGGCGCTGCGCGCCGTCGGCGGATCCATGGCCGCCTGCCACTTCGCTAAGGAGCCCGAGAATGCCTGAGCCCGAGAAAGTTCTCGACGTGCGCGGGCTCGCCAAGAACTTCCGGGTCCGCCGCGCGGGTGCTCCCGGTCACGAGAGCGTCCTCGCGGTCGACGACGTGTCGTTCTCGGTGCCCGCCGCCGGTTCCCTCGCGCTCGTCGGCGAGTCCGGGTCGGGCAAGTCCACCTGCGCCCGGATGGTCGTCGGCCTGGAGCGGCCCTCGGCGGGCGAGATCGTGGTCGACGGACAGACCTGGCCGGTCGGCCGGCTGCGCCGCCGCGAACGCCTGCGCCGTGGCGGCTTCGTCCAGTTGGTCTTCCAGGACCCGTACCAGTCACTCGACCGACGCCAACGGGTACGGGACGCCATCGAGGAGTCGCTGCGGCTGCATGCGGGCTCGCTCGACGCGACCGCGCGGCGCGGCAGGGTCGACGAACTCCTCGACCTGGTCGGACTCGACTCCCGCCAGGGCGACGCGCTGCCGAAGGCGCTCTCGGGCGGCCAGCGTCAGCGTGTCGCTCTCGCCCGTGCGCTCGCCGTCGAGCCCCGGCTGCTGATCCTCGACGAGGCGGTCGCCGCGCTCGATGTGTCGATCCAGGCCCAGATCCTCAACCTGCTCGCCGACATCCGCGAACAGACCGGCATCGCCTACCTGTTCATCACCCACGACCTGGCCGTCGTACGCCAGGTCTGCGACGAGGCGGTCGTCCTGCGGCACGGCCGGGTGGTGGAGAGCGGGCCCGTCGAGCGGATCCTGCACGCCCCAGGCGCGGAGTACACCAAGCGCCTGGTCGCCTCCATTCCCCGGGCCGACTGGCATCCGCGGCGCGGAAACCGCGCTGCAGACGCCGCCTGAAACCACCCGAAGCCTCACTCGCGTACGAAACCCAAGCGCGCGACTCACGTACGCAACTCACGTACGAATGGAAGAAAGCGAGAAACACCATATGCCATTCAGGATCGCAGTCGACGCCGGAGGCACCTTCACCGATGTCGTCGTATCCGGGGACGACGGACGGCTCGTGCTCGGGAAGAGCCCGACCACACGTGACCGGATCTTCGAGGGCCTCAGCGCCGGACTGGAGATGGCGGCCGAACAGCTGGGCCTCGTGGTCCGCACCATCCTGGAACAGTGCGACCTGTTCGTGTACGCGACCACACACGCCACCAACGCCATGCTGACCGGACATGTCGCCAAGACGGCGTTCCTGACGACGGCGGGCTTCCCGGACACGCTGGTGCTGCGCCAGGGCGGCAAGCAGAGCGCGTACGACTTCACCCAGCGCTACCCCGACCCCTACATCCCGCGTCGGTTCACCTTCGAGATCGACGAGAGGATCGACGCGGAGGGCGGCGTGGTCACCCCTCTCGACGAGGAGGCCGCCCGAGCGACCCTGACCGGCCTGGGCGAGCGCGGATTCGAGGCGGTGGCCGTCTCGTTCCTCAACGCGGTCGCCAACCCGGCGCACGAGCAGGCAATGGGCCGGCTGATCGAGGAGGTGCTGCCCGGCGTTCCGTACACCCTGTCGTGCGCGCTCAACCCGATCGTCGGCGAGTACGCCCGCTCATCCTCGGCGGCGATCGACGCGTCGGTCAAGCCGCTGATGCAGCGTCATCTGCGGGATGTCCGGGCCGACTTGCACGCGGCGGGTTTCGCCGGCGAGCTGCTCGGAGCCTCGTCGTTCGGCGGAACGATGGGCATCGAGGACCTGGTCGAGCGGCCTGTCTACACGCTGAAGTCGGGACCTTCGCTGGCCCCGGTCGCGGCCCTGGAGTACGGTTCCACGCAGAACGCGGAGGTACAGAACCCCGGCCGGGACATCGTCGTCGCCGACACCGGCGGAACCAGCTTCGACGTCAGCCTGCTGCGCGCCGGGCGGATCAAGTTCACCCGTGACACCTGGCTGGGCCCCAAGTACACCGGCCACCTGACAGGCCTGTCCTCGGTCGACATCCGCAGCGTCGGTGCCGGCGGCGGCTCCATCGCCTGGATCGACGCGGGCGGGCTGCTGCGCGTCGGACCGCAGAGCGCAGGCTCCGAACCGGGACCTGCATGCTACGGACGAGGCGGAACACTCCCGACCGTCACCGACGCCGCGGTCGTCCTCGGATACATCGACCCCGAGTTCTTCCTCGGCGGCCGCATGAAGATCGACGTCGAGGCGGCACGGCGCGCACTCACCCCGCTCGCCGCCGAACTCGGCCAGTCCCTGGAGCGGACCGCGTACGGCGTGATCACGGTGGCCAGCGAGCGGATGGTCCTGGCGGTTCAGGACATCACCGTCAGCGAGGGCGTCGATCCGCGCGAGAGCCTCATCGTCGCGGGCGGCGGCGCGGCCGGCCTCAACATCGGGCCGATCGCGCGGGAGCTCGGCTGCGGTCAGGTGCTCATCCCGCGGACGTCGGGAGCGTTCAGCGCGTGCGGTGGACAGTTCTCCGACGTGGTACAGGAGGCGTGGCGCACACACGAGTTCCTGTCGACAGACGGGTCGACGGATGCCGTGAACGCCGTCCTCGACGACATCGACGCCGAACTCGACGCGGTGGCCCATCGGTTGCGGCAGCGCGGCTTCACCGACTTCGCGCGGACGTATCTGGTCGAGGCCCGATACCCAGGCCAGTTCTGGGAGCTGGAGGTCGAGCTCGACTCGCCCCGGCTCAAGGACGAGGCCGACGTGGCCGCACTGCGGCGCGCGGTCGGTGTGGCACACGAGCGGGTGTTCGCCGTGGCCGGCCAGGGCGACGTCGAGTGCCTGGTGTGGCGGGGGCGGCTCACCGCGAGGGTGGAGCGGCAGTCCGGCGGCGACAGCGCGGCCGTGGTCTCCACCCGGCCCGGGCCGGTGCCGGACCGCACCCGTGCCGGGTACTTCGGCGACGACCGGCCGCTGGACGTGCCGGTCTTCCTCGGCGATGGTCTGGCGCCCGGTCACCGGATCGAGGGACCGGCACTGATTCTGGAGCCCACCACGACGATCGTCGTCTACCCCGACATGTTCGTGGAGCTGACCGCTCAGGGTCACTACCTGATGCAACTCGCCTGAGCACCGCGACCACTTGCCACCGCCCATGAATTCCGACCTTGAAAAAGGAGCGCTCGTGCAGTCCACAGCAGGAGCAACGCACCAGACGACAACGCCCAAGGCGATACGGATCGACCCCGTTCTCCTCTCGGTTCTCTCGAACCGTTTCGAGGCGATCGTCCGCGAGATGTCACACACCCTGCAGAAAGCGGCCTACTCGACCCTCATCAGCGTCTCACGCGATTTCTCCTGCGCGATCGTCACCGCCGACCAGCAACTCCTCGCGTCCGCCGAGGGACTGCCCGTACAGAACTACGGGGCAGACATCCAGACGCGCTCGATGTGCGACCTGCATGCCGACCTCGCTCCGGGTGATGCCTTTCTCCACAACGACCCGTACCTGGGCAACTCTCATGTGCCGGACCTCGGCGTCCTGGTTCCGGTCTTCGCGGGCGGACGGCATCTGTTCACCGCGGTCGCCAAGGGACACGTCGTCGACTCCGGCGGGCCCTATCCCGGTGGTGAATCCCTCGACGCCAAGGACGTCTACGCCGAAGGAACGCTGGTCTTCCCGGCTGTCCGGGTCGAGCGGGACTATCAGGAGATCGAGGACATCACGCGGATGGCACGCGGGCATGTCCGCTTCCCGGACCTCTGGTACGGCGACTACCGCGCGATGCTCGGCGCCGCCCGCACCGCCGAGCGGCGTCTGGGCGAACTGGTCGACAAGTACGGCGCCGAGGTGATCGAGCAGGCGGCCACCGAGTGGCTCGACTACTCGGAACGCATGATGGTCAACGAGGTCCGCAAGATCCCCGCGGGCCGGATCAGCGCCGACGGCCGTCAGGATCCGCTGCCGCCCGCGCCCGACGGCATCCCCCTGCACGTCGAGATCAGCGTCGATCCCGTGGACGGCTACATCGACGTCGACCTCCGCGACAACATCGACTGTGTGCCGGCCGCCATCAACGCCTCGGTGGCCGCCACCCTGGCCGCGGTTATGCAGGGCGTCTTCAGCGTCGTCGACCCCGGTGTCCCGCACAACGCCGGGTCCTTCCGGCGGGTGCGCGTGCAGTTGCGCGAGAACTGCATCGTCGGCATCCCCCGCTTCCCCGCGTCCTGCTCCCTGTCGACGTCCGTCCCCACGAACCGGGTCATCAACCTGGTCCAGTCGGCGTTCGCCCAGCTCGGCGAGGGCTGGGGGGTGGCGGAAGGCGGCGGGGACCTGGGCGCCTCGTACCCGGAGATCACCGGGCACGACCCGCGCCGGGGCACCGACTACCAAGCGTTCTTCCCCGTCGGCAACAACGGCGGCCCCGCCTCCCCGCACGCCGACGGCTGGCTGACGTACTCCATCCCCTGTATCGCGGGGCTGCTCTACCGCAACAGCGTCGAGATCGACGAGCGGCGCTTCCCGGTCCACTACCAGATGCTGCGGATCACCGCCGGCAGCGGCGGCGCGGGCCGCTTCCGGGGCGCCCCGACCGTCGAAGTCGGCTTCGGCCCGCGCGCGGAGCCGATGAACGTCGCCTCCTTCTCGGACTGCTACGAGACCCCGGCGCGCGGTGTGCGCGGCGGCGCCGACGGCAGCCGCGCAGCGAGCTACCGGGTCACCGCCGCCGGCGACCGGGAGGCACTGCCCGCGTCCTTCTCCATCGATCTCGCACCGGGCGAGTACGTACTCGGCCACGCGGCAGGCGGCGGCGGGTACGGCAACCCGTTCGAGCGGGACCCCCAGGCCGTGCTCGAGGACGTCGAGGAACGCTGGATCCCCTTCGAGGACGCACGCGAGGTGTACGGGGTGGTCCTGCGTCGCCAGGAGACCGGCGATCAGTACGCGTACGTACTCGACAGGGAGGCGACAGCACAGCTGCGCGAACGTCCCGCCGGGGTGAGCGCCGGCTGAGGACGGCGTACGCGACAGAGGGCGGCACCGGCGGCAGGCCGCTGCCGCGCTCTGCTTCCTCGTACCGCCCTTCTCCACGAACGGGTCCCACCCACCACCACGAAACGGAGTCATCGTGCGTGCTCATTTCTCCCGCCGTGACCTCATAGCCGCCACAGCCGCGGCGACGCTGACGGCCGGTGCCACCACCGCGACGGCCGCCCCGAGACGACGCTCCGCAGCCCTTGTCATTCACAACGCCCGCGTGTGGACGGGCCATTCGCACTCCCACCAGCACCGTATGCACGTCGACGAAGCGATCGCGGTCGGCCGCGACGGCACCGTTCTCGCCACCGGACCGTCCTCCACCGTCCGCCGCTTCGCCGGCCGCGACACCGAGACCATCGACGCCCGCGGTGCCACCGTTCTGAGCGGCATCATCGACGGGCACGCCCACCCGACAGGGGCGGGATCCCGCTCCCTCAATCCCTCCCTCCACAACGCGACCCACACCGTGGCCGAACTCCAGGAGATCCTGCGAGGATTCCTGGCCGCGAGCGAGGACCAGGAACCCGACGGCTGGCTGGTGGTGGAGGAGTGGAACACCGTGGGCCTGACCACCGGAACCCAGCCCCACCACCGCATTCTCGACACCCTGCCCACCCGCCGCCCGATCGCACTGATCGGCGTGGACGGCCACAACACCTGGGCCAACCAGCGGGCCCTCGACCTCGCCGGGATCACCGCCACGACCCCGAATCCGGTGGGCGGGGAGATCGTCAAAGGCGGCGACGGCGAACCGACCGGTCTACTCAAGGACGAAGCCGTACGGCTGGTGGGACGGCTGATCCCCGAGCCGGACGAGGCAGCACTCCTCGACGCCTGCGCCAAGGCGTTCGCCTCGGCGGCGGCGCAGGGCGTCACCACGTTCATGGACGCCCGCGTGGACGCCGCACGACTGGACATCTACGCGGGGCTCGCGCGCACCGGTCGACTGCCGCAACGCATCGTCCCCGCCGTGTGGCTGGACACCGAGCTCATCAAGGACCCTCCGGCGGCCCTCGCGTACGCCGGCGGCCTGCGCGAACAGTACGAGGACGTCCCCGGGCTGCACTTCGGCACCGCGAAGGTCTTCCTGGACGGCGTCATCGAGCACCCCGCGCAGACCGCTGCCCTCCTGGAGCCCTACCTCGACGAGAACGGCCGGCCCACCGGTGAGCTCGGAGAGCTGCACGCCAGCGCGTCCGAACTCGGCCGACTCACCAGCGTCTTCGACCGTGCGGGCTGGCAGCTGCACGCGCATGCCATCGGCGACCGCGCCGTACGCACCGCGCTCGACGCCTTCGAACAGACACAGCGGATCAACGGCCGCAGCGACAACCGGCACACCATCGCGCACCTGGAACTCGTGCATCCCGACGACTACCCGCGCTTCGCCCGACTCGGCGTGCTCGCCTGCATGCAGCTCCAGTGGGCCGTGCGCAACGAGTGGACCATGGAGTCCCTGCTCCCCTACATCGGCCCCGACCGGCACCGCCGCCTCTACCCGGCCCGCAGCCTGCAGCGGCACGGGGCGTTCCTGTCCGGGGGTTCCGACTGGCCGGTGGACCCGCTGCACCCCCTCAACCAGATCCGTACGGCCGTCGACCGGTACGGCGAGGCCGGCCGCGACTCCCTCTACCCGGAACTGGAGAGCCTCGACCGCACCACGGCCCTGCACATGCACACCGCCGCCTCCGCCCATCAGTTGCGACTCGATCACCTCACCGGAACCCTCACTCCGGGCAAGGCCGCCGACCTCGTCCTCCTGGACCGCGACATCACCCGCGGGCCGGTGACGGAAATCTCCGAGGCGAGAGTACGGCTCACCTTGGCCGGCGGCACGCCTGTCCACGACGCTGAGGCCACCGCCTCGTCGTCGGGGACAGCGGCGGCCACCAGCGTGCCCCGGTCTCACACCGGCGCCTCGCCCTCGCGCCCCCAAGACCGCCATGCGGCGTGCGGCTGCGCGTAGCAGCAGGAGCAGGCGGACCGCCCGCCGCTCCCCCTCGTCATCCGCTATGCGGAGTCCCTCCGTGCGCAGCCGTCAGCAGCAGAAGCCAAGACGCACCCCACCAGTTTCACCAGGCTGGCGACATCTCGCCCAGTTCGGGGATTCCGCATAGCGGAGGAGATCCACTGATGGGTTGTGGCCCGCGGACCCGGACAGCTTGAATTTCCTCACGGCCACCACGGGCCGCACACCCGGGGGCCGAACTTCCCCTACGCCCCTGCGCCCTTCGCCCTCGGACGGGCAGCAGGTACGAAACCCACGACGCGCGAGCGACGGCCCACGGCCGAGCTCCAGCACGTCCTCACTCCGATTCGACGATCAGGAGGGACGGAGTATGCCCAATAGATCCGCACCGTCCGAGAACCCCCTGCGCCGGGTGCTGGCCGCCAGCGTCATCGGGACCACCTTGGAGTGGTACGACTACCTGGTGTACGGCACCTTTGCCGCCTTGCTCTTCAACAAGCTGTTCTTTCCGTCCCTCAGCCCGCTGACCGGAACCCTCGCAGCCTTCGGCACCTTTGCCGTCGGGTTCCTCGCCCGGCCCCTCGGCGGCATCATCGCCGGCCACTACGGGGACCGGGTGGGCCGTAAGTCGATGATGATCCTCACGATGCTGCTGATGGGCGCCTCCACCACGCTGATCGGCTGTGTTCCCACCTACGACTCGATCGGCGTCGCCGCCCCCGTCCTCATCGTTGTCCTGCGCATCCTGCAAGGATTCGCCATCGGCGGAGAACTGGGCGGATCGGTCCTCCTGGCCGTGGAATACGCGCCGCCGGGCCGACGGGGCTTCTACGGCAGCTGGCCGTCAATGGGAGCGTTCGCGGGTCTGTTCCTGTCGATGCTGGTGGCCATTCCCGTGACGGCACTCCCGGACGAGCAACTCCTTTCCTGGGGTTGGCGCATTCCCTTCCTGGCCAGCATCGTTCTGGTCGGCATCGGGATGTTCGTCCGGGTCGCTCTCGCAGAGACCCCGGCCTTCTCCGAGGTGCGGGAATCCGGGACCGAGGTACGGCTACCGATTGTTGAGGTGCTACGCCGTTCACCGCGCAATGTCCTACTCGCGGCAGCCGCCTACATCCCGAACAACGTCACCACCTACATCGCCGTCGTCTTCATGCTGTCCTACGCAACGGACGACCTCGGTGTGCCACGATCCCTCTACATCACCGCAGTGCTCATCGGGTGTGTATGCGGGGCGGCAGCGACGCTGTTCTTCGGTTCGTTGTCCGATCGCTACGGACGGCGTCCCGTGTACGTCGCCGGAGTCGCCGCCGTGGCCTTGCTGACTTTCCCGCTGTTCTGGTCCGTGGGAACCGCCACACCGGTATTCGTCTGCGCCGGCGTCACGGTGTTCTTCTTCGCCAAAGGCGCGATCCTCGGACCGCAAGGTGCCTATTTCACCGAGCTCTTCGGCACCCAGGTGCGCTACAGCGGCGCCTCACTCGGGTACAACCTCGCGGCCATCCTGGTGGGAGCACCTACGCCGGCGATCGCCACTGGCCTGCTGGCCTGGTCCGACGGCGCGATCTGGCCAATCGTGCTCTACGTCGTCGCCCTCTGTGCTCTCGCCGGATGCGCGGTGTGGTTCGCCAAGGAGACCGCACACCACTCCCTTTCGCCTGCCGGCGCCACGAAAGCACCGGCGATCGCCGAGTGAGGCACGACCTCCCTCCGCATGCCTCCCCACCCCCTTTCCTCCCTTCCTCACCAGACAGGACAACACGACCGTGCGATACGTCGACACCGACGATGAGAACAAGCCCGCCTTTCCCTTCGCGCCGGGCAACGACAAGATCAGCCCGGAACGGGTTCCTGCCGCCCGCTGCCCCCACCTTCCTACGGTGAACAGCGTCGACGAGCTGCTGCCGTACTTCGAGAACGTCGCGCGGCGCCCCTACAGCCCGGGGCTGTGGCCCGCCTGGGGCCTGGAGAAGGGCGAGCGGGTTCTGCTGCGCGTCACCAACTGGCACCACCCGATGGTGGTCGAGGCCGCCCGGCTGACCTTCGAGAAGTTCGAGGTCGACTACAAGATCGAGGTCGAGGAGAAGGGTCCGATCCCCATCTGGGAGGGCCATGACGAAGTCGAGTACTACCTGGCACGCACTCCCGAGCTGGCGCGCTGGATGGACGAGTGGGAGGAGTTCGACCGCGTCGGCACCTACGACAAGATCATCATGGGATACGGCGGCCCGATCCTCCGCGAGCGCAAGACCAAGATCCAGCGGTTCCCCTTCATCACACCCGAGATGGTCGCCTCGGCCGCTCACGCGCTGCCCGCCGAGCTTCTCACCGCGATCGACGAGTGGACCTGGCGTGCCGTCCGCGATGCCAGGACGGTACACATCACCGACCCTGAAGGCACCGACCTGCGGTTCACCAATCACGACGCGTACTGGAACCAGGGCCGTACGGCGTTCAACCGAACCCACGTCAAGCGGTCTTACTCCAACAATGTCGCCTACGGCGAGACATACCTTCCCGGGCACATCTGGGGCCGCCCGCACTTCCACATTCCGCAGGAGGACGGCGAGGGGGTCATCGCCGGGACGATGAACCACATCGCACCATATCCCCGCATGGAACTCGAGATCAGTCAGTCGAAGATCGTCGAGATTCGCGGCGGAGGTGAGTTCGGCGAAAAGCTCCGCGCGGTCATGGAACAGACGAAGGACGTGCAGTACCCGGGTTACAACACCCCGGGAATCATGCAGTGGTGGGAGGCGTCCATCGGCACCAACCCCAAGGTCCACCGCCCCCGCGAGGGATACGCGCAGGGCTACAACTGCGGCCTGTACGAACGCACTCGCAGCGGCATCATCCACATCGGGTTCGGCACCGTGATCTCCGCCGACACCGAACGCCAGGCCGCCCGCGAGGGAAAGACCGTCGGCCACTGGCACGTGCACCTCAACTACCCGACGTACATTGCCGAGGGCACCCCCGACGGCGACCGTGTCGTCATCGAGAACGGCCGGCTGGGAGCCCTCGACGCCCCTGAGGTCCGCGAGATCGCGGCGAAGTACGGGGACCCGGACGAACTCCTGCGCGAGGACTGGATCCCGGCGGTTCCCGGCCTGAACCTGCCCGGCGACTACGACCGAGACTATGCCTCCGACCCGCTGGACTTCACCCTGACGGAACTGGACATCTGCCGGAAATGGCACCCGCTGTTCATGCGCATGATCGGCGCTGGACAGGACAGCCCGTCATGTCACTGACAACGCGGCAGCCCCGTTGGACCGGATGGCTCGGTTCTGCCCTGGCGGTGACCAGCGTCGGCCTCCACCTGGCGATGATTCGGGGGCATGGCGACCACGTGTCCCTCTCGGTCGCCGTGACCATCATGTCCGCGGCCTGCTTGTACTGCGGTGTCGAGCTGTGGCGGGCGCCGACAGCACGTGTTTGGCTCGTCGTAGGCGGCATGAACGCCGGCATGGTGCTCAGCCACCTCGTCGCCTCAGGCCTGTGGACCAGAACGACGGCACTGTCACCGCATGCCGAGCATCACATGCAAGGGGCGCCGGACACCGGTGCCGCCGGTCTCCCCGTGCTGGGAGGCTCGGAGGGACTTCTTGGCATCGCCACTCTTGTGGCGCTTATGGAGATCACGCTGGCGGCCGCAATCGTCGTCCGGGCCTCGCACGCCCATAGGGCCTCCTGAATGCCGAGTGCTGTCCCGCCCAGGGACTGATCTCTGCCACCGCAGATGGCAGGCGGAAAGCTCTTGGCTGCTCACCAAGTCGGCCATGCTCGACGGTCGATCCTGATCGTGCGCGCCGAGATCGTCGATGACGACAAGACCGAGGCGGGCTGACCATGGAGAAGTAACGACTGCCGGTCACAGACCTCACGCTGCGGCGCCTGCTCGAGGAGCGCACGGCCGACCTGCAGCGGGGTCAAAGCTGAGTACGACAACCACCGCAAGCAGGTACGGCGAGACCGCATGGCCGTGCGGGAGATCGCCGTCGCCAACGTCTTGCGCTCCGTGCTGCCCGTGCTGGATGCCGTCGACCACACCCTCACGCACGAGCCGCCGACACCAGGCCTGAACGACACGGGTCTGCTGCAGAGTTGGGGGGCGAATCGATGCAGCCGGGCTCCTCCAGCTTGGCGGGAGTCGAACGGGTGACGCTAACCGCGCCGATGCCGTGGATCGGCCAGTATGGCCAGCCGCAGTTGCAGTCTCGCAAGGGCACGATACTGACGCGAGGGCGATGTGATCAGGCAGGCGGTGGCAGACCGGCGACACATCGAAGCTCCGGATGGTACAGGCGATTTGAGAGGTCACCCGCGCCAACCGGAGCTTCGTTGCCTGCGGGGCGGGACAGCCGGCAGACATCACACCACCGTGACCTGCGGCTTCGCGCCATCATCAGGACTTTGAAACAGCCCTACCCTGTGGGGGCGAGGGCGTTAGTGCCTCTCATAGGCATCCAGGCGTCCGCACATTCCGAACTTGCCGCGCGTGGAGGGCAGGGCGGAGTGCACGGCGGCGCCTTCGAGGTGCCCGGTGTCACCCGCGGTGAGCCGATTCAACTGGTGGCCGGTCGCGGCCGATGCGCGGGCGGCGCCACGCTCCCACCGTATACGCCACGAGTCGAGCCGATGCCGGACGAGGGCAGCGGAGTCGTCGTGAAAAGCTGCCAGTTCTTCCGGATTTTCGCGCAGGCGAAGGAATCCCTCGATCGCGAGGTCGCGGCGGGCACGCGCCACGCGTTCCTGCTCAGCCTCGGGTGCATCGGCGGGGATCGCTGTAGCGGCCGCGTAGGTCTCCGGGGCACGCAGGTAGTCGGGCGGAAGTGTGAGCACGGCGTCACCCGCCTCCGGCAATCCGCTGTTCTGCATGAGGACGACCATCTGCAGCCGGCCGTCTTCGTTTATCAGCCGATGGATGGTGCCTGGGGTGAACCACGCGACGGTTCCCGCTTCAAGCGGTGTCTGTGCGAATCCCGAGGTGGTGAGTGTCTGGACGGCTCCATGGCCGGCGGTGACGACATACCCCTCGCTGCACGTGAGGTGCATGTGCGGGGTGCCGCCGCACAGTCCGTCGGTGGCCTCCCAGTTGTACACGGACAGGTGTGAGACGGCGACGCCCCCAGGCAGGCCGTCGAAGGTCGGTCCGGTTGCCGGGGTCACCACGGGTGCTCCGCGAGGTACCTGGCGATCTCGGCCCGCTCCCATGCGCTGTCCGCGATGACGACGCGGTAGCGACGGGTGAGCGTGGCGCCAGGTTCCAGGATCAGTTCGTCGTGGAAGGCGAGTGAGGGGGCAACCGCTGCGATCGGATCGTTGCGCACGAACCAGTGCGCCGGGTGGAGGCCGTGTTTCCCCGAGTCGTCATTCTCCGGGGCGTGTTCGAAGACGAGCGTGGCGTGTCCGTCTCGCCCCGGGTCGTGCACCGAACGGCCACAATTATGCGACTTGCTTGTTTTCTTCGGCGCTGCCATGCCCGAGGGGAGCGTCCCGTGTCCGATCCGACGCCCGTGTTCGACGACCTGCGCGAGGAGAGCGAGGAACTCGACCGGCTGGTGGCCGAGTTGAGCGCCGAGCCGTGGGCGCTCGCCACCCCGGCGCCCGGCTGGAGCGTCGCCCACCAGATCGCGCATCTCGCCTGGACGGACCATTCGGCGCTGCTGGCCGCGACCGACACGGACGCCTTCCACGTCCTGGTGGAGAAGGCGCTGGTGTCGCCGGGCTCCTTCGTCGACGACGGTGCCGAGGAGGACCGCTACGCCGGGACCTACCTCGGCAAACGCGAACTACGCGCGCTGGTCGTCAACCCCCGCCTCCAGGTCTACGAAGACCCGAAGGCGTTCCTGACCTGCAACCACTGCAGCCCTGGCGCACGAAACTTTCAAGATCTCTCCGGACCCGCTGCTGATCGACAAGATCCGTGACGTGGTCGGACTGTATCTCGCCCCGCCGGCGAACACGGCTGTCTTCGCGGTCGACGAGAAACCGCAGATCCAGGCCCTGGAACGGACAGCGCCGGTGCTGCCGATGGTGCCGGGCACCCCTGAGCGCCGCAGCTTCGGCTACGTCCGGCACGGCACCGTGGACCTGTTCGCCGCCCTGAACACCGCCACCGGCAAGGTGATCGGGAAGCTGTCCGCACAGCACCGCGCGGTCGACTTCCTCGACGAGATCGACCGCCAGACCGATCCCGGCCTGGCGGTCCACGTGATCTGCGACAACCTCTCCGCCCACAAGGCGCCGGTGGTGCACAAGTGGCTGCTTGCGCATCCCCGGTTCCGCCTGCACTTCACCCCGGCCTACTCGTCCTGGATCTACCAGGTCGAGTGGTGGTTCGCGGAGCTGGAACGACGCTGCCTTGAACGCGGCGTGTTCTGCTCACTTGATGAACTGAAGACCGGGCTCGAAGAGTGGATCAAGACCTGGAACGAACAGGCTCGGCCCTTCAAGTGCGCCAAGACCGCAGATCAGATCATCGACCGCATCTGCCGCTACTGCCGCTACTGCCGCTACTGCCGCTACTGCCACAGGATCTCCGGACCGGGCCACCAGGGCGCGTGGGGCACGGCGCGGGTGAGGGGTTGGAGGTCGCCGTAGAGGGCGGCGTGCAGGGCGGCGGCCAGTTCGCGGGCCCGTGGCTCGTTGGCCACGTCGTGCAGGTCGAAGGTGACGGGGCCGGCGGAGGAGTCGGGGCGGATCTCGTGGGAGTGGATGAGGCGGAGGACGGCCTCGCGCACCGCGTTGTACACGGTGGGGTCGATGGTGTGCTGCGGGGCGGTGAGCGCGTCGGCCTTGACCGTCCACCGCGGGTTGGGCCCGCCCTGTTCCTCGACCGCGATGAACACGACGCGCTGCTCCTTGGCCGCCTTGCAGGCGGCCTCGAATGCTTCCAGGCCGGTCGCGTCCGGGATCTGGTCGGCGGGGCAGGGGATCGGCAGCGGCTCCATGACCAGCATCCTCCCAGGAGGTTGAGGAGGCTTGTGTGTTGACGTGGAGCGTGTCCGTGCGGCAGGCCGGACGTTGAGACGGTGCGCGACAAACGGCTTCCGGCTCCCCCTCCCCCGGACCGTGCGACCCAGAGCCCTGGTCTGCCCCCTTTCAGGGCGTGGCCAGGGCTCTGCGCTGGGGGCGGTGTTCCTGCCAACCGGCCGAGATGATGAACTGGTGGGGCTGCCCAAGCGGCGGGGCCCCAACCTCGCTGCCACCAACGCAGCCTAGAGCGAGGCGCCGACGGGCGCCTCGCGGCTCTCGGGGGAGCGGTGCGGGCGCGGTGGGGGCCACGCCCGCACCGCGCGGACGACGCCTTTGCCGCAACCACGAGCCGAACGGCCACCCTCGGCGTCCGGATCACCGGCCCCAGCATGGCCCGCTAGCGCGATGCGACCCGCCGAGAGCCGCCATGAGCTGCGACAACGCCGCCCAACTGTCACCCTGGAGCCGGACAGCCCCGCGCCAGCCCGCCGGGACCACGTACGGCCGAACGACACGGCAAGCGGAGGCCCTCATGCCGATCAGTCACAGCGTCGACGGCGACACCCTGCACGTGACCCTGCACCACAGCCTCGACGTCCACACCCGGGCCGCGGCCGCCGCAGCGATCGAGGCCCTCGTCCACACCCACGGGCCCCGCCACGTCACCGTCCAGGTCCCCGCTGGGGAACCCACGCCCGCCACGCTCAGCGTCATCGTCCGCGCCCACCGCATGTGCCAGAACCTCGACATCCCCCTCAGCCTGACCGGAGCCACCACCGCCACCCAGCGCCTGTTCACCACGAACACCGCCTAAGGGCTGCCCCGTAAAAGATCGTTGGGGTCAGTGGTGGGCTATCCCATGACCGCTCGGGCCACGTCGAGAAAGGCCAGTCTGTTGTCCTCCAGGTAGTCGCGCACGCTCTCACCGTCGGGCAAGCCTTCCCACACGGTCCGGTTGAGGTCGAGGAAGTACTTGCGTGCCGCGTCGTGCACGGGCAGCGGAAACTGGATACGGATCAGCCGTTCCACGACCCAGAGTCTGTTCATGGAGTCTCGGGTCGTGAGGAACCATGGGGTTGTGTCGTCCCACTCGTGCGGCCGGCTGGAGGCCGCGCGCTCCGCCTCGGCCCCCACCTCGACGAACCGCTCCAGCAGCGTAAGCCGCTCCGCACGCCGGGCCTCCGCCAACTCGGTCTGCTGCCGCCACTGCTCCGTCCGCTCAGCCGACCGCTGCGTCGCAAACTGGACGAGGAAGGACAGCGCGCCACCGAGCGCGACGCCGCCCAACGATATGAGTGACACCCAAACTTGACCAGACATGATGGCTATCGTTCCACGCTGTCGATCTTTAAGTGCCGCCTCTCAGACTCTGCAGATCGGGCAGGCCTCCTACTTCCTCGGCACCGACGGCTCGCCCGCTGCCGCCAAGCCGTATGTCCTGCTGCGCGAGGCCCTCGCCCGCCGCGACTCCGTCGCCATCGTCAAATACGCCTTCCGCGACCGCGAACGGCTCGGCATGCTCCGCGCCCAGGGCGACACACTGGTGTTGCACGGCTTGCGCTGGTCCGACGAAATCCGCGACCACGGTGCGGGCCTGGCTCCATCCGCGAGCCCGACGGTCGACGAGAAGGAGCTCCAGGCCGCTGTTGACCTCGCCGACGCGCTCAGCGTCGACAGTCTCGACCAGATCCCCGACCTGACCGACCACTACCGTCAGGACCTGCTGAACCTCATCGACGCCAAATCTCAGGGCCGCGCCCCCGGACCCGGCACCGAGCCCGCCCAGTCCGCTCCCGCCGTCGACCTCATGGCCGCCCTCAAGGCCAGCGCAGAACGCGCGAGAAAGGCCCGCCTCGACCAGGAGACACCGGCCGATGCACACGCGCCGGATCTCCCCAAGAAGAGCTCTCCGCCGAAGAAGAAGGCCACAGCGAAGAAGGTGAGCGGCACGACGGGCACCGCGAAGAAGTGTGACCAGGATGGCTAGTTGGCGTCAGGCAATGTGCGTGACCTGCACTGATGCCAAGTAGCTTCAGCGGCTGGGGACCCGGAATCAGCGAGATAGTTGGCACTTTGGTACAGCGCAGGTCACGAGGAGCGTCGCTCCAGCTGGACATCGCACCCGCGCCGTGGGAGCGGTAGTACCAGACCTTGACCGAGCCGCCAGGCAGCCGTTCCTTGAGCATCAGCCCGGTGGGGGCGTCGCGTCGCTGTCACGGGTGGCGCGTACGTCGATGCCTTCGCCGCGCAGTTCGCGGACCACCCGGTCGCCGACGGAGTCCGCACCGAGTCGGCCGGTCCAGACGACAGGGGTTCCCAGGCGGGCCAGTGCCACGGCGACGTTGCTCTCCGCGCCGCCTATGCCCAGGGCCATGTGGGAGATGTGCGGGAGGTAGCCGGTGTCCGTGGCGGCGAGCAGGCCCATGGTTTCGC
Organism: Streptomyces sp. NPDC055955; assembly: GCF_042270245.1. Taxonomy (NCBI): domain Bacteria; kingdom Bacillati; phylum Actinomycetota; class Actinomycetes; order Kitasatosporales; family Streptomycetaceae; genus Streptomyces; species Streptomyces sp. NPDC055955. Next base: position 511,833 of record NZ_JBHJYS010000005.1, read on the forward strand.
CAAGTGTGACGGCGTAGCCCTGTGCGGGGGTCATTCGCGCACCTGCGCGGTGGCGTCGGCCGGGTCGGTCAGGTCGCGGTCGACCGTCTCCGGCGAAAGGCGTACGGCAATCAGGCTGATGAGGCCCATGAGCATCATGTAGACGGCGACGGGGATCCACGAGCCGGAGAACGCGGTGACGAGCCCGGCGCAGATCAGAGGCGCCACACCACCGCCGAGCACGGACGAGAACTCGCGGCCCAGGGTGACCCCGGCATACCGGTAGCGGGCGCCGAACATCTCGGGAAAGTAGCTCATCTGGACACCCACTGCGCCGTGTGCGGCGAACACGAAGCCCAGGACCATCACGACGACGACGGCCGTGGTGGATCCGGTGCTGAGGGCGATGAAGCAGGGTGCGGGCAGGACGATCAGCGCACTCATGATGGCGGTGGAGACCGGGCGGCGGCCGAAGCGGTCGGAGAGCCGGCCTGTGCACAGGGCGGCGACGCCGCCGCACAGCGCGCCGATGAGCAGCACCTGGGGCACGAGAGCGGGGTCCACACCGATGGTGGTGATCAGGTAGGAGGCCATGAACACCTGGTAGGTGTACGACTGCGAGCTGACGCCGAGGCTCATGAACATCACCAGGAGCAGCGGCCGACGCCCGCCGCGCAGCACCTCGCCGACGGGGGATGCGGGCTTGGCCTGCTGCGCCTTGAGTTCCTCGAAGACCGGGCTCTCGTTGAGTTTGCGCCGGATGATCAGTGCGCCGCCCGTGACCAGGAGGCTGCTGGCGAAGACCACGCGCCAGCCCCATGTCATCAGGTCGTCCTCGGGCAGCAGTTGGACCAGCGCCCAGGCGGCGGCGCCGAGCGCGGTGCCGAGGGCGGCGCCAGTCATGACCATCGCGGCGAAGACTCCGCGATGGCCCTTGCGGGCGGTCTCGGTGAGCAGGGTGGAGCCTCCGGACTGCTCCGCTCCGGCGCCGAAGCCCTGTGCCATCCGGCAGAGCACCAGCAGGGCGGGGGCGAACGCTCCTGCCTGGTCGTAGGTGGGCAGTAGTCCGATGGCGAGCGTGGAGCCGCCCATCAGCAGGAGGGTGGCGACCAGCACCCATTTGCGTCCGAGCCGGTCGCCGTAGCGGGAGAAGAAGAGGCCGCCGAGCGGGCGGGCGGCGAAGCCCACGGCGTAGGTGCCGAAGCTGGCGAGGACGCCGACGGCCGGGGATGATCCCGCGAAGAACAGCTGGCTGAAGATGAGGGCCGACGCGGTGCCGTAGATGACGAAGTCGTACTGTTCAAGAGCGGTGCCGACCAAGCCGGCGAGGGCGGCTCGGCGGACTGTGCGGGGGTCCGGCGCGGTCTGCTCGGTGGGGGCCGCCACGGGTGCTGCGGGCGCGGTGGAGTCCATCGTCCATGCCTCCTTGGATGGATGGGGCTCTGCGGGATGGGGACGTGGGGGGGGCGGTCAGCTGGAGCTGTCGCCGGGTCGGATGACGACCTTGAGGTGCGTGGGGTCGGTGGTGGGCGCACGGAGGGCTTCGGCCGCGCGGTCCAGGGGGAAGCGGCCGGTGAGGACGGCGGCCAGGTCGACACTGCCATCGGCGGCGAGAGCGATCGCGGTGGGGAACGCGTGCGCGTACCGGAACGCGCAGACCAGGTCGATCTCGAAGCGCTGGAGATGGGCCAGGGGGAGGCCGTCTACGGTGGGGGACGCTTGGCCGACGACGGTGGCGCGTCCGCCGGGGCGCAGCGTGTGCAGGCCCTGCCAGAGCGCCGCGGGGTGGGCCGAACACTCGAGGAGGCGGTCCATCCCCGTGAGGTCGAGGTCGTCGCGGGCGGTGTTCACCGTACGTGTGGCGCCCAGCTTGCGGGCCTGCTCGAGGCGGGCGTCGTTGACGTCGGTGACCACAACCTCGACGGCTCCGGCGGCGCGGGCCACCTGGCAGCACAGGATGCCGATGGGTCCGGCGCCGGTGATCAGTACACGGTCGCCGAACGCCACTTCGGCGCGGCGCACCGCCCAGACGGCGACGGCCAACGGCTCGATGAGCGCACCGAGTTCTAGCGGCAGGGCGTCCGGGAGCTGATGCACGCCGCGGCCGGGGACGACCAGGTGGGTGGCGAGGGTGCCGTGGGTGGGGGGCGAACCGAAACAGGTCCCGGTCGGGCAGAGGTTGTAGCGGCCCGAACGGCAGGTGGCGCACGTGCCGCAGCCCACAGCGGGTTCGACGGCGACGCGAGTACCGGGTGCCACCGTGGCGGACGCCCCGGCTGCGACGACGGTGCCGGACGCCTCGTGGCCGAGGGCGGTCGGCTGCCGCAGAACATTGCGCCCGTTGCGGCCATGGGCGAAGTAGTGCATGTCGGAGCCGCAGACGCCTACCGCGTCGACGGCGACGAGCACGTCGTCCCTGCCGAGTGGCCGCAGCGGCATGTTCTCGATGCGCAGGTCTTCGGCGGCGTGCAGAACGGCGGCGCGCGCCGTGGTGGGCAGGGATGGAGAGGCTGTCATGAACTCACATCCTTGTGAGAAGTGGTGAGGCCCCGAGCGGAAAGGATCAGGGCTTGCAGGCTGCTTCGGCGGCTGCAGCCAGTGGACCTCGCGCGTGGATGAGGTCGAAGAACTCGCCGACCCGTGAGGCGAATTCGGGGTGCTGAGGCAACTCGTCGCCGAACAGGCCGTCGTCGAGGACCGCGGCGGCGAAGGACGGGCCGCCCCCGGTCCGGACACGCAGGTGGGCGAGGCGTTCGCGGGCCGGGTCGATCATGGCGGCCGCGTGTTCGCCCGGATCGAATCCGGCCGCCGGGGCAAGGCAGCTCAGATACGCGGCGACGGTCAGGGCGAGATGGTGAGGCATCCTGCCGGCCCGCAGATGGAGCAGGGCGGGACCGGGGATGCGCTGGCGCAGTTTGACCGAGCCGTCCGAGCCGACCTGCCGGGTGCGATGTCCGAGCGCCGAGTTGGACCAACGAGTGAAGAGCTGGGTCACGTAGGCGTCGAGATCCACCTCGTCGGGAACGGTCAGGCTCGGCAGGTACTCGTCCCACAGGACCGCGCGGGCGGCATCGGTGACGAAGGGCTGCGCCGTGGACTCGGGGATGGTGTCCCGTCCCGCCAGGGCGCCCAGATAGGCGATGAGCGAGTGGGTGCCGTTGAGCAGCCGGACCTTGAGCAGCTCGTACGGTTGGACGTCGTCGGTGAACAGCGCGCCCGCAGCCTCCCAGGCCGGGCGGGATGCGGCGAACCGGTCCTCCAGGACCCACATGGTGAATGGCTCAGCCGGTACAGGGACCTCGTCGCGCAGTCCGAGCGCCTCGGCGACGGCCGTGCGCTCCGCGTCCGTCGTGGCCGGGACGATGCGGTCCACCATCGTGTTGGGGAACGCGACGTTCCCGGCGGTCAGCCAGGCGTCCACCTCCTCACGCTCACCGGCCGGCAGGTGGGAGATGAACTCCTCGACAAGACGACGGGTGTGATCGCCGTTGCCGACCAGGTTGTCGCAGCTGACCACCGTGACCGGAGCGCCATGAGTGGTGGCGCGTTCCTGCAGGGCACGCACGATGCGCCCCAACGTGGTCTGCGGTGCGGCGCGGTTGCCGCGCAGGTCGGCACGGACACCGGGGTGGTCGAGGTCGAGGCCCCCGGTGCGGGGCGAGTACGTGTAGCCGTTCTCCGTGACCGTCAGGGACAGCACACGCGTACCGGGGGCGGCGAGCGCCCTCTGAACCTGCTCCGGTTCGCGGGCGGCTACGAGCACTCCGGTGTGAACGGCCGGGATGATGCAACGCGTGCCGTCCGGGGACACCTCGGCGACGGTGTAGCGAAGGTCCTGTGCGCGCAGCGCGTCGGCGACCTCGGTGGAGCGCCCGGCGACACCGAGGATGCCCCAGGGGCCTTCTTCATGTGCCAGGGCGGCGCCGGTGTAGACGGCTTGGTGGGCCCGGTGGAAGTTGCCGAGGCCGAGGTGCACGATGCCGGTGTCGGCCGGGGTCAGGGTGCGGTGGTGGAGCAGCGTGCCGGACGGGGAGGTGGCGGCGTTCAGCCGGGCGGCGCGGGTGAGGGCGGTGGTCATGGGGAGTACATCCTTGCGGCGGGCGGGGTCACCAGTCGGTCATGGAGCCGTCGCGCCGGCGTGCCACTGGCAGATAGGCCGGCTCGTATGCGTGGCGGGCGGCGAGTTCCTCGTCGACCTCGATGCCGAGACCGGGTGCGTCACCCGGGTGCAGGTGACCGTCCTGATATGACCAGGAGTGCTGGAACACCTCGTGCACGAGCGGCTCGTAGCCCATGTACTCCTGGATGGCGAAGTTGGGCGTGGCTAGGCCGACATGGAGCGAGGCGGCCAGAGCGACAGGGGATACGTCCGAGGGGCCGTGCGGGCCGAGCTTGATCTGCCAGATATCGGCGAGAGACGCAATCCGGCGCAGGTGACTGATGCCCCCGGCGTGGGTGACGCAGCAGCGCACGTAGTCGATGAGCTGCTCGGTGATCAGCGCCTGGGTTTCCCAGACGGTGTTGAAGACCTCACCGATGGCGAGCGGAACGGTGGTCTTGGCGCGGATGGGGCGCAGGACCTCCTGGTTCTCGGCCGGTGTGACGTCCTCGAGCCAGAACAGGTCGATGTCCTCGAGCGAACGGCCGAGGCGCGCCGCCTGGTTGGGCGTGAGGCGGTGGTGAGCGTCGTGCAGGAGCTTGACGTCCGGACCGATGTGGGCGCGGGCGGCCTCCAGCGCCTTCGGCGCGTGGCGCAGATAGGCGTCGGTGTCCCAGACCTCTTCGACGGGGGCCACTCCGCGCCCAGCCGGCTCGTACCCGGCACCTTCTTTCGTGACGCCGTAGACGACATCCAGGCCGGGGACTCCGGTCTGGGCCCGGACTGCCTGGAAGCCGTCGGCGAGCCGGGCGTCGATGGAGTCGAGGAGCTGCGGGACGTCCCAGCCGGTGGCGTGGGTGTAGGAGAGGATCCGATCGCGCACCGCTCCGCCGAGCAGTTGGTAGACCGGCAGGCCGGCGGCCTTGCCCTTGATGTCCCACAGGGCCAGGTCGACGGCGCCGATGGACGTCATGGTGACCGGGCCGCGGCGCCAGTACACACCGCGGTAGAGGTACTGCCACGTGTCCTCGATACGGGCAGGGTCTCGACCTATGAGCAGCGGGGCCAGGTGGTCGCGGAGGTAGGAGGCAACGGCCAGTTCGCGGCCGTTGAGCGTGGCGTCGCCCCAGCCGACGAGACCCTGCTCGGTGGTGATCTTGAGGGTGACGAAGTTGCGGGTCGGACTGGTGACCAGGACGTCAACGGCGACGATGCGGTCGGGCTTGCTCATCAGGGGCGCTCCACGATGTTGGTGAGTTCCTCGCCCGCGGCGAGGCGCCGGATATTGGCGGCGATGTCGGCCGCGCGGCCGGTGAACGTCCGGCGCGTCAGGCCGCTGGAATGCGGGGTCATCAGGACATTGGGCAGCGTGTGGAAGGGGTGGCGGCTGGGCTGCTGCCGCTCGCCGGGCGCGGACGGGTAGGCGTACCAGACGTCGAGCGCGGCGCCGCCCAGGCGGCCGGAGCGCAGTGCCTCGTACAGTGCGTCCTCTTCGACGACCGGTCCGCGTCCGACGTTGATGAGGACCGACTCGGAGTGCAGTCGGGCGAGTTCGGGTGCGCCGATCAGGCCTTGGGTGGCTGCGTTGAGCGGTACGGCGACGACCACGACGTCGCTGCGGTCGAGGAGATGCGGCAGATCGTCGACGGAGCCGGACCATTCGAGGCCCTGGGCGCCCGCGTCCACCTCGCCGCGCCGGGTGACGGCTATCCCGCGGGCCCCGAAGGCGCGGAGCAGCTGCCAGGAGCGGGCGCCGATGTGTCCGAAGCCCACGAAGCCCACGGTCGCCCCCGCGAGGGTGGGCTGCCATCCGGCCTCGTCCGGCGCGTACACGGGGCTGAGCCAGCGGCCCTCGCGCAGGGCAGCATCCTGGCGCAGGAGTCCGCGGCGCAGCAGGGCCGCGGCGGCGGCCACGTACTCCGCCATGGAGTCCTCATGGTGGTACGTGCATGCCACCTTGGTCCCGAGAGGGAGCGCGGAGCGGTCGATTCCGTCCGTGCCGGCCCCCGCGGCGTGGACCAGACGCAGCCGCTCGGCAGACCGGGCGGTGGCGGCCGTGCAGGTCCCGGACACCAGGACGTCGGCCTTGGCAACGGCCACCGTGACTGCGCCGGGATCGGCCGGGTCGACCCACTCGACCGTGCTGCCGGCGGGGAGCTGACGCTCGAACTGCGCTCGCAGAGGAGGGAGGTTGGCGTCGGCCACGACGATGTGTATGCCTTCCGTGCTCATGCACGGCCTCGGGCTGCAAGCTGCTGGCACATGGGTTGTTCCTCCGGGGCGTGGGTTCAGGAGTGGGCGGCAAGGGTCGGGGCGGCTGCGCGTACTGGGCCCGTGGAGCCACGCACGTGCAGTTGGGCGGCCAGTCGCAAGGTGTCCGGCCGAGTGCGGTCCGGGTCGGAGAGCGCGTTGGAGATCCGTTCCACCGCGCTCGTTGCGGCCCGTGCCATCGGGACGGCGACGCTGGTGAGCGCCGGGTGCGAGACCTCCGCGAACGGAATGTCGTCGAAGCCGACGACGCTGAGATCTTCCGGAACACGTACGCCGAGGGTGCGGGCACCGGCGAGGATGCCCAGGGCCACCAGGTCGTTGTGGGCCAGTACGGCGGTGGCGCCCGAGGCGAGCACACTCGCCGCGGCCGCTGTACCACCGGCCACGGTTTCCGACTGCCGCCCCAGCAGGTCGAGTTCAAGCCCAGCCCGCGCCGTGAGGTCGCGGGCAAGGGCGACACGGTGCGCGTTGGACCAGGAACGCGTGGACCCCTGGACGTAGGCGATCTTCCGGTGGCCGAGGGCCGCCAGATACTCGATGGTCTGGCGCAGCCCTTCACTCGCGTCGGCAAGTACGCAGTCCGCCTGGTCCGTCTCGCGGTTGACCAGAACCACCTGGGTTTCACCGCACAGTCCGATGACCTCGTCGGCGTCGAGGCGCGGAGAGCAGACGATCAGTCCGTCCGCGCGCTGCCGCAGATGCGCGATCAGCTCTCGCTCTCGCCCGGGATCGAAGTCGGTGTCTGCCACGACGACGGCCAACTGGCGGTGCCAGCCCTCGCGTTGGGCGCTCTTGATGAAGGAGCCGAATACGGGGTTCGCCACATCCGGCACGATCACCGCCACGGTGTGCTGCTGGGAGTCCCGGCCCGGGCCACCGTTGACGCGGCTCTGGGCTTCGTATCCGAGTTCCCGGGCGGCTTCGACAACCTTGCGCAAGGTTTCCGGTCCCAGGCGGTCTGGATCGTTGAACGCGCGGGACGCGGTGGACAGTGCGACGCCCGCTTGTTTGGCCACGTCCGTGAGGGTGGGGGCCACTATGCCTCCTGAGGGGTACCGCGAGGCTGCGTTGCCTCTGGCCACATGCTCGGCAATGTTGCGCAATGTTGTCAAGAGTTTGCCGAGAGGTGAATGAACGGTTTCCCCCGCTCGCACTCAGGGCAGACGGCGGACGCGGTGCCGCGCAAGAAGCTGACGCCGGGCTGCCTCGGCGCGGCGGGAGCCGAACCGCAAAGCGCGAGAGGCCGCGGCCAGCTCCGACGTAATGCGCGTCTGACCTTGCGGTTCGCGGATGACGCCGTACGAAAAGATCCTCGCCCACATCGCCGCGTCGGGTTGACGGGGCAGTCCTCCGGGTGAAGTTCCCCCTCTGAGCTGGACAGCCTGATACTGGGACGACAGGTCCCGGAGGAAGCAGTTCCAGGTAGTGAGCAAGAAGAGCAACACGAGCAAGCGGTACACGGCCGAGTTCAAGCGGGACGCGGTCGCGCTGGTCTACTCGTCGGGGAAGACGGTGACCGAGGTCGCCCGGGAGCTCGGGGTGAGCCCGGAGGGTATGCGGAACTGGGTGAACCAGGACAAAGCCGACCGGGGCAAGGGGCCGGCTGGTGCGCTGACCAGCGACGAGAAGGAAGAACTGCGTCGTCTGCGGCGGGAGAACAGGGAACAGCAGCAGACGATCGAGGTCCTGAAAAAAGCCGCGGAGCCCCGAGGGTCACAGCCGCGCTCCGCAGGGGCGGGCACCGTGTCAATCACAAGCGTGTCGAGCGGCTGATGCGTGAGCACGGCATCAGCGGCATCACCCGTAGACGGCGTCGCGGCCTGACCCGGGCGGACCGCAACGCGATCGCGTCGCCGGATCTGGTGGGCCGGGACTTCACGGCCGCTGAGCCGGGCACGAAGCTGGTCGGCGACATCACCTACCTGCCCACGCTGGCCGGCTGGTGGTATCTGGCCACGGTGATCGACCTGGCTACCCGCGAGGTCGTCGGCTACGGGATGGCCGACCACCACCGGGCCGGCCTCGTCGTCGACGCCCTGCGGATGGCCGCCGGACGGGGCGCCCTGAAGGAGGGCTGCATCGCACACTCGGACCGCGGGGCGGAACTTGGACTCAATCGGTCGTCGCAACACCAACTACCTGGAGAGATAGTAGGTGCTCGTTGAGGGCCTCGGAGGGTGTCTTCCATCCGAGGGTTTTGCGGGGTCTGTTGTTGAGGGTGGCTGCGACGGCTTGGAGCTCGTCGGCGTCCCAGCGAGACAGGTCCGTGCCCTTGGGGAAATACTGGCGCAAGAGACCGTTCGTGTTTTCGTTGGTGCCGCGCTGCCAGGGGCTGTGGGGATCGGCGAAGTAGACCTGCAGCCCGGAGTCGATGCGGAGTTGGGCGTGTTGGGCCAGTTCCGTGCCGCGGTCCCAGGTCAGTGACCTGCGCAGTTGCTCGGGCAGCGTGGTGATGGTGGCGGTGATCGCGTCCTTGACGGCCCGGCGCCCCGGCCGGCCAGCGCGGGCCCGTTCTTGGTGCGTGATTCGGTGCCGAAGCCCTCCATCCGGGGCAGGTGCAGCAACATCGTGAACCGCGTGCTGCGCTCGACCAACGTGCCGATCGCGGACCGGCCGGTCCCGATGATGAGGTCGCCTTCCCAGTGCCCCGGGACGGCGCGGTCTTCGGCCTCGGCGGGCCGTTCACTGATCAGCACGTCGGCAGTGACGTGGCCACGGACGCTCTGCCTGGTGCGCTCCCGGGGGACGCGCAGTGACCGTCCGGTGCGCAGGCAGGCGACCAGCTCGCGCTTGAGTGCTCCGCGTCCTTGCACGTAGAGGGCCTGGTAGATGGCTTCCGGGGAGATGCGCATGGATTCATCTTCGGGGAAGTCCGCAAAGGTCCGGGCTGGCCAAGGGCATCCCGAGCCGTAGCCCCTCGATCTTGCGCCGAGTGCGCCCTGCTCAACTGATGGAGCCCGCCCGGCTGGAAGAGGCGCGGACGCTCCGGGCGGGGCTCTCGCTGATCCTCGCGCGACCCCGCTGGCCACCGCATGCGCGACCCGGCCATTCGAGTGACCATGCAGATATGGCCCGCGGTCTCGCCTACTCGGATGCGGATGTGCTCGACTCCCTGCGCCGCGCAGACCTGCCAGATACGGACGAACTGCTCGACGATCCGTACTGGGTGAACCACTACGAGGCGGCTTAGATCGTCGAGCACGCGCGAGCCAGGCATGGGAATGCCCCTCCACAGAGGGGGCATTCCCATGACCGTCCACAGGGGTTTTCCCTGGTCAGAGCACCTCGCGTGTGCCGCTCGGCAGTTCGGAGCGGATGCGACGGACGGCGAGGACGGTGGTGTCGTCGGTGAGGCCGTGTGCTGTGTGATGTGTGGCGGCGTCGCGAATGTGGTGGACGAGGCGCTTCGGCTCGATGAGGCCGGGGTCCTTGGACAGGACGGCGTCGAGGTGTTGGGACAGCGGGAAGAATGTGCCGTTGTCGTCGCGGGCCTCGGTGACACCGTCCGAGACCAGCAGGAGGGTCTCGTCCGCCGCGAGGCGGGCGATGGTGACTGGTGGACGTGTGCCGCCGAGGTCAAGCAGGCCCAGAGGCAGCGTTGCGGATGATTCCAGGGGGCGGACGCCGCGGACGCTGACGGCCAGCGGCTGGAGGTGGCCGCAGTTGACAAGCTCGATCCGTTCCTCGTCCTCTTGATGTGCAGGGAAGGCGATGAGTGCCGCGGTGGCGAACCGCTCACGGTCGTCGTGACCGAGGGCGAGCTGGTGGTCACGGTGGCGGGTGAGACGGCGGTCCATGCGCAGGGCGACTTCGGCCAGGTCGGGTTCATAGTAGGCCGCTTCGCGGAAGCTTCCGGCCAGGGCGGCGGCGGTGGCAACGGCGCCGAGGCCCTTGCCCTGGACGTCGCCGAGGACGAGGCGCGTGCCGTGTGCGGAGGGCTGTATGTCGTAGAAGTCGCCGCCGACGCGTGCGGCGACGTCCGCGGCAGTGTACGAGGCGGCCTGTTCGAGTCCGGCCCACTGTGACGGGAGCGGTCGCAGGACGGTGCGGCGGGTGGTGCGGGCGACGTGCCTGATGTGGGCCGCGCGCTGTTGGGCCTGTACGCGGTGGGCGCATACTGCGATGGCGCCCAGTGCACTCACTGCGATGAGGATCAGGCCCGGCCAACCGGTGCTGTAGGTGTTGTCGTAGGGCACCTCGTCGCTGAGGTACACGGCCACGCACAGGAACGCATAGGCCACGGTGACGCGGAGACTGCACAGCAGTGCGGCCAGGCCCGGGACAAGGACGATCCACAGGATCGTGTGGAAGTAGGCCGCGGTCGTCCAGTCGAGGCTGAGGATGATGAGCAGTACCAGTGCCGGCAGCGTGGGTGCGATGGCGGCACTGAGATGCGGCTGGCGGCGCGTGGTCTTGTCGGTGTCCTCGGCGAGGCGGCCGGTGGCAGGCCGATGTGCCCGCAGCCTCTCGTCCAGGTCGGCGACCTGGAACGGTATCCCCCGACTCCTGTTTGTCATTCAACTAGTGAATCATGGGTGACAGGTCCGACAAATAGGTAGAAAGTCCCTGATCTGACAGTGAGGTGTAGGGCTGGCGGGCGCCGATCCGAGATGCCTCGACCCTTGAGGCTACCTCTGGGTCGAGCAGGACGCGCGTTGGCTACGGGGTCGCTCCCGGCGTCTTTCGTCAGGTCAGGCACGGCGGGCGCGAAGGCCCAGGCTGTGACCGAATCCGACCCCTGAGGACCACAACTCCCCACAATTCCAGACGTGTTGTCAGTGGTGGCTGCTTTACTGGTGGGTCCCGTGCGCGGAGGGGCGCACGGGACTGGTCTGGGCGGGGGAGCGGCCTGTGGTGCACATGGAGGGGTACGTCCGTGCGGACGGTATGAGGGTCCGACCGCACTCGCGGTGGGCGGCCGGCGCGCGGCGGGAGATGAGCGTCCTGGCCACCATCGCTGTGGTGGCCGTCGGCTTCGCCGGCACCCCAGGGAGCGGCAGCGCGGACGACTCCGGAAAGCAGACACCCAGGCCCCGGCCGACGGCCGTGTATCCGGTGAAGTTCCCGGACCGGGACAGGCCCTCGGCCGAGGCCACGTCCGAGGCCGACCGTCTCATATCCGATCCTGCGGGACCGGAGCCACTGAAAAGCGTGGAGGCATCCCGCGGGTGACCGCAGCCGGATTCGCGCGTTAGAACTACGTGACCACGAAAACCCCGCAGCCAGCCCCGGTCACCGGCCACGAGGAAACGCTTCCTATCCCGCCTGGTGAGCCGATCTTCACGCAGCTGGCCACCCGCTGGAAGGCGGAGGGACGTGTCGTGCCGGGGCAGATGGACCGGGAGTGGGCCAAGCTGGCAGACAGGAGTCCGTGGCCCACTCGATAGGCCAGCGTGGTGCGGCGCCTCTCCACCGTCACCCCCCGCACCCGCTGTACCGGCCGGCAGCCTCGCCGACCTGCCCGGTCCCGAGGGTGCCGGACCGGGGCCGCACCCTGACCCCGCCGGTCGAGCTGACCTGCTGGCCGGGGGGGCCTCTAGGCGTGTTCGCGGTGAACAGGCGCTGAGCCGCCGAGCTGGCTCCGGTCAGGCTGAGGGAGATGTCGAGACCCTTGCACATGCGATGGGCGCGCACGACGACGCTGAGCGTGACGGGCGTCGGTTCCCCGGCGGGGACCTGGACGCTGACCCGGCGGGGCCTATGGGCGTGGACGAGGGCCTCGATCTCTCCGGTGGCTGCGGCCCGGGTGTTGACGTCGACGCCGTGGTGCAGAGTGACGCGCAGGGTGTCGCCGTCGACGCTGTGACTGTTTCTGGGGGTGCTGGTAAGTGCGTCATGGGCGGTGCACGACACCACACCCAGGCCATCCTCTGCCGCGCACGGCGCCGAGCCGACGCTCTTCGCCGTGCCTCGTGACGGCACCTTCTGCCAACCCTGCCAACCACCCACGCCGAACACGTGACCAGGGCTCCGTGAGAGCCGATACTGCCGTGAGTGAGCGGTTGGGAGCGCCGGTCCGCAACTACACGCCCACCTGACACTTCGTCAGCAAAGTCAGCAATAGGTCAGCAACAGCCCCGCCAGAACCCGCTTCCAGCCGCCACGGACCGCCAAGATCGAAAACCTTCCAAACCCGCTTTGAACAGGGAAAACACTGGTCAGAGGACCAGATGCTACGCTCACTTGGAGGTACCCATGAGGATGCTCATCAACGTGGCCGAGACCGTGGTCGCCGACGCGTTGCGGGGAATGGCCGCGGCTCACCCGGAGCTGGTCGTCGATGTCGAGAACCGGGTGATCGCGCGCCGGGACGCCCCCGTGGAGGGGAAGGTCGCGATCGTCTCCGGTGGCGGGTCGGGGCACGAGCCGTTGCACGGGGGGTTCGTGGGGCCCGGGATGCTGTCGGCCGCGTGTCCGGGTGAGGTGTTCACGTCGCCGGTGCCCGACCAGATGGTGCGGGCCGCGGCCGCCGTGGACAGCGGAGCCGGGGTGCTCTTCGTGGTGAAGAACTACACCGGTGACGTGCTCAACTTCGACATGGCCGCGGAACTCGCCGAGGACGAGGGGATCCAGGTGGCCAAGGTCCTCGTCAACGACGACGTGGCCGTCACCGACAGTCTGTACACCGCGGGCCGGCGCGGCACGGGCGCGACCCTGTTCGTCGAGAAGATCGCGGGTGCGGCGGCCGAGGAGGGGCAGCCGCTGGAGCGCGTGGAGGCGATCGCCCGTCAGGTCAACGCGAACGCGCGGAGCTTCGGTGTGGCCCTGAGCGCGTGCGCCACGCCCGCCAAGGGCAGCCCGACCTTCGATCTGCCGTCCGGCGAGCTGGAGTTGGGCGTCGGTATCCACGGTGAGCCGGGCCGCGAACGGCGCGCGATGATGACCTCCGGTGAGATCGCCGACTTCTCGGTGGATGCCGTCCTCGAGGACCTTCAGCCGTCCGACCCGGTACTCGTCCTCGTCAACGGCATGGGCGCGACCCCGCTGCTGGAGCTCTACGGTTTCAACGCCGAGGTCCAGCGCGTGCTCACCGAGCGCGGTGTGCCGGTGGCCCGCACTCTTGTCGGGAACTACGTCACCTCGCTCGACATGGCCGGTGCCTCCGTCACCCTGTGTCAGGTCGACGAGGAGCTGCTGCGCCTGTGGGACGCGCCCGTGAGCACGGCGGGTCTGCGCTGGGGCATGTGAGGCAGCCCGTCGTCCGAACCATCACCACCACGCAAGGAGATGACGTGCTCGACGCCGATTTCTTCCGACGCTGGCTCACCGCGGCCACCGCGGCCGTCGACCGCGAGGCGGCCCGGCTCACCGAACTCGACTCGCCGATCGGTGACGCCGACCACGGCAGCAATCTGCAGCGCGGCTTCATCGCCGTGAGCGCCGTCCTGGAGAAGGAGGCACCGGCCACCCCCGGCGGTGTCCTCACCCTCGCCGGACGCCAGCTGATCTCGACCGTGGGCGGCGCTTCCGGCCCGCTGTACGGGACGCTCCTGCGCCGTACAGGCAAGGCGCTCGGGGACGCGCCCGAGGTCGGTGAGGCGGAACTCGCCGCGGCGCTGCGGACCGGGGTGGACGCGGTCATGACGCTGGGCGGTGCCGCGCCGGGCGACAAGACCATGATCGACGCGCTGGTGCCCGCGGTCGAAGCGCTCGGCACCTCCTTCGACGCGGCGGCGGCAGCCGCCGAGCAGGGCGCGCTCGCGACGACACCGATGCAGGCGCGCAAGGGGCGGGCGAGTTATCTGGGCGAGCGCAGTATCGGGCATCAGGACCCGGGCGCCACGTCGTCGGCGCTGCTGATCGGAGCGCTGGCCGAGGCGGCCCGCGATGAGTGATCCCGGGAGTGTGGGCAGCGGTCGGGAGAAGGTCGTCGGGATCGTCCTCGTGTCGCACAGCCGGGCCGTCGCCGAGTCGGTGGCGGAGCTGGCGACGGGGCTCGCGGGCGACGGCGCGGCCGTGCCCCTGGCGCCGGCGGGCGGCACCGAGGACGGAGGGCTCGGCACCAGCGCCGAGTTGATCTGCGGCGCCGCGCGGTCGGTGGACCGGGGTGCGGGCGTCGCCGTACTCGCCGATCTGGGCAGCGCGGTGCTCACGGTGAAGGCGCTGCTCGCGGAGGGCGACGAACTCCCGGACGGGGCGCGCCTGGTGGACGCCCCCTTCGTCGAGGGAGCCGTGGCCGCCGTCGTCACGGCGTCGGCGGGGGCGGATCTGGACGCGGTCGAGGCGGCTGCCGTCGAGGCGTACACGTACCGGAAGGTGTGAGCGGCCCGGGGCGGCGGCTCTCCCGTCGCCCCGACGCTCGGGTGCGCCTGTCGCCCCGACTCGGCCGTCTCCGGGCTCAGTTGGCGGCCAGGAACGTCTTCGCCTGCGCCTCGCCGAGCGTCACCGCGGCCGCGTGGCTCTCGATGGGCCGCGCGGCGGTGTTCTTGAACAGGATGTAGGTGACCTCGCCGGCGGCGCCGCCCCGTACGGGATCGGGGTCGATGCCCAGGTTCGCCGCGGCGGCGTACGAGGCCTCGCCGATCACGTCGTTCGGTCCTGTGTCGCCGACGACGGCGTACTGGACCTTGTCCCGGTAGATGATCGCGGCCACTGTTCCGCCGCGGATGCCGTGGGACGCGGGGCTCCACAGAGGGCTCGCGCCGGGGACGACGACGTACGGGAGGTTCTCCGCGCTGAGGGCTCCGCCGTGGGAGTCCTGGTAGGCGGTGGCGTTGAGGAACAGTGGGTCGGTGCGTGTGTTGCAGTGGACGCCCGAGCGGCCGTCGCAGTCGATGTCCATGTCGGCCTTCCAGTACACGGCGTCGCCCTTGCCGCAGACCGGGATGTTCGCGGGCGCCCCTTCGTCGCTGCGGTAGCGGCCGCGTGAGATCTGCTTGCAGCCCTTCAGCTCGGCCAGCAGGTCCGCGGCCCGCACGGAGCCTTCGTGGAGTCCACCGGCCCGGCGCGAGCCGCGCTCTCGGGCGTCCGACGCGTGGGCCTGCGCGGGGGTCGCGGGGACGAGCAGGGCGGCACTGCAGGCAGCGGCCAGGGCCGGTGTGCGCGTGCGCAGCACGAAGGAGGATATGAGCGGAATCCGATGTATGTTCACAAAAACCCAATCTGGGCTCAGCTGAGCATGCGGTCCACTCCTCGGGGGCCGGACGGGAACGCCGCGCGTGGCACCGCCTCTTGATGTGACCCCGCCACTCATGGCATACAGGTCTGTACCAATGCTTCCGAGTGGAAGGCCTGCCGTGCGACGCATCTCCGGACGCACCCCGCTGGCGTACACGACCTGCGCCGCCGCGCTCCTGCTCGCCACCTCGTGCGGCCTGCTCGACGACGACACCCGGCAGGGACCCGCCCTCACGGCACCCGCCGGAGTCACTGCGCAGGCGGGCAGCGCCACCTCCGTCCACGTCATGTGGAGCCGCCCCGAAGGAGAGGCCGAGGTCAAGGGCTACACGGTGTACCGGGGCGCCACCAAGGTGAAGGAGGTGCCGGGCGAACAGCACATGGTCGATGTCGTCGGGCTGCACCCGCGCTCCGCCTACACCTTCTCCGTCCGGGCCGAGGACACCGACGGCACACTCGGGCCGCTCAGTCCGAAGGTGGCCGTCACCACCCCGGCCGCCGTGGCCGAGGACCGGTCGGCCCCGACCCGGCCGGGAGCGCTGCGCGGCCGGGCGGACGGCGACCGGGCGGCTTCGCTGTCGTGGGGCGCGTCGAAGGACGACAAGGGCGTCGTCTCGTACGACATCCACCAGGGCGCATCGAAGATCCACAGCGTCGGCGGGAACGAGACCCGGGCGCTGATCACCGGGCTGCGGCCTGGCACGACCTACTCGTTCACCGTGAAGGCGCGCGACGCCGCCGACAACACCTCCCCCGCGTCCCCGGCCCTCAGGCTCACCACCGAGAAGGGCTCCGACGAGGGCCCCGGCACCGCCCCCACCGACTTCCGCGCCACGTCGCGCCGGACCGACGGCGCGTACTACATCGACCTGTCGTGGACGCCGCCACGCACGGGCGGCACCGTGCCCGCGTACCGCATCTGCCTCGACGGCCGCCAGGCCACCACACTCGTCTGGGGCGACGCCCCGCCCAAGGGCACGGCGCGGAACAGTTTCTACGTGGGCAAGGAGGCCGGCGTCCGGCACCGGGTGCGGATCCGGGCCCAGCTGCCCGACGGGACGTGGGGTGCCTACTCCGCCGAACGGAGCGTCACCACCGGTTCCTGAGCAGGGCCCTTGGAGCCGGACGGCCACCGGGGCCCGGCGGACCGGACGACGAACCCGTCACTTGCCCGGCTCCCCGTCCCCGTACGCCCGGCCCGACTCCCGCGGTGGCCGCGAGAGTCGGCGGCGGCACCTGGTCACCGCGCGGGCGCGGGCACATCACCGGACCCAGCGCCTTCGTTCGATCAGGCCGGACCAGGGAGCGGGGCCCGGCGCCGTGGCGTCGCACGGCGGAGGAACGAGTCCACGCGGAGCGTCGGCGGTCGACGACAACGCCGCGAGGCGCGGTGGCAGGCCCCGCGAGCCCGGCGTGATGAGAACGAGAGGCCCTGGGCACGTGCATCGCCGTGTCACGCCCCGGACGCACTCTTGTCCGCTTCCCCTCGAGCGTCCTACCGTCTCCGGAGCCGCGTGGGAGCGGTCGCATCACCTACGCATCCGCCTTGGGGGCAACGTGAGTTCGGGGCCGGTCGGTGTCGCCGTCGTCGGGGCGGGCGTCATCAGCAAGGAGTATCTGCGGACGCTGTCCGCCTTTCCCGATCTGCGGGTGGTGGGTGTCGCCGACCTCGACGCGGGCCGCGCCACGGCCGTCGCACGCGAGCACGGCGTACCGGTCGCCGGCGACGTGGACACGGTGCTCGCAACTCCCGAGGTCGAGCTCGTCGTGAACCTCACCGTGCCGGCCGCCCACGCGCAGGTCGCGACGCAGGCGCTGCGGGCCGGGAAGCACGTGTACGGCGAGAAGCCGATCGCCCTGGCCCCCGGCGAGGCCGAGAAGGTGCTCGCCCAGGCGGCGGAACGGGGGCTCCTGGTGGGGAACGCGCCGGACACGTTCCTCGGCGCGGGGCTCCAGTCGGCGTTGCGGGCCGTCGGGGCGGGGCACATCGGTGAGCCGGTGGCGGCGACGACGGCGGTGCAAGGTCTTGGACCGGAGCGCTGGCACCCCGATCCGGCGTTCTTCTACCAGCCGGGCGCGGGGCCGCTGTTCGACCTCGGGCCGTACTACCTGACGGCTCTGGTGGCGCTGTTCGGTGGCGTGTCGCGCGTGGCGGCCTCGGCGGCACGCGCGCGCGAGGAGCGCGTCGTCGGATCGGGGCCCAAGGAGGGACAGGTGTTCCCGGTGGCGGTGCCGACGCATGTGTCGGCGCTCGTCGAGTTCGCGTCGGGGGTCCGGGCGACGTCGGTGTTCAGTTTCGACTCGGCGCTGCCGCGAATCCAGTTCGAGGTCACCGGCACGGAGGGCGTCCTCTCGGTGCCGGACCCCAACACGTTCCGCGGACCGCTGAAGGTGCGGGCCAACGGCGCGGACGACTGGCAGGACCTGCCCGTCTCGGGGCGCACCGACGGGCGCGGGCTCGGCGTGCTCGACCTGGCGCGGGCGATCCGCCGGGGCGGTGCGCCACGTGCGTCGGGGGCACTGGCCCTGCACGTCCTGCAGACGATGACGGCGATCACGCACTCGGCCGAACGGGCCGAGTTCGGCCGGATCGCCACCTGTCCGACGCCACCACCGCCCGTGCCGGCGGACTGGGACCCGGGGGCGGCGACCCTCGGCTAGGGCCTGTCGTCACATTCCCGTCGTCCGCCCGAGGGGCGGGCCCGGCGGCGTCCGGTGCGTGCGATCGCAAGGCGCCGAAAAGCCCTGGTAG
>NZ_JBHJYS010000006.1:0-480602 GCF_042270245.1 Streptomyces sp. NPDC055955
TGCTTCTCCACCGCGCGTGCGGAGCCGGCGTGCGTGGCCTCTTCGATCCGGCGCTGCAGATCCGCGAGCTTTCCCGCGGTCGTGTGGATGTCGATTTCGTTCACTGGTTGCTCCACCGGGGCTGGCTGGTCATGGAAATGATCTGACGGATCGAAGGGGGACAGGAGGAAGGATCAGAACGTGTCGTGGGGGACGTGCACGCCCCACACGTCGCGCAGGGCGTGAGAGACCTCGCCGACCGTGGCGCGCAGGCGCAGGGCCTCGCGCATCGGAGGGAGGACGTTGGCGGTGCCGCGCGCCGCGTCGCGCAGCGCCTCGAGGGCTCGCTCGACGGCGTCGTTGTCGCGGTCCTTGCGCAGAGCCGCGAGGCGTTCGCACTGGTCGATCTCGATCTGGGGGTCGACCCGCAGCGGCTCGTACGGCTCCTCCTCGTCGAGGGCGTACTTGTTGACGCCGACCACGGTGCGCTCCTCGTGGTCGATCTCCAGCGCGATCCGGTACGCGGACTTCTCGATCTCGGACTTCTGGAAGCCCTGCTCGATCGCCGCCACCGCGCCGCCGCGGTCCTCGACGGCCTGGATCAGCTCGAGCGCCGCCGCCTCGACGTCGTCCGTCATCGACTCCATGACGTAGGACCCGGCGAACGGGTCGACGGTCTTGGTCACGTCGGTCTCGTAGGCGATGACCTGCTGGGTGCGCAGGGCGAGCCGCGCCGCCTTCTGCGTGGGCAGGGCGATGGCCTCGTCGTAGGAGTTGGTGTGCAGGGACTGCGTCCCGCCGAGGACCGCGCCCAGGCCCTGAAGGGCGACCCGTACGAGGTTGACCTCGGGCTGCTGCGCGGTCAGCTGAACCCCGGCGGTCTGGGTGTGGAAACGCAGCATCTGCGACTTGGGGTTCTTGGCCTTGAACTCGTCGCGCATGATGCGGGCCCAGATGCGGCGGGCGGCGCGGAACTTGGCGATTTCCTCGAGGAGCGTGGTCCGGGCGACGAAGAAGAACGACAGGCGCGGTGCGAAGTCGTCGACGTCGAGGCCGGCGGCGATCGCGGCGCGCACGTATTCCTTCGCGTTGGCGAGAGTGAAGGCGATCTCCTGTGCGGGCGTGGCACCCGCCTCGGCCATGTGGTACCCCGAGATGGAGATCGTGTTCCAGCGGGGCAGCTCCTTGTGGCAGTAGGCGAAGATGTCGCTGATCAGCCGGAGGGACTGCTTCGGCGGGAAGATGTACGTGCCGCGGGCGATGTACTCCTTGAGCACGTCGTTCTGGATGGTGCCGGTGAGCTGGTCACCGGAGATGCCCTGCTCGGCCGCGACGAGCTGGTAGAGCAGGAGCAGCGTCGAGGCGGGGGCGTTGATCGTCATCGACGTGGACACCTTGTCCAGCGGCAGACCCTGGAACAGCGTGCGCATGTCCTCGATCGAGTCGATGGCGACGCCGACCTTGCCCACCTCGCCGCGGGCGATCGGCTCGTCGGAGTCGTAGCCCATCTGCGTCGGCAGGTCGAAGGCGACGCTCAGGCCGCCCGTGCCGGCGCCGACCAACTCGTGGTAGCGCTCGTTGGACTCCTTCGCCGTACCGAAACCGGCGTACTGCCGCATCGTCCACGGCCGGCCGGTGTACATCGACGGATACACGCCACGCGTGTACGGAAACTTTCCCGGGGCGCCCAGCTTGGCGTCCGCGTCGAAATCCGTCAGCGACCAGCCGTCGTAGAGCGGCTGGATGGGCAGACCGGACTCGCTCTGTGCCACGGAACCCACGGCGGGCCTCCTTCGGTACTCGATGTCATGACAACGGTACTCAGTACCGGTAGCTTGGGCAAGTGGCTCCCGAGCACCGAGACAGGGAAGGATGGGCGGTCATGAGTGAGGATGGGTGGTCATGAGTAAGCCAACCGCGCGGATCCGACTCGCGGACGCCGCCTTCGCGCTCTTCGACGAGCGCGGATACGAGCAGACCACCGTCGACGAGATCGCCGAGCGGGCCGGAGCGGGACGCACGACGTTCTTCCGGCACTACCGGTCGAAGGAAGACGTGATCTTCCCCGACCATGACCGGCTGCTCGCGCTGATCAAGGACAGGCTGGCCACCTCCAGCCACAGCACCGGGCTGATCGCCGTGTCCGACGCGGTGCGTCTGGTGCTGATGCACTACATCGAAGAGGGTGACCTCGCGCGGCGGCGGTACAGGCTGACCAGCAAGGTCGCGGTCCTGCGGGACCGTGAGATCGCCAGTGTGGCCAGGTACCAGCGACTGTTCCGCGAGTTCATCGCGGAGTGGATGGGCGACCCCACGGAGTCGGCGTCACTACGGGCCGAACTGATGGCGGCGGCCGTGGTCGCGGCCCACAACCACGTCCTGCGCCGGTGGCTCCGGGGCGAGACCTCCGACCCGGTGGCCGAGATGGACGAGGCGATGAGCGAGGTGCTCGCGCTCTTCCCCGCGCCGTCCGGCACCGGTGATTCCGGGGACGGCGGCACCACCGTCGTGGCCTTCCGGACCGGACAGGACCTCGACGCGTTGCTCCCCTCGCTGAGGCGACTCGTCGAGGACGGCACGGTGCGCTGAGCGCTGGTGAGGGGTGGGGATTTCCCCCAACTGGATGCTCCGGCCTGCCGGATGGTGACGTGGGCGGGCCACCGGTGAAGCTTGCGGCATGCACATCGACGGCGACACCAAGACCACCATGACGAGCAGGCGCCGCGTGCTGGCCGCGTCCGCGTTCGGCCTCGCCTGGGCGGTGACGGGCGGACCCGGCACCGGCGCGACAGCGACGGCGATGGGAGCGCACGGAACGCCCCGCACGGCGGGTATGCAACTGCCCGCGCCGACCGGGCCGTACGGCGTGGGGACGGTGTCGCTGCGCCTGGTGGACCGGGGACGTGCCGATCCGTGGGTGCCCGGGCGCAGGCGCGAGTTGATGGTGGATGTGCGGTACCCGGCCCGCTCCGTCGCCGCGCACCCGCGTGTGCCGCAGATGACGAAGGGAGAGGCTGCCGGCTTCGACCGTGTGAACAACTTCGGCGACCTGCCGAAGGGCCGCATCGACTGGAGCGGGACGTGGACCTACGCCCACCTCGCCGCGCCGCCGGACCGGCGCGGGGAGCGGCCGGTCGTCCTGTACTCGCCGGGAGTGGGTGACCCGCGCACCCTGGGCACGACGCTGACGGACGAGCTGGCGTCGCACGGGTACGTAGTAGTGGCGATCGACCACACCTATGACGCGTCGGCGGTGGAGTTCCCCGGTGGGCGGGTGGAGGTGACTCTGCTTCCGCAGGAGTTCGAACGGGCGCAGCGGGAAGGGCCCGCAGCGGTCGTCGCCCTGATGCGGAAGACCTGTGCGGTTCGGGTGGCCGATACGCGGTTCGTACTGGACGAGGTGGAGCGGGCGTTCGCCGCGGGCCGCCTGGAGCGCGTACCGATCGGCATGTTCGGGCAGTCGGCGGGCGGCTTCGCGGCGCTGCAGACCATGCATGACGACGGACGCATCGCGGCGGCCGCGAATCTGGACGGGGTGCTCGCCTACGTGTCGGACGACCATGACGAGGGAGAGCTGTCGACGGTGGCCCGCGACGGGGTGGACGGGCCGTTCCTCCTGATGGGCATGGACGGTGACGACCGTACGAACGTGCCGTCCTGGCGCGCGGTGTGGGAGCACAGCGACGGCTGGCGCCGGGACCTGGTGCTGCGTGGTGCGCAGCATGCGACGTACACCGATGCGATGTCGCTGATCCCGCAGATCGCCCGGCAGCTGGGGCTGCCGCGTGAGACGGTGACCGGCCTGGTGGGGACGGTCCCGGCGGCGCGGGCGATCGCCGCGCAGCGGGCGTATGTCACCGCGTTCTTCGACCGCTGGCTTCGCGGACGCGCGGACGGCCACTTCCTGGACGGCCCCTCGTCCAGGTACCCCGAGGTGCGGTTCGTGTAGGACCCGACTCGGGTCTCCCGGCCGCGCTGCGGAACGCGCAGCGCGGCCGGGGCCGCGCCGCAAGGCCGCGGGATGCCGCCATGGCCGCATGGACTCATAGGGCACGTAGGGCACGAACGGCCACCATCGAGATCGCTTGATCGCCGCGCTCGCGCCGTATGACGACATCGGCCCGTCCGCATCGGCGAGGGGTCGCGTCGAGCGCACCAGCCCGCGGCCTCCCTTCGCGACCCTCGTTCGCGGTGTTCATCCGCGGCGTTCGGACGTCGGTCCGTCTTCGGAACGGACCCCACTTCACTATCGTCTACAGTTCAGTAGACCGTCTACAGAATTGTAGTCACTGGGCGGGTGCTGCTTCGGCGCGGCAGCACGACCCATCGCCGGAAGATCCGACGGAGGACCATGCACCACAAGATCCTGGTCGTCGAGGACGATCACGCCCTGCGTGATGTGCTGCGCCGCGGCCTGTCGGACGAGGATTTCGCGCCCGTGCTCGCCGTCGACGGTGCCACCGCCCTGCGGCTGGCCACCGACGACATCGCCGCGGTCGTCCTGGACGTGGGGCTGCCCGACGCGGACGGGCGGGACGTGTGCCAGGCGCTGCGCGCCAACGGCTTCGCCGCCCCGGTCATCTTCCTGACAGCCCGCCACCACCTCACCGACCGGCTGTCCGGGTTCTCCGCCGGGGCCGACGACTATCTGCCCAAACCATTCCATTTCGCCGAACTCGTCGCCCGGCTGAGGGCCGCGCTCAAACGCGCCGGGCCGCCGGCCGTGGCCACGGCCGGAGATGTGGTCCTGGACGCGACCCGGCACAGTGCGAGGGTCGGAGACGTCCACGTAGACCTGTCGCCGACGGAGTTCCGGCTGCTGGCGACGCTCGTGGGCGCATACGGCAGCATCGTGAGCCGGCGCGACCTGGTGAGGGCCGCCTGGCCGGACGGCGCGCAAGTCAGCGACAACACCCTCGATCAGTACCTGAGCCGGCTGCGTCGCAAGCTGCGCCAAGTCGGCAGCGACCTGAGCCTCACGACGGCGCGCGGGATCGGACACCGCCTGTCATGAACCGTCTCCCGCGCCGACTGGCTCCCCGCACCCTGCGCGGCCGGCTCTCCCTCGTGGCGCTGACCACCGCCGCGCTCCTGATGACCGTGCTGACCGTTGCGTTCAACACCGTGATGGACCGGCACCTGCAGCACCAGGCGGACGACGAACTGCGCAACCGCGCGGCTGCCGTCGCCACGACCATCGACACCAGCGGTCCCCGAGTGCGGGTCCTGGAGACCGTCAACGACCACCTCCTCGACGCCAACGCATGGATCTACGCCGGGACACGAGTGCTGGAGCAGCCCCCTGCCACCACGGCAAACAGCGCGCCGGCCCGGGCCGCCGGTCGGCTCGCCGCGCAACGGAAGCGAGCCTGTTCGACCGTCGACCCCGAAAGCCCGCACGCCGTACGCCTGTGCTCGGACCTCGTGGGCGGCCGTCACGGCGCCACCGTGGTCACGGCCCTGGACCTGGGGCCGTACCGCAGTTCAGCCGACACGCTGCTGGTGGGCTCCCTGATCCTGGACGCCGTCATGCTCGCGTGCACCTACGCGCTGACACGCCTGGCCGTCGGGCGAGCGCTGCGACCTGTCCGCACCATGACCGACCAGGCCACCCAGTGGAGCGCCGTCGCCGCCGACGAGCGCTTCGGTGTCGAGGGCCATCCGGCCGAACTCGCCCGCCTGGGGGCCTCGTTGGACACTCTGCTGGACCGCATACGCACCGTGCTGCGGCACGAGCAGCAGCTGACCGGCGAACTGTCCCACGAACTGCGCACCCCGCTCACCCGGATCGTCATCGAGCTCGACTGGTGGAAGGCGCGCCCCCGCACCGCCGCCGAAACCCGCGCCACCCATGAGGTGATCGCCGAGGCCGCCCGGTCCATGCGCACCATCTGCGACACACTTCTCAGCGACGCCCGGGACAGAACTCAGAACTCCTCGGCGGCCCCCGGCACCACGACCGTCGACCCCGTCCTGCAACGGCTGGTCGACAGCTTCGACGAGAGGCAGCACGTGAAGACCTTCGTCGACGTGGCGGATCCAGAGCTGCAGGCGGGAGTCGCGCCCGCCCTCCTCGAACGCATCGTCAGCCCGCTGCTGACCAACGCGGTCCGGTTCGCGCACTCCGCGGTGACCGTGTCCGCGCGGCGGCTGCCCGGCAGGGTGCGTATCGACGTCACCGACGACGGTCCCGGCGTGCCGGCGATGTTCGTCGGTGACCTCTTCCAACCCGGCCGCCGCGCCGACCCGGACGACGGGCACGACGGCGCGGGCCTCGGACTGCCGCTCGCGCGGCGCCTGGCCCGCGCCGTCGGTGGCGACGTGTCCCACGACCCCGGGTACACCGACGGCGCGCGCTTCCGGGTCGACCTGCCTGTCGGGTGACCGGACTCAGTCGGCCCGCTGAGTGACCGGCTCCCGCCCCGTCGGCCGCGCTGCGGCGGTCCGGCGTTCCTGGACCTGCGCGTACGCCACCAGGCCGAGCAGGACGGCCAGGAGTACGGCCGACGAACCAGGCGTGCCGAGGTTCAGGCCGCCCTTGGCGACCGGCTTGGTCAGGAAGTCGCCCGCGGTGGCGCCCAACGGGCGGGTGAGGACGAAGGCGATCCAGAAAAGCAGCACGTTCGGCACCACCGGCACCTTCATCAGGGCGACGAGAACGCCGAGTGCCCCGCTCACGAGCAGCGCGCCTCCGGCGTAACCGAGCCCGGAGCTGTCCGACAGGAAGTCACCCATCGACGTGCCGAGGGTGTTGGAGACGAGGATCGCCGACCAGAACAGCGCCTCGCCGCGGAAGGTGACGATGTCACGGATCTGGAAGGTCATCCCGGTGGCCTTCCAGACCGCGAAGATGACCAGCAGGATCGAGATGAGGATCGCTGCCCCGGTCGGGTAGCCAAGGCCCAGGCCCTGCGGGCCCCAGCCGAGTGAAGTGGCGTCGCCGGACAGGTACTTGGCCCCCGCGTCACGGTTCATGAAGTCGGACATCGTGGTACCGGCCATGCTGGTCGACAGGATCACGGTCCAGTAGAAGAACGGGTTGTAGCGGCTGGACCTCAGCTGCATGACCAAGGTCACCACGAAGATCAGGAACAGCCCGATCGTGGTGAGGAAGTAGCCGAGTCGGAGGGTCTGTGCGAAGAGGTCACCGGCGGTCTCGCCGAGCGTGGTCGCGGCGATCTTCATGATCCAGAACGCCAGAGTGACCTCGGGAAGCTTCTTCATCACCGATCTGGTCGTGCTCGTGACGTCCAGATCGGTGAACATCTCGGGTTGCTGCAAGGTGGGGGCTCCGATTCGGTCGTACGGCAGGACGCCCGCCCCCCGCGGGAGGCGAGCGCCCTGTGTCACGAGGCGACCCCGAAGAGTGATCGCCCGCACCGACGGTGCCAGTATCAGCCTGAATACATCCTGAACATCGCCTGCGCGCCTGCTCAGACCGCGTGCCGGGCTGCGCGCTGCGGCTGCGTCACGTCCTTCCGGGTCACCGACAGATACACGACCAGGCCGAGGATGACCGCGAGGAACAGTCCACTGGTGACCACCGTGCCCATGCCCAGGCCGCCGTCACCGGTGGGCTGGGAGAGGTAGTCACCGATGGACGCGCCGAGCGGACGGGTGAGGATGTAGGCGATCCAGAAGCTCCAGACCGCGTCCAGGCCGAGCTTGAAGTGCGCGAGGGCGACCGCGGCGATGGCCAGGCCGAACAGCGCCGCGGCGAGCCAGTAACCGAGGTCCATGCGCTCGGAGACCAGGTCACCGGCCGCGGTGCCGAGGGCGAAGGTGAACAGGACGGCGAGCCAGTAGAAGGACTCCCGGCTGGTGCTGTCGATGCTGTGGATCGACAGCGTCCGCTCGCGCCGGTACCAGAACACGAAGACGATCGCGAGGATGATCGCGAAGACGGTGGTACTGGTCTCCAGCGGCACGCCCATGTTGTCGGTGAGGTTGTCGCTGATCAGCGTGCCGACGACGCTGATCAGGGCGACCGCGAGCCAGTACACGCCCGCGCGGTATGCGCTGGTGCGGAACTGGACGACGAGGACGACGGCCAGGAGCGCGCTCATCAGCACCGACACACCGGTCAGGCCGAGGCCTGCCTTCTCGTTGAGCAGGTCGGCAGCTGTCTCGCCCACGGTGGTGCAGAGCACCTTGATGATCCAGAAGTAGGCGGTGACTTCGGGCACTTTGTTCCAGCGTGGCCGGGGGCCGGAGGACAGCGCCTGGCTGTCGGCCGCCGGCGCTGCGGAGGTCTTTGACATCTCGTTTGTCATGAGGCCCGACCGTGCCACGGGATACCTGAACGCATCCTGACCGCCGTACGGCATCGCCTATCGCGCCCCCTTTGCATCCCCTCTACGTCCCCTCCGCGTCCGCATCTGCCCCACCCGAGCACCACGCGTGCCATGACGAACAACTTCAGCGCCCGGCCGTGGCCCACTCGCCCCGCGGTACTACGTCGCACCGCTGCCGCACACACGCCATTCAGGATGCATTCAGGAACCAAGTGCCAACGTGCGGATCATGACCACAGAGCGCGTCCTCGACGACCGGCCCCTCATCCCCGTACGCCACTTGGCGAACAAGGTGCCGGAGGTGACCGCCTACTTCTGGATCATCAAGGTGCTGACCACGGGCATGGGCGAGACAGCGTCGGACCTCCTGGCCCGAACCCTCGGCCCGATACCGGCGGTCGCGCTCGGCGGCCTCGCCCTGGCGGCGTCCCTGGCCCTTCAGCTCACCCGTCGCCGGTACGTCGCCTGGGCCTACTGGACCGCCGTCGTCATGGTCAGTGTGTTCGGCACCATGGCCGCCGACGTTCTGCACGTCGGCCTGGGCGTGCCGTACGTGGTGTCGGCCCCGGCCTTCCTCGTCCTGCTGGCCGCGGTCTTCGTCCTCTGGTACGTGAGCGAGCGGACCCTGTCCATCCACACCATCCGAACGCGCCGCCGCGAGGCGTTCTACTGGGCGGCCGTACTCGCCACCTTCGCCCTCGGCACCGCCGCGGGCGACCTCACCGCCGCTGACGGCCTCGGCTACCTGGGCTCGGTCGTCCTCTTCGCGGCCGGCATCTGCGTGCCCGCCCTGGCCCACCGGTTCGGCGGCATCAGCGCGGTGACCGCGTTCTGGACCGCGTACGTCATCACCCGCCCCCTCGGTGCCTCCCTCGCGGACTGGATGGCACTCGGACGCACCCGCGGTGCCCTGGGCCTCGGACTGGCGCCGGTCACGCTGGCGTGGACGGCCGCGATCATCGGATTCGTCGGCTACCTCGCCGTGTCACAGCGCGACAGGCGTACCCCCACCACAGCGTCAGCTTGACCCGGCCCTGAAAGGACCGGGTTTGGAGGTAGTTCCCGGCTGGCTGCTGGGTGGGCTCCTCCGTCCAGACACCCCGTTATGGGGTGGCAGGGACGCGTGACTCACGCCCCGCAGTCCACACAGCCTCGCCCTTGCGGGCGATGTTGTGGGAAGCGTTCCGGTCGGCGTGGGCAACGACCCCGCACCCCCGGCAGATGAAAAGCCCTCGGTCGACCCGGTTGCGCTTGTCGATGTGCTGGCATTCGCAGCACGTCTGCGACGTGTACGCGGGATCGACGTAGACCAGGGGCACACCGGCCCTGCGGGCCTTGTAGACGATGAAGTCTCCGAGCTGGGCGAAGGCCCAGGAGTGGAGCGTGACCCGTTGGGGCTTACGGAGCCGTACCCTCTGCCGGATTCCCTTGAGTTCTTCCAGGGAGATCCCGGCAGAGGTGCGTTCAGCCTCGGTCACGATCGTCTTGGCGATGATGTGGTTGGTGTTCTTGACGTGCCGCTGCTCGCGGCGGGAGCGTTCTTTCAACCGGCGTTTGGCGGACTTGGTGCGCTTCTTCTGGAGCTTGGCGCGCAGCGTGAGCTGGCGTTTGCGGTAGCGGCCCGGTCCGCGCCCGGCGGCCTGGTAGCCGGTGGACGTGGTGGCGATGTTGACGATGCCGAGGTCCACGCCGATGAAACCGTCCGGCTCGTACTGCTCTGCCTCGGGCACGTCACAGGTGGCGATCAGATAGAACACGCCGTCGCGCTCGATCAGATCGGACTCGCCCTTGCGGTAGTCGCGGAGCGTCTTGAGCGTGTCGGCGGCGCACACGAACGAGACGTTCTTGATGCGCCCGGCCATCGTCCAGATGGACACCGTCTGTTGGTCGTACTGCCAGCTCAGACACCGGTCGTCATACGGCTGCGCGGCCTCGGGCCGGAACACGATCGGCTTGGACTCCGCCTTGACCCGACGCCTCGACTTCGGCCTGCCGAGATGTCCGGCACGCAGGTTGGCGTGCAGCGTGGTGTACACGTCACGCACCTTCTTGATCACATGCTGCGCGGCCTGCGCCCCCAGCCCCACGGCCTTGAGATGCAAATACGTGTGCCTACGCAACTCATACTCACGCGGCACCCCGCGAGCGAACGCCACCTGGGACACCCAGCACGCCAGATCGTTGACCGTGCGCAGCGTGGAGCGCAGCGCGGCGGCCTGTTCGGCCTCCGGCATCAGCTTCACCTGCACCACGATCTTCATACCGAAACCCTATGCGGGGGCACTGACAACAAAGCAGACCCGTGCGTACACGCAGGCCACCCCCATTTCGAGAAGTGATTCCTCCCCGGCCCGAAGGCCCGGGGATCTCACTAGATTCCGCTGAAAGGTCAGGGACGCGCCCGGCGAGGTGGCGGAAGCCGAGCCATGCGTAGGGACTGCGGATCAGCTCGGGGAGGACGTACTTTCCCGGGCGATGGGGTGTTCTGTCAGCAACGCGCCTAGTCGGGGCACGAGTTGACCGACCCGTGCGCGTGGCGTCTGCCACTCGACCGGCCCGCTCCCGCACTCGCCCGCCGGGCCTGGCAGTGCGACTCGCCGCCTCGTCGAACAATGGCCGCACAGAGCACGGAGCCCCGCCAGAGAGGAGCAGCGGGCCAGGCTCCGGAATGCGTGACTCCGCACAACAATGCACCCCACTCCCGTCACGAGGACCGGGGCGCAGTCGTATGCGCTCGGGCACGCGCCCACCAGGGCCAACTGCCCACAAGGTGAGCCTTCACGCACGGTTGGCGGGCGCTCCTGCTGGGCGACGCCGCCGGAACACGGTTCGGTGCCGCTCCCGACGGCACCGACGCTCTCCTGCTCGGCCGGCGGACGTACGACATCTGCGCCTGCTACACCCGGACCCCGTGCACATGCCGCGGCTCGGCCAACAGGCCGTAGATCACCAGCAGGGACACGAGCATCGTGAACAGCGACCAGAACGGGTAGACCGGAAGGAAGATCATTTGCCCGACCAGGCAGAACGCGGCCAGGCAGACGCCTGTCAGTCGCGCCGCCCTGGAGCCCACGAACACGCCGATACCCGCCAGGGCCATCAGGATGCCGATGACGACGAAGATCCAGCCCCAGGCCGTGTAGTTCAGGATGAGCAGCCGGTTGCCCTGGGAGTACACCTTCGAGTAGTAGCCGTGGTTCAAGATCGCCACGAAGCCGGTGAGAAGGTTGAACAGGGCGCTGACCATCAGCAGGATCCCGGCGAAGGCCACCCAGTGCGAACGCTCTATCGGAGGTACGAGGTCGTCCGACCCCGAGTCTTGTCGCTGCATGGAAACCATGAGATCCAGCCATGCGGCAGACCGCAATCCGTACTGACCCGTCGGTGTCCGGACCCCCGGCCGGCCGCTGTCGTCTGTCCGCTTGAGCCGGGCCGGGCGTCCGGGGCCGCACCGAGCGGGCCCGCGGCTTGGGCCCCCGGCTGCGGGGCGCTCGTCGCATCCGTCGTGGCGGGGGTGCAGGAGTGGCGCTGTACGCCGTTGCCGCGCCAGGCTTCCGCATCCGCACGAACGCGAGTGGCAGCACCCTCTCCGGCAATTCCAGCCACACCTGGACCAGTTGGCTCTGTGTCCGTCGGAAGGCACGGCGTCTGCCCTCAACGGGACATCGAAAGTGGGTGCGTTCGCGGGCTCTGAACGTGGTCGATCAGCACAGCCGGTGGTGATCTGAGGCGACGACCGGATGGAGAGCAAGTGCGGGCCGTTCGTCTGCGACATGGGAGGCCGATGAACTGCGGCCGTGTCGGGTCGTAGGGTCTCGTTCATGCAAGCAGTCAGTTCTCTGGAGCCGCGTGCTCTCCTGATCAACGGCACTGTAGGTGTTGGCAAGACGTCCGTGGCTGAGAGCGTCGGAGGCCTGCTCGCCGCTGCCCGGATACCCAGTGCCGTCATCGACCTCGACGGGCTGCGCCAGTCCTGGCCCGCCCCGTCGGGAGACCGCTTCAACTTCGGGATGATGGTGCGGAACCTGCGCAGCATGTCCGGCAACTACCTCGCTGCCGGGGCGACTCGGCTGGTCCTCGCCGGTGTGATCGAGGATCTGGACGACCGGAAACTGTGCGCCGAAGCGGTCGGTATCGAGCTTTCGGTGTGTCGGCTCACGGTCGATCTGCCCGTCAATCACCAGCGGCTCGTGCGCCGACATGAGAGCGAGCCCGAAGCGCTGCGATGGCACTTGGCCAGGGCCGGCGAACTGGCGGGAATTCTCGACCGAGCAGCAGTCGATGACTTCACCGTTGACGCCACCCGGCGCTCGGTCGGCGAGGTCGCTGCCGACGTGATCACGAAGGTCGGCTGGCTGTAACGCTGCTTCCACGCCTGTGTCGGACCTGGCCTGGGTGTTCGTGGCCGCGAACACGCACACCGCATCGCGGTACAGGCGGAGCGGCGGATCCGTTAGGTCACCTGATGGTCGCTGATGCCTGAGCGGCTTCGAAGTGAGGCAGGTGGGCCGGAGGTCTGTTCCGTCCCGCCTGCCTCGCCGAGGACGCATGAGCCTTCGGCGCCTGCGTCAGGGCACATGACCGATGTGCGTTGCTGGGGTGGTCGTGCGGCCGGCCTAGGGGGTCTGGGGCGTCTGCCGCCATTCGAACATGAGGATGGTTGCGTCGTCGCGGAGACGGTTTTCCTGGGCGTTCAGGATCGCCTGAATGAGGCGCCGCAGTGTCTCCGGCGCCAGTTCGCCTGACGCGGCGGCCCGGACGACGTAGTCGGCGAACCGTTCGAGACCCATCTCGCCGCCGTCCTCCGTCCGGGCTTCCGTGACGCCATCGGTGAACATCAGCACGCGATCACCCGGTTCCAGGGATATCTCGTGCACGCGCCGGGGCCGTGAGGCGAAGACGGCCGGCATCCCCATGGGCGGATCTGCTTCGCGGTCCATGGCTCCGGCGACCAGGCGATGGTCACGGATGAGGAGCGGTGCGGGGTGTCCGCAGTTGATCCAGCGCAGCTTGCCGGTGCTCAGGTTCAGTTGGGAGACGACCGCGGTGCAGAACTGGTCCGGCAGCCACTTGGACAGGGCGGCATCGACGCACTCCACGAGTTCGGGGAGGTCCGCTCCGGTGCGGCGCGCGTTACGGCAGGCGGCCAGTGACACGACCGATGTCAGCCCCGAGGCCAGATCGTGTCCCATGGCGTCCAGGATCGCCGTATGGAGGGTCGAGTCCGTCAGGGCATGATCGAACGCGTCCCCGCCGATCTCGTAAGCCGGTTCCAGGACAGCGGTCGACACGGCGCGCGTGGAGCCGATCGTGCGGGGCGGGAGAAAGGCGCGCAGCATCTCGGCCGCCAGCTGCATCGGTTCCGTAAGGGTATGGCGAACGTACGTGTCTTTGTACGCCCGCTTGGACGTGATCATCATGGCGAACAGGGAAGCGAGCGTCTTGCCACGCCGCAGTGACAGCGCATCGAAGGCCGGGGCCCGTACAGCGAGGACGCCAAGGCGCTCGGCCCCGTCCACAAGTGGCAGCCACGCCGTCATCCCCCCGAAATCGGACTCCTCGATGCGCAGGTCCTGGGTGCGGTACGTCCAGCCGGCGAGTGAATCGTCGATAGGGAGCGTCCCTACCAGGTCGTTGAGCGGGGTCAGCTGTCGTTGTTGCAGGTCGGCCAGGTACACGACGGAATGCTCAAGGCCCATGGCCTTGGTGCAACGTGCCATGGTGGTGGTGAGGTCGAGCGTCGAGTTGCCGACATCCGCGAGGAACTCGGAGAGGGCAACCTCAGGGATCTCCGGAACGGCCACCTCATCACCCCTCGTCCGGACCCTGGTCCAGGGCCGCTACGTACCTGTGCAGTCTCACACCGCGACCTAGGGCTTGCCCGTAGGGGACGGGGCCGGATCCTTCTGGTCGTGGGCGACACGGTGCTGTCCGCCGTGACTTCCTCGGCCAGGGTCGTGTGCACCGGCGCCGACGCCGCCTGAGCGGCACCGGCGCAAGAATCCTTCCCGAGGCAGGCGGCGCAGCACATTGGGTGCAGCGATAACCCTCAGTGCGCTTCGGTGGCCGGCGGTGTCCGTCCGTGCTGGGGGGGCATATGTCGCCTGTGATCCCGAGGGAATCGGCACAAGACCAAGCCACGGCCGGTCCGCAACGCACACACGGTCTTTTGCCCAGCGTAGTGGAACGAGCCCCGTTATTGAATTTCTGAGCAAAAGCCGCGACTGCGGGCTTGACAATGGCTCTGAGGGGTACTTTGCGGTTAGGCCCAGAGAAGGACAACTGCCTCGACGGGGTTGGGACGGGAGCGCGCTGTGGCTGGAAACGAGAAGGCCAAAGCCAAGAAGGAGCAAGTGAAGGGTAAGTTGAAGGAAACGACCGGGCGCACGATAGGCAATGAAGAGATGACCGCCAAGGGTCGCGCGGAGAAGGCCAAGGGGGACGCGCGCCAGGCCAAGGAGAAGGGGAAGGACATCTTCCGCGGTTAATGAAAACGACCTGTGTGCCTGCCGCACGGTATCGCGCGGCAGGCACAAGGCGTGCGCAAGACCGGAACTGCCGACAGGACGACAGACCCCTGCCCCTTGTCCGGGGTATTTGAGGTATCCGGGGCCTCGGATCAGCGGACGACCGTCGAAGCCAATTCCATGTGGCGGCTACCCCACGGCGGGTCCTCCCGCTGAGTCGGGGGGCGTTGGCACGGTGCTCACCGATGGGCTGCCCGTCTGCCTGGGCGCCTCATCCTCAGGTTCCGTACCACGCCGATCCTGCTCAAGGACGACGACCGGAACGAACGGCACGAGCAGCCCCCTGCGAGCTTCCGACGCCATCCGAAGCAGCCAGAGCGAAGGCCACTTCCATCCCGACCAAGGCATCGGCCGATGAGAGGTTCTCCGATGAGTCGCTCTTGTCCGGGCTATCGATCAGCGCCATGTCGGCCTCCCGCGCCGTGCCTCGCTGGCCGGTGGCTCGCGGGTGTCCCTTGTGCCGGGGGAGTGCCCTTGCGCCGGGCGCGGCGGGGCGCGCGGACCTGCTCGCACCGTTCACGTCCAGCCGCAGTAAGTGCGGCCGCGTTGGGTCGTCGAGTGCGCGCAACACCCCGGCCAACTGGAAGCCGTCGACGGTCGGTTGCGGGATCTATAGACCCTCGCCGCCGTCCCCAATAGGGGCCGATCCCGTGCACCGTCGGCGTGTCAGCCTGTTCTTCTCACCCTTCACCAACGAGGTGCCGGTTCAAGCGACTCGACATCCCTTGCCTCTACGGCCTGCGTCCGCTGAAAGAGTGTGTGCGTCTGCCTGTCCCAGTTCCTGGCGGCGGCTCGGTCGTTGGATGGGGCACGGCGGCCGACCGTTCCGGGCGGTGGCGTACCGCGAAGAAGGGAACGCGTGATGGCGGACAATGATTTGGGGAGTCTGCTGGGGAACCTCCTGGGCAGGGGTAGTTCCTCCGGGTCGGGGAAAATGCTCGGCGCGCTGTTCGACGGCGCCAGGAGCGAGGCCGGCAATGCGCTGGAAGGGCTGCTCGGCCGGCTCAGGGATGGCGGGTTGGGGGCAAAAGTCGCCTCCTGGACCGGCACCGGGGAGAACGAGGACATCAGCGGCGCGGAGATTGCCCAGGCACTTCCCCCCGGTCTGCTGGCCTCGGCCGCGCGGACATGTGGGCTCCGTGAGGTGGACGCGGCAGACCAGATCGCTGAAACGTTGCCCGTGGCTGTCGACAAGCTCACCCCCGAGGGGGAGATCCCCGACGAGGCACTTGAGGAACTGATCGCCCAACAGCTGCAACGACGGTGAGGCAGCGGACGGGCGATGCGACGAGGCCGGCCAACTGCCGACCGGTTCTCAGGGTTCGCACGCCAACGTGCCCAGGTGCAAGGCCGTCGCGCGCCGCGTGCGCGCGCCGGCCGGACAGATGGCGGCGAGAGCTGCGTCGTGTTGGGGGATGGACATACGGCGGGCGAGCGTGCAGTCGTAAGGATCCTGAGATCGATGGCTCCGCTGACGCTGCATCATCCGGGGTCTCCCGCCGCGGCATCGATTGTTCCGAGCGCGTTCGGACGGTACCGGTCGTGGACCGCTCCCTTGCCCGCTACCGAAGGCTGCCTGCCGCCAGGAATGCAAGGACTAACACTTCTTCCTTTCGATGCCGTTACCGTTGCCGTCGCCCCGACACGCATCTGCGACCTCAGACTCCGCAACTGGAATTACTTCATAGCTGAAGCAAATTCCTATCAGGATGACAGTCAGCCCCGAATCGCAGGGAGAGGCGCATAATTGAGAGTGTCCGGCTCGGATTGGAGAGCGTCATGGTCATCCTCGGTGTCATCCTGCTTGTCATCGGACTTGTGACTGGAATTTCCATACTGTGGACCATCGGGGTTGTCCTGTTGGTGATAGGCGCCATCTTGTGGGTGCTCGGAGCTGTTGGTCACTCTGTGGGTGGCAGGCGGCACTATTGGTGATGGCCGCCCGAGCGGCTCAAAGCGGGTGCACGACAGCGCTTCTGTGCAGCAGGCAGCGCAGGGCTGGATTGCAAAGCTTGCGCTCTCTTTGAGGCAAGGCAAGGAATCGCCCATAGCCGTTCCTGGCGCTGTGGGGGAGGAAGTAAGGCGGGGGATGCAAAGCGCGCGTCATCGCAGTGTTGTGCCTTCTCGGCACGCGGCACGCCACCCCTGGTCTTGACCACCGTCCGGCGAGTGTTGCGCTCGTCGGACGGTGGCAGGAGGCAGACGCCACCGAACCGACCTACACCCTGATGGCAGCGACGCGGGCTTCCGCGTCTGTTCCGCGAGTGAGGTGGACCTGGGCGCGTTCGGGGCGACAAGTTCTGATGCCTGCTCGCCATGCCATCAAGATGTGCAAGCTTCCCACTCGAGTGGCCCAGGGACGCGAGACGAAGTCTGACAGAGCGGCTGTGCAGGCAAGTGAGCCTTTCGCCGACGAAGAACGATCAGCGGGCGGCTCTTGACGGAGACGCAACGCCGGTGTCTTGGGGGTAGTTCGTCGAGACGAAGTGGTCGCCGTGGGGCGGTCGGTGCTTCTGCGCGAGGGCTGCACTCAGAAGGTATTCAGGACCCCAGTTGGTGTGCTGTTGCGGCGCACGCTCCGTTGGCGTGTTCTTGATGCCGATGGACCCCGACGTATCGGGTACCCGGCGCTGAGACGTCACTTGAGCGGCAAGGAGACAGATGATGCCCCGAGGTTCAAGTCCCAAGCGGGAACGGCAGTATGAGCACATCAAGGAGAGCGCCGAAGAGCGTGGTGCATCGAAGGGTCGTGCCGAAGAGATCGCTGCGCGTACCGTCAACAAGGAACGCGCGCGGTCGGGCGAATCGAAGACGGCGAGCAAGACCTCCACACAGGACAAGAAGTCGGCCTACCAGCGTGGCGGCGAACGCTCGCACAGCGGCGCGCAGGGGCCGACAAAGGATCAGCTGTACGAGGAGGCGAAGAAGCGCAACATCGACGGACGTTCGTCGATGAACAAGCAGGAGCTGCGCAAGGCTCTCGGCCGCTGACGACTCGGCGACATGGAGTGCCCAGCATCGGCTCTCGACGGTCTCGTCGCGGTGCTTCGAAGCGAGACACCGTGACCGTCCGTTTCGCGTCGCGGGAGATCCGAGGAGCAGCACGAGCTGTGGTACGCGGAGCGAGCCGGGCTCAGCAAGTGGGTACCCCGTGCGCCCCCGGGGTGCGACACCCGGTCGCGCCGGCCCCTGGCTACCGCCACGTACCCGCCGTCTGGCGCCACCGGGCGGGAGCTGCGAGATGTCGCGGGCCTCGGCCGGGGAATGCACGGAAGGTCGGTCGATCCCGGAGCGGACGCATCGAAGGACGTGGAACACATGGCACGCGCGGCTCTGTTCGACGTCGACGGCACGCTCGTCGACACCAATCACCTGCATGTGGTGACGTGGTGGGAAGCGCTGCGACAGGCCGGACACGACGTCACGATGCATGACGTCCACGGGGCGATCGGCCTCGGCTCCGATGACCTGCTCGCGCACCTCCTCGGCGAAGACCGTGACCAGGACCAGGACGCGCAGCTCACCGCCGCGCACACCGCGTTGTACGGAACCTACTTCGACCGACTGCCGTCGTTCGAAGGCGCCCAGGATCTGCTGAGGGAGCTGGCCGCCCGGGACTGGCGCATCGTCCTTGCGACCTCGGCCGGGGGACCGGAACTGAAGGCGCTGCGCCGTGCCATCGACGCGGACGACGTCATCACCGGGGTGGCGAGCGCCGACGACGTGTCCGAGGGCAAGCCGGCTCCCGATCCGGTTCACCGGGCACTGGAGCTGGCGGAGGCCGACGCTTCCGACGCGGTGTTCGTGGGGGACACGGTCTGGGACATGAAGGCGGCCGCCAGGGCTGGTGTGCGCGCCGTCGGCGTACTGTGCGGCGGCATTCCGCGTACGGCCCTCGAAGAGGCGGGAGCCGAGGCCGTGTACGACGGTCCTGCGGATCTGCTCGGCCTCCTGGACACGAGTGTCCTGGCCCAGATGCATCGCACGTAGGTGTGACGCACGCGCGGACCCGCCGGAGAGAAGTGCACCGTACTCAGGCGCTATGAGTTCCTCCCCGCGGGTCCGGGCGCCCAGCCGCGAGGCGCTGATGCCGTTGTGTGACGTGGCGTCGGCCTCGCCGGAGCCGGATCCAATGGCGTGCGCAGTGCGCTGAGGCCGTTCCGCCAGGCTCCGAGGAGGCGGCGGGCGAGGCGTTCCTCGAGAAAGACGGTGGCATCGACTCCGTGGGCGACATCGGGGGCGAGTTCCGGTTCGTCGGACAGCAGACCGGCGACGACCTCGCGGCGCACCACCTGTTCGTGGACGGCGTCGGCCTCCACGTGCTCGTCGTAGAAATGTGTCGCAGCCGCACCCGCGCCGGTGCGCCGCAGGGCCGCGGCCAGTCGTCGCGAGCCGGGTGAGGAGGTCACCTCGACAGCGGCGAAATGACCCACGAGGGCCCCGCGCAGAACACGGTGCAGTCCGAACAGGGACATGACGTTGACGGTGGCCAGCGCCTGAGCGGGAGCGACGTCGGTGTAGTGGCCATAGCCGGGTTCCAGGCCGAGGTCGGTCATGAGG
Source organism: Streptomyces sp. NPDC055955 (assembly GCF_042270245.1). Lineage (NCBI taxonomy): Bacteria > Bacillati > Actinomycetota > Actinomycetes > Kitasatosporales > Streptomycetaceae > Streptomyces > Streptomyces sp. NPDC055955. The sequence goes on from NZ_JBHJYS010000006.1 coordinate 19,361, forward strand.
TCGGCGAAGAGTTGAGCGTGGATGTTCTCGGGCCGTCCGGCGCCGAACTCGTCGAACTCGACGGCCACCATGCCGGCCTTGGCGCGTCCGCGCAGGCGCGGGATGACCCACGCATGCGGATCGGCTTCTTTGAGGTGGTAGAGCGATCGCAGCGCGGCGTATTCCCTGAGCTGTTCCGCTGTGCCGTCCCTCTGCAGGAAGTGGGTCACGCTCGATTCGTCGTGGCCGACGGGTTCCAGGAGGAGAGGTGCGAGTGCGGCGTCTGCATCGGCCTGCGACGGAACGTCGGCCCGCAGCGCATGGTGGAAACGCGCTTCGAGCTGACCGCGCAGGGCCAGGAGATCGGCGTCCCATTCGAGATCGTCCCTGACACCGGTGAACCCCTGGTAGTGCATTTCGTAGAGCACGTACAGGGCGAGCTGGAGGTCGTCCCCGTACGGGTCGGTGGTCCGCGGCAGTGACCCGATGCCTGGTGTGGCGGTGGCACCGCGAAGTGTGTCGATGACGTGGTGCGAGATGTCGCCGCGCGGCAGGGGGAGCGTCGGTCGACGTCGGGGCTCCCGGCTGTCACGAGTCATGATCGTATCGCTCTCGGCCACGTGAATCGGCCGACGGCTCCATGGTGGAAGAAGCGCCTGTGGACAGTGCGCTTTCGGCCTCAGCGTCCGCCGTCGTCCGTGCCTTGGCGCGACGGCGATGGCTGGTGTCACACCACGGGTAGGTGCGGCTGCGCCGACAGGTGCAGATCGCGACGGTGAAGCGGTGTGAGACGGACACGGTCCCGTCTTCGGCTACGACCTCGACGGGACCCTCCACGAGCAGTGGTCCGTCCGGATCGACGGTGACACGGCGCGGTCGCTCAGATGCGTGCGGCACGGATGACCACCAGCTCTTCCCTGTTCTCCTCGCCCATGAGTCCACGCCCGCGCAGCCAGGGTGTACGCGAACGGAGCACCGGTCCGAAAGGGATGCGCGCCCGGTCGACGACCTCGGCGTACAGCCCGGCTCCGGTGAGCCGATCCAGGGTGCGGTCGATTCCGGACAGGGCCGACTGCACGAGCAGCAGAACACCGTCGTGTCTCAAGGAGCCGGGGGCGGTGTCGCAGATGCGGTCGAGCAAGGCCCGCCCGTCGGTCCCCGCGTCCCATGCACGGGCCCTGCCACGACTTGGTGGCCCGTCCGACGGAGACGGGACGTAGGGCGGATTGCTGAGAACGAGGTCGTAAGTGTGTCCGCGGACCGCGGCGGTCAGGTCCCCGTGCCGTACGGTGACGCGCTGCCGGGACAGCAGCGCGTTAAGGCGGGTGGTCCACACGGCGGCCCACGAGATGTCGATGGCGGTCACTCGGGCACCCCGCCGCGCGGCCTGCAGAGCCAGCGCCCCACTCCCGCTCCCCATGTCCAGTACGTCGGTGCCGGGACCTATGGGCTCCCGGTACAGCGCGCTGGTGAGTATCCGGGTGTCGCACTGCGGTGCGTACACACCGGGCGGGCGGAGCAGGCGGGGCGCGGCGGTGGGCGCCGGGGCACGTGCGGGTGCCTGTGGAGCCATCGGCTGTCTCCGATCCCTGGGACGCGCGACCACGGCGGTCAGATAGGCGTCGTTCACGCTCGGTGGATGCGCTGTCTGTGTCTGGTGTGACACCGAGTGCCCTACGAGACGAGATCCACACGTGAGAAGAACTGGCAGGAGGGCTTGATGGGCGTTCGACTGTACGGGCGTCGTTGCTCCGAGCGTCGCGGCTGATCCGGGCGTGCTCGCCGACGTGCGATCCGCCGCAAGCGGCGGTGCCATGGAGGGGTGAGGAGGTGACGACTGCCATGGCACGTGCGGTGTGGGGTGGCGCTCTGACCTTCGGGTTGGTGTCTTTGCCGGTGCAGCTGTTCACAGCGACGGACCACCACGCCATCCATTTCCACCAACTGGAGCGCGGCACCTCGGACCGGGTGCGGAACCAGAGGGTGAACGAACGCACGGGCCAGGAAGTGCCGCTCGACGCGATCGTGAAAGGCTACGACGTCGGGGACGAGTACGTACTCGTCGAACCCGGGGAACTTGAAGACATAGCCCCAGGACGTTCGAAGGTCTTGGAGGTGGTGGGTTTTGTCGCTCTGGACGATGTCGAGCCGATCTTTTTCGACAAGACCTACTACCTGGGTCCGAAAGGCAAGGACTACGCCAAGACCTACGGGCTCCTCGCTCAGGCGATGGAGAGTCAGGGGAAGGTCGCGATCGCCACGTTCGTGATGCGTAACCGTGAGTACCTTGTCGCGGTGAAGGCGGAAGCGGGCATGCTCACCCTGCACACCCTTCACTGGGCCGATGAGATCCGGGACCCGGCAACGATCGACGCCCTCCCCGGCCAGGTCGAGGTGGCCGAGCGTGAGGTGCGGATGGCCGAACAGCTCATCGAAGCGCTGAGCATGGAGTGGAAGCCGGAGGAGTTCCACGACACCTACCAGGAAGAGGTCGCCAAGCTCGTCGAAGCGAAGCGGACCGGGAAGACGGCGGGGAAGGCGGAGCCCCCGGCGGAGTCCACCAACGTCGTCGACCTGATGGACGCCCTGCGCGCGAGCCTGGACAGGGCCAGGGAGCGGGAAGACCACGAGGGGAAGCAGAAGACCGGCGACCCGGGAGGCGCTCCGAGGGATATCAAGGAGGGCGCGAACAAGCGCGGGTCCCGGAAGGGGTCGAAAGCGAAGCGGCAGGCGTCGCACAGCTCGTCGAAGTCGTCCGGCCTTGAGTCCCTGACCAAGGCGGAGCTCTACCAGAGAGCCGCCGAGGAGGATGTCCCAGGGCGCTCCTCCATGAGCCGCGACGAACTAGTCAAATCGCTCTCCGGTGAGCGCCACCGGCGCAAGTCTTCCGCCTGACGAGCGAGCCCAGCGAGGCCGAGTAGGATCTGGGCTTTGTCTGTTACAAGACGTCAGGACGTCGTCAGGGCGCGGTCAGGACGCCCTGGGTGCCGACCGGGCACGGATCCAGCCCGCCGCCCCGTCGGGGGCTACGCGTAGTTGGTTGCCGACACCTTGTGCGCCCTCTGCCGGCCTCGACCTACCTACCCTTCGGCAAAGCCGGGTTCTTGACGTGCCGTGGAGGTGGCGTGCCGGTAACGCCCGCCGTGGTTCCCGACGAGCAGGCGGGGTCAGAAGGACAGTTCGTCGACCTTGCGGATGTCCGCCGACATGTTTCGCGCCATCATGCGTAGCGCCGCCTCGGCCAGATCGGGATAGATGTGTGCGACGGCGTCGTCGACCACCGTCACATGTAGGTGACGAATGTGCGCGTCCAGCGCGGAGTACAGAACACACTGTTCGGTGACCTGTCCGCACAGGACGATGTGATCGACGTCCAGCTGGGTCAGGAGATAGCTGAGGGGGGTCTCGAAGAAGATCGAGTGCCGTGCTTTGACGATGAAAAGAGAGTCCTCGTCCGGACGGATCGGATCGACGAGATCTGCGTGGGGCCCTGCCAGCGCGGTGTCGACGATCTCCCCGTGGTGGGAGCGCCACTCACCGAAATTGTCGTTCACGTAGATCACGGGGACGCCCCCTTCACGCGCGTTGCTGATCAGCCGGACCACGGCGGGCAGCACCTCGCGGGCCGAGGAGAGGAGGAGGTCGGCGTCGGCGTGATCGTAGGAGTTGATCATGTCGATGACGATGAGAGCGGTCTTTCCCATGATTGACAGGTACCACTCGCCCGACGTCACGGCCTGGCGGGATCTCCGCGGCCGGCAGACAAGCACCCCTGTCCCTTGGCCTCGAGCGGTCCACCTGCGCCTGCGACAGCATCGAACTCTTCCTTCGGCGTGCCCGACCCAGCGGAGTCTGTGGCGTAGGCCCCGCTGCGGCCATGCCCAGCCGGTACTCCCCGGCTACACGGTGGCTCAGGACCTCTTCCGGCGGCGGTACGACCAGCTCGTCGAGCCAGAGAACGGGCGCATGTGCGGAATCTGCCGTCTCGTCCTCGCTCCGGCTTCCGGGCTTCATGGTTGCCTCCGCCATCAGGCCGTATTCGGGCCGCGCAGCTCTCGGGCTGGTTCTGGCCTGGCGCCGACAGTCTCTAAAAGGCGCGTGACTACGGTGCAAACTACTGAAGACGTAAGTCACGTGCCGTCGACGACTGTCACGCAGCGCAGCGGGACGCCCCCAGGTCACTGCGCATCGTGCGAACCTACGAGGCTCGGGTATCGGCTGGGCGCGTAAGACGCCCGCCCTGGGCGGTGAATGCGATCGTCCACGGCCGGATCTTCCAGGGGAGAGTGACATGGGCGCGCAGGTGTTGAAGGCTCGCCGAGGAACTCGCAGGTGCACGCCGACTGAACAGCAGAGCATTATGGAAGAAGCAGCTGGTCGCATCCATCACCACCCGATCTGCGGCACAGAGGAAAGGGCGCCGTCACTCCGCAGAAGAATGAAGCTGTCAAGCAATCGCAGCCCCGACATCGCGGGGCGCGAGCAGCCAGACGCACGGAACTGAGCGCGGGAAGAAGGGCGGCAGGAGGCCGCCGACCGCGCGCGAACTCCTCACCGGCCGAGGCGCCTCGGCGATCGGAGGCGGGTGGGTCCCGGATTCCGGCCGTGTCGTGACGGCTCGGCACACATGGGGGAGGGCACCGTATGCGGTGACCGCACCTTTAGGAGAGACATCGTGGCAAACCGACTCGACGACGCCGAAATTGACAAGAGAATGTCCGGCGCCCACATGGTGTACTGGCTCCGCGAAGGCAACACATTGCGCCGCACCGTCGAGGTGTACGACTTCGCCACAGCTGTCAACGTCGTCGGAGATATCGTCTACGACGTCAAAACTCTTGAATGCTTCCCCGACGTCGACATTCGCGGCAAGCAAGTGACTTTCGTGATTCGCGGCGATGACGGCCTCACTGATGTGGACGTCGAACTGGCTCAGCGCATCGAGACCGCAGCAGGCTCGCACGTCCGGGGAAACGCGTAACCCCCGCGTCCGGGGAACCGGTTCGCCCGGGAGGAACGGTCCAGGCGGCGTAGTCACGAGCCGGTAGGTGGCACTGCATGGCTGACGGCACACACCGGGGAGGCAAAAACGACTGCCTCCCCGAGTCTGGCCCCGGAGGTACCCCGCCCAGCCGCTCGGAGTATGCGCCGTCCTCCGGATGGCGTATGGTCCGAGCCTCTCTGGGCCTGATTGGTTTCGTGCGGATCCATACGAAAGAACGGCGGCGGCCGTCGAGAGCGCGAAGATTCTGCCCCTGTCTCGCGTCGCGACCAGGAACCCCGCGGTGTTCCCTGGCCGTACCACCCCTGCCTGCCTGCCTGCCTGCCTGCGTGGCGCCGGACGAGTCGGGACGGCCTCCGTCCCGCCCATCAGCGGGGGAGGTCCCGGTGCTCTGCCGGCCGCCGCATTGCCTGCCGTCGTGCCGGAGGGCCGAGCCCCTGCGGGTTCAGTCGGACGGCGGCAGCAACGTGCCCAGCGGACCCAGGTCGAGGTTGAGGTCCTCCATGGTCAGCCCGTACTGGGCGCACAGTTCACTCATTCGCTCATGGAGAACCATGAGCGTGGCCCCCAGGTGCTCCTCCTGCTCGTCGGTGAGATCTCCCTGATCGACCCGATGCAGCGCCTGCCGCTCCATGAGCTGGCGCAGTAGCTCCACCAAGGTGAGGACCAGCCTGATGAGGTCTCGCTCCACGGTGTCGGGATCGGAGCTGATCCGACGTGCGGATGCGTGTGAACGCTTGCCCGACGGTGACAGATCGCGAGGCGCTGCCGGCAGAAGTCGGAAGGCGCGCTCAGCGGCCTCTGCGACCTCTTCACGGCGGCGGGCCGGCCCGCGCCCGTCCTCAGCCGTCATGGTCGTCTCCATACGGCGTCGCCTCAGCCCAGGGCGAAGGGTTCTGTTCGCTGATGGACACGATCAACGCCCTGAGCGAGACCCGCACCAGATCGATGTCGGCGATGGACAGTACGACGTCGCCGGTGAGGACCACGCCGCCGCTGAGGAGGCGGTCCAGCAGGTCGATGAGCGCGACTTGCCGCTGGGCCAGTGGCTCGACCGCGGACGATGGTTCGTCGGGAGTCGTCATGGTCGCGGACCAGTCGAGGCGTCATCGGTCTCGGTGGGTGGCATGGCGAAGGAATAGGGGGCCCAGGGCCCAGTGACCTCTATCCGAACGCCCTGCAGTCCGTCAGCGGCTCGCTCCACCCCGGCTCGGAACTCCTCACACTGAGCGAGAGGCACAAGGTATGCGTCATTGACGACGTTCTCGCCCGCTGCGTCGGCGAGAAGGCCCTGCTGCACTCGGTGGCGTGCCCTGTCGGCGGCGTACCTGCGCCCTACGTCCTCGACTGCATCGGCGGCCCGTTGAGCAGCCTGGTAGACGCTGTCCCGAACGCTCTGCTGTTGCCTGCGGTTGCGCAGGTACGCGCGCCCCGGGGACAGATCTGCCCCTCGCCGGGGCTCAGGGGCGGCCGGTGCAGCGGACGGCTCGACGTAGATCTTGACTCCCCATTCGACGTGCTCGGCCAGGCGCGCCAGACGGTCCGTGAACACGGCCTGCCCACCATCGAGGACGTCGCGCGCCCTGGTGTCGTCGAGATACACCGTTGCCAGACGCAGTGGAAGCACCGTCGTGCGGGCAGCCACGGTCTCGATGACGGCGTGGTGCGCGCGGGCAACCGACTCGAGCCAGTCCAGGTCTTCCAGGCGTTGCTTGAGGGCGTCCTCCTGGAAGTCCTGCGCGGGCACGTGACTTGCCACGAGTACCAGGGTGTTGTCGTGACTGCCGGGCACGAGACGGACCGGGGTGTCGGCGACGCCGTTGAGCGCGGTGATGAACTCCTCGAGCCGGTCGGCGTTGCGGGCCACGGCATACACGTAGGTGACGAGGTCATTCATCGCGAGCACGTCCTCGTCGACGCCTGTCGCGTGGTCGGTCCGTCCCTGTCTCTTCTTCCGCTTCCGCTTCTGCTTCTGCCTCCGCGTCCTGGTCTTCGTCCGAGCGCTCGTGTTCGTGCTCGTGCTCTTGCTCGGGCAGTGCCTCGCGGCTCCGGAGCGCATCGATCTCCGCACGGAGCCGCCGGTTCTCCTCGGTGAGTGACCGGTCGTTCCTGCTCCGTGACGACAGTGAGGGGTCGTGCTCCCACCAGTCGATGCCCATTTCCTTTGCTTTGTCGACCGACGCGACGATGAGCCGGAGCTTGATGGTCAGCAGCTCGATGTCGAGGAGATTGATCTGAATGTCGCCCGCGATCACGATGCCCTTGTCGAGCACGCGCTCCAGGATGTCGGCGAGATTGGCGGAAGAGCCCTGCCCGTAAGGCGGAGCTGCTCTGGAAGGGTAGGAGACGGGCCTGTTGGCCAGAGGTTCAGTCACGGTGGTGGCCTCGTGTTCCCTCGTCGTGCCGGGTCAGGGTTGCCCGCCCCGCCAATGGGCCCGAATCTCTTCCAGTCGGTCGAGCAGTTCGTCCTCGCGTCGGTCGAAGGTCTCCTCGTCAATCTGCCCCGAGAGCAACTGCCGCTCGAGCTCTGCGAGTTCGGCTTGCACGGGGGCCGGGTCGTAGTACTCCTTCTCCGCTGCTTCCAGGACGCGGTCGACCGTCCATATGACACCGCGCACCGGTGCAAGGGGGAGAGTGACGAGCTGCGTGAAGAGACCCATGACTACTCCTCAGACGAAACTGTAGGGCGGGAGAGGAGCGCTCAGCCGCAGCTCGAAGTCATCGCCCAACTGATTCGCCACGCTCAACTCTGTGGTCAGGAAGCCCTCTTCTTGGTCGTCGGTCACAAGGAACGAGACGCTGAGGAAGTCCGATCCGGTCGGGGCAGAGGAGTCAAACTCTCGGGCGAAGGGGCGCAGGGCTTCGATCACTCCTGCGGCCAGGGCCTCTTGACGAGTCTGCACCTCGTGGGCCACCAGCTCACCGAGTTGGACGGGTGCATCCGGACCGGCCGTACCCGCGCGTATCGCCTCGTTGAGCTGCCGCGCAGTGGCCGAGTCCTGAAGAATCTCACGCAACAGGGAGTCCTCATCCTGCGACGCTTTGAGGTGGTACTCGGTGCAACCCTCGAGTGCGCGAAGTCTGTCCGCATACTCCTCGGCACGTTCCTCCAGTGCGGCCCGTACGGCTTCGTCGTCCGCAGCCATGAGCCCGAATCTCAGAGGAAGCACCGTGCCGTCCGCCATGAGCCGCTCCTGCACCGCCTGGTGCGCGTTGATGTCGCGACGTTTGGGCCGAAGGTCCTCCGGGGCGTCGCTGACGACAGCACACAGCAATCCGGCCGTCACTACGCGCAGCTCTGCCGGCGTCTCGCCGACGCCTTGGAGGTCGCCGAGGTGCAGAGGGTGCTGCTTGCCGGTGATGGAGTAGATGTAAACGGCCATGGCTTACTCCTCCTCGCGGGGCTAGCCCCGCTCCCGCCGGGAGGCACGCCGGGCAGGCCGTCGACGCCTCTCCACGGGTTCCCTTTCCTTCTCCTCCTCTGCCTCCCCCTCGTCCTCATCCTCCTCCTCTTCCTCGGAGTTACCCTCCGTGACACCTTTGACGGTATCGGTGATGGCTTCGACGGCACCCGAGAGGGCGCCCTTGGACTTTCCCTTGGCTCCGCTCTCGATCGAATCGCCGACGATGTCGGTGAGCTGGCTCGGTGCTTTTCGCCCGGACTCGAGATCGAGACGGTTACATGCCTCTGCGAATCGCAGATACGTGTCTACGCTGGCCACGACGATGCGAGCGTCGATCTTCAGTATTTCGATGCCGACCAGTGAGACGCGGACGAAGACGTCGATCACAAGTCCGCGATCAAGAATGAGTTCCAGGACGTCGTAGAGGCTGCCGCTGCTGCCACCGCCTTGAGCGACGGCGCCTCCACCTTGCGGCACCACAGTCATGGTGCCTCCCTTCACCGGCAATTCGGCTGTATCTCAGCCTCGCCGATCGATCTGTCCTCGGGTGTAGCGGCGCGTCCTTTCGTAGGCCACGAGATCGCCCTCCTTGTCGAGAGTCACTCGGTAGCTGGCCATCACGCTGGTGGTGTCGGGGACGCGTTCCAATTCGAGTACCTCGACATCGGCTTCCCATCCGTCATCGGTGGGTTTTAGTGCCGAAACCGACTCCGGGGCTCGTCCGAGAAGCTCCTGCAATTGCTCTGCTGCGGCACGCATGGCCCCTGCGGCACCACCCTTGCCGCCTTTGCCTGAACGGCGTCGGGTTTCACCGCCGGCGCCCCGGGTGGTGCTGCGGCTACCGGTGGAGCGCCGCTTGGCGGGTTCTGCCGGGGCCATGGTCACTCCCGTCGTCGGTGAGGGCGCCAGATCCCACGCGCGAACGTAGAATTTCATCATATACGGCCACATCTCGCAGTGGTGGTGGGCGGCTTCGAGGAAGCCTGCCGGACGAGGATGTGAGGCTCCGGGGGGTGCAGGGTGCTGTGTGAGGCGGCGCATGCGGTCTCTCTCCTCGATCCGGGCTGGGCCGGGTGGTGTTGGCCCTGAACCGGGGTTCCTTGGGTTCCTTGCCTCTGCCCTTTCCGAAGGGGACCGGTTCATGAACGACACGACCAAGATCGCTCTTGCCACCGCGGTAGCGGGCGGCTACGTGCTAGGGCGTACCAAGAAAGCGCGTCTCGCGTTCGGGGTGGCGACGTATCTCGCCGGACGCCGCTTCGGGCTCAATCCTCAGCAGCTCCTGACCCAAGGCCTGCAAAAACTCGGAGATGTTCCAGGGGTCGGCGAGCTGAACGAGCAGGTACGTGGCCAACTGCTGGACGCGGGACGTGGAGCTCTGGTTGCTGCGGCCGATCGTAGCCTCGTCGGCCTCGCTGACTCCCTCCATGAACGCACGCTGCGCATCGGTGAGAAGGACGAGGACGAGGACGAAGAGGAGGAAGAGCCGGAGGAAGAGGAAGAGGAGGAGCCGGAGGAAGAAGAGGAGGAAGAGGAAGAAGAACCGGAGGAAGAGGAGGAAGAGGAAGAGCTGGAGGGCGAGGAGGAAGAGCCGGAGGAAGAGGAAGAAGAGGCCGAGGAGGAACCACCGCGGCGCCGCCGTTCAGCGGGAACGACTGGGAGGCGGCAGGCGGCCAAACCCAGCCCTCGGAAGACCGCGGCAAAGAGGACTGCTCCCGCCAAGAAGCGAGCACCGGCGAAGAAGACGGCTGCGAAGAAAGCGCCGGCCAAGAAAACGGCAGCGAAGAAGGCGCCGGCCAAGAAGGCTGCAGCGAAGAAGACACCGGCGAAGAAGACGGCAGCGAAGAAGACGGCAGCGAAGAAGGCGCCGGCCAAGAAAGCGACGTCGAAGAGGACTTCGTCCAAGAAGTCGGCTCCAGCGAAGAAGTCGACTGCCAAGAAGACTGCTGCGCGGCGGAGGTAGGTCATGGCCACCAAAGATCGCGGCGCCGACCGCGAAGAAGGAACGGGCCTGGAAATCCTGCGCGACGAGCTTGGCGCCTACCTCAGTGCGCAGGCCGAGCACCTCGTCGAGCGTGCCGGCGACAAGCTGGAGGATGTGACCGATCAACTCCTCGACGTAGCCGAGAACGGTGGGTCCCTCGCCGGACTCGGTGGGTCCCTGCCCGCTATAGGCGGACGCATTCTTCAGGGTGAATCCCCGCTGAAGGCGTTCGTCGGCGAGAAGGCCAAGGGCGTGAAGGACAGCGTGGTGGACAAGGTTCAGCAGGTCTTCGGGGGCGGAGGCGGAAAGAAGTCCGGCGGCAACAAGTCCATGAACATGGTCGAAGTGCTGGACGTGGGCGTTCCGATTCGCACCGCTTACAACCACTGGACCCAGTACGAGGAGTTCAGCAGTTTCACCAAAGGCGTACGCAGCGTCTCCAAGAGTGACGAGGCGACCAGCGACTGGAAGCTGAAGGTCGGCCCGTCGAGCCGCAGTTGGAAGGCAACCGTCCAGGAACAGGTTCCGGACGAGCGGATCATCTGGACCTCGGAAGGCGCGAAGGGCACCACCCGCGGCTGCGTGAGCTTCCATGAGCTGACGCCCACGTTGACCCGTCTCGTGCTCGTCGTCGAGTACTACCCCTCGGGGCTCTTCGAGAAGACCGGCAACCTCTGGCGCGCTCAAGGGCGGCGTCTGCGTCTGGACTTCAAGCACTTCCAGCGTTACGTCACGTTCGCCGACGAGGATCCCGAGGGCTGGCGCGGTGAAATTCGCGACGGCGAGGTGGTCCGGTCCCATGAGGAAGTTCTGGAAGAGGAGGAAGCGGCGGACGAAGAAGACGAAGCGGATGAGGACACGGGAGAGAACGGCGAAGAAGAGTACGAGGACGAAGAGGAGCCCGATGAGGAGGAAGAGGAGGGAGAGTACGAAGAGGGCCCCGACGAGGAGGAGGACGACGAAGAGGCATACGAAGACGACGAAGAGTGAGCCCTTTCCAGCGTGCGGCGTCTGAGGGATCTGAGGGGTCTGCGGGCGAGTTGGGCCGCTGTATGTCGCAGCGTTGTCGTCCCACGCCGCAGAAGCTCCTGGAAGACGGGTTCACGACTAAGTTCGTCCGTACTCCCAAGAGCTTCTCGGCGGTTGCCCCCAGACCGCATTGCCCGCCGACAGCGCGTACTGCTCTGGGAAGTGCACGCGCAGGCGCCACGGCATCCGCGGCACGGTGAACATTCAGCGGGATCTAGTGAGGATCCCCGGGCCTTCGGGCCCGGGAGGAATCACTTCTCGAAATGGGGGTGAGCTGCGCGTACGCGCGGGTCTGCTGTGTTGTCAGTGCTCCCGCATAGGGTTTCGGTATGAAGATCGTGGTGCAGGTGAAGCTGTTGCCGGAGGCCGAACAGGTCGCCGCGCTGCGCTCCACGCTGCGTACGGTCAACGATCTGGCGTGCTGGGTGTCCCAGGTGGCGTTCGCTCGCGGCGTGCCGCGTGAGTATGAGCTGCGTAGGCACACGTATTTGCATCTCAAGGCCGAAGGGCTGGGGGCGCAGGCCGCGCAGCATGTGATCAAGAAGGTGCGTGACGCGTACACCACGCTGCACGCCAACCTGCGCGCCGGACATCTCGGCAAGCCGAAGTCGAGGCGTCGGGTCAAGGCGGAGTCCAAGCCGATCGCGTTCCGGCCCGAGGCCGCGCAGCCGTACGACGACCGGTGTCTGAGCTGGCAGTACGACCAGCAGACGGTGTCCATCTGGACGGTGGCCGGGCGCATCAAGAACGTCTCGTTCGTGTGCTCCGCCGACGCGCTCAAGACGCTCCGCGACTACCGCAAGGGTGAGTCCGATCTGATCGAGCGCGACGGCGTGTTCTACCTGATCGCCACCTGTGACGTGCCCGAGGCAGAGGCGTACGAGCCGGACGGTTTCATCGGCGTGGACCTCGGCATCGTCAACATCGCTACCACGTCCACCGGCTACCGGGCCGCCGGGCGCGGTCTGGGCCGCTACCGCAAACGCCAGCTGGCCCTGCGGCGGAAGTTGCAGAAGAAGCGCACCAAGTCCGCCAAACGCCGGTTGAAAGAACGCTCCCGCCGCGAGCAGCGGCACGTCAAGAACACCAACCACATCATCGCCAAGACGATCGTGACCGAGGCTGAACGCACCTTGGCCGGGATCTCCCTGGAAGAACTCAAGGGAATCCGGCAGAGGGTACGGCTCCGTAAGCCCCAACGGGTCACGCTCCACTCCTGGGCCTTCGCCCAGCTCGGAGACTTCATCGTCTACAAGGCCCGCAGGGCCGGTGTGCCCCTGGTCTACGTCGATCCCGCGTACACGTCGCAGATGTGCTCGCAGTGCCGGCACGTCGACAAGCGCAACCGGGTCGACCAGGGGCTTTTCATCTGCCGGGGGTGCGGGGTCGTTGCCCACGCCGACCGGAACGCTTCCCACAACATCGCCCAACGCGGCGAGAACGTGTGGACTGCGGGGCGTGAGTCACGCGTCCCTGCCACCCCATAACGGGGTGTCTGGACGGAGGAGCCCACCCAGCAGCCAGTTGGGCACTACCTCCAAACCCGGTCCTTCAGGGCCGGTCAAGTTGACTTCCTGACCGGTCCCCTTGGGCGTTGGGCCCACCCTGTCTCAGCGCCGATCGCGGCGAAGGCCGTCGGGGCGCCGTGGATTCATCGGGTGCGGGATCCGCTGCCGGCACTGTCTTCGTCAGCGCTGTCGTCGCCGGGGACGTGCACGGCGGAGACGTTGATGTTGATCTCGACCACGTCCAGACCGGTCATCGTCTCCACCGCGTCGGAGATGTGGGTCCGCAGCTGGCCGGCGAGTTCATGGATCGGGATCCCGTATTCGACTTCGATGTCCGCGTCGATCGCGGCCTGCGTCTCACCCACCTCCACCTTGACCGCCCGGCTGAGGCTCGACGATGCGGACATTCGGCCCGTTACCGCGCCCAGAGCCTTGGAGGAACCCTTGCCGACAGAGTGGACACCATCGGTATCGCGGATGGCGATCCCGCCGATCACGGCCACCACACTGTCGGCGATGGTCGTCCTGCCACCCGCGTCCGCTGGTTGCGCGCTCCGTCGTGACGGGGTGCCCGCGATGGTGCCGCCGGAGGCTGTTCTCTCGCCTGTGTGCTCGATGTCGGCCATGGCTGCCTCACAGAGAGTTGCTGGCACAAGCGGCTTTCGCGCTCGCTCGGGCCCCCGGTTCTCACTCTGCGCTCGGCGACCGCCCTCCGCCATTCGAGTGGATCGGCCCTGTCCGATGAAAGGCCCGACCCTCGGCGGCCACGGATTCGACGTCGTCCTGATCTCCCGTAACCAGAACAAGCTCGACGCCCTCGCCGGTGCACTCGCGGAGTCCGGGATCACTGCAGAGGGTTTCGCCGCCGGCATCGCCGACGCGGATCAGCTCACCGGCGCCCTCAAGGTGGCCGCGGAGCAACTGGGGCGCATCGACGTCCTGGAGGTCTCGCCGCACGCCGGTCTGTCCGTGGCTCAGCCGGAAGCCGTGACCCTCGACCATCTGCGTCCGCAGGCCGACAACTTGCTCTCCGGCGCGGTCACCGCCGTCCAGGCGGTGTTGCCCGCGATGCTCGATGCCGGTTCCGGCACCGTGCTGTTCGCCACAGGCGGCGGTGCCATCCACCCGTACGCGATGCTCGCGGACACCAACGTCGCCCAGGCCTGGCAGCGCAACTGGGCGCTCACTCTCCACAACTCCCTTGCTGTCAGGGGTATTTATGCCGCCAGCATCGCTATCAACTCTTGATCGGCGCACGGGCTCCGGAGGACGTCCCGCACCGTGCCCCGGAGGACATCGCCTTGGACTACCGGGACCTTTCCATCAACCGTGACAAGGCCGAACACCTCGTCCGCTGACCTGCGAGCTCACGGACGGATCTCCTGAGTGCTCGCCCTCCCCAGGAGGCAGAGCAGTTCGCCTCGGCATGCGAAGGCCCGCCACCCATTCGGTGGCGGGCCTTCGCATGCCGAACTCTTTCAGCTGGGCGGCGTATAGCGTCCGTCGATCGCCGTCCAGCCCCCGTCCACGAAGAGCTGGCTCCCCGTCACGAAGGACGACGCGTCCGACGCCAGATAGACGACGGCGCCGGCCAGTTCGTCGGGCCGGGACCAGCGGCCTAGGGCACTCTTGGACGCGTAGGCCTGCGACCACTGGGGCACGGACCTGATCTGCGCGGTCAGCGGTGTTTCCACGACGCCCGGAGCGACGGCGTTGACCCGCACACCCGACGGTCCCAGCTCGGCCGCCGCGGTGCGCAGCAGTTGGACGAGGCCGGCCTTCGTGGCCGCGTACACGCCCTGGCCCGGCTCGACGGCCACCGAACGGATCGAGCTGAAGCCGATGATGCTCCCGCGGCCGCGGTCGGCCATGCCCCGGCCGAAGGCCCGTACGAGGTCGAAGGAGGCGCGCAGATTGAGCGACACGACTCGGTCGAACTCGTCCGCCGTGTAGTCGAGCAGATGCTTGCGCACGTTCGTCGCGGCGGTGAAGACGAGCACGTCGACGGCGCCGAGTTCCTCGGCGGCGCGTGCGACCGCCTCGCCGTCCAGCACGTCGAGGGCGTACGCCAACATCTCCTTGCCCATCGACGCCGTCTGCGTGGCCGCCTCCAGGTCGCGGTCGGCGCACACCACCGTGGCGCCGTGCGCGGCGAGCGCGAGGGCGCTCTCGCGGCCGATTCCGCTGCCGGCGCCCACCACTACGGCCTTGCGGCCGTCGAGCCGGAACAGGCGGGAGTAGGTGTCCATCGCATCGGTGTGGTCGTTGTCGTGCATGGTCCTCACGGCTTCTTCGTCGTCGGGCGGATCACTGCCATGCGGGTCACGGTGAGCTCTTCGATGGCGAACCTCGGGCCTTCCCGTCCGGCCCCGGAGTCCTTCACACCGCCGTACGGCATGACGTCGGAGCGGAAGCCGGGAACTTCGTTGACGACCACGCCGCCCACCTCCAGACGGTCGAGAGCGGCGAACGCGCTGTCGAGGGCGCTGGTGTAGACGCTCGCGTGCAGTCCGTAGCGCGAGTCGTTGACCAGGTCGAAGGCCTTCTCCAGATCGGGGACCGAGCGGATCGCGACGACAGGGCCGAAGACCTCCTCGTCCCACAGGGGGAGGCCGCGGTCCACGTCGAGCAGCACTGCGGGCTCGATCACCCCGTCGGTCACTTTGCCCCCGGCCAGCAGCGACGCGCCCGCCGCCACCGCCTCCTCCAGCCATGCGCACACCCGCTCGGTCGACCGCTCGTCGATGAGGGCCGAGACACGTGTGTGCGGATCGCGGGGATCGCCCACGGTCACCTCGGCCACCCGCTCCTTCACGCGGGCCACGAACTCCTCGCGCACGGCGTCCACCACGACGACCCGCTGCACGCTGATGCAGGCCTGGCCGGACGCGTAGAAGCCGCCGCGTACCACCGCGTCGGCTGCGGCGTCGAGGTCGGCGTCGGCGGCCACCACCAATGCGGCGTTGGAACCGAGTTCGAGCAGCACCTTGGTGGGGGCCGCGTCCTTGGCGATCCGGTGGCCCACGGCGGCGGAGCCGGTGAAGGACACCGCTCCGATCCGGCGGTCGGTGGTCAGCACGGCGCCGAGCTCCGGGCCGCCGGTCACCAGCTGCACCGCGGCCTGCGGTGCGCCGCAGGCGAGCAGGGATTCGCGGAGGAGGTGCACCAGCCACAGGGTGGCCAGCGGTGTCTGTGGCGCGGGCTTGACGATGATCGGGCAGCCCGCGGCCAGGGCGGGCGCGATCTTGTGCGTGGCAAGCAGCAGGGGGTAGTTGAAGCCCGCGATGCCCACCACGACACCGATCGGCCTGCGCGTCCAGAAGCCGAGCAGCCCGTCGCCCGAAGGCAGCAGGTCGAGCGGTACCGTCTCGCCGTGCAGCCGTGCCACTTCCTCGGCCGCGGTCAGCAGGGTCAGCAAGGTGCGGTCCACCTCGACGCGGCAGTCGACGAGCGGCTTGCCGGTCTCCAGGACCAGGAGCCGCTCGAAGTCGTCACGGCGGGCGGTGACGGCTTCGTGTGTCGCGAGCAGCGCCGCTCTGCGGGTGTGTGAGGGCAGTCGGCCGACCTGGTGGCGGACCGCGACCGCCGCGTCCAGGGCCTGGCGCGCGAGGTCGGTGTCCCCGACCGGCGCCGAGGCGACGAGCGTCCCGTCGTAGGGGAAGCGGACATGATCGGCTGCGGGGGCCACCACCCAGGTGTCGCCGATGGGAAGGCCCTCGGGAAACTCCTTCACCAACAGGCCTTCGTCGCTGGTGGGTTTGTCGTGCGTAGTCACGGTCGGTACTCCCGGTCGAGGTCGATCGCCGTCATTCCGGACAGCGCATCGCGTTGGACTTGGTCACCAGGCACAGGCGGCCCGATCGCCGCCCGGCCGGCGCGCAGGCCTGGTGCGCCGCTCGTTCGATGGCGCGGCGGGAGCGCGCGGCGAGCTCGAGGCCGAGATCATGGCCGCTGTCCGCGTGTCCCACCCCGCCGGCGCCAACGTACTCGCCCTCGGTGTCTCCCGGACGATCACCAGATCCACGTCGTCGGTGTCGTACACCTTGGTGGGAATGCCGTGGAACGCGCGCACCGGGCGGATGTTCACGGCGGGGGCGAAGATGCGACCGCAGGTCGTTGATCCGTCCCCGGATCAGTTCGTGCCCGGGCACACCGGGCCGTCGGACGGTGCCGGAGAGTGCGGCGTCCGACGGCTCGACGAGGTCGGCCACGTCGGACGGCATGGCCGCGCCCTCCCGGAGGAACCGCTCGCCGCCCCGGTCGAGGTCGGTCACGTCGAGCCGATGACCGTCACTTTCCCGCGCGGCCCGCAGCGTGGGCACGGTCGCCGCGACGACCTCGGGACCGATTCCGTCGTCCGGAAGGACGGCGAGACCATCCGTCTCGGTGTCTCGCGGCATGCACGCCACCCTTTCGCTGCAACTGGCCTGACCAGTAAGCTCACTTGCCAGGTACCGTGACGATGGAAACTGTCGTTGTCAAGGGTTCGCCTACCTCAGACATCGCGAGCGAAGGAGAGTGCGGGTGCTCAGGGGACAGAGCCTGGCCGCCATGTCGGCCGTCGAGATGGTGGCCGGATTCGCCGACCGCACGTTGTCGCCGGTCGATGTCCACGACGCCGTCCAGTCGGTGATCGAGGCACGTGAGGGCGTGCTTAACGCGTTCTGGGTGCGGGACCCGGACGCGTCCCGCAAGGCGGCTCAGGCGAGCGAGGCCCGATGGTCGGCGGGCGAACCCCTCGGGCCCATCGACGGCGTGCCCGTGACGCTGAAGGAGAACGTCGCGCGCCGGGGCGTGCCCATGTCTTCGGGCAACGCCGGGGCCGAACCGGTGGTCCCCGACGCGGACGCGCCGATCACCGCGCGGGTCCTCGAATCCGGTGGAGTGGTCCTCGGCTCGACCGTCATGCCCGACTGGGGCATGCTCTCCTCGGGCGTCTCCAGCCGGCACGGCATCACCCGCAGCCCCTGGAACCCCGGCTGGACCACGGGCGGTTCGAGCTCCGGCGCGGGCGCCGCGGCCGCCGGGGGGTACGGGCCGCTGCACGTCGGCACCGACATCGGCGGATCGATCCGGCTGCCGGGCACCTGGCTGGGGCTCGCCACGCTCAAACCCAGCTACGGGCGGATCCCGCTGGACGCCCCGTACCAGGGGCGCTGCGCCGGTCCCCTGACGCGCACCGTCGCGGACGCCGCCCTGCTCATGCGGGTCCTGAGCCAACCGGACGCCCGGGACTGGTCGAGCCTGCCGCCGCAGGACATCGACTGGTCGGCCCTGGACGTCGACGTCCACGGACTGCGCGTGGGGGTGCAGCTGGACGCCGGGTGCGGGGAGCCGGCCGACGCGGAGATTGTCGCCGCGGTGCGACATGCTGCCGAGGTCTTCGAGGCGGCGGGAGCCGTCGTGGAGCCGGTCGGGCCGTTCATGACCCAGGATCTCCTGGACGACCTGGATCTGTTCTGGCGCGTGCGGTCCTGGAACGACTTCCGCGCGCTGGCGCCCGAAGCCCGTCAGCGCGTCCTGCCCTACATCGTCCAGTGGTGCCAGGAAGGCGCGGACGTGCCGGGCACGCAGGTGCTCCGGTGCCATCAGCAGATCATGCGGATCCAGGAGCGGACCGTGGCGGCGACGCTCCCGTACGATCTGGTGCTCTCGCCGACCGCTCCGGTGGCGGCGTTCCCCGCTGAGCAGCCGATGCCGTTCATGGGGGACGGGAAGACGATGCACCACATCGGATTCACCGCGCCGTACAACATGTCGGGGCAGCCCGCCGCGACCGTCAACTGCGGTTTCACGACGGACCGTCGGCCCATCGGCGTGCAGATCTCGGGTCGCCGCTTCGACGATCTCGGGGTCCTGAGGGGGGCGGCGTGGTACGAACGGAACCGTCCTGCAGAGGCGGTTCCGCACTGGCCGGACAGCGTCCCCGGGACGCTCACGGGGGAGAGGACGACATGAATCACGCTCGAGGGGAAACAGCCGTGAGCAGCGGCGCACAGTTCCGGCAGGTAGCGCCGGTACGGCTCTACCAGCGCATCGTGGAGCAGATCGAGCAGGCGATCACGCGAGGTGACCTGAAGCCCGGCCAACGGCTGCCGAGCGAGCGGGAGCTGGTGACACAGTTCGGGGCGAGCCGGCCCACCGTGCGGGAGGCCTTGCGTGTCCTGGAGAGCAGCGGGCTCGTCCGCTCGCGACCGGGCGACCCGAACGGCCCGGAGATCCTGCCGTTCTCGCCGGCCGGCCTGACCAAGGAGATGACCCGGCTCGTCCAGTTCGACAACATGTCGATGGCCGAGCTGATCTCGTTCCGCATGATGCTCGACGGCTCGGCGAGCCAACTGGCGGCCCGGCTGAGGTCCGAGGAGGAACTGTCCGCCATGGAGCGCACGCTCGCCGTCATGTCGGACGCGATCGACGAAGGTTACGAGGAGTTCAGCAGGGCCGATGTCGCCTTCCACGAGGCGGTGGCCGTGGCCAGCCGCAATTCCCTCATCGAGGTGTGCAACCAGGTCGTCAGGGGTGCCGTCCTGTCGCTGATCTCGGACAAGGTCGCCCACGCGAGCAACAGCAAGGCGCTCATGCGGGAGTCGCTCCATCACCATCAGGATGTGCTGGAGGCGATCCGCGTACGGGACGGCCTGGCGGCGGCACGCCTCTCACGACGCTCGCTCTACGACTACTACGCTGGCTACGTCCCCGAGGACGAACAGGGTCTGCTGACCGCGCTGGTGGACGACGAAGACGCCTGAGCATGCCTTTGTCCCGCTCGCGCCCCCGGAGATGTTCTCCGGGGGCGCGAGCGTTTTCTGCCTCTGGATATGAGGAAGGTGCAGTCAGGTTGTGGTCAGGACACGGGAGTTCTCGGGGGCCACGAGGCGACGGCGGTGTTTGGCACGATCACTTCCCGAGGGTCGGCTTGCCTATGCCTATGCCGTTTCCGCCGCGGAGGCGATCTCCGCGCTGAAGCGTCCGTGAGGCAGGCAGGTGTCCTGTCGCACTGAAGCAGGCAGGTCCTCATGATGTCTCATCGGACTGACGGGTTCTCAACTGACCCTGTACTCAAGGCAAATGAACGCATCACTCCCCGGAGAAGCCCCGCCCCGCGGTGAGGTAGCGTGAAGCGCATGGAGTGCTTCGCAGCCCGGCGCATTCGCCACTGAGGGGCGGCCCGCCGCCGCGCCCGCGGCCGCGCGAGCCAGTCGACGACTGTTCTGTTCAGCGTTCGACCCCTCGCCCAGAGAGACATCTTCCATGCTCATTCGCCCCTTCGCCCAACGCGATCAGGCACGTCTGATCGAGCTGACCATCGAGACGTTCCGGCCGTTCTTCGAGGATTCCTTCCGCCCACTCGTGGGCGAGGCCATCTTCACCCTCCAGCACGGCAACTGGCGCGACGACTACCGCAAGCAGCTCGCCGAGCTCCACCATCCCAGCCGGCACAAGTACGTCGCGGTCGCCGAAACCGAGGGCGACATCGCCGGGTATGTGGGATGGAGCGTCGACCCGGCCCGCAGGCACGGAACCATCACGATCCTGGCCATCGCGACCGGGCACCGCCGCGACCACGCGGGCACTGCGCTCTGCCGGCACGCATTCGACGCGATGAAATCGCTAGGAGCCGAGATGGTCGAGATCGGCACCGGGGGTGACCCGTTCCACGCGCCGGCCAGAGCCCTGTACGAGAGCCTCGGGTGCGTCCAAGTCCCGGCCGCCGTGTACTTCCGCCGGCTCTGACAAGCGTGCGCGCTGGAGCAGACCTGGGGCCACTCTCACTCCCAGTGTCTCCGCCTCCCCCATTGGCGGGTCACGCTCCCGCCGCGCCACCGCCCGCGCGCGCCGGGCGCCACATCACGTGTGCGCGTCCGGCGCGCACTTAAGGTGACGCCCGGAGGTGGAACATGCGAGTGGGGTTGCACGCGCTCGGTATCGGAGACGGTGCCCGTCCCGAGGTGATCCGTACGGTGGCCACAGCCGCGGAGACGCACGGCTTCGCGAGGCTCTGGTGCGGCGAGCACGTGGTGCTCGTGGACGCGCCCGCGTCGCGCTACCCCTACTCCGCGGACGGCCGGATCGCCGTGCCCGCGGACGCGGACTGGCTGGACCCGCTGCTTGCCCTGACCTTCGCGGCGGCGGTCACCAGCCGGATCGAGCTCGCCTCCGGCGTGCTCCTGCTGCCCGAGCACAACCCGGTCCTGGTCGCCAAACAGGCCGCCACACTCGACGTGCTCTCCGCCGGGCGGTTCAGCCTCGGGGTCGGGGTCGGCTGGTCGGCCGAGGAATTCGCGGCGCTCGGAGTCCCCTTCGCCGAGCGCGGGCGGCGCGCCGAAGAGTACCTAGCCGCGATGCGCGCGCTTTGGGGCGAGGACCCGGCCTCCTTCACGGGGGAGTTCACGCGCTTCGACGCGATCCGGGTCAACCCGAAGCCCCTGCGCGGCGGCCGGCTCCCGGTCGTGGTCGGTGGCAACAGCGACGCCGCGTTGCGCCGCGCGGCCACGCTCGCCGACGGCTGGTACGGCTTCAACGTCGCGGCGGCCGACGTCCCGGCGCGCATCGCCGTTCTCGCCGATGAGTGTGCCCGTCATGGTCGGGCCTTTGACGAGCTCACGGTCGCCGTCGCGCTGAGCGACGGCACCCCGGAGCACCTCCCCGCACTCGATGCGGCGGGCGTCACCGAACTCGTCGTCGTCGGCGCACCTCCGCCCGCGCCCGACGCGGCAGCCGCCTGGGTCGCGGAACTTGCCCGGACGTGGATTCGCTCTGAGGGATAGCCAGGGCCGACCGGAGCCCCAGCCGCACCCTTGTACGGCCGCAAGTTGTCTCCCAGGGGGACTGCGGGGTCGACCTGGGCCCCGAGGGCACGCAACTTGGTCGCGTAGCAGGGAGAAGGCCTGCCACCGAGTGAGGGCGTCCGAGCGCTCCACCATGTCGCGTGGCACCGAACAACAGAGGTCGTGGGACAGGCCGAATTCCCGCGCCGGCCCGTCGCATCCGGATACGGGCCAGGCGGCGGGTGGTCAGCGCGTCGAAGCACAGCTCAGGGTGCTCCCCCCCGCCCCCAGCTGGCCTGCTCCCTCCCTCATCAGAACGACTACGGTCAACTCATCCACGGGGAGCCGTGGTTCGCTGCTCGTCATGAGGGGGACCGAGGCTTGCGGACGAGCAGTAGAAGCGGACGGCGCACCAGGCGATGCGGTCGGCCGGTGTGCGCTGTGACGCGTTGTGGGTGGCTCGGTCACTGGCGCGGACCGCGCGGCAGGAGCTGCGCGACCAGGCCGACAGGTGCCGATCGTCGAGGGGATCTGTGATCGGCGCCCGGTGTGCCGTCTCCTTGCCGAGCCCGCTACCGCCAAGTCCGGGTCGCGTGAGCTGGACGCGGCCAGGGTGCGCGGGGGCGGGCGTCGAGGGGACCGTTTCCGGCCCGCATCGGCGAGGGGAGCTCAGCCGTTGAGCCAGGTCCGGTAGTGCGTGGGCGCCAGGCGGGCGTCCGGGCCGGGGGTGAGGACGTCACCCTGGACGGCGGCGAACAGGCCGGCCTGATCGTCGACGACGACGGGCCGCTCGTCCCCACGTGCGGCCAGTGTGATGCGGCCGAGCTCGTCGAGCGTGAACCTGTCGGGGCCTGCGACGTTGAGGATGCCGCCGAGGGGCGATCCGGTGGCCACGTCCGCGAGGGCGTTGACCACGTCGGCGCTGGCGATCGGCTGGATGGGGGTGGCGGGCAGCCGTACGGCGGTCTCGTCCGAGGTCCACGACATGGTCGGCTCCATGAACTCGAAGAACTGCGTGGCGCGCACGATCGAGTACGGAGTGGGGCCGTTGCGCAGCAGCTCTTCCTGCAGCGCCTTGGCGCGGTAGTAGTCCAGCTGGGGCACCTGGTCCACGCCGACGATGGAGAGCGCGACCTGATGACGTACGCCGGCTCGCTTGCCCGCGTCGAGCAGGTTGCCCACCGAAGTGCGGAAGAAGTCGAGGGACTGCTCGTCGAACGTGGGGGAGTTGGTCACGTTGACGACGGTGTGGGCGCCGGCGAGGGCCTGGTCGAGGCCGGTCCCGGTGAGCAGGTTGACGCCGGACGACAGTGACGCCGTGGTCACGTCGTCGCCACGGTCGGTGAGCTTCGTGGCGAGCTGAGAGCCGATGAGGCCCGTGCCGATGACGGTGATCTTCATGGTGTGCCTTCTTTCGTGAGTCGAGCGTCCCCGCAAACTCGGATAACTGATGTCCGAGATAATACTCGGATAGTCTATGTCCGAGTCAAATGGAGGTGGGCGGAGCATGAAGATGTCCGGTGGCGTGGAGTGGGCGCTGCACTGTTGTGTGGTGCTGACCGTGGCGGACGAGCCCGTGCCGGCGGCCCGGCTGGCCGAGCTCCACGACGTGTCGCCGAGCTACCTGGCCAAGCAGATGCAGGCGCTGGCCCGGGCGGGCCTGGTCCGTTCGATCCAGGGCAAGACCGGCGGCTACGTACTCATGAAGAGCGCCCATGACATCACTCTGCTGGACGTGGTCCAGGCTGTCGACGGGACGACTCCCGCATTCGTGTGCACCGAGATCCGCCAGCGCGGACCATTTGCAACCCCTCCGGAACAGTGCACGAAGCAGTGCCCGATCGCCCGGGCGATGGGTGCCGCCGACGCGGCATGGCGGGCATCCCTGGCGGCCGTCACCGTCGCCGGTCTCGTCACGTCAGTGGAGGGCGACAGCGGCCCCGAGGCGCTGCCGAGGATCGGCTCCTGGCTGACCGACGGCCCCGGCGCGCGCGGAGAGGGATGAGCTCATCGGACCCGCTTCTCACGGCGCGACGTGTTGGCGGGCGAAGTCGACGAGCCGGCCTGGCGCTGGCGACCATCGCGAGCGTCCATGACCCCGACACCCGCATCCCGCTGCTGAAACGACTCCACTGCTACCGGGTGGGTATCTGGCGGTGCTTGGCGTGGCGGCATGGCTGATCATCAGCTTCTTCTGATGCCCGAAACACCGCGCAACCGCCTTCGTTTCACACGAGCGTGATCCTGAGGTGGAATTGGCGGAGTTGTTCGAGTAGAGCGTGGTGCGCTGGCGTGTGAAACGCGGTTGTTCGTGCCGAGCTTGTCCGGTGCAATTCCGGGCGGGTCTTGAGAGTCGTTCCCACGCCGATCGGCGGTGCATCAAGCGCTTCACCCGCACGGTCAGAGGGCGTACCGCGCGGCGAGTCTCGCCGTCCCATGAGCGAAGCTCGTCGTCGACCTGGTGATGCGTCATGGAGAGGCGGGGCATTTGGCCCATATGCGAGCAGTCATTGTCAATAATGCAGATTTCCCATGGTTTTATCTCGCCATGGAGGAGATCGGATGATGACTGGAGACGAACAGGCGGCCACGTCCAGGCGACGCGTGCTGGCCGCCGCCGCAGTGGCGCCGGTGCTGATCGGGGCGGGGCCGGCCTGCGCTCGCGCGATGCCCGACGGGGCGTTGGTCAAGCCGCTGACCACCACCGTGTCGGACTGGGCAGCCGTAGCGAAGGTGCTGGGCCGCAGGGGCACCTTGCTGCGAGGGACGACTTACCACACCCCCTATCCGCGCGACGATCTTCGCGTCGTCGTCGAGGGCGACATCGTCATCACCCCGGAACTCGCACTGGGTGCGCACGTGGCCTTCGTCCGCTACGCCGACGGCAGCAGGATGTGCATGGGCGATGTGGCAGTCACCGAGAAGGAGCTGCAGCGGGTGATCGATGCCTGGCAGGCGCATGGGATCGCGGTGACCGCGCTCCACAAGCACCTGCCTGCCCACAGCCCCGACGTCTGGTGGGTCCACGTCCACGGACACGGCCACGACGAACTGGCCCTGGCGCGCGGCCTGCGCGCGGGATTCGACCGCACCGGCATCCCGCCGGCCACACCGTCCGGCCCGCCGAGCCCCGTCGCCCTGAACACGGCCGGAATCGATGCCGCGCTGGGCGCCAAGGGTTCCAGCGACGGCGTGGTCTACAAGGCGGTCTTCGCCCGCCGCGAGACGATCTGCGACGGCAATCTGGTACTGCCCGCCGGTCTGGGCGCGACCAGCGCGTTCATTTTCCAGCCTCTGGGACACGGCAGGGCAGCGCTCAGCGGCGACTGCGTCATGCTCGCCGAGGAGGTCCATAACGTACTGCGAGCATTGCGGCGGGGCCGGATCCAGCTCGTCGAGCTGCACAACCACCACTTGACGGAGAGCCCCCGCCTGTTCTTCACCCATTTCTGGGCCGTGGGCGACGCCGTCGAGCTCGCCAAAGCGCTGCGCCCCGCAGTGGATGCCACCAACGTGGTGCCGACCACGTCCTAGTTTTCGTCAGGATCGCCTGCCCCCTCACCTGCTGTGACTGGGTTCGTCGACAGCATGTGCGCGATGTCAACGACCTTGTGAGCACGGCGTTTTCGGGCTTGGGTCCTTGAGAAGGTCGAGGATGTGGTCGACGGCGGCGAGGGGAGTGCGGCTCACGTGTCGATCGGCGCGCGGCGCCTGACCGCGTGCGGTGCAGGAGCTCCGGGCGGCTGGATCTCGCGCCACCCGCTGCTCCAGATACTCCACCGGCGTCATCGTGAAGGTGGAAGGGCGGGAGGGCCCCCCGTGTTGCGGCTGGTGCGCGGGCCGGTTCGCCTCGTCCTCCGCCCGAGCCCGTTCGGAGTCGGATCACCTGCCTGGGAAAGGATTGGACGGAGTGATGCCCCGGCTTGTAGCTTGCAGTTGACCGTGACACCACCAAGGAGGTGAGACCCATGAACGCTGTATCGACGTGGGTGCTCCCCCTTCCTGTCATGGCCGGCGACTGACGTAGGTGTCGCCGGGAGCGCCTGGACAACAAGGCACTCCCGAAAGGCAACACCTATGAACTCTCCCCGGTTCACCGCCGAGCCGTCGCCGAAGGATACGGTCGAGCGAGACGTCACCGAGGGTGACGTCTCCAGGCTTCAGTCGCAGACCTCCGGCACCGATCGCGCGCCCCTCATGTTCGACGTCATCATTGCCGGGTGCGGGCCGACGGGCGCGATGCTGGCCGCCGAACTGCGGCTGCACGATCTGCGGGTGCTCGTTCTGGAGAAGGAAACCGAGCCCGCGCCGTTCGTCCGCATCGTCAGTCTGCACATCCGCAGTCTCGAGCTGATGGCGATGCGCGGACTGCTGGATCGCATCCTCGAACACGGAAGGCGGCGTCCGGCCGGCGGATTCTTCGCCGCCATCCCCAAACCCGCGCCAGAGGGACTGGATTCCGCGCACGACTATCTGCTGGGCATTCCGCAGCCCGTCCTCGTTCGCCTGCTCGAAGAACATGCGATCGAAAGAGGTGTACAGGTCCGGCGCGGTTGCGCGGCGGTCGGTTTCGAGCAGGACGACGAAGGCGTGACCGTCGAGCTGGCCGACGGCGAACAGCTGCGTGCGCGCTACCTCGTCGGCTGTGACGGCGGGCGCAGTACGGTGCGCAAACTGCTCGGCGTCGGCTTCCCCGGCGAGCCCTCACGGACCGAGACGCTGATGGGCGAGATGGCGGTGGGCCTGCCGCCGGAGGAGATCGCCGCCAAGGTGACCGAAATCCGCGAGACCCATCAGCGATTCTGGCTCCGGCCCGTCGGCCCAGGGGCCTACAGCGTCGTAGTCCCCGCCGCGGGAGTCAGCGATCGCGCGGAACCGCCCACCCTCGATGATTTCAAGCAACAACTGCGCACCGTCGCCGGAACCGATTTCGGCGTGCACTCCCCGCGCTGGTTGTCCCGCTTCGGGGACGCCACCCGCCTGGCCGAACGTTATCGGGTCGGCCGGGTGCTACTGGCCGGCGATGCGGCACACATCCATCCGCCCACCGGCGGACAGGGCCTCAACCTGGGCGTTCAGGACGCCTTCAACCTCGGCTGGAAACTGGCCGCACACATCCGCGGCTGGGCGCCGGAAACGCTGTTGGACACCTACCAGGCCGAACGTCGTCCGGTGGCCGAGGACGTGCTGGACAACACCCGCGCCCAGATGGAACTGCACTCCACCGAACCGGGCCCGCAGGCCCTGCGCAGACTGCTCACCGAACTCATGGATTTCGATGACGTGAACCGCCATCTGATCGAGAAGATCACCGCGATCGGCATCCGCTACGACTTCGGCGAGGGTCCCGACCTGCTCGGCCGCCGCCTGCGTGACATCGACCTGAAACAGGGCAACCTCTACGGTCTGCTGCATCATGGTCGGGGCCTGCTGCTGGACCGCACCGAACGCCTGACCGTCGGCGGCTGGTCAGACCGGGTCGACCTCCTCGTGGATCCCGCCGCGGCACTGGACGTTCCGTGCGTCCTGCTCCGCCCCGACGGCCACGTCGCCTGGATCGGCGACGATCAGCAGGACCTGGACGGCCACCTCTCGCGCTGGTTCGGCAAGCCCGCCAACTGAACTCGCCCGAGGACCGAAACGACTCGTGAGGAGGGTCGAACGGTCAGTAGCGACTGACCGTCGGAAGGCTTGAGGCGCCTGCGCCCGTGGTGCCCCGGCGCCACGGGCGCGGGAGCACACACATCAGCGAGCCACCTGACTCGGAACAGCTTTCTGCGCTCATGGCCGCGGCGGGGCGAGCAGGGATCGTACGCCCTTGCTGGTGAGGATCACGCCGTCGTGGTGGCCGGGGTCGATGAGCAGTGCCAGGTCTTCGTCGGTGGGCCAGTTGGCCGCCAGCAGTCCGAGTTGTACCTGGTGACTTGCGAGAACGTCAGGGAGTGCCTGGCCCATTCGTTCCGCTGAGGTGAAGACGGGGACGGCACGCAGGCGTGGCGGGTCGTCGATCACGGGAAGCGTCAGTCCGCCGTCTTCCTGGTGGTCGTGAGTGTCGAGTTCGGTAGGTTCAGGCACGAAAATGTCGCACCCGGCCAGTGTGTCCAGCGCGGCCAGGTCGTCGGGTGCTCGGTGTAGGTCGCGTAGGGCGTCCTGGGCGGCGGCCGCGAACAGTTCCTCGGGGATGTTGTTGTCACACATCGTTTGTCCCCTCATGGCTCTGAGTGGGCCGCCCGACGGGGGTTCGCCGGGTGGGGGTCTGCCGTCTCCGCTGTCCGGTACCCAGAGGAGACCCAACTATGCGGCATCACAGCGTGGGGCGGGGAGGACGCGCTGTCACGCCTGCCTTCCGGCAGCCCGGCGCTCCAGAGACGGGCGTGCCTGCTCGTTCTCGTGGGTTCCATGATGCTCGGAACCTGTTCCGTGGGAAGCGCTGCGGCGGTGCTGCGACACGGGTGGCCGTCGGGGCAAGAACGACACGTGCGGCTCGTGAGGTGACTGTGGTTGCGCCATGTCCAACGCAAGGCGAACGGCTCTCCGCGGGTTGTCGCGTCACCCGAGGACGGTGAAAGTAGTGGCTACATTTGTCGCCGATTGTCCTGGAGGCACCTTTGAGGCACCACTCCTATGAGCAGCACAGCGATGAGCTTGTGGCCGAAAGCCCTGAGGCACCCGTACTGGACCGGGAGGGCGAAGCCGGTCGGCCGCAACCGGGGGCTTTCGACGCCGTGGTCGATCAAGCGGCCGGCGTGCTCATCGCCGTAGGGCGGATGTCGTCGGCGGAAGCCTGGGACGTCCTGCGGGAGACGTCCATGCGCACGGACATCAAGCTCCGCCACGTCGCCGAGCTACTGGTCGAATGGGGTCGCACAGGCGCCTTGTGCGCGGACATCCGCATCGAACTGGACCGCCAGCTCGCCCAGCGCCGGCCGGCGCCCGGACTCTGACCAAGAGCAGAGCCGGCGCCACGGATCGGGAACTCGGAGGCCCTCGGCACTCCGACGCCGACACGAGAAGAACGGCTTCGCGTGCAGGTGCGCGTGAGTGACCGTTGTCGGACGACATGGCACACGAGTTCCCGAGCCGGTGGAGTCGATCGGGCCCTTCGGCGTCCGCGCGAGCATCCGGTTGGGCGTATGCGGGTGCGGGTGTTCAGGGCGGGAAGACCTGAGGCCCGCGCCGACTGCGCACGCCGAAGCCGGGCCGCTTCGTTTCAGGCTGCCGGGTCGTCCGGGCCCTGCGCTCCGTCGCAAGTGGCTTCCTCGCGTACGCGCCGGCAGCTGGTCTGGATGAGACGGGAGACGTGCATCTGTGAGATCCCGAAGTGCTCAGCGATCCGGCTCTGCGTCATGTCCTCGAAGAATCGCAGGTAGAGAATGGTGCGTTCGCGTTCGGGGAGGTGTTCCAGGCCGGCCTTGGCGGCTTCCCGGTCGGTGATCACGTCGTAGGACTCGTCGGATGCGCCGAGCGCGTCCGCGAGGCTGAAAGCGTCGTCGCCTGAGGACAGCAGTCCCGCGTCCAGGGACAGTGCGCTGAAGCCGTCGATCGCCTTGAGGCCGTCGCGGACCTCGTCGTCGGACAGACCCGTGTGGGTGGCGATGGCGGTCACGCCGGGTTCCGAGCTGCCGTCGGGCTGCTGGGCGAGGTCGCGGCGGGCGAGGCGGACCTTGTTGCGCAGGTCCTGCACGCGCCGGGGGACATGGACGTCCCACATGTGGTCGCGGAAGTGGCGGCGCAGCTCGCCCCTGATGGTGGGGACGGCGTAGGGCTCGAACCGGCCACGTCGCGGGTCGTAGTTGTTGACCGCCTTGAGCAGTCCCATGGCCGCGACCTGCCGGAGGTCCTCGACGCTTTCGCCCTTGCCGTGGAAGCGCACGGCGATACGGTGCGCCACGGGCAGCCACGCCTCGACGACCTCTTCACGCAACAGGTCCCGCTCGGGCCCTTCGCTCAGCCCCGCGAGGTGGGTGAAGGCAGCCGTGGTGTCTGGACTGTCGTCGTGAAAGCGACGGGACCGCGCGTGCCGGGAGGGTGGTACGCGTTTGTGGGTGAGCATGAAATTCGCTCCTCAACGGTCTGCTGCGGGCCGCCGCGAGAAGCGAACAAAGCGCACCCGACCATCATCGAACAGGGAGCGGTACGCCGCTCGCGGCGGATGCCTCTGGGTCCGAAGCATCGTTGTTGTTCGCCTGTCCTGTGGTTCTCTCCTCAAACGCCCCCTCGAGCGGGGCCCGCGTGCACGTGCGGCACGGTCACGTCCGCTGGAGGGGTGTATCGACGGCGGAGGAGAGCCTGTTCGGCCCGCCGACGCCGTTTGAGGAGCTGGCCTGGGAAGTAACTGCCCGGCCGCAGCTGGGGAGTTCGACGGTGCCGGCGTGGGAGCCCCACTCGCGCCGGCATCGGTCGTGGTAACGGGCGACTCGCACGTCGCTGACATGAGCGTTTTCGTCGCTCATGTCAGCGGCCGCGGAACGAGTGCAGCTCCGACAGCAGTGGGGGCGAGCCGGAGAGGAGCCCGGCGAACACGTAGAGGACGGCTGTGAGGAGTTCGTGCGAGCCGGCACCAGGACAGTCAGCTGGTTTTGCGGTCCGTGGGTTTCGGTACTACCTGCCGGTGTCTCAACTTGTCGTGTGAGCAGGCCTATTGGGGCCTTGGGCGCCGGAGGTGCGGAGAGCTGCCTGTGACCTACCGGTGGCTTCCGGTCGCCTCGCGTCAGAGGCGGTGATCTCGTTCTTCCTCGATGACCGACGTGGACGACGGCACGACGACCCGCCTGCGTTTGGCGATGCTGGTGAAGGCCAGTACGCCGATGACGCCGACGATCATCATGATCACGCCGACCACATCGAGGTTGACGCTCCGCATCTGCCAGTCGGTGCCGAACGTGAGAATGGCGCCTGCGGCGATGAGCAGAATGCATCCGCCTAAGCCCATGGGATTCGCCTCCTGTGTCGGACGGTGGTGGTGCACTGCGGCCTCGGGTACCCGCGGCGTCCGCGGTCATGCACGGCCCGGGTGCCTCTTGGTGAGTGCTCGGATGCGTGCATGTCCCGAGCCGGGAGGGGAACCAAGTACGCCCGGCCTGGGACGGAGTGGGGGAGTGGCGCGTTCGGTGGGTGGACGTCCGTCGCCTGTGCCGTGGGACCAGGCCCTCACGATGGATCACAGCATCGTCGCCGAGATGGCCGAGCCGGCGGCAGCACTCTGACGGAATGGTTTGTGGCTCGTGGCGACGCGGCGGAGGCCGCGAGCGCAGGAGAGGCGTCCTGTCCGTCCGACTGCCCCTGCAAGGTCGGCCGGGTTCCTTTCGACGAGGGGGTTCTCGGTCCAGCCTGTCGCTGTCTGGTCTGTCCGATTGATCGGAGGTCTTGAGGAGGTTTCTCTGTCTCCGCTCTGGCGCTGCCCGCCCTGACTCAGTAACCTCCCCTCCAGTTCACGTGGTCTACACCACGAGCCTCGGAGGTGGCCAAGTGCCGCGCAGGGCAAGTCGGTTGATCTATGCGGCTGCGGCCGCACTCGCGGTCATCGGGGCGTTGTCGGCCCCGAACGGTGCCTCCGCGGCGGCTCCTGCGGAGGTCGCTGCGGCCCCCGCTGTGGTTCCGCCTCTGCAGAACTGGTCAGGCGGAAGCGGCCAGTTCACGCTCACCCAGCGGTCCCGGATCGTGGTTGACGGTGCGCCCGGCTCCCGGCTGGTGGCCGACGCGCGTACGTTCGCCGACGATCTGGCCGCGTCGGGCGCCCGGCGGCTGCCGGTCGTCGTCGGCGGCTCGGCGCACAACGGTGACGTCGAGGTCACCGCGCGGGACGGTGACGGTGAGGGGTTCGCAATCGACGTGACTCGGGAATCGGTCCGTCTCTCCGGCGACGGGTCGGCCGGTGCCTTCTATGCGGAGCAGTCGGTCGAGCAGATGCTGAAGACCTCCGATGACCATGCCTCGCTCCCTGTCGGCTCCACCCGGGATGTCCCCGCGCAGCGGACCCGAGGCCTCATGATCGACACCGCTCGCACGTACTGGTCGGTGGAGTCCATCCAGCAGACGATCCGTCAGCTGGCGTGGACGAAGTTCAACACCCTGCACTGGCATCTGACCGACTCCGAGTTCTTCCGGCTCGACCTGCCCGGATACGAAGGGCTGGCGGCAGCGCAGTCGTACACTCCCGCCGATCTCCGCGCCGTGCAGGACTACGCCGCCCGCTACCACGTCACCGTGCTCCCGGAGTTCGACATCCCCGGACATGCCACCGCGATGTCGAAGTACTGGCCGAGCCTGCGCTGGGACTGTGCCTCGATGAACGCGATCATCGACACCGCCCGGGTCGACCCCGGGTTCACCGTCGACATCACCAAGCCGCAGAACGTGGCCTGGCTCGACGGACTCGCCGAGGAGATCGTCGGCCTCTTCGACTCGCCGGTCGTCCACCTCGGTGGCGACGAGACACCACGCGCCGCCACACAGGACAAGTGCCCCGAGCTCGTGTCGTACGCGAAGGCGCAGGGCTATGCCAAGACCCAGGACGTCTTCCTCGCGTACGAGAACCACCTGCACGCGCTGCTCGCCCGGCACGGCAAGAAGATGCAGATCTGGGGATGGTGGCCGCAGGCCGGCGGAGCGGGTTCGGTCACCGTCGACAAGGACATCCGTATCCAGGCGTGGCTGGGCGACGAGCAGACTTTCATCGACCAGGGCTACGACGTCGTGGTGAGCAACGAGTTCTCGCGCCTGTACGTCGTCCCCAAGGCCATGCCGGGCACGGCCAACGGTCAGTACATCCCGGACGACGACGCGCTTTACCGCACGTACGCCGTGAGCACCTCGCAACGGGTGCAGGGCCTTGAGATGGCGCAGTGGGGCGACCGCCAGTTCACGGCGCCGGAGGCGTACTCCCTGTCCTATCTGCGGCGCCCGCTGCAGATCCTCGCCTCCACCGCCTGGGGCAGTCCGCGCAGCGGGAGCTATCTCGACTACGAAGCGATGGCGGACACCGTCGGTACCGCTCCTGGTGTCGCCGAGCAGGCAGACCCCGACGCGCGGCCGGTGAGCGCCACGGCGTACGGCCCAGATGGTGTGGCGAACGCCGCCGACGGCGACCCGGCGACCGCGTTCGCCGCGGACACCGCGGGGGCGGCCGTCGGCCTCGATCTCGGCGAGCACGGCGCGGTGCGTCCGGCCGCGGTGCGGCTGCTGCCCCGCAGTACGTCGACGGCCGACCTGTCCTCGCTGGTCGGAGCCAGGATCGAGGGCTGCTCGGCAGGACCCGACAGCGGGTGCACGACGCTGACGAGCGTGGAGTGGACGCCTACCCGTGACTGGCAGACGCTGCCCGTGGACACCTCACACGCCTACCGGTGGGTGCGGCTCGTCGGCGCCGCGAAAGCCAAGCCGGTCGTGGCCGAACTGGAGGTGCTCGCCGCCCCGCAGGACGTACACGTCACGGTGACCGCGCCGCGCGATCTGCCGCAGGGGCAACGCGGCGTGGTCGAGGCCGAGGTGACGAACACGACGGGCCGGGCCCTGCCCCGCGTCGAGGTGCGCCTGACCGGGCAGCACACCCGCGACAACACCGCCTTGGCGCACGCGATTCCGGCGCACTACGTCACCGTGCCGCCCCATCAGCGCCGCACCGTGCGATTCACCGTCACACCGGACGCGGCCGCGCACGCGGGACTCTACCGACTCACCGCGACGGCCGACTTCGCCGCCGGCGAGGGCAGCCGAAGAGTGCGCGGTTCGGCGCTGTCGGCGCTGCCCCTGCGGAGCCTGACCGAGGCCTACGACAACATCGGCATCACGCAGGACGGCAACCCTCAGCCCGGCGACATCGACGGCGCGCAGTCGAGCCTGTCCGCCGAGGGCCTCGCGGCGGCGGGCGTCGAGCGGGGCCGCACGGTCTCGGCCGACGGATTCGCCTTCGCCCTGCCGTCGCAGGCCGCCACCGACCGGGACAACGCCGTGGCCGACGGCCAGCGCATCCCGCTGACCGGCCACGCGGCCCGCGTCGGACTCCTGGTCACCGGAACGTACGGAACCTCCGCGGGAATCACCGGCAAGGTCACGCTCACCTACGCCGACGGCACCACCGCCACCAGCGAGGTGACGGTGCCCGACTGGAGTGCCGCGACGGGTTCGGCCGCCGTGATCGCCGCCGACGCGGGAACGGTCAACGGCAGCGGCCGTGCCCAGACCAGCCGTGCGGCGCGGCTGTACGCCGTCGCCGTCGACGCCGACCCCGCCAAGCGTCTTGTCTTCGTCACACTGCCCACCGCGTCGGGCCCTCTCGGC
Source organism: Streptomyces sp. NPDC055955 (assembly GCF_042270245.1). Taxonomy (NCBI): domain Bacteria; kingdom Bacillati; phylum Actinomycetota; class Actinomycetes; order Kitasatosporales; family Streptomycetaceae; genus Streptomyces; species Streptomyces sp. NPDC055955. The sequence continues at coordinate 53,314 of NZ_JBHJYS010000006.1, forward strand.
GCCAAGGCTCCGCTGATCCACGTGTTCGCCCTCGCCACCGACGACCGACAGGGGACCTCCTGATGCGTCACCGTGTCATGCCAAGTCTGAGACGCGCAAAGACCGTTGTGCCTCTGGCCTTCGCCACGGTCCTCGCGGGAGTCCTGCTTCCCGCGGGCGCCGCCACAGCCGGCGAACCGCCGGCCGTCGTAGTGCACGCGGCCCCCGACGGCCGCGGCAGCGCGTGCTCGTCGGGGCGCCCCTGCTCGGTGGAGGGTGCCAAGGACCGGGTGCGGCATCTGCTTCCGTCGGGGCGGGCGCGCGACATCGTGGTGGAACTGGCCGACGGTACGTACCGCCTCGACAAACCCCTGGAATTCGGGCCCGAGGACTCAGGCCGCGGCGCTCACCGGGTCACATGGACGGCGGCGCGCGGCGCGCATCCCGTGCTCAGCGGGGCGCTCAAGGTCACCCACTGGACTCAGCGCGACAAGGACAAGAACATCTGGGAGGCACCGCTGCCCAAGGGCCTCGACACCCGTCAGGTGTACGTCGACGGCGAGCGTGCGCCCATCTCCCAGGTGACCCCGGCCGACCTGAATCTGTCCTTCGCCGCGGCGAGCGGCGGCTACACCACCTCGCCCGCCACCTGGGGACAGAACCTTCTCGACGCCGTCGGCGCGGACGCACTGCGCAGGGTCGAGTTCGTCTACACCGGCGGCAACGGCCCCTGGACCCAGTCGCGCTGCCGCATCGAGTCGGCACAGGGGGCAACTCTGCTGATGCAGCAGCCCTGCTGGGGCAATGTCACGAAGCGGCCGACGTTCACCCAGGCGTCGGGTTCACTGCCGTCCATGAAGGCGGGCACGGCGCCGACCCGCATCGAGAACGCCTACCCGTTCCTGCATCCCGGGCAGTGGTACGTGGACCAGGAGCGCGGCGTCCTCGACTACATCCCCGCCGCCGGTGCCGACATCCACTCCCTCGACGTGGAAGTGCCCCGTCTCAGCACTCTGGTGAAGGGCGCCGGCACGCTCGACGCGCCGGTGCGCAACGTCACGTTCTCCGGCCTCGGCTTCGCGTACGCCACCTGGCTGGAACCGAGCAGCCCCGCCGGATTCGCCGACGTGCAGGACAACTTGCGTCTCACCGGGGACGACCCCGCCCGGCCGCAGGGCACCTGCACCTTCGGCACACCGCCGGGCACGTGCCCGTTCGGCGCGCTCACCCGGCAGCCCGGAAATGTGCAGTTCACCGCCGCGCGCGACATCGTCCTGCGCGGCAACACCTTCACCCACCTCGGCGCGGCCGGACTCGTCCTCGAACACGGCAGCCGCGACAACACGGTCGAAGGTAACACCTTCGCCGACATCTCCGGGAACGGCATCATCCTCGGCAGCACCACCGACCCGAACCCCTCCGACGTCGGCGCCGACGACCGTGAGATCAACTCGGGCAACACCCTGGCGAACAACCTCATCCACCACGCCGGCGCCGACTACCCCAGTGCGGCCGGCATCACCCTCTTCTTCACCCGGCACACCCTCGTCACCCACAACGAACTGCGCGACCTGCCCTACACCGGCATCTCCGCAGGAGTCATCCAGGGTCACGTCGACAACGCCGCACACCCCGAGAACACCACCAACATCAACAGTGACAACACCATCAGCCACAACCTGATCCACCGCTACATGCAGGTCCTCAAGGACGGTGGCGCGGTGTACGTCGAGGGGCATCAGGGCCAGACCGTCAAGGCCGCCGACGGTTCGGTGGACCGGGCCGCGAGCATCGCGCACGGCCTGACCGTGGCGGGCAACGTCGCCTACGACCAGGGCAACGTCAACTTCACCTGGTACGACGACGCCGGCGCCCAGTGGCTGAACTGGACCGGAAATCTGGAGTGGGGCGCCAAACAGGCGCAGGGCGGCTGCCAGACCACCGGCCATCTCGACTACGTCGCCAACGTCCAGTCCGGCCTGACCGGCGAGTTCCACTGCTCACCACCCGTACCGGTGGACACCCGCATCGAAGGCAACCGGACCATTCCCAGTACCCCGGACGCCTCCGACCTGCCCGCCGACACCGTCGCACAGGCCGGGCTGACCGGTCGATGGCAGCACCTGACGACATCGACGGCGCCCGGCGTCGGCTACGCCCACGAGGCGACGGACGGCGGTGCTGTCCTGGTGGCCGGCCATGGCTTCGGCCCCGGCACCCGGGTCGACTTCGACGGTGTACCCGCTGCCCGGATCACCGTCCTGTCCAACGGCGTGCTCCAAGCCGAGCCATCGTCAGGCACCGACCCGGTGCGGGTGACGGTGACCACGCACGCCGGCAGTGCCACCGCCGCGTTGTCGTGACCGGCGGCACCGTGGACGTGCCCTGAAAGGGCACCAGCCGATCCATTCATGCACGGGGCTCGGGCCGGATCTGCGCCCGTGCCTCGTGGCGCTCCCGAGCCGAAACCCAGAGGAGGACAATGTGCAGGAAAACGGGATGTCACGCCGCGGCCTCATCCGTACCGTGGGCGCGGCCGGGGTCGTCGCCGCCCTGCCGGGGACCCTTGCCTATGCCGCCGGTCCCGCCGTCGCAGACGCCCGTCCAGAGCTCGTCGACCCGGCGACCCCGCTCGACGCGCAACCACACGTGGGGCCCGTGGCGGCACGGGCCGCGTCCACACTCGTCTTCAGCGGGATCTAGTGAGGAACCCCGGGCCTTCGGGCCCGGGAGGAATCACTTCTCAAAATTGGGGTGGCCTGCGCGTACGCGCGGGTCTGCTGTGTTGTCAGTGCCCCCGCATAGGGTTCCGGCATGAAGATCGTGGTGCAGGTGAAGCTGTTGCCGGAGGCCGAACAGGCCGCCGCGCTGCGCTCCACGCTGCGCACGGTCAACGATCTGGCGTGCTGGGTTTCCGAGGTGGCGTTCGCTCGCGGCGTGCCGCGTGAGTATGAGCTGCGTAAGCACACGTATCCGCATCTCAAGGCCGAAGGGCTGGGGGCGCAGGCCGCGCAGCATGTGATCAAGAAGGTGCGTGACGCGTACACCACGCTGCACGCCAACCTGCGCGCCGGACATCTCGGCAGGCCGAGGTCGAGGCGTCGGGTCAAGGCGGAGTCCAAGCCGATCGTGTTCCGCCCCGAGGCCGCGCAGCCGTATGACGACCGGTGCCTGAGCTGGCAGTACGACCAGCAGACGGTGTCCATCTGGACGGTGGCCGGGCGGATCAAGAACGTCTCCTTCGTGTGCGCCGCCGACGCGCTCAAGACGCTCCGCGACTACCGCAAGGGGGAGTCCGATCTGATTGAGCGCGACGGCGTGTTCTACCTGATCGCCACCTGTGATGTGCCCGAGGCTGAGGCGTACGAGCCGGACGGTTTCATCGGCGTGGACCTCGGCATCGTCAACATCGCTACCACGTCCACCGGCTACCGGGCCGCCGGGCGCGGTCTGGGCCGCTACCGCAAACGCCAGCTGGCCCTGCGGCGGAAGTTGCAGAAGAAGCGCACCAAGTCCGCCAAACGCCGGTTGAAAGAACGCTCCCGCCGCGAGCAGCGGCACGTCAAGAACACCAACCACATCATCGCCAAGACGATCGTGACCGAGGCTGAACGCACCTTGGCCGGGATCTCCCTGGAAGAACTCAAGGGAATCCGGCAGAGGGTACGGCTCCGTAAGCCCCAACGGGTCACACTCCACTCCTGGGCCTTCGCCCAGCTCGGAGACTTCATCGTCTACAAGGCCCGCAGGGCCGGTGTGCCCCTGGTCTTCGTTGATCCCGCGTACACGTCGCAGATGTGCTCGCAGTGCCGGCACGTCGACAAGCGCAACCGTGTGGACCAGGGGCTTTTCATCTGCCGGGGGTGCGGGGTCGTTGCCCACGCCGACCGGAATGCTTCCCACAACATCGCCGCACGTGGCGTTGCTGTGTGGACTGCGGGGCGTGAGTCACGCGTCCCTGCCACCCCATAACGGGGTGTCTGGACGGAGGGGTCCATCCCAGCAGCCAGTTGGGAACTACCTCCAAGCCCGGTCCTTGAGGGCACCTTCAGGGCCGGATCAAGTTGACTTACGACGGCACCCATCACCGCCCCCGATCTGATCAGCCAGGTCCGAGAGTTTCCCATCGCGTCCCACGAGGTCATCCCGTACGCCCAGGGCAACATTGCCGACGCGCCCCTGGACTACACCTCCACCATGTACGTGGACTACATCCGGGTCTGGCAGTAGTCACCCGGACGACGAGAGTGAACCCAGGAGGAGTCGGTCAGGAAGGAGGATGCTTCGCGGCGGCGTGCGACGACCGGTGCCCTCTGCCGTACCCCTCGAGCGGGTGCTGACAGGCTGCGCGTAGCTCATCCGGTGCCCGGTCCCGTGGTTCGCGACTCGAGTTCGGCCCAGACGGTCTTGCCGTCCTCGCGGTAGCGAACTCCCCAGTTCTCGGCGAGTGTTGCGCAGATGTACAGTCCGCGCCCGCCCTCGTCCGTCGCCTTGGCGTGGCGGGGGTGGGGGGCGGCGAGTGCGGCGTCGTCGATTTCGCACGTCAGAGCTGTCTCCCCTCTGATCAGACGGAGGGTGATCGGGGGAGCGCCGTAGCGGATGGCGTTGGTGACCAGTTCGCTGACGACCAGTTCGGCCGTGAACGGATCGATGTCGAGGCCCCATTCCCTGAGGCGTGTCTGTGTCTGCTCCCGGGCCGGTCCGGCCGACTGGAGTTCCGGCGGCACATCCCACTGGGCAACCTCGTCCGCAGACAGGTGCCGGGTGCGTGCGACGAGCAGCACACGGTCCAGGGCCAGGAGGTGCTGGACGTCGTCCGCCATCTCCTGCGGTCCGTGATCCGGATGCGCGAGGGCAGCGGCCAGGCTGCGGCGCGTGGGGCCCTGCTCGCGGGTGGCCGCGGGAGAGGCGAGGCAGACCGTGCTTCCCTCAGGCAGGACGAGACTGACGGAGGCGAACGGAGGACCGTCCCCTCCCAGAAGTGGCCCCGCAGGCAGCGGGGCGGTGTCCACGGTGCCGTCCGGACGGACGATCGCGAACAGTGAGCGGCCGGCCCGTGCGGCGTCCAGCCGTCCGCTGACGGGGTCGTGGACAGCGATGGTGCAGTGCGCGGTGGGATGGTCGATACTGCCCCGCAGGCTCTTCTGCTCGCGGGCGAGGCGCAGCACGGTGGAATGCAGCCGGGCCAGGAGTTCGTGCGGGTCGAGGTCCAGGGTGGCCAGGGCCTGGACCGCGGTCCGCAGACGGCTCATGGTGGCGACCGCGCTCAGGCCCGGACGGTCGACCTGGCCCACCACCAGCGCGACGCGGGCGCCGGGCAGGGGCAGCGCGTCGAACCACGATCCCGCACCGCTGCCGCCCGGCCGATGGCGCTGGGCGATCTCGGCGGCTCGCTGGGTCTGCCGTTCCTGCCCGATGGGCCAGTTCTGCAACGCGGTCATGACGATGTGCTCGCGGGTGAAGCGCAGCGCGTTCTCCAGACTGCTGGCGGCGCGCGTGGTGATCCCTTTCGCCAGGTCCACGTCCCCGGCAGTGAACGGATCACCGCCGAACCGGCGCTCGAAGGCGACGGCCCCGAAGACCTGACCCCGTGCCGACAGCGGTGCCACGAGCCGCGGCCCGTAGGGAGCGCTGCCCGAGTGAGCGCCCTCCACAGGCAGAATGGTGACCGACGACGGCAGCTTCGGGCCGAACAGAGCGGGCAGCAGAGTCGAACCCGTCGTCGGCGGCGGGTCGTCGGCGCGGGTACTGCCCGCCGCGGCACAGCGCAGCAGCATCTCGCCGTCGAAAGCGGCGAGTTCAGGCGCCTCGCCCCGCAGGACGGCGTCGGTGAGCGCCACCACGGTACTGTCGGCGAAGTCCGGCACGGTGACGTCCACCAACTCGCCGGCCGTGCGTTCCACGTCGAGGGTGCGCCCGATCACTTCGCGGGCCCGGTGCAAGAGGCGCAGGCGGGCCTGGGCGCGCTCTCGCGCGCTCACGTCCACCGTCGTCGCCACCAGTCCGAGGATGCGCCCCGCGCCGTTGCGCACGCGGTAGACCGAGACGGAGAAGACGTGCTCACGTTCCGGGTCGGCGGGTGGCCGGCTCCGCACCAGGACATCACGGGCCGGCCGGCCCGAGACGAGGACCTCACGGAGCATGCTTTCGTCGATCCGCAGGCCTACGGACGCGTATGCCTCCGTGGCCGGCAGACCGATGATGGTCTCCAAGGGGACGCCGCGCATGCCGATGGCCGATGGGTTGACCCGCAGGACCCGCAGCTGCGGGTCCAGGAAGTGCAGACCGACGTCTGCCTGGGTGAACACGGCGTCCAGGATCGCCTCACCCAGACCCGGCACTCCCTTGCCCCCGCTTCCTGTGCCGCCCTCGTCCTTCTCCTGCCACACCCCCCAGGTCCGTGCTTGGGGCTCCTCCACCAGGGGCACGATGCGCCACGCCCGACCGTGGGAAAGGGAGCCGACGACCTCGAACACACTGCTGCCCAAGACGTGGGCGGCCGTACGGCCGAACAGGTGCTCCGCCGCGACGCTCCACCCCACGACCAGGCCGTGAGCATCCACAGTGAGGAGAGGCTCATCGTGAGCCGGCATCGGCGTCCTCACCTGTTCCTGTCGGCAGCACTGTCCGCGGGTCGGTCCCCTCCGGGCGCCGGCGCGGTGCCGCACCCCAGCCTCGGGTTCCGCAGCCCGCATGCCGGCATCGGCTTCGGCTTCGGGGTCGATGTACGGTCCACCGCTGCCGTCGACCCCCACACGGCGCGGCGTGCCGCCGGTGAAGGCCCAGGGCCCGCGCCGAGGCAGGCCGCCTGCGGCGGTTCGGCCGGTCCGCCACACACGCTCATCGCGCCGAATCCGACGACTTCCGACCCGACGTTCGGCGCCCCTGCACGGCCCTGCGACGGCTCGTGGACCGACCAGCCCGTCACGGAGTCACCGACGTCGAGAATCGCCACGCCGCGAGATGTCGAAGTCACCGCTCACACCTCTTACCCCTGGACCCCCACCGCCGGCTGGCAGAGGCTCTTGCCCCCCATGCTTGGCCCACATCGAGCAGCGCGCCTGGTGACAGACGGTCCGTGTGGGCCGGGCGAGTGGGCCGTCCGGGGGAGTGGCGGGCTGCCGCTGGAACGGCAAGGAGGCGGGCGCACGAGGCACCGGACCCCGAGTGAGCAGGCCGCGGTGTGTTCCGGTGGCCCGGATCGCCTCGCTGGAGGGAGCGCCCATCGCGGCCAGCATGGCGGGGCCCGTGGCCTGCGAACAGGTCGGTCAGCGCACCCACCGCCACCGCCTCGACTACTCCTGGCCCGCCTGCCGCCACACCGTCATGTCCATGGACAAGAAAGCGATGTCCGGCATCGCGGTCGACTTCGTCTGGATCACGAGCAGCGCGATGTCTCCGTCGCTGCGCCGGACACAGATCTCGGTGCCCGACGCCGCCGCGGCGAGCGGGAGGCGATGTGCCGTTTGCCCCTTGGTGAGGCTGCGGCACTCGTCGAGGTCCGCGCCCGGTTCACCGAAGACCATGGTGAACACGCTGGTGTCGCTCTCCAGCGTGCAGCTGACCTCCTTCGCGCAGGTGAAACGGATGTCTCCCTTGCGGTCCTTGCGCTGGAAGGGTGCCTTGAAGCTCAGCGAGTTCTTCGCGTCCAGCCACTGCCCGGAGTGGGGCTCGCCCCGCACCGGCCCGGCCGCGGTGGGGGTGTCGCCCGCCGCGCCCCCCGCCCGGGCCGATTGCTCGCCGGCTCCGTCGCCGTCCGCCCCCGACGTCTTCCCCGCTGCCTGAGGTGCGGCCGATGACGACGCCGTCGCGCCTGTCGAGGCCCCCGGATCGGCCCCCGCCGACGTGCCCGTACGATCCGATCCCGTGTCGCCCCGGTCGCGGAACACGCCCGTCGCGTCCATGACCGTCCACGCCAGAACGGAGAGGACCAGAACGGCCGCCGTCACGCCCACTCCCACGGCCAGTCTGGGCCCGCGTCTTCCCGACGGCGCCGCCCCCGAGCCGGCCGGCGGCGCCCACGGGTCGTGCGCCTGCCATGGCTCCGCGGCGGCCAGCGGGAGCGTGCGCGCCGGCGTGGGATCGGGCGCAGGCGGCGGCACCGCCACCTCCGGCCCCATGATCTCTCGCCAGACGGTCGGCCCCGCGCCCGCGTCGGCGTCCTCGCCCAGTTCCTGCCGACACCACTCCAGGACCTCCGCGAGGGTGGCTCGTTCCGCTGGATCGGCGGCCAGGCAGCGGGCGATCAGCGGACGGAGCCGTGCGGGCAGCAGCGACAGATCGGGTTCGGAGTGAACGATCCGGTACAGCACGCTGACCGCGGGACCGTCCCCGTACAGCGGCTCACCGAGCGCCGCGAACGCCGCGGTCTGGCCGAGCGCGAACACGTCGGTCGCCGCGGTGACCTCGCCGCCGGACGCCTGCTCGGGAGCCATGAACTGGGGTGTGCCGATGGTGGACCCCGTGGCGGTGTACGAACTGACGCCCGCGGCCAGCGAGATACCGAAGTCGATCACGCGCGGTCCGTCGGAGGCGAGCAGGACGTTCGACGGCTTCAGGTCGCGGTGCACGATCCCCGCGCCGTGGATGGCCTGGAGAGCCTCGGCCACTCCGGCCATCAGCCACAGCACCGCGGGCACCGGCAGCGCCCCGCTCCGGCCGACAGCATCCGCCAGAGAAGGGCCGGGCACGTACAGCGTGGCCAGCCAGGGCGGCGCACCGTCCGCGTCCCCGTCGATCAGCTCCGCGGTGTACGCGCCCCTGACCCGCCGGGCGGCCTCCATCTCCCGGCGGAAACGCCGCCGGAACGCGGGGTCGTCGGCCAGTTCGGGCCGGACGACCTTGATCGCCACGGGCCGGCCGCCCTGCGTGTGGGACAGATAGACCCGTCCCATGCCGCCTGCGCCGAGCCGTGCGGCCAGCCGATAACCGGCCATCACGGGCGGATCGTCCGCCTGCAGCGGCTCGAACACCTCATGCGCGTCGCACATCGCCACTCGTCATCCCCTGATCCTCGGGATCACCAGACCCCGGATCCCCTTGCCCCCTGGTCAGCAAGCGAGTTGCTGCCGACCGACGGCAGTAGCCTAAGCCGTCCCCGCGCCCGGGGGATCTCCATGCCGAAAGGGCTTTCGGCTCGCCTGGCCAGGGCTGCAGCCAGTTCGTCCACATCCACGCCGTACGTGCCGTCGACCGTCTCGGGGCACTTGGTTGCGGAGCTGCCGGCGGTGTCGGTCAGGCCTCGAGTGCTGCTCGCCGTCGCAGCGCCACCTCGGGACCGTCTGCGACCCGAGTGCGCAGTTCGATCTCCGCGACATGCCCACCGGAGCGCTGTCGTGCGGCGACTTCGGGCCATGCGCGCGGCCCACGGCGTTACCGGCTGGTTCGCCCTCGACAAGGGCATCGCCGTCGTCGGCGACCGCACGGTCGTCGCGTAGACGCCCGCCGAGCCCTCGTGCAGCGCCCGACGTCTTATCGGCCGAGCCGACCGTGCGGCCGAACGTCCTTGCCTCGGAGAAATGGATGAGGCCACCGGGCCGTTTTGGACACATCCGGTGTGTGTCTGGCAAGGTCGCCCGTCCGTTCCCCTATGAACCCGGAAGGACGTGGCGCGGTGACCGAGGTGAGCACTCGCGGTGTCCAGGAAGCCGCCGCGGTGGAACAACTGCGTGCGAGTACCACGACGCTCTCCATCCCCCAGGGCTTCGACCTGTGGCAGCCCCACGAGATGGAGGACTGGCTGAGCGAGGTGGAGGAAGACCCGGACGTCTCGGACGTCGACTTCTACGAGGCCCGCCAGGCGGTCCTGCGCGCGATGGGCAAGGACGCCGACTGACGGCGCAAGGCGGGACGTCTTGCAGGACGTCCGGCCGGGGATCCCGGGGGATGGTGCGCGAGCGCATCAGCTCTTGGGCAGGAGCACGGAATCGACGATGTGGACCTGGGCGTTGACGTTCTTCACGTCGCCGGGGACCACGTCGGCCGTGTCGTACACCGTGTCGGACTCGCCGGTACCCGCCATGGTGACCGACGTTGAACTCCGGATGTCGCTGCGTTGCTGAGGTGGGTCTGATGGTCAGGCCCGTCTGGGCAAGGCGCCGCTGTTCGGCCGAGCAGGGCGAAGACGGTTCCTTGCACGATGGCGACCAGGTCGATGCCGTCGAGCACGACCTGGTCGCCGTAGAACTTGCGCAGCCTGCTTGCCGCGATTGGCCTGAGCACTGGCCTGGGTACTCAGGCCAGGTGCCCCTTCGATGGCTGCGGACGGCTCACAGGCTGCGGGCGGTGATGTCGCCGTAGGCGGTGGTCGCCCGGATGTTCAGGCCGGCGGTGCCTTCGGCGTTCTTGAGAGAGTTGATGATCCGGCCGAGGCCGGTGCCCGCGTCGAGTGAGGCGGAGATGCCGCGGGCGGCGCCGATGGTGATGTCGCCGGACTCGGTGCGCAGTTCGACGGTGCCGCCGGTGGCCTCGGCCACAGTGAGGTCGCCCTTCTGCGTGCTGACGTCTGCGGGGCCGTTCAGGCGGCCGACGAAGACGTCTCCGGCCTGGAGGGTGAGGCGGGCGCTCGCGGTCTCGTCGAGCTTCACCGAGCCCTGCGCGCCTTCGAAGCTGACATCGCCGAGCCGTCCGACACCCCTCAGTTCGGCGGCGGCGGCCTTGGCCTCGACGCGGGAGCCGGTGGGCAGTTGGACCGTCACCTCGACGGATCCGGAGTTGCCGAGGATCCGGCTCTTCGTGGTGGCCGCCTCGATGCGCAGAACGCCCTCGCTGTAGTCGACCGTGACCTGTTCCGCGGCCTTCGCGTCGCGGGAGCTGGAAGTGTCGGCGGCCAGGACCTCGACGGTGGTGTCGGCGCGGTCGGCGGCGATGAATCGGATGTGTCCCGCGGGGATGTTCAGGACGGCGAGGACGGGGGCGGGGGTGTCGAACTTCTGCATGGTGCTCTCCTTGGGTTCGTTGTTTCTGATGGGGAAAACGCTACGTTGCATTCAATGATCAGGCAACAGACTTGTTGTTCAATAGTCCTGTTATTGCAGGTAGTTGCGGGAATATCGTTGCAATGGCCTCGACCCTAATGCAACGAACCTCATGGTGGTTCGTTGCAATGAATTGGGAGTGAAGGCTCCGATCGTCACCGGACGCGGCGCACAGACGCCGCGCACGGACGGCGAACGCCGGGCGCCTTGAGGCATCGTCAAGTTCGAAGCCGGCGGCCGTATCGCGCCGGTCGTTCACACACGGCGGAGGAGGTTGCATGCCGGGCTGCTGTGCAGCCCCGGCGCCGGTGAAGACGCCGCACTCGCATATGCGCAGGGGATCGAGCTCACCGAAAACGCCGCGGAACGAGCCCGACTGGAAGGCCAGTTGAAGGGTCTGCAGTCCGGTACGGGGGGGCGAGGTATCGGCGGACAGCACGGCTGCCCTGTTCCCCCAGGGCGCACGGAGCGCCAACCGCATTGGTCGGCAAAGGGACGTCACGTCCGGAGCGGCCGTGGGGCGTGAAGGGTTCGCCCTTGGGGGCGTTCACGATGCCGACGTGGCTCAACCGTCACGGCAGCCCCGATGTCGTTCATCCTCCCCGCGCGCCGCCGTGGAATGGTTCGGCAAGAGGGAAAGCCCCTTCTGCCGGGGACCGCTGTTCCGGCAGAAGGGGTGTGGGTCAGGGCTGGAGTGGCATCGCCCGGCAGTTGGAGGTGGCCGGCTTGCCGGAGAGCCGGTCCGTCAGCCAGGAGATCGCGTCCCCTTGGTCGGTGATGAGGGGCACGAGGTGGTTGGTGAGGATCTTGTCGCCGAGGTTGGGCAGCTTGATGGCCTCGTAGGTCACGGCGGCTCCCTTGGCGCACCAGTCCACGGCCAGTTGTCGGGCCTGCGTGTGGGGCACGATGTCGTCCTGGATGCCGGTGGCCACACGCACCGGTCCGGCCGGCTCGAGTGTGCCGATGCGCTGCTTGTCCAGGGCTGCCTTCGCTCGGGGGTCGGCGGCGATGATGTCCCCGATGGACTTGCCGTTGGTGGTCCACGTGCTGCTGTGGGTGAAGCCGAGGCCGAAGAGCGCGTCACCGACACACATGGTCGAGGCGTCGTTCAGCGCGGCCTTGCCCGCGTCACTGACGTTGGCTTCGACGACCGCCCGCAGATCGGGGTCCGCCTGGGCGAAGCCGTTGATCGACCAGGCCAGCGCTCCGGCCAGTGCGCTGCCGTCGATGCCCTTGATGGCTGAGGTCAGGTTCGCGGGTGGAGCGCCGGCGTAGGTTCCGGCGAGCTTCACGTCCGGAGCGTAGGAGGGCTGGAGTTCGGCGGCGGCCGCGCTGGCGCCGCCGCCTTGGCTGTAGCCGTACAGGCCGGTCGGGGAGTTCGCGGTGACCGACGCCCCGGGCACGGCGCGGGCTGCGCGGGCCGCGTCCAGCAGCGCGTGCCCCTGGTCGAGCCGGTTGGCGTAGGTGTGCAGGCGGTCGGTGGCGCCGAGGCCGACGTAGTCGGTGATGACTACTGCTGCGCCGGTGGCCAGGATCCGGTAGATGGCGAGGGACTCGTAGCCGACGGACACTGTATTGCCGTTGAGAGTGAGCGGATGTTGCAGCGCGAACGAGGGTGCGCACTGGTCGCCTTGGCCCATGGTGCCCGAAGCCACCGCAACCAAGGGGCGCGGCCCGGGTTTGTGCCAGGTGGCCGAGGGCTCTATGTACGCACCGGTCACCGCTACCGGCTGTCCGGCGGAGTCGGTGGACTTGTACATCAAGCGGGTCGCGGTGCCCGGCATGGGGCGGCCGTCCAGGCCGGGAATGCCGAGCCCGAGCGGCATGGCCTCGCTCCGGATCAACGTGCCGTCGGCGGCAGGCAGTTCGGTGGGCGGGTTGTAGAACGTGGGGATGGTGACGCCGCGGGACACGACGGGCTCCGCGCCGGATGCGGAGGCCGGCGCTGTCGACAGGCCCACGCACACGACGCCCGCTACGACACCGGCCAGCAGGCTCACCCGAGCCGGACCGGCACGGCGGGTGGGAGCGGTCGTGGTGCGGGTGGCGGGGCTGCCGGGGTGAACGGTGCGGGCGGAACGGGAACGGGTTTCTCTGCGGTTCATGGCGTGCTCCTCACTCGTCGTTCAGATGAAGGTGTCGATGTCGTGAGCGGTGATGGCGTCCATCGCCCGTTCCGCGACGGCGGCGATGGTCATGGACGGGTTGCACGCTCCCGTGGTCCCCGGAATCAGCGCACCGTCGAGAACGTAGAGGCCGCGTTGGCCCTGCACCCGGCCCTCCAGGTCGCACACGGTGCCCATCGGTGCACCGCCCAGCGGATGCCACGTGCTGTTGACGAGGGAGTTCGTGTCGGTCAGAACACCGATCCCCTTCGAGATGTCCGCAACCCGCTGCTGGATCGTGCGGTGGCTGCCCGTGTCTCCGTTGCGGGGCCAGTGCAGCGACACGGTGTCGGTGGCGGCGTTGTACAGGAACCGGCCACGGTCGGGGCTGACCCCGAAGCCGACGAGCATCGTCGTCCTGGTGTCGAGGCCCAGCGGCGGGAGCGACGCCTGGATGACCGTGTTCGCGGTGGCCGGGTCCTCCCACGCCTTGCTGCCGAACACCACCGGACCGCCCTGCTCGCCGCCGAAGTCCTCCTGCAGGTTCGACCACGCGTAGATCCGGTCGCCGTTGGTGCCCCAGCCCTCGCCGAGTCCGTCGGGCAGATCGGGGATGGCGCCTGTGGCCCCCGCGCGGACGAGGAGCTTGCTGGTGTTGACACTTCCCGCCGCCATGATCAGGGCGCGGGTGGAGAGGACCTTCTGCTCCAGCACGCGCCCCGTGTCGTCGGTGCGATCGACATGGACCTCCCAGCGGCCGTCGGCGGCCCGCGCCACGGATGTGACGTTGTGGTGGGTCGCCACGGTGACCTTGCCGGTTGCCTCGGCCTGACGGAGGTAGGTCACGTCGACGGAGTGTTTGCCGCCGTTGTTGACGCCGAGTGCGCAGTCGCCGTTCGTGTACGACGGTTTCATCTCGCCGCGCAGTTCGGCCAGGGCATAGTCCCAGTCGATCGGCATCGGGATCTTCGACAGGGCGTATCCGCCCTTGCGCACCCGCTCGGCGAACACCCGTGCCGCGTAGTAGGTGGAGGTGCTGATCAGCTCGTCGGGCGCTGTCGCCACCCGGAGCGTGGCGGCGACCCGCGGATAGTGGATGCGGTCCATGCGCCTGTAGTCGAGCTGTTCGGGCAGCCAGGTGTTGAACACCGGCTCCGAGGGCTGGAGGGTCATGCCCTGATAGACGAGCGATCCGCCGCCGACCCCGGCCGCGCAGACGCTCAGGATGTTGTCGCCGAGAACGGGCTCCAGGAGTCCTGCGTACGGAGTGAAGTCGAGCGGGGTGCCGATCAGTCGTGCGAGCGGCCTGACGGCTGCCGGGAGGGTGCCGTACCAGAGCATTCGCTTGTCGAGCCCCGAGACATGGGGGAACGTCTCGGCGTTCGGTCCCGTCGGCCAGCGACGGCCGCGCTCCAGGACGGTCACCGGCACGCCGGCCTGCGCCAGCCGGAGCGCTGCCACGCCACCGCCGAAGCCGGATCCGATCACGACGACACGGTGGTCCTCTTCTGTCAGCCGGACACGGGTCGGAGCGGCGGAGGCGGGTGATGCGGCCGTCGTGGACAGGGCACCGGCGGCCGCGAGACCGCCGACCCTGGCGAGCACGGCGCGCCTGCTGGGCGTGGGCATGCGTGACTCCTTCGGGGGAGAGGGAGATGCCGCCGTCCGTTCGGCGGCTGACCGTCCCCGACCCTGCTGGTCGGGGGAGCGGTACGAGGGAAACTTGATGCGCGCATGCCAAGAGTGACCGCGGAGAACTGTGGTTACCCGCTGGTTACTTACGGCAGAGTAAGTTGATGTGTCACTCACTGACAAGACGTCTGCATGCGTCAGTTCCGGACGCCTTCGCTATGCTGCGCAACCGACAGAAGGTGGTGGAGCGAGCGTGCGTGAGACGCCCTTCCCGGACCGCGGGCGGACGATGGAGGCGGATGCCAGGCCACTCCTCGCCCAGCGGCGCAAGGCGGCTCTCCGCTTCGAAATCGCCCATGAGGCCGTCCGGATGTTCACCTCGCAGGGAGTCACGGCCACGACCGGCGAGCAGATAGCCCAGGCCGTCGGCATCTCCGCCCGCACGCTGTGGCGCCACTTCCCCACCAAGGAAAGCTGCGTCCTGCCCCTGCTCACCGCGGGACTCGACTTCGTCATGGACCAACTGCGCCACTGGCCGGCGGAGTCGAGCCTGCTGGAGTTCTTCACGGACATCTGCCAGATCGGCAGACTGCCCTCCACCACGCCGGTCATTCTCGACCTGATCCGCATGACGTCCACCGATCCGGCCCTGCGCTCCGTCTGGCTCCAGGCACACGACGACGCTCTGCCCGTACTCACCGAGTTGCTCGCCCAACGATCCGGCGCCGGCTCGGACGACCTGCGCGTGAACGTACACGCGGCCACCCTCAACGGCGCGTTGCGCGCAGCGGCTGAGGACTTCGCCCGACGCTACGCTGCCGACCCCGAAGCGTCCGGCAGCGAGATCACCGCATGCCTCCTGGCCGCCTTGCGTGCGGCGGCCGAAGGCTTGCCGTACTAGGCCGTGTGTCGAAAGTGGATCTTGAGCGGGAATGATCGCGGTTCATGGCGCGGGGAGATCTCACGGACGAGCAATGGGTGTTGTTGGAGCCGTTGTTGCCGAAGGGGACGAAGTTAAGGCGGCCGCCTGTCTGGCCACGGCGACAGCTCGCCGCCGAAGCGGTGCTGCGGACGGCACCCGATACGGACGGCTTCTTCTGCGGAAACGACCAGATCGCTCGGGGCGTGGCGGACACGCTCCGCGAGCGCGGCGTGAACGTCCCGACAGACGTCGCCGTCGTGGGCTACGACAATTGGGGCACCATGGCACTGGCCAGCCGCCCGCCTCTCACCACCATCGACATGAACCTCGCCGAGATCGGCCGGATCGCCGCCCTGGAGCTTCTGCAAGCCATCGAGGCAGAGCCGCGACCGGGAGTGCAGACGGTTCCCTGCCGCCTGATCGTGCGGGAGTCCAGCTGAAATCCTGCCGGGGGCCGGTTCCGAGCAGCCGCCTCAATGGCACCCGCGCGGCGACGCCGGCGCTCACCCACGACTCGGCACTTCCGCGGGAATGATGCACAGGAGCCCAACGAGAGCCCAACGCCCTCGCGCCCGCCCTAGGGGTCGAGGCGGACGTCCGGCGAGAGCCACGCAGGGTGGGGCAGGCCGGAGCATGCTCCTCGATCATCAGCTCGGCCGTCGTGAGCGCACCGTAGACCCGGCCCTGCCGTGTCGTCCCAACTAGTCTTCCTACAGGGTGGGTTGAGGGCCGATGATGCGGCATGCTGTTGACTTCGGTCGATCTCCGTTCGGGCGAGGCGCGAGGAGCGAGGTGCAGCGTGTGACAGGGCCCGCAGACAGCGAGGACCCCGGGACGAGCGGCCGGAAACGGTGGCCGCTCCTGGCGGCAGTGGCGGTCGACTCACTCGGCACGGGGATGTATCTGCCGGTGTCGCTGCTCTACCTTCTGCAGCGCACAGACCTGAGCCTCGCGGCGATCGGCGGGCTCATGAGCCTCGTCAACATCGCCAGCCTGCCCGTGCCCTTGGCCGTAGGAAGGCTGGTGGACCGATTCGGGCCGCGGGCGGTGGTTGCCGGAGGCCAGGCGCTGCAAGGCATCGGCTTCCTTCTCTACTTGACCGTGTCCGGAGCGGATTCGCTGCTGGTCGCCGTCGGTGTTACGACCGTCGGCCTGCGCGTCTACTGGTCCTCCGTCTTCACCCTCATCGCCGACCAGGCGGACTCCGAGGGACACGGGACCAAGGACCAGTGGTTCGCGCGAACCGGGATGATCCGGGAAGCCGGTGCCGGCGGCGGAGCGCTGATCGCCGGCGCACTGCTCGCTCTGGATTCCGTACGCGTCTACAACGGGATCATCTTGGGAAGCGGGCTGGCGTTCCTGCTCGCTGCCTGCGTGGTCGTCTGGCTGGTGCCCGCCACCCCGCGCGGCCTTCCGTTGCCGCAGGAACGCTCCGGCCATCGGGCGCTGCTGAGGGATCGTCCCTTCCTGGAGCTCATTGCGACGTGCACCATCTTCGCCTTGTGCAGCTCCTTTCTGGCACTCTCGCTGCCCGTCTACGTCGTTGAGGGCCTGCGCGGACCGAGCTGGGCCCCGGGCCCTCTGCTGGCCCTCAACACCGTATTGCTGGCCACTTGTTCGGTCGCCGCGACCGGCTTCGTCCGCCGCCGCTTGAGCCGCGCCCGCGCCATGGCGTGGGCCGGCGCACTGTGGGCCCTGTGGTGCGTCCTGTCCGCGGCAGCCACCCTGCTTCCGTCCGCGACCCTCGTGCCGTACCTCGTCATCGTGGTGGCGTGCTTCTCTCTTGCGGAGATGACCTACGGTCCGGTGGTGAACGCGCTCGTGGCAGACGCGGCACCGGTCGGGTCACGCGGCACCTACATGGCCGCGTTCCAGTACACCTTCGCCTTCGCCAGCATTATCGGCCCCAGTCTGTTCGGCCTGCTCTTCAGCCGGGACCGACTGCTCCCATGGCTCGCCGTGGGGCTGCTCGCGCTGATGGGTACGGTGCTGATGCTGCGGCTGGAGCGCCGACTGCCCCCAGACCCCCGGACGCCGCAGCGGTCGGAGCCGGCTCGGGACACCGTCCCAAGGATCGCGGAGTGAGGCGATTTCACCGCCGCGCTGAGGCGTAGTGAAATGCGAGAAGGTCGATCAGTCGTCCGTCCTCGGCCTTCCTGCCGGCTGGACGCCGCATCGGGGCGCGGACCGAGGGGATAGGAAATGGGACTCATGGAGGAACGAAGGCCTGCCGAGCAGGCCCTGGGCCGCTCGTTCGTCACTGCTGACGGAGTCCGTTTCGATGTCGTCAAGTTGTCGGTCGAGCACGATCAAGATCGCAGCGTTACGTTGACGTACTGGCTTACCGTGGGCCGCCGAGGCCGTCCAAGTGAGAGGTGGGAGCTCGCTCTGCCCTGGGCTGACCAGTCCTGGACGGATGTGCTCACGTCGTCCGCGCCTCCTCCCGAGCGGCTGCAGCAGCTCGTGCACCTCGTGCACGCCCACCTGGAAGAGTGGTGGGACACGAAGGCGCACAATCGGCAGTCGGCCAAGTTGGGGCATCGGCTTGACCTGATCTGACCTGACCTGACCACTTCTCCCGCGCACGTCCCGCTCGGCTGTCGGGGCATTTTGGCGAGCAGAGCGAGGGACGGTCGGCTGCTCCCACGGGGCGGCGGACCTTCGAGAGAAGACGTTGACGCCGTGGCGTGACCACCCGAACGTCGACCCCGATGTCGGTGAGCCGGTCCACAGCAGGCGTCCGGCCCCCGATGTGCCTGCACTGAACCACAGCGCTGCACATCGGCGATGGATCCATGTATGCGCCACACGGTCTACGGCTGTCGGCAGGGGTACGGCTCGGTGGATTGACGTACACTCTTTATTCATCGCATGATGAATAAAGGGACGGTCCAGCGTCACTGGACGGTCACCACGGGCAGGAAGGAACGCCATGCCGCTCGTCCTCGACTTCGGTGCCATTGACGCCACGATGCCGGCCACCGTGGGCGGCAAGGCTGCGAACCTCGGCGAACTGACCAGGGCCGGGCTGCCCGTGCCCGAGGGCTTCTGTGTGACCACCGACGCCTACCGGATGATCTCGGCCACGGACGGCCTGGCGGGTCTGCGGCCCGACGAGGCGAGGCGGCGGATCCTCGAAGTGGAGGTGCCGGGCGAGTTGAGAGGGGCGATTCTCGCCGCCTACACGGCATTCGGCGCCGATGTGCCCGTCGCCGTGCGCTCCAGTGCCACCGCCGAAGACCTGCCGTTCGCGAGCTTCGCCGGGCAGCAGGACACGTATCTGAACGTCGTCGGAGCGGACGCCGTCGTCGACGCGGTACGCCGCTGCTGGGCATCTCTGTGGACCGACCGCGCGGTGAGCTACCGCGAGAGCAACGGCATCGACCATGGCTCGGTCCACCTGGCCGTCGTCGTGCAGCGGATGGTCGCCTCGGCTGTGGCGGGCGTGATGTTCACCGCGAATCCCGTCACCGGCAAGCGCGATCAAGTGGTCATCGACGCGAGCCCCGGCCTCGGCGAGGCCGTCGTCTCCGGGGCGGTCAACCCGGACCACTTCGTCGTGGACGGAGCGGGCGGAGCGGGCCGCCCGGACAGAGCGGCAGGCGGCGAGATCATCGAACGGCGCCCGGGCGACAAGCGTTTCCTCATCTGCCCGCTGGCCGGTGGCGGCACGGAGAAGGTCGACATCGGCGAGAACCACGCGCCCTGCCTCACCGACCGCCAAGTCCTCGAACTCGCCGAACTCGGCGCCAAGGTCCAGGCACACTACGGAAGTCCGCAGGACCTCGAGTGGGCGATCGACGCGTGGGGCGAGCTGCACCTCACCCAGTCACGACCCATCACCACGCTGTTCCCTGTCCCCGAGCGCGCCGGCGACCACGACGGCTTCCACGTGTACTTCTGCTTCAGCCTCGCGCAGGGACTGGAGCGGCCGATCACCCCGGCCGGGCGCGCCGTGATCCGGGAGATCGCCGGGGCCGTCGGCCGGATCATCGTGGGGGACCCGGGGTCGGAGGGCTATGCAGAGTCGGCGGGCCGCGTCTTCATCGACGTCACCACGGTCCTGCGCAGCAGGGCGGGAAGGGCCTTCTTCCCGCGCGTACTCGACGTCATGGAGGCCCGTTCGGCGCAGGTCCTGCGCGGTCTGTACGACGATCCGCGCCTGACCCTCACGCATACGTCACCCTGGCCCGCGGTCAAGCGGGTGGTGCGCCTCGCCCGCAGGTTCCACGCCCCCTCCACCGCCCTGCGCGCCCTTGCTCGTCCCGAGGCGGCGGTGCGGCGCGCACGGAGCACGGAGACGAAACTCCTGCGGACGGCCCGGGAGAAGTCCGTCGAAAACGCCCTGCGCGACTGCGTGGTCCCGGTGCTGCCCACGGTCGCCCCGACCGCCCTGGTGGGCTTCGCGATGCTGGCACTCACCAGCAAGCTCGTCCGTACGGAACCGGGCGAGCTGCAGACAGTCCTGCGCAGCCTGCCGAACAACGTCACCACAGAGATGGACCTCGACTTGTGGCGCCTGGCGGTGACGATCCGTGAAGACCGCGACGTGGTAAGGGTGTTCCAGGACGACGATGTCGAGCAACTGGTGTCCCGTTATCGCGACGGTGAGTTGCCTGAAGCCGCGCAGCACGGCATCCGTGCCTTCCTGAACCAGTGGGGTCACCGCGCCGTCGCCGAGATCGACCTCGGTCTGCCGCGCTGGTCCGACGACCCCACGTATGTCATCGGCGTCGTCCGCAACTACCTGCGCCTGGACGGCGAACAGGCCCAGCCGGACGCGGTGTTCGCGCGCGGAGCGGCCGAGGCGGAGGCGATGATCGACCGGCTCGCGCGACGTGCGAAGGGGCGCGGCCGTCTGGTCCGGTTCGCGTTGCACCGCACCCGGATGCTGGCAGGCCTGCGCGAATACCCGAAGTATCTGGCGATCACGCTCTTCGGGACCCTCCGCGAGCGCATCGCCGAGCGGGGAGCCGAACTGCAGGCACAAGGACGCATCGACGCCGCGCAGGACGTCTTCTTCCTGGACTTCGAGGAGATGCGTGGGGAGGACGCGGACCTGCGCCGGACCGTCGCGGAGCGGAGAGCGGAGTACGAGCAGGAGATGCGCCGCCGGCGCATCCCGCGCGTCCTTCTCTCCGACGGCACGGAGCCCGAGGTGACGCAGCACGTGCAGGCCGCGCCCCACGCACCCGGTGACCTGGTCGGCACCGCGGCGTCGGCAGGCGAGATCACCGGCCCCGCGCGGGTGGTGACCGATCCGGTCGGAGCGCACCTGGAGCCGGGCGAGATCCTGGTCGCCCCGTCCACCGATCCGGGCTGGACCCCGCTGTTCCTGACAGCGGGCGGCCTCGTGATGGAGATGGGCGGTGCCAACTCCCATGGCGCGGTCGTCGCCCGCGAGTACGGCATCCCGGCGGTGGTCGGCGTACGGGACGCTGTGGCGCGGATCCGGACCGGCGACGTCATCACGGTGGACGGGAGCATGGGCCTGGTGGGGACGCACGGGGAGGCCGCGGCGGAGCGGGGGCGGTAGGGGATCGGGGCCGCGTCGCGGTGGCGCCGGGCGCGAAGACGTACAGGATCGAGAACGCTCGCACGCCCCCGTCAGCCGCGGATGCCCGCCACCGGTGTACCGCTCACCGGGAGGTCAGCTGCGGCGGGTGTGCTGGGCGCCCCAGAACACGGAACGGGCGGCCCTGATGCGGGCCGCCTGGCGCTCGGGGTCGCGGGCATGTGCGTACGCGGTGGCCAGCGTCTCGTGGTCGGCGAGGCGGCCGCTGCCGTCCGGCGGGGTGCGCCACAGGAAGGCGTGGCGCTGAACTCCCGCTATCCCGTCCGCGCTGGGGGAGGGGAGGATCAGGTCGTCGCCGGTGGTGAGCAGCAGACTGTGGCCGTCGGGCTGCCAGTTCTCGGCTGTGCCGAGCTCGGTGAGGAAGTAGAAGGCGGGACGACGCTCGAGGTGTTCCTCGAGGACCGGGATCTTCTGGGCCAGATCACCGAGTTCCCACAGAACGGTCAGGGCGAGTGGCTGGAACAGTCGCAGCACGTCGAAGCGGACGCCGGCCGGTATCGAGGCCAGATGAGGTGACCTCTCCCACTGCTCGTACACGAGTGCGGGATTGGGGTGACACGACGTCAGCCACTGTGTCCCGTCCATGAGTTCACCGTAACCCTCGTTCGGGAGGATGTCAGGAGAATGCCCTATGCAACGGAGGGCGGCTGCGGGCAGTGAACCGACTGCAGGGGACTGAGGCCGGCTCCGCCGTCGTCACGGGCGTGCCGAGGCGGAGCCGTCGGGATTCTTTTTGAGGTGACTTGCCGGAAGCGCCTGGTGGGCCCCCTCGCAAGGTGATCTGCTAGTCGACGTCCGCGCGGGACTGGCCCAGCTTCAGGTCGTCGATCCAGACGTGGGAGTTGACGCCGTTGATGCCGGTGCCGTACGTGCCCCACCGGGGGTTGTTGCCCATGTCGTCCCAGGTGCGGGCGCCGGTCTTGCCGGCGACCTTGGTTCCGTCCATCCAGACCTCGAACGAGCCTGTGTCGTCGGAGCGGGTGGTGATGCCCAGCTCGAGCTTGTGCCAGCTGCCGGCCGTCCACGCCATGGTGCCGACCGACTGCCACGTCTCACCCGGCGCGACGTACCAGACCTTCAGCAGGCCGTCCTCGACCTTCATGATGACCGGGTAGTTCTGCTGCTGCTGATCGCCGGTGCCCCAGGACTTCCACTGGAACACGGTCTGGGCGTTGTCCGAGTTCGTGTCGAAGTACCAGCCCCACCAGTACGTGGAGTTGTTGCTCCACGTGCGGCCGGCCGCCCCCGCCGCCTCGCAGCGGTCGATCCCCGCCGGCTTGTTGAGGCTGAAGATGTCGCCGTGGCCGTCGTTCCAGTTCGTCGTCGAGATCTGTCCGCCGTCGCAGGCGGTGTAGTCGAAGGCGGCGGCTCCGGAGGCAGGGTCGGCCGTCCACAGGACGGCCGCGCCGGCGGGGGACGCCGTCAGGAGTGTCATGGCGGCGCCGATCGCCGCAGAGGTGAGCAGGAGCTTGCCGGTCGTGGCGCGTGCGGCGCCCCGGGCGGAACGGACTTTGCGTCGGTGCACGGTTTTCTCCTTGGTGGGGGGAGTTGTACGCGGGCCCGCCGCCGTCAGCGGGCCCGCGCGTGCGAGAGGTCAGCCGAGCTTGACCTTGATCTTCAGGGGGGCGCCGAAGGCGCCGGTGAGGTCCCCGAAGGTGAGCTTGAGGGAGGAACCGGTGGCGGCGGTGACCGAGCCCGGCCCGGAGAGCACCTTCGACACCCGCTTGTGCCAGGTGACCTGGAGGGACGTGGCCTGGCGGGCCGGGTCGGAGACGACCACCGTGGCGGTGCCGTCGCGGTGCTCGCGGATCAGGACGGAGGCGGGGGCGCTCGCGGTGACCTTGTCCACCGTTCCCGCGGCCCAGAAGTTGACCGCGGTCAGGCCGAGCCCGGCGACGCGCACGCCCTGCTGGTCGCCGCTGTTGGCGAGGATCTTCAACCAGCCCCGGTCGCGGGCACGTCGGGCCGTGGTCCGCGCGCCGGCGCCGGGCAGGAGCACGTAGGCGTACGAGGCATCGGCGGGGTCGGTGCCGTGGTCGGTGTAGAGGGTGAGGTAGCGGCGGGTGATCGGGTCGGCGGGGCCGCCGGTGTTGATGTCCTTCCAGGCGCCGGTGCGCTCCTCGCGGACCGCGCTCAGCTGGGCGCCGCCCGGGAAGACGTACCCGGCGTGGCCTTCGATGTGTGCCCACTCGGCGTCCTCGAAGGACTGGCTCCAACCCTGTTGCCCCGGCTGGGACCTGCCGTCGACGGTCAGTGCGGGGGCACCGGCGGCGCCGAGGGCGCGGTTGTCGACCGTGGTCTCGACCGCGAACCCGTCGGTGGAGGTGATGCCCGCGCCGAGGCAGACGACGGAGTCGTCCAGCCAGAACCAGGACTTCTTCGCGGTCATGGTGGATGCGAGCCCCTTGAGGTGCTGGCCCGTGGCACCGAACTCGCCGTCGGTCGTCCCGCCGACCCAGTCGACGTCCGGGCACGGCTGGCCCCAGTTGCCGCCCTGGCCGTCGGCGAGCGGCTTACGGGAAGCGGTGATGCCGGGGAGGCGGTACGGATCGACGGTGGGCCAGAAGGCGTCGGAGTACTGATCCAGGCCGAAGTCGGAGCCCCACCAGGAGAGCCAGCCGGCACCGGTGTGGTAGCCGCGGGCGTGCTCGCCGTTGCCGAACTCGTAGTGGGCGATCCGCCGGGAGGCCATGGAGGCCGAGGCGGCCCAGCCGCGGCGGCGGTGCGTGACACGGTCCATGTTGTGGAAGAGCCGGTGTTCGACGGGCTCGGGGGCGGGCTTGACCGTGGTGTCGTCGAGCACGGACTGGAGCTGCGCCGCCCGGGTCAGGCTCAGACCGGGGTTCTTCAGCGGCGGGGCGTAGTAGTCCCGTTGCATCCAGCCCTTGACCATGGCTCGCCACCGGGCGTTCTCCTCCGGAGAAGCCCCCTGGCCTATCAGCACGAGGGTGCCGAGGAGTCCGATGGCGCGGGTGTGCTCGGAGGTCCCGAATCGGCTGATGCCACGGGAGGACACATTGTCCATGATCAGGCCGTTGTAGATGAACGGGGCGATGGCCCTGTCGACGGTGTCGAGGAAGAGCTGGGTGTTGGGGTCGTTCAGCTCCCAGGCGGAGCCGCGCAGCAGGGCCAGCAGGCGGCCGACGCCATCATGGAGCACGGCGCCGTAGCCGCCGATGTAGGGGACGTTGCGGTGCTGGATGAACGATCCGTCGGCGTAGAAGCCGTCCCCGGTGGTGACGTAGGGGAAGACCGGGGCCAGGGATCTGGCGGCGAGTTCGACCTTCGTCGCATCCTCGCCCACGATGCCGCGCAGGATGACGCTGCGGCACAGGTCGACGCGGTTGGCGCCGGTGCTGGTGCCGGTGTACTGGTCGAAGACGGAGTCCGGGACGAAGTGGTCGACGGCCGCGCAGTACTTCGCGATCTGCTCCGGGGTGAGATGGTCATGGACCAGGACGCAGGTGTCCATCAGGGCCTGAGGCGCCCCTATCTGGAAGTTCCACCAGTTGCCGTACTGCCGGGTGGCGGTGTTGAAGACCTCGGAGTTGACGTGGTCGAGGCCGGTCAGGACCGCGTCCAGCACCTCGGCATCGCCTGTCAGCCCGGTGCCGGGCTGCGCCCACGCCTGGGCCATGGCGCCCAGCCTGGTGTAGCTGTCGTTCATCTTCGCGGAGAAGGCGTACGACTCGGCGTCGGTGTTCGGGTCCGGGTCCGCCCACACCGCGTCGGGCCACAGGGAGCCGCTGGCCGGGGCCATGGTGGAGAGGTATTTCTGTGCGGTCGTGCCGAGGTTGGCGAGCAGGGTCTTGAACGGTTCGGCGGTGGGGCTGAAACCGGTGCCGAGCACGAGATCCCGCCACTTGGCTCGCAGCGCGGCGAACTCCTGGCTGCCGTCCGTGGGTTCGGTGGCGGACGCGGCGAACGAGGGGGCGGCCGCGGCCGTACCCGAGAGCCCGAGGGCCAGAGCGGTGCCCCCGGCAGCGTGGAGGAAGGCACGGCGACGCAGAAAAGAAGCCATGGGGAACCAATCTGTGCAAGACGGGAATCTCGCCGACGCGAGTGCGGCGTGTCGTTGCGCAGCTTGGATTCCGGCTCTGACCGGCGTCAAGACCGAATGGCGAAGCGGGCAGTAATCGGTCAGTTGCTGGGCACTTGGGCGGACTCGGGAGCGCCGCAGGACTTCCTGACCAGAAGCCGGGGGAGCCATTCGACGGCGGAGTGCTCCACGCCGGGATCCTCGACGCGGCGCAGCAGCAGCTTCACCGCGGTCTCGCCGAGCGCGTGGTTCGCGGGGGAGACCGAGGTCATGGGCGTGTCGGTGAGCGCCGCGATCTCGTCGTTGTAGCAGACGAGCGCGAAGTCCTCGGGCACACGGATCCCCTGGGCCAGCAGCCACTGCAGCAGGTTGGCCGCGTCCGTGTCGTCATGGACGAGGGCGGCCCGCATCTCCCCCGAGGTGATGAGGGCGGTCAGCCGCTCGGCGTGGTCGTCGAACTCGCCGTAGCGCCCGTGCGAGTCCGTCGTCGAGGAGACGTCGTCGTCGGGGAGGCCGAGCGCATCGATCGCCGCCCGGTAGCCCCGGCGGATGTGGGGCCAGGTGTGCGTGTTCCGGGAGAGCAGAGCGATACGCCGGTGCCCGAGGGCGGCCAGGTGCTGCACGGCCATCGAGGCGCCGCCCGCGTGGTCCGAGCCCGCCCTGTCGAGGTTCGCCCCGGGCAGGCCCAGAGGGATCCGGCGTTCCACGAGCACGGTCGGCACCGCGAGCTCCGCCACTTGGAGGGCGTCCGCCCGGTCGGGGCCGTGGATGTTCCAACTGGGGGTGAGGAGCAGGCCGTTCGCGCCGGCCTCGAGCATGTTCCTGATCTGTGTGGCATCCCGGTCCCGGTGGTAGTCAGTGATGCCGACCAGCAGGCGCGCGCCGGCCGCGGTGGCGGCCTCGCGGGCCCCGCGGATGACCGACTGGTAGAAGTAGTTGGCCGTAGGGACCACCATTCCCAGCAGGAGCCCGCTGGGGGACGGGGCGGGGGCCTTCCGGGCGAGCCGCGCATCGCGGGCGTTGAGCGCCACGGTCGGCCAGACCACGGAGCCGTGGAGCCTGCGGACGCGACCGATGTCGGCCAGCGCCGTCACATCCCGCCGCGCCGTTTCCACCGATGTGCCGAGCTCCGCGGCGAGTTCGGCCACCCGAACACTCTCGCGCTCCCGCACGATCCGCAGCAGCCGCTTGTGCCGCTCCTCGACGCTCTCCCGCATCTCTCCCCCTCGCCCAAGCTATTGGTGCGAGGAGTATAGACCGAAGAACGTGGATTGAGTGACCGATTACTGACCGAGTGTGTGAGTGCTGTATCCGTAATTGTGTCCGTAGCTGTGTCCGTACGTGGGAGGATCCACAGACCGTCCCCAGCAGAGTCGAGGCACACGAAGGCGCAATCCTGGCAAGGATCGGGACCTGCGCCAATCTGCCAACAGTGCGAGGGCTGACCGACGTTGACGACTTCCGATGAGTCGTTCCTCCTTCGACATCCGCCGCCCGTTGACCCTTGCCGACCTGCGACGGAGCGCGTAGCCGGCAGACGGCGGAGGACGCACCGACGCGATAACGGGCCAGGCCGCCCCGGAGGGGAGCACGCTGCCGGCCGGGGCCGTGAGCCGGTCTACTGTGTTTCCGCATGAAGCTTTTGATCATCGGCGGCAGCGGTTTCCTGGGTGCTGAGTTGATACGGCAGGCCGTAGCCGGCGGGCACACAACGGCGGCGACGTACGCGACCAGACCTGGCAGTGCGTCCGAAGTCGATTGGTATGCGCTAGACCTACGGAGTACCAGGGACGTGGAAGCCGTGGTGGCCGACGTCGGGCCGCATCTCGTCGTCAACGCGTCGAGCGGCGGAGCCGACTGGGCGGTCACGGCCGAAGGCCCTCTCCGCCTGGCGATTGCCGCGGCGAAATACGGCTGCCGCCTGGTCCACGTATCCAGCGACGCGGTCTTCTCCGGCACACGTGTCCACTACGACGAACCTTGTCTCCCCGACCCTGTCACCCCCTACGGCGCGGCGAAGGCCGCAGCGGAGACGGGGGTTCGCCTCACGCACCCGGATGCCGTCATCGCTCGCACCTCGCTGATCATCGGTGACCGGCGGTCCACGCACGAACGCATGGTGCACGACCTCGCGGCCGACACGCGAAGCGGCGTCCTGTTCACCGATGACATCCGCTGCCCCGTGCATGTCGCTGACTTGGCCGCGGCCCTGCTGGAGCTTGCGTGTGGTGAAGCGAACGGCGTTCACCATCTGGCGGGAGCCGATGCCGTGAGCCGTCATGAACTCGGAATCCTCATCGCCAAGCGTGATGGGCTCGACGCGTCCCGACTTCCTGCGGGTCTGCGGGCCGACAGCGAGCTTCCCGGGGCACTCGATGTCCGCCTCGACAGCCGCACCACTCAGCGCAAGCTGCACACCACGTTGCGCGGCGCCCGCCAGTTCCTGGCTCTGGGCGCTTGAACGCTTCCTGGGTGCGACGCGATCGACACGCTCACATTTCGAAAAGACTGCTCAGGTATCGATGAGTCGGGACAGACCGAGGTTGAAGAACAAGCTGGGAGTCTGCTGTGGAACCAATGATCCGGATCGTCGAGCGGTACTAGCCTGGTGTGGCGCGTCCGGGTTCGTCGGGCAGCCAGGTGTGACTACCCGTCAGCACCGGACCTCAGGCCGGGGCGCGGGCAGGCGAAATGCAGATCGGGACTGTTGGCGTCTTGAGGGCGGTGGTGTGCGTGGGGAACCTCCTGGCGGGCCTTGCAGGGGCGCTCATCGGGTTGGCCGGTGTGTTACTCGGCACGTGGGTTACCGGCCGCAATGAAGACCGGCGCTGGCTGCGGGAGCAGAAGTTGAAGAGCGCGGCAGAATTCATCACCGCGGGCCTGCATCTCTACGAGTCCCAGCTCGACGGAAGTGACCAGCGCCACCTTACGAGAGCAGACCGTGTGGCCTGGCAGGGCAAGCTGCAAACCGGCAGATCGGTGGTGCATCTGTTGTGTCGCGCCGAGACGCGCGAATCCGCTGATGAGTTCGCCGGGCTGGTCTGGCGAGCAGAGGGCACCGAGAACGTGACCGCCCAATCAGATGTGGTGCAAGCTCTACGGACTTTCAACGTGCGCCTTCGGCAAGAGATTCGCTCCGATCGGTAGACAACGGACCAGCGGAAGCCATGTCGAATTGCCGAGCCGGCGTCTGGGCCGCCCCTTGATCTGGACGAGAGTGTGACCCGCCTGAGCCGTGCAGATGGCCCGCGGTACATCGACGAGCCGCCGCACCTGAGACTTTGCCGATCTAGCAGCCGGCTTGCTGAATGGCCTGCGGGGAGACCGGGCCCATGGAGCTCCCCACCGAAGCCATTGCCGCGACCGAGCTCAGGTCACAACCTCCCTGCGTGCGCCGGGCGGCAAGTTCGGTGGTGGCGGAGGTGTTGCGGCGTGGACGTGTTGCCTGAAATCGGTGGGCAAGTGCATGCGGCCCACCGACCCGGCTGCGCTGAGCGCGTGGTCCCGCGATTGCCTGGGATTCTGGGCATCTGGGCATCTGGGCATCAAGGCACCTGGGCTTCCGGGCGCTCGCAGGTGCCGTCTGGGTCGATGCTGACCCTGCGGCAGTCCCGGGGGCATCCGGCGGAACGTACGTAACATCTCCGCTAGGCCGTGCCCCCTTCGCCGAGGACTTGACGGGCGGGCAGCTCGTGAAGCGAACGCAATGGCGAGGCGATGGCAGTTGACGCACCGAAAAGCATCATGCAGCCACTGGCGATCAGTGTGGCCCTGAGTCCGAGCATGGATCCCGACATGCCTCCTGCCAGGGCGCCGAGTGACTGTCCTCCAAAGACGAGGAAGCGCCAGGTGGCGTTGGCGCGGGAGAGAAGCGGCGGGGCGATCACGGCCTGGCGGAGGGTCTGCTGGTTGACGCCGTAGATCGAGGGTCCGATTCCCCGCAGGACCTGCGCCAGAAGCAGGATGGACAGCGACATGGGGGAGGGATCGACCGCCGCGGCAACGACGAGACCCCCGCACGAGGCCAGAAGCACACCGGAGATGAAGGCCCGACCGGATCCAACCCGTCGTGTGAACCAGGTCGCCATGGTGGCCCCAAGGATGCCGGCCGCGCCGCTGACAGCGATCGCAGTTCCTACCAAGCCCGAGGACAGATGCAAGTCCCGGATGAAGAACATCACCAGGACGACGGCCTGCAGCTGGCCCGCGAACGCGCCGATGGTGGCCGCGAGTAGCACGGCGCGGAGGATCCGGTCGGCGAACACCGCGCGCAACCCTTCGAGGACGTTGGTCCGCAGTGACAGGTCGCGTGGAGTGACCGAATCAGCGATCCGTCCGGAGTGGCGGATGGACGCTTTGCACAGCCCGGAGATCAGGAAGGAGAGGGCGTCGACAGCGACAGCCATCGGCGCACTGAGCACCGTCACCATGAGGCCGCCCAGGGCCGATCCCGTCGTGTTGACGGTCGCGTTGCTCAGCATGAGAGCGCTGTTGGCAGGGAGCAGTTCCTTGCGCGGCACCAGCAGAGGTGTGAAGGACTGCGCGGCTATGGTCTCGAAGAGGTTGGCAACGCCGGCGAGCATCACGACCGCGCAGAGGTGCCACATGCGTAGCAACCCGCAGGCAGCCAGGATCGGTACGGAGCCGAGTACCAGTGTCTGGGCCATGTCGGTCATGGTGAGGATGCGTCGATACGGAACGTGGTCCGCCCATACCCCGGCCGGTAGCCCCAGGACGAGATGCGGCAGCAGACCCATCGCACCGAGCAAACCCATGTCGGCCGGCGAAGCGTGCAGGTAGACCACTGCTGTCAGCGGGAGCGCCACCGTCGTGACGCTCGATCCGAGCAGTGATATCGAGTTGCCGAGGAACAGTTTGCGGAAGTTGCGATGGCGGGCGAGCACCTCCCAGGGCCGAGTTGAGTGATCGGGCTCCTCATGGACCTCTCGCATCCGTTCCGAGGCGTCCCCTGCTTCCGCTGGCATGGCCGGACCCTAATGGCCAGGCCGGGTGCGACCCCTACCTTTCGCGTTCAGCCGAACCGATCACTCGCTTCACGACGCTGTTGGTCGTCGACGGGGGCTGAGGGTGCTGGACGCCGGCCAGCCCCAGCGCGTACTGCCCGTGCCGACGCAGGCGAGTCGGAGTGCAAAGGCCTTGGTCGACTCGCCCACCGAGAGCGGCCCCGATTGCCTGGGGAAACCGTTCTCCTGCTCCGAGACACCGACTCAGACTTCGCCCCGCCTGTACGAGCGGCACGACGTGTAGGTCGCGCCGATGCTCCCAGAGCTTCCGCTCCCGGTCGTATCGGCGAGGTCATGGCCTAGTGCGACAACCTCGCCCTCGCCGACCGGGACCAGCACGCCTCGTCCTGTACGGCGCACCGCGGGGATCGTCCAACGCTGAGGTAGTGGCCCCGCTGAACGTGCCGGGCACTGAGAATGTCGGCTGGTGGCGATAGCGCGTGTCCCGACCTCGGTGGACGCGACGCACCCCAGGAGTCACTCCTTGACGCGGTGCAACCGGATCTCTCGGTTGACGAAGAGGTGCACGTAGCCGCAGCGCCAGCAGATCAAACCCGTGGCGGTTTCATCGGCCCAGGCCAGATTGAACAGCTCGCCACCTGTGCTGTTGAGCTTCACGCCTCGCTCACGGAAGAGATCGCTCTTGCAGACCTGACACGTGATCCACATTTCTCCCAGCGAGGCCCGTACCGCTTTCGCCATTGTCACTCCCCCCAAGCCTGCCCTTCGTGGACCGCACCCCGGGCCACGCCACGCGATCAACCGCGTGAGGCGATCTTCACCGTAATCGGGTGGCAGGTGAAGCGAGTTGAGCAAGACCTGAGCAATGGGGAGCAGCGTCCGCTGAGGCAGATCGGATTGTTGGCGTCGCGGAGGTGCAGAAGGTACTGATCTTCGGAGTTGACGAGGGGCGGCGGTCGTGGTGCGCAACGGCATGACGGTCACTGGAGGGTTCCTTCCACGGGAAGACGCGGCAGCCCGGCCGTGGGCGGCGCAGTGGGATGTCATCTGTCGTTGGACAGACCGATGTCCATCAGGATCAGCCCGCCGAGCAGGGCGGCGTCCAGCACACCGTGGTCGTCGTGGTCGGTCAGCAGCAGGTCGCGTCAGCACGTCACACCGGCACGTCTCCACGAAGGCGGTTGAGCTGTCCGGGCCTCAGGTGCTCACTTGCCGGCATCGCGACGCTGTTGCGCGCAGGTACGGTGCTGTGTGCCGTGGCCGCACCATGACAGGAGTCGTCCCCGCCACCGCATGACGCATGCGGCGACGGGGACGACGTGGACAGTGGGACGGACAGGGGTCGCACCAGGGCCGTGAGGCCGGTCAGATCGGTTCAGGTCGTCAGGTCAGGGCGCGGTGCCCCAGCTCAGGGTGCCTCCCACGTACACGCCGATCTTCGGCGCGTCGGCGTACGCCGTGTTCGTGGAGCGGCTGTAGTCGTCGGCCTCGTTGAAGTTCGACCAGTCGGTCTTGTTGAAGCGCAACTGCATCTCTCCGGTGGAGGCCCCCGCCGCCAGGGTGCCGCTGCCGAAGCCGACCTCCAGGTAGTGGCTGGCTCCGGCGGCCGAGCTGCCCGAGGTCGTCACGTTCTGGGTCAGGGAGCCGCAGCCCATTACGGCGTAGTCGCAGGCGGTGCTGAAGGTGCTCGCACCGGACTCGGGGGTGAACCAGTAGCGCACCTTCACCGTGGACAGGTTCACCGCGCTGGTTCCGGTGTTGACCAGCTGCAGGCCCATCCGGATCTGGTTGTCGGTGGCCGAGGAGTCATTGTTCTTGTACTGGACCTTGAGGGTGCCGGTGCCGGTTCCGCCCCCGTCGGACGTGGTGGCCGAGGCCGCCGAGGAGGCCGCCGAAACATTCCCGGCCGCGTCGCGGGCCTTGACCGTGTAGCTGTACGACGTGGAGGCGGTGAGCCCTGTGTCGGTGAAGGAGGTGGTCGCCGAGGAACCCACCTGCACCCCCGCGCGGTACACGTCGTACGCGGTGACGCCAGTGTTGTCGGTCGACGCCGTCCAGGACAGCGAGACGCTGCCGCTCGTCTTGCCCGTGACCGTGAGGCCGGTCGGCGCGGTGGGCGCCTGGGTGTCGCCGCCGCTGCTGCCGCCCAGGGGCGGGTACGCGTTGTGCAGCAGCTCCTGGAACTGGGCGGAGAACCAGTGGCCCGCCAGCGGCGAGTCGGGCAGTGCGCCGGTCAGGTTGTTGCCGTTGCGCCCGTTCCCCGTGTACGTCGGATCACACATCTGGTCGAAGCCCTTGCCCTCGTCGTTCGCGATGGGCTGGCTGTTGCCGTCCGACTCGCCCGGGGGTTTGGCCCAGACGTACGCGTCGATGCCGGTCTCCGGGGCGGTCGTGGGCCGCTCACCGATGCCGGCCCCCTTCTGGTTGCACCAGTTCCCCGCGTGGATGCGCCGGTCGATCCGTCCGCCGTTGACATAGTCGTCGACGCTGGTCTGCGGGCCGGCGGCGGTCGGCCGCGCGGAGCCGCCCCAGCCGTTGCGGGCCGTGTCGATGAGCATGCCGATGTTCGAGGCGAAGCCCTGGTTGACCATTTCCGTGCGCAGGGCCTGTGCGTAGGAGAGCTCGTCGACGTAGAAGTTCCAGTCCACCCATTTGGACTGACGCACCGTCGTGCCGTTCACCGAGTCGGTGACCTTGAAGTACGGCTCCTTCAGGGCCGAGTAGTTGGCCGTGTTGACGATGAAGCCCTGGACGTCCGCGACCGTGGCGCCCTCGGTGGTCGCGGCCTTCTTGAACTCCTGTGCCGCCGGCACGAAGTTGGTGTCCCAGCCCAGCCAGCCGTGGTGTCCGGCGTCGACGTAGTTGTAGACGTTGGGGATGGCGCCCAGGGTGTGGAGCGCGTAGCCCACACCCTTCTCGTAGTTGCCGTTCTCCTTCATGGTCGCGCACTGGGTGGTGGATCCGGCGGTGCCGCCCGCGTTGGTCACGAGGTTGGGCAGCGAGTCCGGTTCGATGATGGTGACGATGCGCAGGTCCGCGTAGGCGGGATCGTCGAGGATGTCGGCGATGGGATCGATGTACTCGCTCTTGTACCGGTCGAGTTCGGTGGGGCCGAGTTCACCGTTGGAGGCCAGCGCGGCGCAGTCGCGTCCCGGTAGGTCATAGATGACGACCTGGAAGAGGTTCGCGCCCTGGTCGAGCGCCGCGTCGAGGTGCTCGCGCAGACTCATCGCGTCGCCCGCGCCCTCGATGGCCGCGATGCGGTCCATCCAGACGAACGAGGGTTCGTCGGCGATGGCACTGCCGCCCGGCTCCGCGGCGGCCTTGGCGGACCACTGCGGGTTCACATACGCCTTGGCTCCGGCGTAGGGGTTGTCGACGCGGGCCGCGGCGGAGGCCGGAGTGGGGACGGCCACGGCCAGGGCCGCCGCGATCGCCAGGGCGGAGAGTGCGGCGAACTTTCTGCGTATGCCGTGCCGGGTGGAACTTCGTGATCTCATGCGGCTCCGTATTCCTTTCGTGCGTGCTCCTTCGGGCAGTCCCCGAA
Source organism: Streptomyces sp. NPDC055955 (assembly GCF_042270245.1). NCBI lineage: Bacteria > Bacillati > Actinomycetota > Actinomycetes > Kitasatosporales > Streptomycetaceae > Streptomyces > Streptomyces sp. NPDC055955. Next base: position 87,074 of record NZ_JBHJYS010000006.1, read on the forward strand.
GGCAGGTCGAGAGGTCGATCCGGGGCTCCGCGTGCTTACGGCTCGGTGCCCCGCACCAGGTCGCCGTCGGCAGGGATCCGGTGGTGCGGCGAGGCGTTGGTGAGCGTGGATGCCGTGGCGAGCGGCAGGGCCGCGGCGATGGCGTCGAAGGACGGGAGCAACGGGTCGCGGTCCCGGGCCGTTTCGGCCGTGCCGGGTCCGCTCACGGCTCGACGCCCCGGGCGAGGGCTGAGCCCACATAGGCGGCGAGCCGGGGAGAGTCGGCGTAGGTGGCGGTGGCGGCCCGGCTGTAGTCGTGGGTTTCGTCGAAGTTCGACCAGTCGGTCACGGTGGCGGAGTAGGTGGCGTCGGAGAGCTCGCTGTTGTCGGCGGCCGAGCCGAAGTGCTTGCCGTGCGCGACGGACAGGTCGCGCAGGCTGCCCTGTTCGGCCGCAGTGGCCGGCACACCCCACTGAGGTGCGACGGCGGCACACGCGGCGAGTGACAGGCCGGTCAGCCTGCCCGGGCAGCTGGGCTTGGAGCGCTTTACCGGAGTCATGACGTCCGCTTTCCTCGGCCGAGGTGACCGGGGCAAGGGTGCGCGACAGCGCCCATGCCTCGGGTTCATGCCTCGAAGAAGTGGGGTGCAGAGGGTGGGGAAGCGCGTAAGTCTTGATGGTGGGAGCGCTCCCAAAGTGGCGCGGTGATGCGCACCTGTCAAGTGTTGAATCGCAACTGCCTTACGTACGCGTTAACTTGAACGCGACCGAACGGCCCAGCCGCGCACCTCGCGGCCACATCCCACGCTGCAGAGTGACCGGGCGATCCCACACTCCGGTGACAGTGCATTCAGACTCCGTGCCCCAGCCCGGGTTCTTCGAGTCGGCCTCGCGCGGCGATCCGCCCCGGAGGGCGTCCAGAGCGTCCTGGGTGTCCCGGGCGTCCTGGGTGTCCCGGGCGTCCTTGGCGTCCTTGGCGTCCAGGGCGGACAGTGGCGGCGCCGATGCCGGTCGCGCGGGTGGGGGAGGGCATCGAAGAGGGTCTGATCATGGGTAGTTGGGGCGATGATGGTGTCGCGGCGCGGTTTCCCGTAGGAGCAGTCCAGTCTCGTCGCCATGAACCGAACCTTCCTCGAAGTGGGGCCTGTTCGCTGGCGCGGGACGGTTGGCCCTTGGAGGGCTCGGAGGGGCTCGGAGGGGCTCGGAGGGCTCGGCGGGTTCCGTGGGCTTGGTGGCGCGGGACAGGGATACCAGTACCTTCTTCCGGTCACGCAGACGGGAGTCGCAAACCGTAACGATGTGCTCGGCCAGGGGAAGGCAGTGGGTGTTCGAACCGTCGTCGACCGAGGTGGTCATCATCCGCGGCGGTGGAACGGTGCGGAGGGGGCCGGACGCGTGTGAATCTAGGTCAGGGCGACGGGTCGCGCAGGTCAGGGCGGAGCCTGAGCCGTTCCATGCCTGCCCGTGGTCTGCGCTATGAGGGCAATTCCCAGCTCGGCCAAACAGGTATGGCACACCGTCACTCATCGTTGCCGAAGCCAGGTTCGAAGGTCGGGGTCACTGCGTACCGTGCGACCCCGAACGGCTGGAAAGCTACATCGGCAAGGACGCGGTGGAGGAACTCCGAGGTGGGCTTGTCGTGCTGGTGCCACGTGCCCTTCTTGGCCCGTGCGAGGACGGGGCATTTGCCGGGCCGGCCGGCAGAGTTCACGGAGCCTGGCGGTTCGTGGACGAGTCCCGCGGCGTCATCGGCACGCTGGGTGCCGTGGTTTCCGCGGGAGCGTAGGGCTTCGGCCCCTCCGGTGATGAACCACGCAGCCCGCCGAGCGCCAGGGCCGTCATCGCCACCGCGGCGCCCGCCGCCACACCGAAACCGCCGTGCGCACCGCCCGCGTCCACCACCCGGCCCGTGATCGCCGCGGCGCTCGCTATTCCGGCCGCGCTGGCGGAGTTGCCCCAGGTGAATGCCTGGGTGAGGACGGCGCGCGGGACCGACGACTCGGTGAGGACGGAGGTGAGTATCAGGAGGACCGGCACGGCGAGTCCGGTCAGGGCGAGGGTGGCGCCGACCGCGAGGGGTTCGTCGAGGAAGGTCAGCGGAAGGCTCGCAAGGGTGAGGCAGGCGGCGGCTGCGGCCTGATGGCGCCGGGGTGAACCGCCGTGACGCCATGCTCCGTAGGCCCAACCACCCACCAGATTGGTGCAGTTGGAGGCGAAGTAGAGCAGCGCTGCAGCGTCCGGCGTGCCGCGTCCGACGGCGTACGCGGTGACGGACACCTGCATGGCGCCGAAGAACACCCCGAGCGCGAGGCCGAGCCCGACTTGCCGCAGAAAGGCGGATCGGAGCAGGGCGCGTCCGGCGTGTCGGCGTTCGGCGCGGCCGGTGAGGGGCGGCATGGTGCGGCGCTGGGCGGCGAAGGTGAGTCCGCCGCCGACGACGAGCGCGGCGGCGAGGAGCACCCCAGCGCCTGGGCGGCCCGCTGCACCGAGGGCGCTCACCAGGGCCGGGCCGGCCAGGAAGGACACGCCGTTGGCGAGGGCCTCCAGGGCGAAGGCGGTGGGCAGCGCGGCAGCCCGTTCGCCGGACAGCAGGGCGGACCAGCGAGCGGCGGACAGGGCGCTGAGCTGGGGAAGTGTTGCTCCGATGAGCACTCCGGCGACGAGGTCCGGAACGGCGCCGGTGAGCAGAAGCGCCACGGCCCCGGCATGTGTGACGAGCGCGCAGGGAAGTACGCGCGCCTGCCCGAACCGGTCGACCAGGCGCCCGATTTGGGGCCCGGCGACGGCGTCCGCGACAGCGAAGCCGCCGGTGACGAGACCTGCGGCGGCATAGGAACCGGTGCGAGCGTGTACCAGCCAGACGATGCCGATCCCCGTCATGGCGATGCCCACGCGCCCGACGGCGGCAGGAATGAAGAAGGCTGCGGCACCCGAAGTGCGCAACAGAGTGCGGTAGTTCGCCGACGCCGAAGGCACGACGCATCCCTTTCGCCGCCCGGCGGGACGCGCCACACGGAGTCGCCGGCGTCCGGATGTGCCGACCCGTGGCTGCGCCTGAAGCCGTCCAGTGGTGGCGTGGAGCGGGGACGCGCACCCCACGCCGACTCCGTCACCGAGCAGATGTCATGCGGTAGTTGATGACCTCCTTTGAGAGTAGAGGAACGGCGCGCAAAAGCGAACATGGAGGAGCAGCACGGATTACGCCCTGCTCCTGGGGGCCGTCGCACGCCTCCGCCTTGCTGCGTCGCGGCCGATTCGGCATCGCATGCAGACCGTGTCCGGGGCGGCAGTGGGCTGACCGCTGCCGGACGCTTGAAGCGATCGCGTGGGAAGTACCGAACCTGTTCGCCGTGGCGGGACCTGACAGTCCCGCCAAGTTCGTGCAAATCGCCAAGAAGCGGCTGATCAGGTGGGCAGTCGACGGAACGCGCGGCCTGGCGCCTCGAACCGACAAACTCGCCATCGCCCACCAGGCCGCACTCACCTCGCCGCCGTCCTGAATTGGGCTCGGCGCTGACTACCGCTCTGCGCCGAAACGGGGGCGGCGTTCAGTCGCTGAGAGCGAGCCGGATGCCGAAAGCGGCGATGACGGTACCTGTGATGCGGTCGAGCAAGCGACGGGCCTGAGGCTTTCGCAACCAGCCGTGCAGCACGCGGGCACATCCGATGAGGACGGCCGACCACATCAGACCCATGAGGATGTGCTCCATGGTGAGCAACAGTCCCATGGCGAAGTGGCTTGCACCCGCAGGGATGAACTGGGGCAGGACGGCGACGTAAAAGGCACCCACCTTCGGGTTGAGGAGGTTGGTGAGTGTTCCCTGCCGCCAGCCGCCTCCGACCGAGTCCTTCCCGGTGAGCAGGTCGGAGTCGCTGACGCTGCTCCTGGGCAGGCCCCGGAAGGTGTCCTGCAGCATGCGCAGACCCATCCAGACGAGATATGCGGCGCCGGCCCAGCGCAACGTCACGTAGGCGAGGTGCGAGGCCGTGAGGAGCGCGGTGACTCCCAGAGAGGTGAGCGCACCCCACAGAAGGGTGCCGGTCTGGATTCCGAGGACGACGCCCCAGGCTCTCCGGCGCCGGCCGAGGGCCGAGGTGCGCAGGATCAGGGCGGTGTCCAGACCTGGAGTCAGAGTGAGAAGCCCTACGACAAGGGCGAAGGACCACAGCGAGGTACTTATTGCCATGGAAGGCCAGCCTATGACACTGCCCATCTGCCCTGCGCACACGCCCATCGGCCATTCATGCAGTCCGGCCCCTGGTCCAGGAGTCAGCCCCAGCTCCGACCTGGCCACCCATACCGGCCCTCCCGCCATACCGGCCCTCCCGCCATGCCGACCGTCCCGGACACCGGCCGTCGTCACACTGCCATCGCCACACCGCGACGTCGTCGATATGCAGGCCTTGCCGACCGTCTCAGGCTCCGTGAGAAGCGCTGGAGGTGATCCGGGGAGGAAACGGATCATTCCGGAGGTAACGGAATTTCGACGAACTTCGGTAGCGTCGTGTACGGGACGCTACAGTGGTGTCATGGCGAAGAAGCAGATCAACGTGCGGGTCGACGAAGCCGTGTACGTGGGGATCGAGGAACGCGCGGCCGCCGCCGGCATGGAAGTCAACGAGTACGCCCGCCAGCTCCTCGCCGACGAGGCCAACGACCTGCGCCACCGTTTCCTCGTCGCAGCCGACCATTTTGTGGGCGAGTGGGCCGACCACTTCGACGAACGCTTCGGCGCCGACGGCCATGGCGCCGCCCCCGCCCGCAAGGACGGCCGCGCCGCGTGATCGTTCACATCGACCGGGCCTGGCTCCTCGACCTGGCCCACCGCACCCTGCCCGACGACCCGGAAGTCACCGACTTCGGCAGCCTCCAGGCCGCCGTCGCCCGGCACAGCGACAAGGTGATGGACGTCTACGTCTACGCCGAGCCGCACCATCGAGCGGCAGCCCTCATGCATCAACTGGTGCGCGTGCCGGCCCTGGAGGCGCGCAACAAGCTGTTCGCCGCCGTTGTCGCCGCCGCCTACCTGAGTGCGTCGGGCCTGTTCGTCACCGTCGGCGCCAAGACGGCCGCCGACCTCGCCGAACGTATCGACCGCGACGCCCTGGACGTGCGGAGCGCCGCTGCGGAGATCCGCACGTGGACGCGGAACTGAGAGTCAAACCGTGGCGCTCAGGGAAGGGGATGGACGGCGAGTCGATCTCAGCGCCAGAAGTCACCCAGTGCAAAGCCCTTCGGGCGATGCGGGGTCGCCTGGCGATATCTTCGCCGATCCTGCACTGCTCGCTGAGCTGCGGAGTGAGCTGACCGCCGACCGCCGGCCTGCGTGAGGCGCTGCAGAGGTCGCGGACTCGACAGCAGCTGTCGCTTCGGGGCTGTGTTCGTCCAACGGAGGCCGTTCGGCGGCACACCCCACCACCCGCTGATGACCACTGTCACCCCCTCGCCCGAGCACGTCGCCTGCGCCGTCGAACCCCGGCCGTTGTCTCTTCCCCGTCGCCGTCAGGCGGCGCGCTACGAGCAGCCCACCCATGACGCCGGCCGCAACAACCAAGCCAACCGTCCCTATGCCGGGATGAGGACGGTGAGCCATTCCGCTTCGCGTGGGCGGTACCCGTATCGATTCCACAGCCCCGACACGATGGCCGGTACGTGGCCGGCCCCGTAGACGATGGCGACCCGGAGTGGCTCGTCGCCGCGCTCCGTGTGGATTTCGCCGAGGGCGTCGAGCAACCGCTGGTCGCGACGCCCCATCATTGCGTGCCCGACGTCATTGTCTGCCAGCATCTCCGCCCGCAGTGTCGATGGCAGGTCCTCGACCTCCAGGTCCTCGTCGAGGAAGGCGCGCGGGCCGCGCAGCGCGAACACCAGGCCCATCACGGGCGCCGCGATCATGAGCAGCAGGTACGTCGAACGCGGCAGCGTCTTCAGTTCCGCGAGCGCCTCCGCCGCGGTCACATCCGGGTTGATGACCGGCACGCCTTCGGGAAGCAGCAGCCCGTCGCTCTGTTCCTGCAGGCCGTTGCGCCGCCGACGCGGTGCGAACCGGTAAGCGAGGGTCAAGGAGCTCACTCCGGCCGACCTTCCTCGGATTCCCTCGACGACGATGAGGTCGCATTCTTTGAGCCTGAGGCGGACTTGGGAGTAGAACGTCGGCGAAGCCACGTGCAGCATCGGGAAGATCACGAACTCGAATGGTTTTCCCGTCCGTCGCATGGTGATGACAGCAGATCGGACGGCATAGCCGGTCACCTCGATAATCTGCATGATTCTTCCCCCGCGAACCTCGCCCGGTCTTCGTTCGCTTCTTGTCTGTCCATACCAGGACACGAGCTTGCTGACGCCGCGGTTCCCTCCCCGGGCCGAACGGCCGTGCCATCGGGCATAGGAGGTATCGAGCAGTGGTGTACGCGATACGAACCGGCCGCTGACCACCCTGGGCGTCACGCAGTCGGGCGGACTGTGACACGACCCAGTTCCCAAAGCCCGTTCTCTGTAAGGCCAGTTGGGAAAATCGACTGGCGGGGGGAGTGCACGGTGCGGATGGAGCCGGGTCGTTCCGGAAGGCCGCTAGGAGGTTCAGGGGCGCCATGTCCACCGAGGTGGCACGTGCGCCAGCGGGGGCGCGTGCCGTCGGTGAAGTCGACTTCGCCGGGAACTTCGACGTGGTTGGTCAGTGGCGGCGCGGGGGATCGCCGTTGCGCCGGGGCGGTCGGCGCGGTCGACTCGAACTGGCCTGGGTGCCCCAAAGACAGTGGCTGCGGCCGCGCGTCTGGCTACTTGGCCGGGCCGGGCCGGCTTTCGCGGCCCGGCCCGGCCATCAGGCGTGGGTTACGACTCCGAAGGCATGGGGAGTCGGATGCTTCGGGGCGTCAGTCGTTGTCGTTGTAGAAGGTGATGCCGCGCCAGTCGGTGACGCACGAGCTGCTCAGGAAGATCCATCCGATCGCGCTGTCGCGGACGACGATCGCCGGGTTCGGTCCGTTCGTCGTGAAGCGGTACATCACCGTGGAGCCGGGGTTGCCCGCCGCATCGCGCAGTGAACCGTCGCTGTAGGCGCTGGTCGTGTAGTAGTTGTAGTACGCCGTGCACGCCGGGTTGACCGTGATCGCGGTGCCGTCCGTGGCTGCGTGCGCGGCCGCATTGAAGTTGTAGCCGATGGTCCGGCGATGCGCGATGTTGTCCTTGGTCGCGTCGCTGCATGACTCCGCGACCGATGCGGTGGGGCTGGAGCCGAGGGCACCGGGCGGGATCCAGCCGCAGATGTCGTTGCCGCCCCAGCTGCGCCCGTAGTGGTAGTCGCTTGCATTGGTCTGGTGGACGTCGAAGGACGAGCCTGCCATGGCGGTGCCGACCCAGTAGCCGCACGGCTTGTTCTGCAGCCAGGTGCCGGCGGGGACGGTGCCGGAGTTGTTGCACGCCGCCGGTTTGGGGGAGTTCGGCTGGACGGTGTACCTGTTCACGTTCGCTTGAGAGGTCGCGGGCAACAGGCCGACGACCGCGGCTGTCACGGCGAGTACGGTGGCGGCGCGGATGTGTCGCCGTAGGGGCGTGACTGTCTTGGTCGTCACTGCGTCTCCTTCGTGGGGATGGGAGTGTGGCGGGTGGCGCGCTCGGGGGGACGGCCAGCGGTGCAGGAGCAGTTGGGGGCGCGGCGGATCCGTGGCGGTGCGCCCAGCCGGTCCCGCTCGGCGGCCGTCGTTCGCGGTGTCCTCGGCGCGCTCGGGCTCCCTGATCGGCAGGGGAGGGCCGGAACGCGTTGGCGTAGACGGGTGTTGCGTAGCCACGGCGTGCGGTGAGTTGGGCAGGCGGTCGCTCAGGGAGCTTCGGCAGCCTGTCCGTTCAGCGGGAGATGCTGATGATCTGCGCGCTGCCCGGGGCCACGGTGACGGTCGAGGTGCCCGCGGCGACGTGCACCGGTGTGCTGTGCGGTGTCCGGTCCGCGGTTCCCGCAGGGGTCATCCTGGCGCCGCCGAGGGTGATGGCGCCGGCATCCAGGGAGGAGAGGCCGCCGGGGGCTGAGCTGACGAGGGTCGTGGCGCGGGCGGTGTGCATGCTGCGGGGGAGTTTGATCGTGACCGTGTCGTCGGTGGCGTCCGCCGCTGCCGGGTCCTGGACGTTGATGAGGACGACGTGCAGCGTGCCGTGCTCGTCCTCGATGCCGTAGGCACGCAGATCGCCCAGGGCGTCGTCGGGCAGTCCGAGGTCGACGAAGTGGCCCTTGGGGAGCTGGCGGAAGGTCCACAGTCCGTAGTAGAGGGGCGAGGCGGAGAGCTGGTGGGCGTCGAGCTGGGCCTGTTCGACGGCGCAGAAGGCGCCGTAGTAGCGGTACGAGATGGGGTAGTCGCTCGAGTCCCTGGGCTTGAAGTCGCCGCAGATCGCGGCGGTGTTGGTGTGGAAGAGGAGTCGGCTGACGTCGTTCTGCGATGTTTCGAGGAGGTGGTCCAGCGCCCACAGGGAAGAGCCGTAGGCGTCGCTCACGCCGGGCTGGCCGCTGCAGGAGGCACTGTTGGACTCGTTGAGCGTCATCGGCACGGTGTGGTGCAGGCGGTCGCCGACGGCCTTGATGCCCTGGAGCTTGGTCCTGGCCTTGAGGTAGGTGTCGGGAGACATGAGCTGGGTCATGGTGGTGGTCGAGGTGCCGCAGTGACTGCCGGCGTACAGGTGCGAGGCCATCTCGGCCAGGGTTCGCCGCGGGGCATCGGCGCCGTTGGCGAGCGCGGCGTCGGCGAATCCGTCGATGACGGAGTTGGTGAGGGCCGTATTGGCCGACGGGCCAGTCATCTTCAGGTGCGCGTGCGGCAGCGCGGCGTCGATCTCGGCCTGGTAGTGCTTGACGGTCGACCACATCTCGGCCGGGGTGAGGGTGGTGACGTTGTCGTACTCGTTGCCCACCTCGACGGAGAGCAGGTCGTCGCCGAGGGTGGCGTGCGCGGCCTTCACCTCATCCACCACCTGGTCCATCGTGACCTGCGGTGCCGGGTCCTTCGCGGGGTTCTTCAGCTTTGACGGGTCGATGAGGGACTTCAGCGGCACGCCCAGCGTGACTTTCCAGCCGGTCGAGTCCAACAGCTTCTTGAGGCCGTCGAGGTCCGACTGGTCGACGGTGCCGCCGATGGCCTGCGCCGGGGCGGGAGCGTCGGCGGCGGCGCCGAACGCGGGCCACACGAGGTCCATGGAGTAGCCGCCGAGGCGCAGTACGCCGTGCGGGCCAAGGGTCTTGAGCCTCTTGGCGAGCAGGTCCTGGGTGAGGTAGCCGTGGGCGAAGTCGGCGGACTCGACGGAGAAGCCCTGCATGGCGCTGTCGAACCTGGTCTTTGAGGGCGACCCGGTGGCGTCCAGGGCGAAGGGTGTCGTCGACAGGGCCGAGTTGTCGGGTGCCGGGGCGGCAAGGGCCTGTCCCGTACAAGCGAGCAGGGCGACCGCCGATGCCAGGACCGCCGTGCGGGCGAGCGTTGAGGGCGCGGGGCGAAGACGCATGGCTGGGGCTCCTTGGACGGGGCGGACGCCTCGACGAACAAGATCCACCGAGTAAACGTTTTCTCGTCGGCGGACCCTTCCGCGTCGTCGCCTCCCGTGTCAACGCCTGCGACAGAATTGGCGATTGTGAAAGGCGCGGCTCAGGTCCCGGTGGCCCGGCCCGTCGACGCCCGCACCACGAGCTCGGTCGGCAGCCGCACCGTGCCGTGCCGGCCGGCCCGTTCCAGCTGGTCGCGCAGCAGAGCCCACGCGTGCCGGCCGACCTCCTCGGTCGGCAGTCGTACGGTCGTCAGCGGCGGCGCGAGGAACTCGGCGACCGGAATGTCGTCGAACCCGGCCAGCGAGATGTCCCCCGGGACGTCGAGGCCCAGTTCGCGCAGCCGGGCCAGCGCCCCGATCGCCACCAGGTCGTTGAAGGCGATGACGCCGCTCACCCCCGCTGCCAGCAGCTCGGGCAGCGCGCGATGGCCGTCGTCGCTGGTGGAGCCGGCCTGCACCACGCTCCGCGGGAGCCGCAGGGAGGCGGTGGTGTCGTCGAAGGCGCGCTGGCGCTCGGCGTTCGACCAGGACGTCGACGGGCCGGCGAGGTAGCCGAGGTGCCGGTGCCCGAGCCCGGTGAGGTGGTGTACGACCGCGGCCATGCCGGCGTACGAGTCCACACCGGCCGAGCTCATCGACAGGTCACCGACCTCGCGATTGGTGCACACCATCGGGGTCGCGACGAGCTGTGCCAGGTCCTCGAGGGGCAGTCGCGGTGAGCAGAGCACCAAGCCGTCGCAGTGCAGGGCGAGTTCCTGGATCAGGGCCCGCTCCTCGTCCTGGCTCTCCTTGGCGTCGGCGACCAGCAGCCGGTGGTCCTGGGCGCCGGTGGCGTCGGCCAGCCCTCGCAGGAGTTCGGAGAACGAGGGGTTGCCCAGGTCGGGCACCACGACGCCGATGAGCCGGGTGACGCCGGCCTTGAGGCTGCGCGCGGTGCCGCTGGGCCGGTAGTTGAGCTCGGCGGCCGCGAGCCGGACCCGGTGCACGAGGTCGGGATCCGCCACACGCCTGCCGTTGAGAACGCGCGAGACAGTCGCTGTCGACACCTGTGCCACACGGGCGACGTCCACGACGGTCGGCTTGCGTATCACCTGGGCCATGCGAGGACCTTAGACGATGCAAAGGGGTTGACCCGCTGTCGGCCGGGTCCCTACAGTCCACGCCGGGCGTTTGCAAGCATGGTTTGTGTTCACATACATATCCTCAGCTCTACGAGGAGTTTCCTGGTGCCGAATCTCGACGGCGTGCTGTTCTTCCCCGTCACCCCCTTCGATGCCTCCGGCGCGGTCGACACCTCCGCCCTGGCGAAGCACGTCCAAGCCGGTCTGGCGGCAGGCCCCGGAGGCGTGTTCGCGGCCTGCGGGACCGGAGAGTTCCACGCCCTGGAGCCGCAGGAGTACGCGGAGGTCGTACGCGTCGCCGTCGAGGTCGCAGCCGGGCAGGTGCCGGTCTACGCCGGTACCGGCGGGCCGCTGCCGCTTGCCCGCCAGTTCGCCCGGGCGGCCCGCGACGCCGGCGCGGACGGCCTGCTCCTGCTGCCGCCCTACCTGGTCAAATCGCCCGCCGCGGGCCTGGTCGCGTACGTCGAAGCAGTCGCGGCCGCCACGGAGTTGCCCCTGGTGGTCTACCACCGCGACAACGCCCGCTTCGACTCCGTCTCGGCAGCGGACGTCGCCCGGCTGCCTCACGTCACAGGGTTCAAGGACGGCGTGGGCGACCTCGGCCACCTCTCCCGAATCCTCTCGGCGGTCCGCGGCGAACTGCGCGGCGCCGACAAGCCGTTCCAGTTCTTCAACGGCCTTCCCACGGCTGAGGCCACCGTCACCGCCTACCGCGGTCTCGGCGTCGAGCTGTACTCCTCGGCGGTCTTCTGCTTCGCCCCGGAGATCTCGCTCGCCTTCCACCACGCGGTGCGCGAGGACGACCGCGAGCTGGTCGACGCTCTGCTGACATCGTTCTTCCACCCGCTCGTCAGCCTGCGGGAGAAGGTTCCGGGCTATGCGGTCTCGCTGGTGAAAGCCGGCGTACGACAACGCGGGCTCGACGTCGGAGGTGTCCGGCCACCGCTCGTCGACCCGGCGCCCGAGCATCTCGACGAGCTGCGCCGGATCACCGAGGCCGGGCTGGCCGTGTGCGCCGGGGCGGGTGTGCGATGACCGACCAGTTGCGGATCACCGGCATCACCGTCACTCCGGTCGCCTTCCGCGACCCGCCGCTGCTCAACGCCGTGGGTGTCCACGAGCCGTACGCGCTACGGGCGATCGTCGAGATCACCACCGATCAGGGACTCACCGGCCTGGGCGAGACCTACGCCGACGAAGGCCATCTGCGCCGCCTCGACCGGGCGGCCCGTGCCCTGACCGGCATGGACGTGTTCGCGCTCGGCGCCATGTACCAGCGGATCGCGGCCGCACTCGCCGACGACACCGGGGCGGACGGCAGTGGTCTCACGGGACTGATCACCTCCAGCTCGACGGTCGACCGGGTCTTCTCGCCCTTCGAGGTCGCCGGCCTGGACATCCAGGGCAAGGCCGTCGGCAGGCCCGTATCCGACCTGCTGGGCGGCGCCGTCCGGGACGAAGTGCCCTTCAGCGCCTACCTCTTCTACAAGTGGGCGTCCCATCCCGGGGCCGAACCCGACGCGTGGGGCGAGGCGCTCGACGCCGACGGCATCGTCGCCCAGGCCCGGCGCATGATCGACGCATACGGCTTCACCGCCATCAAGCTCAAGGGCGGCGTCCTGCCGCCCGAGGAGGAGATCGAGGCCGTACGCGCCCTGCGGGCGGAGTTCCCCAGCCACCCGCTGCGCCTGGACCCCAACGCCGCCTGGTCCGTGCCCACATCGCTCAAGGTCGCCACCGAGCTCGAGGGAGTCCTGGAGTACCTGGAGGACCCGACGCCGGGTCAGAGGGGCATGGCAGAGGTGGCCCGCGAGGCCCCCATGCCGCTGGCCACCAACATGTGCGTCGTCGCCTTCGACGAACTGGCGCCCGGCGTCGCCCGGAACGCGGCGCAAGTGGTGCTCTCCGACCACCACTACTGGGGCGGGCTGCACCGCTCCAAGCTGCTGTCCGGCATCTGCGAGACGTTCGGTCTCGGCCTGTCGATGCACTCCAACTCGCACCTCGGCATCAGCCTTGCGGCGATGACGCACCTGGCCGCGGCGACGCCCCATCTCAGCTATGCCTGCGACACGCACTGGCCCTGGAAGGACGAGGACGTCATCCAACCGGGCGTCCTCGCCTTCGCCGACGGTGCGGTACGGGTGCCGCGCACCCCCGGCCTCGGGGTCGAGCTCGACCGCGACGCCCTCGCCCGGCTGCACGAGCAGTACCTGACGTGCGGACTGCGCAACAGGGACGACACCGGCTACATGCAACGGCTCCACCCCGGATACCGGCTCCGCTCGCCGCGCTGGTAGGCGACGGCCTCCTCAAAAGGAGTTCTCATGGCATGGCTCGACTGGGTAGCCCTCGCCGGCTACTTCCTGGTGATGCTGCTGATAGGCCTCTGGTCGCACCGCCGCATCAGCGGCGTCGGCGACTACTTCACCGGCGGCGGCAAGATGCCGTGGTGGCTGTCCGGCATCTCCCACCACATGTCCGGCTACAGCGCGGCGGTGTTCGTCGCCTACGCGGCCGTCGCCTACAGCTACGGCATCACTGTCTACTTCTGGGCCTTCGTACCGCTGGCGCTGGCCACCGGTGTCGGCGCGTTCCTGTTCGCACCCCGCTGGAACCGGCTGAGGTCCCGCTTCAACGTGGTCTCCCCGCTGGAATACCTGGCCAAGCGCTACAACATCCCCACCCAGCAGGCGCTCGCCTGGAGCGGCGCGTTGCTCAAGGTCTTCGACGTCGCCGCCAAGTGGGCCTCGGTGGCGATCCTGCTCAACGTCTTCACCGGCATGCCGATGGCCACCGGCATCCTCATCACCGGTGTCGTCACCCTCCTGTACTGCACAGTCGGCGGCCTGTGGGCGGACGCCCTCACCGACTTCGGGCAGTTCGTCATCCAGGGCGTCGCGGCAATGTCCATGCTCATCGCCGTGATCGTCAAGCTCGGCGGGTTCTCCGGCCTCGGCTCGATGTGGCACAAGCTGCCCGACGGACACACCCACCCGCTGGTCGGGCAGTGGACCGCCGGCTTCCTGACCGCGTACATCGTCATCAAGCTCTTCGAGTACAACGGCGGCATGTGGAACCTGGCCCAGCGCTACATGGCCACCGACTCCGCCGGCTCCGCCCGCCGCTCGGCCGGCCTGTCCGCCGTCCTCTACCTGATCTGGCCGGCCGTCCTGCTGTTCCCGTCCGTCGCAGCGGCGGTCCTCATGCCCCACGTCACCGATCCGCAGCAGGTGTACGCGCTGATGGCGAAGGCGTATCTGCCCGCAGGGCTCGTCGGCCTCACGCTCGCCGGGATGTTCTCGCACACCATGGCGATGGCCTCGTCCGACGCCAACGCCATCTCGGCGGTCATCACCCGCGACATCCTGCCCGTCGTCTCCCGCCGTGCCCGCACGATGAGCACACAGGCGGGACTGCTGGCCGCCCGCGTGTGCACCGTCGTCTTCGTGTCGGTCAGCATGATCGTCGCGATCGAGGCCGACCACTTCGGCGGCGTCCTCGGCATCATCGTGGCACTGGTCGCGGCCGTCATGGGGCCGATCTCCATCCCCATGCTTCTCGGGCTGCTGCCGGCCTTCCGGCGCTGCGGCCCGATCGCGGCGATCAGCTCGTGGGCGCTGGGTCTGGGAGCGTACTTCCTCCTCAAGTACGGCATCGAACCTGCCAACCAGACATGGCTCGTGGCCACCCCGCTCGTCACCTCTCTCGTCGTGTACGTGGGGCTCGGCCTGCTCAAGCCCGAGCCGAACGACGAGGCCGACGCGATCGTTGCCGCGGTCTCCTCCGACGGACCCCAGGGAGGCGCCGTTCAGGCGCCCGCGCCCACCGCTGCGACCGCCGACTGACCCACGGAGCATGTGTTGCCCCTCGGCCGGGTGTCTCGGATGCGCGACCGGCCGAGGGACCGGCTCCAGCCCAGCACCCCCATTGCCATACGCGGCCACGGCCCCCGCCGGTGAGCGTGGCCTGCGAGCGAAGGAGCGGCATGGAACGGCACCGCACACGTCCCAGGCGTACGGCACGAGCGCTGGCCTGCGCCCTCGCCCTGGCCGCCGCAGCAACCACACCGGGAACGGCGGCACAGGCCGCCGCCCCTGTGCCCGTGACCGCCCCGGCCCAAGGCGGCCGCATCCCCGACCACTTCGTGGGACTCAGCATCGAATGGTCCCTGGTCGAGCGGTACATGAACCCCTCCGCCCGGCCGGCCTTCGTCAACCTGCTGCGCAACCTGCACACCGGAATCCTGCGCATCGGTGGATCCTCACAGGACCAGATGCCCTTCGACGCGACGGCCGTCAACACCAACCGGGTGATCACCCCGGAGGACCTGGGATACGTACGGTCCACTCTGGACGCCGCCGGCAAAGTGCCTGACCACGGCCACGGCAAGCCCCGCTGGGGCGCTGTCCTCGGCACCGCCATGTCCCCGCCGACCGACGCCAGGCCGTGGGCCGGCCCGGAGCACGCGAGGACGTTCCTCACCCACGGGGTCGAGCCGGCCTTCCCCCGCGAAGCCGCGAAGGAGATCGCCGGCATCGAGCTCGGCAACGAGCCGGACCTGTCCTACGGTGCCGACCTCGACCGCTACCTCGGCGACCTGGCCACTTACGCGGACCCGTCCGTCTCGGGCCCCTTCCCCGTCATCGCCCCCAACACCAGCGAGGACATCCTCCCCTGGACGACCCTCGCCGACCCGACGGCCGCCACCCGCTACTTCCACGACTGGCCGCGGATCCTGGACACCGGGGCCCCACTCATGTCACAGCGGGCCGGCGCCTTCGGCGCGTGGGCCTCCGACCACTTCTATCCGCTGGCCCGCACCTGCACCAACAAGCCCTATCGCTGCGCCGGCACCACCGCGCTGCTCTCCGACGAGCACCTGGCGAGCCTCGACTACGAGGTCTACACCCACGCCCACGAGGCGGCGGAACACGGTCTCGGCTACCGGCTCGAGGAGACCAGCACAGCCGCCAACCGCGGCGCGGCCGGTGTCAGCGATGTCGCGGCCTCCGCCACGTACGCCCTGTCCCTGATGTTCCACACCGCCTGCCCGCGCCCCCCGGACCAGCCGGAGGCGAACGCGGGCTGCACCACCGCCGCCCAGGGCGTCAACTTCCACAACGCCGAGGTGCGCGCCTTCTTCCACCCCGAAGAAGGCAACGCCTACTACAACGCCATCGACTACGATCCCACCGAGACCATGGGAGCGCCCAGCCCAGCACCCCTCTACTACGCGATGCTGCTGTTCGCCCGCTTCGCGCAGGGCACTACGGGCTTGCGCCCGGCAACGGTCACCACGACAAGCGCACAGGACCGCACGCCCGAGGCCTGGCAGCTGACCACCGCATCCGGCGACCACCGCCTCTTCGTCATCAACAAATCCGAGCACCCGGTGAGTGTCACCGTCTCGCTGAAGGGCTCGCGGGCCGAGATCGACCGCATGACCCCGTACGATCCCGACGGCGGCCGAACACTCGACGCTCCCCACGTGCGTATCGACACACGGCAAGTGGCCGCCGACGGTACCTGGCCCGGCTTCCATCCGACCGTGGTGCGCGCCACCGGGAACCGGACGGCCCTCACCTTGGCGGCGGGCGAAGCCGCGGTCGTCACCTCGCCGGGCAGGCCATGACGCAGGCAGCCGCATCCCGCGCCGCACGGTCCTTCTCGCAACACCCGCCTCGCCGCCCGCATTCAGCAGTTGGAGAAATGGCTGTCGCAAGCGCTGGGAGCACAGGCGTGGCAGGAATCAGGGCTCGGAGCCCCAGCGGACATCGACGAGCTCCAGCGGAAGATCACGAGGCTGGAGCAGCAAAACGTTGAGCTCACCGCCAAGTTGGAAGAGACTCGGTCCGACCTCGATGCCGCACGGGAGGCCAACCGGGACCTGACCAGGGCTCTCAACCAGCGTGGCTGAGAGGTTCTGTCAGCATCGCCTCGTGCATACGACCTGCCCGATGGATGACGGCACGAACGCCGACAGCCAGCGCCCAGAACAGGAGAGGAAAAGCAGCGACCCGTTCCATACCTCCCATGCCGAGACCGAGGTAGTGGTGGGAGAGGAACAGCCCGAAGG
The DNA here is from genome assembly GCF_042270245.1 of Streptomyces sp. NPDC055955. Lineage (NCBI taxonomy): Bacteria > Bacillati > Actinomycetota > Actinomycetes > Kitasatosporales > Streptomycetaceae > Streptomyces > Streptomyces sp. NPDC055955. The sequence goes on from NZ_JBHJYS010000006.1 coordinate 103,772, forward strand.
CCGTGATCGCGGTGACTCCCAACAGGCTGGTGCCCCACCGCAGGGGGGTCGGTATGTGTTCTGCCAGGGCGAACCCGGCCAGAACAAGACCGATGTTGCCCGCCGCCATGATGAGGAGGGCGCCCAAGACATGCTGGTTCTCGTTGACGTCCGCCGGAGCCAGCCCGGCCAAAACGAATCCCACACCCGCACCAGCGAGCAGCAGGCGGGCCACGGCAGCGGCCCGTCTCCTGCGCCACAAGACACCACCGGTCAGGGCGGCGCCAACAACGAGCAGCACTCCCAAGGCGATGAATGAAACATTCATCAGGCCATGCTCGGGGGAACAGATATACCGCGGCTCAGGATCTGGCTGCAGAGCGCAGTGAGCGTTGCCTAAGTCGCTGATGTTGTTCCGCTCCCAGCTATACGGTCTGGCCCAAGCCGACTCGGCAATCAAGTGGATGACGAAGAACTGCACCACGCCCACGATCCATGCCGAGTACCCGATCCGGACTCTCACCTGTCCACCTTCCGCCACGCGAATAACGTGCGGACAGCCGATCATGCCGCGCCGGACTCAGGCACTCCGACAAGCCCCCTGGAACAGGGTGGGGCAGACCCTACTGCGGCCTGGCGCGGGAGTCCGCGGAACGAGTGTCATCACAAGTAGCGCCACAGGTATTGCACACGATGCTCTCGATCACACCGGCGCTGAGCTGCACAAAGTGGTCTCCACTCGCCTCGCGCCACACGGTTACCCCCAGAGAAGGCGGCACATGGCGCTGGCGGCCCAGAGGCTGGTGCGAAGTGCTGGGCGGAGTGGGACCTGGCCGACGGCCGCGTCGAGGCGTCCCTGGGCTTCGCACATGTGCTCGGCCTGGACGAGACGGCGCCGGTCCCCGGTCTGGCCGACTTCGCCGAGCAGGTCGACGGCGGCAGTCCTCCCACGCTTTACGGTCTTCTGTACGACGTGCTGCTGCGCAAGCGGCAGTCGGAATGTCTGCTGCGCCGGTCCGGCCCTTTCGAACGTCTCGTCCGCATGGTCGCCGAGCCAGTCCGCGCGAAGGTGCGACGGGAGGCGCGCAGGCAGGTAGAGCGTGCTCGTGCGCTGAGTGAGATCGCGGACGTACTGCGCGATGCCGTCCTGCCCCGCCTCGGCGCCGAGGTGGCCCCTCGGGTCTCGACGCCGCCGCCGTGTACCGGCCGGAGGCGAGCCGGTATCGGCGGGGACTGGTACAAGGCACGCAAGCTTCCCGGCGGGCGGCTGCTCATCACTCTCGGCGACGGCCGCGGCCACGGGCTAGATGCGGTCACCCTCATGGCCAAGCTCCGCTACGCGCTGGCCGGACTCGCCTACACCGGTCATCCGGTCGAGCACCTGACCGAGTGGGTCAACTTGGCCCGGCCCTGATGGACCGGGCTTGGAGGTAGTGCCCGGCTGGCTGCTGGGTTGGCTCCTCCGTCCAGACACCCCGTTATGGGGTGGCAGGGACGCGTGACTCACGCCCCGCATTCCACACGTTCTCGCCGCGTTGGGCGATGTTGTGGGAAGCGTTCCGGTCGGCGTGGGCAACGACCCCGCACCCCCGGCAGATGAAAAGCCCCTGGTCCACACGGTTGCGCTTGTCGACGTGGCCGCACTCGGCGCACGTCTGCGACGTGTACGCGGGATCGACGTAGACCAGGGGCACGCCTGCCCGCTTGGCCTTGTAGACGATGAAGTCTCCGAGCTGGGCGAAGGCCCAGGAGTGGAGCGTGACCCGTTGGGGCTTGCGGAGCCGTACCCGAGTGCGGATGCCCTTGAGTTCTTCGAGGGACAAGCCGCGCCCGGTGCGTTCAGCCTCGGTCACGATCGTCTTGGAGATGATGTGGTTCTGGTTCGCCGCGTGCCGCTGCTCGCGGCGGGAGCGCGCCTTGAGCCGCCGCTTGGCGGACTTGGTGCGCTTCTTCTGCAACTTCCGCCGCAGGGCCAGCTGGCGCTTGCGGTAGCGGCCCAGACCGCGCCCGGCGGCCTGGAAACCGGTGGACATGGTGGCGATGTTGACGATGCCGAGGTCCACGCCGATGAAACCGTCCGGCTCGTACCGCTCTGCCTCGGGCACATCACAGGTGGCGATCAGGTAGAACACGCCGTCGCGCTCGATCAGGTCGGACTCCCCCTTGCGGTAGTCGCGGAGCGTCTTGAGCGCGTCGGCGGCGCACACGAAGGAGACGTTCTTGATCCGCCCGGCCACCGTCCAGATGGACACCGTCTGCTGGTCGTACTGCCAGCTCAGGCACCGGTCGTCATACGGCTGCGCGGCCTCGGGGCGGAACGCGATCGGCTTGGACTCCGCCTTGAGTCGGCGCCTCGACTTCGGCCTGCCGAGATGTCCGGCGCGCAGGTTGGCGTGCAGCGTGGTGTACGCGTCACACACCTTCTTGATCACATGCTGCGCGGCCTGCGCCCCGAGCCCTTCGGCCTTGAGATGCGGATACGTGTGCCTACGCAACTCATACTCACGCGGCACGCCGCGAGCGAACGCCACCTGGGACACCCAGCACGCCAGATCGTTGACCGTGCGCAGCGTGGAGCGCAGCGCGGCGGCCTGTTCGGCCTCCGGCATCAGCTTCACCTGCACCACGATCTTCATACCGAAACCCTATGCGGGGGCACTGACAACAAAGCAGACCCGTGCGTACGCGCAGGCCACCCCTATTTTGAGAAGTGATTCCTCCCGGGCCTGAAGGCCCGGGGTTCCTCACTAGATCCCGCTGAACAAAGTGGCGTGCGACGACGGAACCGAGTCGACCGCGACCGCGGTCATCGCCCACTACTACCCGGAGCGTCGCCTCCTGCGCTGGACCTGCGCCGGCCACCCCCGCCCCATCCTGCTGCGCGGGGGCAGGGCCACCCAGTTTCCCGTCCCGGCAAACGGCCCCGACCTGACTCTCGGCGTCCTTCCACGGGCCACGTACGTCGCCACTGAGACCCACCTCACCGCCGACGACGTCGTCCTGCTGTACTCGGACGGACTGGTCGAGCGCCGTGACACGGATCCGGACGAGGACGCCGCCCGACTCATCGAGGCAGCCGAACACTGTGCGCGTGGGGGAGCACTTCCTCCCGGTCACGCGGCACTGCAGACCTACGCCGAGAGCCTCCTGAACCACCTCGACGACCCGGACCGGACCGACGACGCCACCCTCCTCGCGCTGCGCCGCACCGCGGAGCCCCGGCAGGCCGGTGACGCGAGAGCCGAGCAGCAGTGAGCGGTGGTGCGCTGTTACGCACTTTCGGGTGACGAGGGCAGGGAAGCGGACCTGACACCGGGCACAGACCCGTTGAGAGAGAACGCCTGTGACGCTAACTGGGGCTATTCGGGACATAAATGGATGTTGCAAGCGAGAGTGACAGAAATGTGTCTGAACGGTAACGACGTTCACGCCTTGCTCACATTTGGCGGCGGCTGAGGCACGTTGTGGGTGCTCGGCCATCGGGCCGGGATCAGCACACAACGGACCTGCGGCGCACAAGCCGGGACACAGGTCTGCAAGTTCGAAATGAGGGGCATTCATGTCCGCTTTCATGTCTGTCGCTGCCCGTCGTACGGGTGCCGCCGTCGTGGCGGCCGGCGCGCTGGTCGGCACCTTCGCGGCGTCGGCCTCCGCCGCCCCGGCGGCGCGTCCGCACCGCGAGTCCGTGGAGATCAGCGGTGTGCAGTACGACGCGCCCGGTTGGGACAACCGCAGCATCCGCTCGCTGAACGGCGAATGGGTCGACGTCACCAACACCTCCCGCCGCGCGGTGAACCTCGACGGATGGACGCTCTCGGGCAGGAACGGTCGCACCTACACCTTCCACCACTACCGTCTGGGAGGCCGCTCCACCGTCCGCGTGCACACGGGCTTCGGCCGCGACACCTACCGTGACGTCTACCAGGGCCGGCGAAACCATGTCTGGGACAACCGGTCCGACACGGCCACACTCCGCGACGACCGGGACTGGAAGGTCGACACCTTCTCCTGGGGCCGCGACCGCGACCGCAACGACCGCGACTACCGTGACCGTGGCCGCGACTACCGGCACGACCGTGACTACCGCGACTACCGCGACCGTGACCGCCACGACGGCGGTCACCGTGGTCACGGTGACCACCGCTGACCTGACGTGAAAGCAGGCACGAACCGAGTCGTCCGTGCCTTCCCACCTGGCTCTTGAGGGGCGGGGGGCGCGCCGCCCCCCGGGGGGGGGGGGGCGGGCCCCCACGGCGGTGAACCGGCCCGCCCGCATCCGGTCGCCTCCGCGCCGGGGGATCACCTCCTGCTGTGCCCCGACGGCGTGACCGAGGCCGCGGCACGCAACATCAAAGGATGTCCGCGTGCCGCGTCGAACCCGGTCGCCGGAGTCAGCGGGCCACCGGGGTGAGGGTGAGGGGCTGGACCTTGCCCTCCAGCATCGCGCCGAGGCCGAGGACCGCGCAGACGTCCGGGCGTTCGGCGATATGGATCGGCACACCCGTGGCGTCGCGGAGCATCTGGTCGAAACCGGGCAGCAGCGCGCTCCCGCCGACCATCATGATGCCGCGGTCCGCGACGTCTGCCACCAGGTCGGGCGGGCAGTCCCGCAGGACCTTGCCGATGCCGTCGAGGACGGCGGTCAGGGGGGTGTGGATCGCGTCGCGCACGGCCGCCGTGTCGACGTGCACCGAGCGGGGCAGGCCCGTCGCCACGTCCCGGCCGTGGATCTCCGTCGACTCCGGGCCGTACGGAGTGAGGCCGTTGCCGCTGAGGGCGAGCTGCAAGGGTCGTACGGACTGCGACGGGAGCATCAGTTCGTGGTGCTGGCGCAGGTGCTGGACCACCGCGTGGTCGATGGCGTCGCCGCCGACCGGGAGGCGCTCGGCGGTCACGATCGAGCCCAGGGAGAGGACGGCGATCTGCGTCGTGGCCGCCCCGCACACGATGATCATCGTGGCTTCGGGGCGCTCGACGGGCAGGCCGCAGCCGACGGCGGCGGCGATGAGGGTGTCGACGAGTTCGACGCGGCGCGCGCCGAGTCCGACCATGGTCTCGACGGCGGCGCGCTGCGCGAGCGGGTCGGCGTCGTGCGGGGTGCAGGCGGCGGCGCGCAGCCGGGGCTTGCGGCGCAGCGTGCGGCGCAGCTTCTCGCCGAGGAGGTGGCGCAGCATGCGCTGGGCCATGTCGATGTCGATGACGGTGCCGCCGGAGACGGGGCGCATGACGCGGATGTAGTCGGGGGTGCGGCCCGTCATCCTCTCGGCGAGCTCACCGACCGCGATCAGGGCGCCGGTGCGGGTGTTGACGGCGGCGGCGCTCGGCTCGTCGACGACGAGGCCCAGGCCCTTCACGAACACCCGGGTCCGCGCGGCCCCCAGGTCGACGGCGAGATGGCAGCGGCGCAACTGCTCCAGACTGACGGTCATGGCAGATCCTCCCGAGAGCGCAGACCGTGACGGGTCGTCAAATAACGGCCCTTCTGGAATCCTGCGGCGGGGCGGCGCCGGGCGCGCGCTGGAATGAGCCGGGCGGGGTTCCGCCGGACGGGTGATCTTGCAGGGCGTTGTTAGCATCCCGTGTGACCAGCACCCCCTCCTCGCCGGACCAGACAGACGCTTCCGAGCCCCCCGGGATAACCGCCCCGGAGCCGCTGAAGGCCCCCTCGCCGGGTGGTCGCCGCCGGATTCTCGCCGATCTCACCCCGCTGCGTATCTCCGTCGACTACCGGCGCCTGTGGGTCGGCAACACGGTGTCCTGGACCGGCCAGGCGATGACCGCCCTCGCCGTTTCCCTCCAGGTGTACGACATCACGCGCTCCAGTTTCTCCGTGGGCCTGGTCGGCCTGTTCTCGCTGGTCCCGCTGGTCGTCTTCGGCCTCTACGGGGGTGCCATCGCGGACACGATGGACCGGCGCAAGCTCGGCTTGTACAGCGCGTCCGGCTCGTGCGCGCTGTCCGTGGCACTGGCCGTCGCGGCGCTCGCCGGCTATCACCGGGTGTGGCTGCTCTACGCGGTCGTGTCCCTCCAGGCGGTGTGCGGGGCGCTCAACTCCCCCGCGCGCACGTCGATGATCCCGCGCCTGCTCCCCCCGGAACACCTGCCGGCGGCGAACGCCCTCAATTCCATGACGACCACGGCCGGCACCCTCATCGGTCCCATGCTGGGCGGCGTCGTGGTCGGCCTGTGGGGCTACCAGACCGCGTACCTGATCGACGCGGTCGCCTTCTCGGCGGCTCTGTACGCGATGTGGCGGCTGCCGGCGATGCTGCCCGACGGGCCGGAGGGGGAGCGGCGCAAGCGGGCCTCCGTGGTGGACGGCCTGCGGTTCCTGGCCGGGCGGCCCAACCTCCGGATGACCTTCTTCACGGACATGTGCGCGATGATCCTCGCGTACCCGCGGGCGCTGTACCCGGCCGTCGCGCTGCTCTGGTACGGCGGCGACGCGCGGACCACCGGCCTGCTCGTCGCCGCTCCCGCGGTGGGTGCGCTGCTGGGCGGGGTGTTCTCCGGCTGGCTCGGCCGTGTGCACCGGCACGGCCTGGCGATCGTGATCGCCGTGTGCGGGTGGGGCCTCGCCATCGCCGTCTTCGGCCTCACCAGGGACCTCTGGCTCGGTCTCCTCTTCCTCGCGCTCGCCGGCTGCGCGGACACGGTCTCGATGGTCTTCCGCGGCACGATGCTCCAGGTCGCGGCCCCCGACGAGATGCGCGGCCGCCTCCAGGGCGTCTTCATCGTGGTCGTGGCGGGCGGCCCCCGCCTCGGCGACTTCGTCGCAGGCTCGACGGCCGACCTCGCGTCCCCCGCGGTGGCGATCACGGGCGGGGGCACGGCGTGTGTGGTGGCGGTCCTGCTCCTGGCCCTGAAGTGGCGCAAGTTCCTGAGCTACGACGCCAGGAAGCCTACGGCGTGAGGCGGGGCGCGCATCGGTACTCCGGCGCGCGGACGCGGACCTGCGTGCGGTCGTGCTTCTGGCCGGGGATCGGTCCCGTGCCGGTGGCGTCGCCCGGTGACTGAGGGGCGTCAGTGGTGCAGGGCGTCGAGGAGGTCGGTCAGGTTGTGGACCAGATGGGGGGCACCGGCGTCGGTCAGGCGGGTGGCTGTGCGGCGGTTCGGGGCGTAGCCGATGAAGGGGAGACCTATCGTCCGGGCCGCCGTCAGCTCCGCGGGGGAGGAACCGATGAGTACGCCGTGCGGGGTGGGGGAGCCCGGCTGGTGCAGGGCGCGGTGCAGGGCGTCCGGGTTCGGCATGAGGAGGCGGGGATCTTCGGAGCGGCCGTGGACGCCCGCGCGGACGGCGGGGGCACGCTTTTGGAGGTGCGCCTCGACGACGTGCCGTGACACGTCGCTGACCACGGACACCGGGCGGCCGGTGGAGTTGAGCGTGCGGATCAGGAGGTCCGCGTCGCGTGTGGGCCGCGCCGTGCGCAGGGCACGCAGTTCGATGGCGTCGAGGCGTTCGCGCAGGGGCTGGGCGAGGCGGCGATGGCCGGCGAAGGTCCGCAGGACGTCCAGGGGGTGGATGTCGACCTCCATGGGTGTGTCGACGGCGAGCAGCGGGTCGCCGGACAGCGCCTCTTCGGGGTGGCGGAGTTCGGTGGCCAGTTCGGTGAGTTCCCTGGCCGCGTTCCGGGCCGTCCGGGCACCGGCGTAGAGCTGGAGGAGCGGGCCGTCGAAGCCCACGAGGAACGCCTCGGCGGTGGTGAGTGTGTCGGCGAGGGACGGCGGGCGGCGTGTCTGCAGGCCGAGGGTCAGATCGAGCGCGTGGACGTCCTCGGACTCCGCCACGTCGAGTGCCTCGGTGAAGCTCAGGCCGCGGGCGGAGGGCGCTGGCTCGGTGTCGAGCAGGTGCCAGCGGACCGCGTAGCCGGGCAGGGGGCGGCTCACGAGGCGGCGTTCGAGTTCCGCCCGGTTCAGGGGGCTGGGCAGGCGTCCGATCTCCGTGTCGAGGCGGTCGGTCAGTTCGTCCGCCAGGTCCAGGCCGGTGTGGAGCACGGCCTCCAGGGGATCCGCGACGCGGACGGAGGCCCGGGCGCCGGGGCCGACGTCGATGAACAGGCTCTGCTGCTGGACGTCGACCTCGTAGTACTCCCATGTCAGTTCGGTCTCGTCGGGTGGGGTGAAGGTGAGGCTGCGGTCCGGGCGGCGGTAGACGACGACGGTGTGTGCGTGGGCGGGGCGCGGCGGTTCGCCGCCGGGGGGCATGGGCAGCGGGCCGCGTACGGGGTTCTGTGTGCTCTCCTCCGCAACGGTCTGCGGCAGATGCTGGAACCAGCGCCAGTACGCGCCCGCCGGGCCGGCCGAGGCGTTCTCGGGGAGGGCGGCGCGCAGCGCAGGGGAGACGACGACCACGGCGTCCGCGTCGTCGGCGTCGAGGTCCGCGTGCAGGATGTCGGCGTCGGGCCGGTCAGGCCCGGCGGCGGGCCAGAACGTCACGAGCAGACGCGGGCATCCCGGCACCTCCCAGAGGCGGGCCTGCAAGTGGCCCACGGTCGCGGCCAGCAGCCGGCGAGTGGCCTCCTCTGTCCGCACCAGGACCTCGTGGCCGTCGGGGCGCGGCTGCAGGCCGTGCTCGCGGGCGCCCAGGCCCGCCTCCGTGATCAGAAGCGCCACGGCCCGGCCGAGCGCGGTGTGCGCGTCCGGGTGCGCGGGATCCTCGGCGAACCGGAACATGACCGACGTGTGCGCGTGGGCCGCCGCCCGCGCGTTGCTCTGGGCCTCCCGCAGGTCGCGGTGCAGTTCCTCCAGGGCGGGCCCCGTGCGGCCGCCGACCGCCTCGTACTCCTCGTACGCCTCCAGCGCCTCCCCGATACGGCCGAGTTGGCGCAGGGCGATCATCTGGAGGCGGCGGAAGTCCTCGCGGGAGGGGTGGTCGCTGACGAGGTCCGACAGGTCGGTGGCGGCGCGCTCGAAGTCGCATAGCTCCAGGTCGAGTTCGGCTCGGGTGCGGTGGAGCGTGAGGTGGAGCTGGGTGAGGCGGGTGCGGGCGGTGCGGGCGGCGGGGCCGCGGACTCCGTCCAGGGGGGTGCCCCGCCACAGGGAGAGGGCCGTGGCGATGTGATCGCGGGCGGTGTGCAGGTTGCCCGCCGTGCGTTCGGTCTCGGCGAGGGTGACCAGCTCCTGGCACTGGAGGACGTCCAGGGTGTCGGTGCTGGTGTGCAGGGCGTAACCGTCGGCGAGGGTGGCGAGGGTGCCGGGGCCGAGTGTGTTGCGCAGGCTTGAGGCGTAAGTGCCAAGGAGTGCCTCGGGGTGGGTCGGGTGTTCGCCGGGGGCCCACAGGCCTTCCCTGAGTTCGGCGCGGCTGACGCCGTTGCCGTACCTGAGCAGCAGCATGCAGAGCATGGACCGGACCGCGGGCGAGGACGGGGTGAGCGGGGTGCCTGCGCGGGTGACGGTCAGGGGCCCGAGCAGGCGGTAGTGGCGCCGGTCCGCGGGGGCGGGTGCGAGGTCGTCGGGCGGCAGGTTCCTGAGCAGTGCTGCCAGAGCTTCTCGCTGACGGGCGGCGTCCCCTGACATGAGGCCCTCCGCGGCGAGGACATGAAGCTGCTTTGGGCCGCCGTCGCCGCCCGCCGCCGCACCGATGTTCAACAGATTGAGCAGCACGCCCAGTTGGTGCAGGTCGTCCGCGACGCCCATGGGGCGGCTCGGCCCCGAGGCGAACGGCGTGAGCTTGACCGTGCCGTCCGGCAGCAGGGCCACCTTGGGCATGCCGATCGCGCCGTGGGTGATCCCCGCGGCGTGCACGGCTTCGACCGCACGGGCGAGCTGGTTCATGACGGAGGCGCGCAGAGGTGCCGGGAAGAGGTAACCCCCGGTCGAATAGAGGGTGTTGAGCGCGACACCCTCCAGGAACTCCATGACCGTGAACGCCGTGCCGTCCGCCTCGACGCCGAAGTCGTGGACCGTGACCACGTTCGGGTGGTCGATGCGGGTCAGCACGCGCGAGGCGTCGAGGAACGGGCGGCGCTGTCGCGGCGGCATCTGCCCGTACAGCTTCACGGCCACGACGCGGTTCAGCTCCTCGTCCCTGGCCTCCCACACCGTTCCGCCGGGCCGGAGCCGCCGCAGCAACCGGTACCGGCCCCCGAGTCCGCGCGAGGGTGTCCCGCCCGACAGCCTCCGCACGCTCTCCTCGCTGACCGTCGCGAACGCCTCCCCGTTCGCCCCTCGCGTCGCCGCCCGGAACTCCCCGGCCGCCATGCCGGCCCGCTCGTCGATCAACGCGCCCACCCGGCCCAGGAGCTCGGACGTGCGGCTGCGGGCGGTGCGGGGCAGGGAGCGCAGCAACAGGTCCCGTACGCCGTCCCGGAACACGTACGAGCCAGGGGGCCCCGGAGCCGTCGCGAGCATGCCGCTGAGGATCACCTCGGCCAGGTGCTGCGGGCGCGGTTCGGGTTCCAGGGCCGCGTGGACCAGGCGCATCACCGGCAGGTGCGGGACCCCGACCGCCAGGTGGCCCGCGAGGCGGACGGCCTGCGGGGACGCCGTCGCGCGAAAGCGCAGGACGAGGTCCTCGGGGGTGAGCGACGCGACGTCCTCGCGGGGCTCGTCCGTGACCGGCGACATGGCCAGCCAGGCAGCCGCGCCCGGGACGTGGACGCCCCCCGCGGTCGCGGTCATGCGGGACCAGTTCGCCAGCCAGGCCGGAGCGGGTTCGAGCACCGGCAGGGGGACCGCGTCCGGCTGCCGGGGCGGGCCGGGTTCTCCGCCGTCGTACGGGGTGAAGCCGAGGGAGGAGAGCGGGGCCGCGGCGTGCGGTGCGGTGAAGCGCCCCGGGCGGGCCGGGAGCGCCGTGGTGCGCCAGAGATGTTCGGGCAGCGGCTGGATCACGGCCACGGGCATGCGCGACGCGAGGGTGTGAAGCGTGCGGAACCAGCGTCGCCCCGCCTCGCCCTGCCGCCACTGCGGGCCCGTGCAGTCGCTCAGCAGGAGGGCGACCGTGCGGCCGTCGTGCGGCACGGTCGGATGCTCGACGCGGCCGTCGGGGGTGGCGCGGTGCACGGTGACCGTGCGGAAGATGCCCGACTGGGCCAGCGCGGCATGCAGTTCGCGGGCCAGCGGCCGCCAGACCGGCATCGTCGGGCCGGTGTCGTGGAGCAGGACCAGACGCAGCCACCGTTCGGGGGCGGGGCGCAGGACGGGCACCCAGGACGAGGGGTGCGCGCCGAGGCGGGCGATGCGGTCGGCCGTGGCCCTCTCGTCGAGGACGCGCCCGCCCGTGAGTGACGGGACACTGCGCTTCAGGGGGCGCAGCGCCCGTTGGAGGGGGAGCGGGTGGCGCAGCATCGGGGGCGCCGGGGCGAGCAGGGAGGCGGGGGTGGCGCCGGCGGGATCGTCCGACTGGTCCGGGTACAGGGGGACCCGGTCGCGGATACGGGGTGTGCGGTGTGAGGGCGCGGGTGCGGGTGTACGAGGGGTGGGCTGCGGGGGGTGGGAGACCGGTGCGGCCCCGGGCGCCGGATCCGGCGGCGGGCTTTCGCGCGGGGGCTCGGCCGATGGCCCGGAGTGGCGGTCGGCGTCCTCCATGTGCCCCGCCAGCCAGAGCAGTTCCGCCAGTTCCACCGGTGTCGGTGCGGTGCCGCCCGACGCCGCTGTCAGGGCGGCCGCGAGGTCGGTGAGTTGGGCGCGTTCAGTGCGCATCGGGGCCGGCCGCCCGGCTCAGATACGGCATCAGGCGCTCCGCCAGCTCGTCGCGGGAGGTCTCGTCCAGGCCCGCCGCGCCCGTCAGGTAGATCGCGTTGAGGAGCTGGTCCGTGGCGAGTTCGCCGCTGCCCGCGCGGGCCAGGAAGCGGGCGATCAGGGGCCGGGCGTGCTCGTCGGGCTCGCCGAGGTGGGCACGGACGATCTCGGCGAGGTGGGTCTCGTCGGGGCGGTGCAGGCGCAGCGTGACGCAGCGGCGCAGGAACGCCGGCGGGAACTCGCGCTCGCCGTTGCTGGTCAGGACGACGAACGGGAAGGCGCGGCAGCGGACCCGGCCGCGCACGACCGGGACCCGCGCGTCCGTGCCGTGCGCCATCACCTCGGCGCCGGCGTCGGGAATGTGCCGCGCGGCGCGGGCCAGCTCCGGGATCTCGTACTGGCCCTCCTCCAGGATGTTGAGGAGGTCGTTGGGCAGGTCGAGGTCGCTCTTGTCGATCTCGTCGATGAGCAGTGTGCGGGGGCGTGTGTAGGGGAGGAGCGCCGTGCCGAGGGGGCCGAGGCGCAGATGGTCCTCGACGCCGCTGTCGGCTCGGCCTTCTCCGCCGGGCCGGGGCCGGTCGGTGCCCCGGGCTGCGTACAGGCGTGACAGCGGGTCGTACTGGTAGAGGCCGTCGGCGAGCGTGCTGCGGCTCGTGATGTTCCAGCGCAGGACCGGGCCGAGGCGCAGCTCGCGGGCCACCGCGTACGCGAGCGACGACTTGCCGGTGCCGGGCGGACCCGTGACGAGGAGGGGGCGGCGCAGGTAGAGCGCGGCGTTGACGAGTTGGACGCTCTCAGAGGTGGCCCGGTAGGTGTGAGCGCGGTGCACGCGGTCCGGGGAGACCGCGGCCGTGTCGTCGCCGTCGGCCGGGGCGGGCAGGGCGGGACCGCCGTCGAAGGCACGCCACGGCGGGGGAGCGGGGAGCTGGTCGATGCCGTCGTGCGGCTCGGTCGTACCGGTGTAGACGGGCCACAGGGGCATGATCCGGATCTCCGTAACGGGGGGAGGCGTGGTCAGGCGACGGGTGAGTGGAGGTGGGTGGTCGTGGTGTGCGGGTCCGGGAAGCAGCGCGGGTCGTCCCACAGGAGCTGGACGTCCCTCGCCCAGTGTCCGTCCGGGTCGTCCGCCGCGTCGGCCGTCTCGCGCAACGAGTGGATGTGACGCGGCAGTTCGGCGGCCGTCACTCCGGCGAGGTACGGGCCGATCGCGTCGAGGAATGCCGAACCCGCGCAGCCGCCCTGTCCTTCGGTCGCCACCTCGTCCGTCCGCGCCCCCGCGTGCTCGCCGCCGCACCCCGAGCGCGGCCACAGCAGGACCGGCACCGGCTTGGTCAGTGCCGTGTCGAAGCGGGGGCGGGAGTGCTCGGCCGCGGGCGGCGCCGCGAACCCGGCGACGTCGGCCGCGCGCAGCCGCAGCCGCAGCTTCCTCGGGTCCTCGTCGCTGTCGCACTCGACGCGGTGCACCAGCGTGTTCGCCCCCGCGTCGATCCCCTGCCACCGGCGGGTGAGCCGGTGCCGCAGGCCGCCCCTGCGCCGCGCGTGGTCGGTGACGACGAGCGGGTACGAGCAGCCGAGCGGCGTGGGATCGTCGGGGCCGCTCTCCCACCGGTCGACGTCCCAGTTCAGCCACTCGCGGGGCAGCGCGAACGCGATCAACTCGTGTGTGTCGGGGGCGAGATGGGAAAAGGCCTCGTCGATGCGCTCGCGGACGTACGGGCGCAGCTCGCCGTGCGCCAGGGTGCGCGAGTCCACCGGGTGGCGGCGGCCCGCGCTGTACGCCGACACCTCGACCACCACCTGGTCGCCGCCCGCCCCGCTGCGGTCGATCTCGACGAGGATCGGCGACCAGTCGGGCCGGGCGTGGCGCGCGGCCGTCCGCGGCGCGTCGAGGAGGGCGTCGAGCCGGTCCGCGAAGCGGGTCACCGCCTCCGGGTCGTCGAGCTCGCACAGGACGTACCAGGCCGCGGCCCACAGGGAGTCGAAGCCGCCGGGCGGCACCGGCGGGCCGAACGGGCCGGCCGCGTCGAGGTAGAGGCGCTGCGGCGAGCAGGCGAGGCCCGAGCGCGCCGCCTTCGCCACGAGGACGTGCAGCCGGTCCCGGTCCGCGTCCTCGTGGGCCGGGGTGGGCAGGCGCTCGCCGAGCTCGGGCCAGTAGCGGGCCATGACGTGGGTGGGCAGCATCCGGCCGTTGCGCATGCCGCGGCCGCCGGTGGCCGTGACCATCCCGACGACCTCACCGGTGCCGGCGAGCGCCACCGCGGCGCCGCTGAACCCGGCCTCCAGGGGCTGGCCGTGCCCGTTCCACGCCTCCAGCTGGATCCATTCGCCGCCGATCAACTGGGCCGCGGTGGCACGGTATTCGGCGAGCGTCCCCTCGTCGTAGCCACGCGGGAAGCCGTACGCGACGAGCTTGCGCGGCGGTTCGCCGAACGCGGCGTCGGCCGGGGCGAAGGCGGCCGGGCCGACCGGCACGTCCTCGTCGAGTTCGAGTACGGCGAGGTCGCCGGGGTCGGTGGGGCGGCCGCCCCAGCCGCCGTGCGACACGACCCGCGCCGGTACGGCGACCGCGCCCGCCTCGTGCGGGAACGTGACTGTGACGGGCTCGGCGCCGCTGTCCGCGATCACATGGGCGCAGGTCAGGACCTTGCGGCCGGTCACCAGGAAGCCGGCTCCGATCCGGCGGCCGCACTCGATCCTGGCGTGCCAGCGCGCGCTGTTCACCCGCCGTCCGTGGTCGCGCGGTCCGGCGCCGACCAGCTGAGCTTCACCACCAGATGGCCCTCGGCCGTGCCCTTGGCGATCACCGCGCCCGCCTCGGCGGACATCTTCACGCCGAACTCGATCTCCACGCCGTCCGGCTTGAGCGGCCCCTCGCGAAAGACCCGCAGCGCCGACTCGGCCGCCGAGCGGGCCCCGTCGAGCGCGGACTCGAACGTGCCGACCGCCTGTGCCGTGGGAAGGCCCCCGCGCGAGACGAGCCGTACCCCGGAACCCGTCTCGTCGGACGCCTCGAAGACGACGGGCGCGCCGTCCTCGGTCTCGTACTCCACCAAACCGTCCATGCCGCCCCCGTGGAACCGGTCGAAACGTGTGACACATGCCTGACGCCATTGTGGCCGAGGGCTGTTGGGGCTGTCAGCCGCACGCCGGCGCCGGCGTCGGGACGGCGTCCGGACCGTGTCCGGATCGTTCCCTGGCGGGAAGGCGCCAGGGCAGCTTCCCGCCAGGTCCGGTCAATGTCGCGGTAACAGTGGGCACTTCACACTCTTCGCAGTGCTCGGGTAACACCCCGACCCGAGGCTTACGAAGAGAGGCAACGATGACCAGAGGACCAGCGAGACGGGGCGCGGCCCTGCTGTCGGCCGGGCTCGCGCTAGCGCTGCTTCCGGGCGGGCAGGCCGTCGCAGGTGACACCACCCCGGCGGCCCGTGCCACCACGCCGGCCGCCCGCGCCGCTCACACAGTGACCCTGGTGACCGGCGACAAGGTGACCGTCACCGACCTCGGCGGCGACAAGAAGGCCGTCACCGTCGACCGCGCGAAGGGTGCGACCGGCGCCGTCAGGACCCAGGTGAACGACGGCAGGATCAGCGTCGTACCCGACGAGGCGCGCCCCTACCTGGCGGCCGGGACGCTGGACGCCCGGCTCTTCGACGTGAGCGGGCTGATACGCCAGGGCCTGTCCGACACCAAGGCCGACGCGACCCCGCTCATCGTGTCGTACAGCGGGAAGAGCGCCCGCTCCGCGGCGCGCACCCCGAAGGGCGCCGACCGGACCCGCGCTCTCGCCAGCATCGGCGGCGCCGCCGTGGACGCCGGCAAGGGCCGCACGTTCTGGAACGCCGTGACCGCCCCCGAGGGCAAGGACTTCGCCGACGGCATCGGCAAGATCTGGCTCGACGGCCGCGTCAAGGCCGACATGGCCGAGAGCAACGAGCAGATCGGCACCCCCAAGGCCTGGGAGGCCGGGCTCACCGGCAAGGGCGTCAAGGTCGCCGTCCTCGACACCGGCTACGACGCCGCACACCCCGACCTCGCGTCGCGCGTCACCGAGTCCAAGTCCTTCATCGAGGGCCAGGAGGTCGCGGACCGCAACGGCCACGGCACCCACGTCACCTCGACCGTGGGCGGCAGCGGCGCCGCCTCCGACGGCAAGGAGAAGGGCGTCGCCCCCGACGCGACCCTCGCCGTCGGCAAGGTCCTCAGCAACGAGGGCTCGGGCAGCGAGTCGCAGATCATCGCCGGTATGGAGTGGGCCGCCAAGGACATCCACGCCAAGGTCGTCTCGATGAGCCTCGGCTCGTCCGAGGCCAGCGACGGCACCGACCCGATGGCCGCCGCCGTGAACTCCCTGTCCAAGGAGACCGGCGCACTCTTCGTCATCGCCGCGGGCAACTCCGGCGCCCCCGGCTCCATCGGCTCGCCCGGCGCGGCCGACTCCGCCCTCACCGTCGGCGCCGTCGACTCCTCCGACCAGGCCGCCTACTTCACCAGCAAGGGCCCCCGCTTCGGGGACAACGGGCTCAAGCCCGACCTGTCCGCGCCCGGCGTCGACATCCTCGCCGCCCGCTCCTCGCTGGTCTCCGGCAGCGGCCCGTACACCACCATGAGCGGTACGTCGATGGCGACGCCGCACGTGGCCGGTGTCGCCGCGCTGCTCGCGCAGAAGCACCCCGACTGGACGGGCGAGCAGCTCAAGGACGGGCTGATGTCGACGTCCGAGGAGCTCTCCGACTCCGCCTACGACCTGGGCTCGGGGCGCGTCAGCGTGCCTGACGCCGTGAACGCGGACGTCACCGCGACCGGCAGCGCAGATCTCGGGTACTACAAGTGGCCGTACGACAGCAACAAGCCGGTGACGAAGACGGTCACCTACAGCAACTCCTCGGACAGCGCGGTGGAGTTGACGCTGGCCGCGCAGGGCGCGGCCGACGGCGTCGTCTCGCTCGCCGACAGCAAGCTGACCGTGCCCGCGCACGGCACCGCCTCCACCACCGTGACCGGTGACGGCGCCAAGGCCGCCGTCGGGAACACCAGCGGGCGCATCGTCGCGTCCGTGGATGGCAAGCCTGTCGCGCACACGGCGTTCGGCCTGGTCAAGGAGGAGGAGCGGTACACGCTCACCGTCCATGTGAAGGACCGGGACGGCGCCGCGACGGCCGCGTACCTCGGCGTGCAGCAGCTTGTCGGCAGCACCGATCCGTTCCCCGCCACGGTCGGCGACTCCGGTACCGTCCAGCTGCGCCTGAAGCCCGGCTCGTACTACGTCGAGTCCTACCTCGACGTGCGCGGCAGTCACGGCAAGGACTCCCTCGGGCTCGGCTACCTCGCCGACCCCGAGGTCAAGCTCGACCGGGACCGCGAGATCACCCTCGACGGGCGGCAGTTGAAGGAGGTCAAGGCCGACGTCGGCCGGACCACCGAGACCCGCCACCTGCTCATGGAGGCCGACCGGAAGGCGGGCGGCGCCGACTACATGAGCGCGGTCCAGCTGCCCGTCAAGTACGACAGCATCTTCGCGGCGCCCACCCACAAGGTCACCGACGGATCGTTCGAGTACCGCACCGTGTGGCGCCTGGGGAAGCCCATGCTCCAGGTGGACGGACTCCGTGACGCCGTCGTCCAGCCCGGCGGCACCCTGACCGAGGGCCGCAGCCGGCTCGCGGTCGTGGACGCCGGGGCAGGCGCGCCGGCCGACTACACGGGCAAGAACGCGCGCGGCAAGGCCGTCCTCGTACGGCGCACCGACGCGCTCTCCCCGGCCGAGCTCGCCCAGGCCGCGCAGGACGCCGGCGCCAAGGCACTGTTCGTCACCGACGACGCAGCGGGCCGGCTCAACGCCTGGTTCGGCACCGACGACGACAGCGACCGGCCGCTCCAGATCGCCACGGTCGACGCCGCGGACGGCGCGAAGCTCGCCGCGGACGCGAAGGCGGGCCGCAGCGTCACGATGACGGGCACCCGCAACACGCCCTGGGTGTACGACCTGACCGACGAGCACAAGGGAGCCGTCCCGGGCGGCGACCTGACCTATCGGCCGGGCAAGTCCGAACTCGCCGTGCTGGACGCCAAGTTCCACGCCGTGAAGCCTCAGGCGGGCGGCGAGTTCCGCTACTCCATCACCGACGCCTTCCCCATCGGCCTCGGCTTCCTGGAGAAGATCGACTACCCGGCCGAGCGCACCGACTACGTCTCCACCGGCACCGGCCAGAAGTGGCACGAGTCCGTCCAGACCGGCCCCACCGACCTGGAGCAGCGCAGCGGCCTCATCACGTACAAGGGCGGCACCCACAAGGAGCTCGACTGGTTCAAGCCGGTCTGGCACCCGTGGCTGGGCACCGGTCTCGGCTGGGGCCAGCAGCGCTCCGGCAACAACCTCCGGTTCAACGTGCCCGGCTGGGGCGACTCCGGCCCCGACCACACCGGCTTCGGCGACGTGTGGAGCGACCCCTCCCAGACGCAGACCTCCGAGGTGTACGTCGACGGGGTGCTCGAGGACCGCAAGACGAGCTCCGGGGTGTACGTGTGGGACGCCGACCCGGCCGAGCACACCTACAAGGTCGTCACCGACACGGCGCTCGACCCCGCGCGCTGGAAGCTGGCCACGAAGGGCCACTCGGAGTGGACGTTCAGGTCCGCCGAGACCCCCGACGACCGGTTCACGTTCCTGCCGCTGCTCAACCTCGGCTTCGACGTCGACACCGACCTCGCGGGCAACGTCCGCGGCGGGCACCAGGTTTCCGTCGGGATCAGCTCCGAGTACGTCAAGGGCGCCCCGGACACCGGGAAGATCGGCGGCGGCACCCTGGAGGTGTCGTACGACGACGGCAAGACCTGGACGAAGGTCGCGCTCGACGGGCACGGCGCGTCCTGGAAGGGCACGCTGAGGGTGCCGGGTGACGCTCAGTACGTGTCGCTGCGCGCCTCGGCGAGCGACGACCGAGGTGGCAAGGTCACTCAGGAGATCATCCGGGCGGTGGGGGTCAAGTAGCCCTTCTGGTAAGGATGTTCTGACCTGTACGGGTGCACTGACCTGTGCGGATGTCTGACCGAGGGCCCGGCGCTGCAGCCAGCAGCGCCGGGCCCTCGCGTGCGTCTTCGCATCCTTGGAGTCCATCCAGTGATACGCCACTGTCCGCCATGCGGGAACGCCCTTGTGGGGGCGTCGCGGCCGCGTACAGGATGCGGACATGGCTCCGGTACTCGTCTCGCGCGTGCTCGTCTCGCGCCGCCACGTGGATCTTCTGCGGGTGTCGACGATGCTCTGTCCGGCCGCTTCCGGCACCGACGCCCTTTACTGAGGCGCCCCGGGGGCATCCCCTCGCCCGGCCCGCCCGCGTCCCGTGTCCTGCG
Organism: Streptomyces sp. NPDC055955; assembly: GCF_042270245.1. NCBI lineage: Bacteria > Bacillati > Actinomycetota > Actinomycetes > Kitasatosporales > Streptomycetaceae > Streptomyces > Streptomyces sp. NPDC055955. The sequence goes on from NZ_JBHJYS010000006.1 coordinate 122,783, forward strand.
AGCCGTTCCGGCGGCCCCGTGTCCGTTCCCGCAGTAGTCCACGCCCCCGCGCGATTCCCGAGGTGTCGTCATGCCCGAGAACCACCCTCTGCTGCACTGGTACCTGCCGGCCCGCCGGCCGGCCGACATCGACTCGCTGGCCCCCACGGCCCTGGCCGCGGAGCGCGCCGGGTTCGACTCCCTCTCGATGCCGGCCGGCGGCCCCGATCCGTGGGCGCTCGCGTCCGGGCTCTGTCGGCGCACCGAGCGGATCGGCTTCCTCGTCGCGCTGCCCACCGGCAGTGCGGGCCCCACCGTCATCGCCCAACAGGCCGACGCGTTCCGCCGGTTCGCGGGCGGTCGCCTCAGGCTCGACGTCGGCGCGCACGGCGCCGGGCTGACCCACGACCAGCGCTACGGGCGTACCGACGAGGTGATGGCTGTCGTGCGGGACCTGCTCGACGGCAGGCGCATCGACTTCCAGGGAGAGCATGTGCAGGTCGAGGGAGCCCGGTTGAGCGACCCGGCCGTCGAGCATCCGGTGCCGCTCTACTTCGGGGGCGAGTCCCCGGCCGCCGACGGCATCGCGGCCCGGCGGGCCGACGTCCGGCTGGTGAGGAGCGCCCCGCCGGCCGTCGTCGCGGAGCGCGTGGCCCGCTCGCGGGACCGCAATCCGCGGCTGCGGTACGGGCTCCGCCTGCGTCTGGTGGGCCGCGCGCAGGCGTCCGAGGCGCGGGACGCGGCGGACCGGATCCTGGACGACGGCAGGGGCGGACCGGCGGGGGACGCGGTCGTCGGTACGTACGACGAGGTGGCGCGGCGGCTGTGCGCCTACCGGCGGCTCGGCATCGACGAGTTCGTCCTCTACGGCTGTACGGGTCCCGGCGAGCCGGCCCGCGTCGCCGGCGAGATCCTTCCGCGGCTGCGTGCCCTCATGGACACGGCCGCGGTGTGCGGGGCGTGACGCGCGGCGGCGCCGCCTCCCCGTGGGACCGGGGGAGACGGCGCCGTCGCGGTTGACTCCGCGTGACCTGTGCGGTCCGGCTCAGACGAGCCAGCCGACGAAGTGGACGAGGCCGGCGAGGATGTCGGTGATCAGGTTCATGGTGACGCGTTCTCCTAGCGGTGTTGCCTGTGTGGGACCGATTCCCCGGCCACGTAAGGGACATGGGCCGGGCGGCAATCACGGTCTGCAGCCCGTTGCTTGCGCACCGTAAGCATCGTCGGTCACCGACGCCTCATGCAATTCCTGGCGGAACGATCACCTGTTCGAGGGAACAACTGCGCCCCTGTTCGTATTTGCGAGGCCGGGCGATGTCTCGTCAGGCCGTACGGAGTCGCTCACGGCGTCGCCCCCGCGATGCCGCGCACCACGCCGAGGTCCACCAAGTCCTGTGGTCTGAGGTGGAGTTGGTCGGCCGTCGCGTCCGTCTCGTCCGGGGCGCGTTTGAGGATCGCGGCGGCGAGTTCGGGCGCGATGACGGAGAAGTAGCTGTCCGGCGTCGCCCACGTGTTCTGCGGTGCGGCCAGGGCGAGCGCCCCGCCCGAGCCGCCCTCGCCCACGACCAGTGTGGTGACCGGTACCGGTGACGCGGCGAGCGCCGTGAACAGGTCCGCGATGGCGGCACCCGCCCCGGACCGCTCCGCCTCCGCGTCGTTGGCCGCGCCCGGCGTGTCCACCAGCGTCAGCACCGGGACGCCGAGCTGCCCGGCGAGCCGCACCAGGCGCGCCGCCGTCCGGTAGCCGGCCGGCCGGGTCGCCGTACCGAGCTGTGCGGCGTACGCGACCGTCCTGCCGTCCCGGGCGCTCGCTCCGAAGCCGCACAGCACACCGTCGTCGGTGCCGCCGCAGCGGTCGCCGCCGACCGTGACCCGGGACGTGAAGTAGGAGTCCAGGTACGCGTCCGCGCGCGGACGTTCCGTGGCCCGGGCGCGGCGGACGGCGTCGCGGCCCGTGGCGGGCAGATCGCCGCGGCCGAGCGCGTACGGGACCGGGGCGGGGTCGTCGGACGGGCGCGTGAGCAGCCGCAGCCACCCGGCGAGGGTGCTCGCCAGGTCGTCGTGGCGCACCACCGCGTCGACCGCGCCGGCCGCGAGCTGGCCGTGCGCCGAGTACGCCGCCGGGTCCGCGTCCGCCGGTCTCACCCGCGAGCCCGCGAAGCCCACCTGCGCCGACTCGAGCGCCAGGATCACGTCGGCGCCCGCGCCGAGCGTCGCCCAGCCGCCGCCCGTCGTCGGGTCGCGCAGGACCGCGACCTGCGCCAGGCCGGCCTCCCGCGTGAGCGCCGACTGTCGTGCCACGCGCTGGAGTTGGACCAGTGCCCGCATGCCCTCCTGCATCCGGCTGCCGCCCGTCGCGACCAGTGGCACGACGGGGAGGCGGTGCGTGCGGGCGAACGTGTACGCGGCCTCTATGCGGTCGCCGGTGCGCTCGCCGAGCGAGCCGCCGAGGAAGCCGAACTCGAAGGAGACCAGAACGGCCCTGGTCCCGCCGACCGACGCCGTTCCGCACACCACGGACTCGGCCTCGCCGGTGCGGGCGGTGGCTCGTGCCCGCGCTGCGTCGTAGCCGTCCCAGGACAGCGGCCCGTCGGGCGCGTACGTGCCGTCGGGGGCGGGCAGTTCGGTGAAGGTGCCGGGGTCGGTGACGGCGGCGAGGGCCTCGCGGGCGGAGAGCCGCACGGTGTCAGCCACGGGGGAGCGCCCGCTTCATGATCTTGCCCATGTCGTTGCGGGGCAGTGCCTCCAGGTAGCGCACCACGCGCGGGCGCTTGTGCGGGGCGAGGCGGTCGGCGACATGGGAGGCCAGTTCGTCGGCGACCGGGGGGTGTTCGGCGTCGGCCGGGACGATCCAGGCCACGATGCGCTCGCCGAGGTCGTCGTCGGGCTCGCCGGTGACGGCGGCCTCGCTCACCCCGGGGTGCTCCAGGAGCGCGTTCTCGATCTCGCCCGCGCCGATCTTGTAGCCGCCGCTCTTGATGAGGTCGGTGGCCTTGCGGCCCACGATGCGGACGTAGCCGTCCGGGTCGCGGACCGCCATGTCGCCGGTGCGGAACCAGCCGCCCTCGGCGAACGCGGCGGCCGTCGCGTCGGGCCGGTTCAGGTACTCGGTGAAGAGGTTCGGGCCCCTGACCTGGATCTCGCCGACCGCCTCCGGGTCGCCGGCCGGGATCTCCGTGACGCCGTCGTCCTCCACGAGCCGCACCGAGACGCCCGGCAGCGGCACGCCGACCGTGCCCGCCCGCGCCTCGCCGTCCGCCCGCACGCTCGTGTTCATCAGGGTCTCCGTCATCCCGTACCGCTCGATGACGCGGCGGCCCGTCGCGGCGGCGATCCGCTCGTGGTCGTGCACGGGCAGCGCCGCGGAGCCGGACACCAGGAGGCGTGCCCCGGACAGGGCCTTCGCCAGCTCCGGCTCGGCGGGCAGTGCCTCGGCGATGCGGTGGTACATCGTCGGCACCCCGAACAGCATGGTCGCCCCGCTGCCGAGCTCGCGCGCCACACCCTCCGTGCTGAACCGGCCCAGGTGGCGCACCGATCCGCCGCGGCGCAGCGGTCCGAGGATGCCCAGGATCAGACCGTGCACATGGAACAGCGGCAGGCCGTGCACCAGGACGTCGTCGCCGGTCCACTCCCACGCGTCCTGGAGCGCGTCCAGGGTCGAGGTGACCGCGCGGCGCGGCAGGACCGCGCCCTTGGGCGGGCCCGTCGTGCCGGAGGTGTAGACGACGAACGCGGGCGCCGACGCGTCCGGCTCGGGCCACTCGCGGGCCGGGACCGGCGCGGCAGTCGTGTCGATGTCCGTGCCGACGAACGTCAAGTCACCGAGCGCGTCGGGGAGTTCGGTCCCCGGCGCGGCGAGCACGACGTCCGGGGCGCTGTCGGCCACGATGTGCGCCAGTTCGCCGCTGCCGGACTTCGGGTTGAGCGGCACGGCGGGCACGCCCGCAAGCAGCGCCGCGACGACGCCGACGGCGGTCTCCAGGGTGGGCGTCGCCCACACGGCGGCCCGGCTCGCGCCGTCGAGACGCGCGGCCAGGGCTCCGGCCGCCGCGGCCAGCTCCCCGTAGGTGAGGGAGCGGTCGCCGAAGCGCAGGGCGGGGCGGTCGGGGTCGTGGGCCAGGGCGGGGAAGAGCAGGGACACGGGTGGCGCTCCTAGCGGCGGTCGACAGTGACGGCAGTGGCCAAGTGGCTGAACCAATGTGGGGGTGGCGTCGCCCGTACGTCAAGGATGCGCCGCAAGATTGGTTCAGCCACTGGGCCATTTCCTCGGTCCGCTGTTACGCTGCGGAACCCCAGGGAGGAGGGCCCCATGACCGACGCACTGCGGCCGATGACCGCCAGGCCGCGCCTGTACGAGCAGGTCCTCGACCGGCTGCGCGCCTACGTCGCCGAGGGCGGCCTGCGCGCCGGTGACCGCCTCCCGCCCGAACGCGACCTGGCCGCCCGCCTCGGTGTGAGCCGGGCCTCCGTGAAGCAGGCCATCGTCGTCCTGGAGGTCCAGGGTCTCGTGGAGGCCCGGCACGGCGGCGGCACGTACCTCATGCGCGACAGCCTCGACGCGGAGCCCGTCGAGCACATGGTGGAGCGCAGACGACGGCTGCCCGACGTCCTGGAGGCCCGCGAGGCCCTGGAGACCAAGCTCGCCGAGCTGGCCGCGGAGCGCCGCACCGACGAGGACCTCACCGCACTGCACGAGGCGCTCGACCACATGGCGGCCGACATCGAGGAGGGCGGCCACGGCGTCGAGGGCGACCGGCTCTTCCACGCGGCCGTCACCGCGGCCGCCCACAGCGCGCTCCTGGCCGAGTTCATGCGGTCCATCGCCGAGCAGGTCACCGAGTCCCGCACCGAGTCCCTGCGCCAGCCGCGCCGCCCCGCCCGCTCCCTCGCCCAGCACCGGGCGATCCTCGAAGCGATCGAGTCGGGCCGCCCCGCACAGGCCGCGACGGCGATGCGCCGCCATGTACGGACCGTGGCGAAGGTGCGGCTCCTGGACTGGGACCCGGACGAGGGCGAGTAGCCGGTACCCGCCAGGGCGGTTGTTAGCCTGCGGAGCGGTAATTCGTACGACCGTACCGACGCATGGAGTTCCCGTGGCAGACGCCCCCGACGGCAGCACGAGCCGGATCGCCCTGGTCACCAGCCGGCCCGGCATCGAGATCGACGGGGACCTGCCGCTGCTCGTGAAGGCGCTGAGCGAGCGGGGCGCCGAGGCCGAGACCGTGTTCTGGGACGACCCCGAGGTCGACTGGGCCTCGTTCGACCTCGCCGTCATCCGCTCCACCTGGGACTACAGCTGGCGCGCCGCCGAGTTCGTCGCGTGGGCCGAGCGGTGCTCGACGCTCACCCGGCTCGCCAACCCGGTGGACGTCGTGCGCTGGAACACCGACAAGCGGTACCTGGGTGAACTGGCCGGACGCGGGGTGCCCGTCGTCCCCACCCGCTACTTCGCGCCGGGCGACACCCCCGAGTTGCCCGCCGACCGCGCGTACGTCATCAAGCCGACCGCGGGCGCGGGCGCCCGGCTCGCCGCACGTTATCGGCCCGCCGAGAGCGACACCGCCCTGCGCCAGCTGGCCAGCATGCACGACGCGGGCCTCACCGCGATGATCCAGCCCTACGTCACGGACATCGACGTCACCGGCGAGCGCGCCGTCGTCTTCTGCGGCGGCCGCTTCCTGCACGCCATCCGCAAGGGCGCCGTCCTCGCCGAGGGGGTGGCCTACGACGCGCACAAGACGCCCCACCCGGCGCTGGAGCCCTGGGAGCCCACGGCCGCCGAACTCGACGTGGCGCAGCGGGCACTGGCCGCCGTGCCGGGCGCCCCCGAGCTGCTCTACGCGCGCGTCGACCTGGTCGACGGGAACGACGGGCAGCCGTGCGTCATGGAGCTGGAGCTCGTCGAACCCAACCTGTTCCTCGCGGCGGTCCACCCCGGTTCCCTGCCGGTCGTGGCCGACGCGATCATCGAGGCGGCCGCCGGAGTCAGCCGGTGAGCGTCCAGCGCTGGAGCAGCCCGTAGGTGAACTCCGCCCTCACCTCCCGAAGCGTGCCCTCCGCGTCCGGCGCCGCGAAGGCGAGGCCCCAGCGCGTGGGCGCCGAGCCCTCCAGCGGGCGGGCCGGCGGGAACGCCTCGGACACCTCGTCCACGGTGCAGGACCAGGGGACGAGGTCGTCGAGGGTGCGGAGCGTGGGGGCGGGCGCGCCGGGGGCCCGGACCAGCCACTCGTTCCACACCGCGCCGTTCGGGCCGGCCAGCGCCTCGAAGAGCAGACCGGGCCAGAGAGGCACTCGCCATCGGAGGGCCTCGCAGGTCAGGTCGCCGATCTGCCGGGTGACGGCCTGTTCGGGGGCGCCGAGGAGCGAGCGGTACAGGGACCGCGTGGTGAGCGGGCCCCTCACATGGCGCCTGGCCTGGTAGCGGCGGTTCGCCTCCCGCATCTGCGCCACCGACGCGCCGAGTTCCCGGCGCGCGTCCGCCACCAGCTCCGGGTTGTGGTCCGCCATGCGGCGCAGCAGGACCAGCTGGAAGTCGGTGACCGTGAACGGCTCACCGGTGGGGGCGGGCCCGCGTCGCGCTGACATACGGTCCATGGTCGCGCACGGCGGCCGCGCCGTCAGGGCGACATCCGATCGAGCAGCCGCTCGTGCTCGTCCTCCGGGACCTGCTCGCCCGACGAGGGCAGAAGCTGAGGGATGCCGTCGACGATCGGGTAGCGGCGCCGCAGGCGGGGGTTGTAGAGCGCCTCGCCCGACAGGAGAGCGTCCTCCTCGGGCGGGAGGAGGTGCAGCGGGCCCTTGTCGAGCGGGCAGGCCAGAATCCTCAGCAGCGGGTCATCGGGCTTCACGGTGGGCCAACTCCTTGGCGGGCGAGGGTGGTGGGGGCGGCGGGTCGTCGTGCTTCGGCATGAGGAGCAGGACGGACACGGCGAGGACCGTGCCGGTCAGTCGCAGTGTCAGGGGCACCGGCTCGCGCGGCAGTGACTCGCCGAACGCGAGTGTGCCGAGCACGGCCGTGAACAGGCACGTCACCGTCGAGCACACCGGCACGATCAGGGAGGCGCGGCACCGCTGGAGCGCCGCCTGCGACATGACGAGCCCGAATCCACCCGTGCACAGCAGGAGATAGGGGTAGGGCGAGGTCAGCAGGTGCCGCGCGGCCGCGCCGAGCCGGTCCGTGGTCAGACACCCGGCCACCCCCTTGATGGCCAGCGAGCTCACGCCGTAGAGCAGGCCCACCGCGACCCCGTACTCGACGCCGGTCGTCGGGAGGCGGTGCCGGCGGCGCGTCCTGCGCTCGGCGAGGCCGTACAGGAGGAGCCCGGCCGCGAGCGTGGGCACGCACACCCCGAGGATCAGCGCGGCGGGCGCGCCCTTGCCGACCGTGTCGCTTCCCTGGCGCAGGGACAGTACGACCATGAGGAGCGCGGCGAGGATCGCCCCGATCGCGTACCGCTCCCGGCCCGTCGTGCGTTCCCCGAGGAGCGCCGAGGACAGGAGCAGCAGGAGGACGAGTCCGGAGACGAAGATGGCCTGCGCGGCGGCTATGGGCAGCGTTCTGTAGACCGCGAGCTGTGCCCCGAACCCGGCGGCCAGGGCCAGGGAGCCACCGAGCCACAGGGGGCTGCCGGCGACCAGGCGCACCAGGTGCGCCGGGCGGCGCACACTGACCTGCGGCAGCCCGGCGAGTGCCCGCTTCTCCAGGACGAACCCGGTGCTGTAGAGGACGTTCGCGAGCAGCGCCGCGCCGACGCCCCACCCCATGGCGGTCATCCCGCTCACGTCTTCCTGGCGTGCAGCAGGAGGATCGAGGAGAGGGACGGCGCCGCGCAGGCGAGCCGGTCGAGGGGGCGCAGCGGGCGCGGCACTCCGTGGAAGGGCGCTCCCGTGACCCGTACGACGTCGAAGCCCGCCGCGGCCACGAACGAGCGCAGCGCGCGGGCCGTGTACAGCCGCAGATGGCCCACGACCTCGCTGCCGGGGCGGCCGTGCACGCCGCGCAGGCTGACCTCGGAGAAGACGGGCTGCACCCCGGCGAGCAGCAGCGCCCGGTTGTACCAGGCGGCGAGGTTCGGCGTGGACAGCATGAGATGGCCGCCCGGGCGCAGGATCCGGCGGATCTCGTCGAGCGCGGCATCGGGGTCGACAAGGTGCTCGATCACCTCGCTGAACAGGACGGCGTCGGCGGTTCCCGCCGCGAACGGCAGCCCGCTCGCGGTGAGTTCACCGCGCACCACGTCCGGGATACGGGCCCTGGCCCGCTTGAGGGCGTCCTGCGACCAGTCGACGCCGACGATGCGGTGGCCCGCGAGGAGCGGCGCCGCGGTGGCCGCGGCCTGTCCGTCGCCGCAGCCGATGTCGACGACGGTGGCGGGGAAGGGCGCGGGCGGGCCGAGCGCGGCGGCCAGCGCGCGGGCCTGGCGGTGGGAGCGCTGTGCGCCGGAGGCGACCGGCGTCGCCGGGTTCTCGTAGAAGTCCCGCAGCCCGGGCGGGGCGGACGTGGTGGTCATGGCGTCGCCTCCTGCGTCGCGTGCAGGTAGTGCTCGAACAGGTCCCGCAGCCGGTCGCCGTCGCCCGGCCCGAGCAGGGTGCGCGACCAGCGCAGGGCGAGGTGCAGCCGGCCCGCCGTGGACGCGGTCGTCACGGTCAGGCCGCGCGGCATGCGCGCGGGCGCCGAGAACCAGACGGCGTGGGCGCGGCCCGCGTCGCCGAAGTCGAGCGGGTAGGGGACGCGGCCGATGTTGCTGAGCAGCGTCGTCGACGTCCAGGGTGCGGCGGCCCTGCGCAGCCCGCGCGTGACCGCGGCGCGCCAGGCGACCGGGGCGAGCGGGGCGGTGAGGAGAGCGGCGCCGTGACCGAGCTGGGGCCGGTCGAGGGCCTTGAGCGCGCGGGTGCGGACCGCGGTGCGGTGCAGCAGGAGAGGGATGCCCGTGGAGGTCAGCTCCGCCGGTTCGAAGGTGACGTCGACGAGGCGGGTGCCGTTGCCGATGGGCATGTCCGCGCCCCGGGGCCGGTCGTCCACCGGCATCGTGATGCGCACAGGGCGCGGGCGCGCGCCGTGCTCCCTGTTCCAGTGCGTGATCATCAGGGCTGTGGCGGCCATGAGCTGGTCGTTGACGGTGTACGGGGCGCCGGAGGGCCGGTGCGGCACGGGCAGGTCCGCGACGAGGAGGCCGTTGCCGGGCGGGAGGGCCGGCGAGGTGTCCGGGGTGCCCGGGGCGACGCGGGCGGGCGGGGACCACGGCGAGGGCCCGCGCAGGTCGGGCCCCGGAGCCCCGGGCGGCGCCCGGTGTGGCGCCGGCGCGCCGGGGGCATGGGTGTGGCCTCCGTAGATCTCGGCCGCCGTCGCGAGGACGCGCAGGCAGGCCGGGCCGTCCAGAGCGGTGTGGTTGATGGTGAGGAGCAGGACCGCGGCACCGTCCTCCCGCTGCCGCACCACCTCCAGACGGATCGGCGGCGACGCGGTCAGCGGCGGGGTGCGGGTCAGCGCGCGCGTCCGGGCCTCCTCGAGCGCGTCCGGTCCCGGCGGCGGGAAGGCGACCACGTCCACATCGGGTCCGTGGGTCAGCTCCCACTCGTAGCGCCGCCGGTACCAGGGGCCCGCCGCCTCCCGCATCAGGACGCGCGGATGGCGGCGCAGCGCCTCGGCGAAAGCGGCCGTCAGCCGGGCGGGGTCCGGGGAGCCCGGCAGATGGACCTCGATGTGGACGGTCTCGGGCTCCTCGTCCTGGAGACAGTGCCGGGCGACCTCGTCGACCACGGGAAACGGGACGCGCCGCGGCGCGACGGGGGCCGGCACGCTCATGCCGATCCTTCCTGAGAGGGGCCGCCGGGCGGCCGCGGCGGTTCGGCCGGGGCCCCCGCCGGCCTCTGAGTGGTCGCCAGCGCCGCGAACAGGGCGACCAGCGCCAGGAGTTGGGCCACCGGGCCGAAGGCGCCCGCGGACGACCGGGACGGCTCCCCGGCTCCCGTCGCGGCGGCGACGCCGGCCCCCGCCATCGCCAGGAACGCGATCGGGACGAGGAGCGCGTGCCGCCGCCACGCCACGAGCGCGAGCGCCGGGACGAGCAGCGCGAGCGGACCCGCGATCACCGCGCCGACCAGGGTGAGCGCGACCGTGCCGAGCAGCAGCCCGGGCGGGGGTGCGGGCGGCGTCGCCTCCGCGGCCGCCGCGCGCCGCCGGAACAGGGTGATCCCGGCGAGCGCGAGCACGCCCGCGGCCCCGCCGAACAGTCCCGCCTCGTACGTCCGCGCCGGTTCGTAACTCAGTTTCACGGTGCCGCCCGCGCCCTGGGGGACGAGGAAGCCCTGCTGCCAGCCGTCCAGACGCAACGGGGTCAGCTCCTTGCCGTCGAGGGTCGCCCTCCAGCCGTCGTTGACGTTCTCGTACGTCGTCAGGTAGGTGGCGGGGCCGGTGCCGACGCTCACCTCCCTGCGGTCGCCTTGCCAGTCGCGGACGCGCAGGGCGCGGCCGGCGGGCGGGGTGGTGGAGGGTGCGTCGGTACGGGTGAGGGTGGCGTCGGCGAGGCGGAGGGGGCCCTTGTCCTGCTCAGTCTCCAGGGTGTGGGTGCCGGCGGGGAGCGTCAGTGACGCGGGGGCGGCCTGCCCGCACAGGGTCACGGCGATGGGGCGGCGCTCCACTAGGTCCCTGACCGTCCCCTTCGCGCCGGTCCGGTGGCGTGTGCCGTCGACCGTGACGTCCGGGCCCTTGCCGCACGGCAGGCTGAACGTGCGGGTGGGGGACGGCTGAGGCGTGCGGTACCGGTCGAGCGCCGGGAGGTACGCCTCCGTCAGGCCGACCGGCAGTTGCAGATCGGCGTCCGCCACCGGGTTGTGGACGGTGAGGGGCGCCGTCGCGGTGACGGTGATGTCCAGGCGGTCCGTGGTGATCGGGTCGAAGCGGGCGACGCCGTTCTCGTCGACGCCCGCCACGGCCGCCCCGTCCGGCGAGCTGATCTCGATCTTCTCGGGGCGGGTGGAGAGGCCGCCGGCGGCGGCGAGTACGACTTCTCCCACCGGCTGCTTGTCCGGCCAGCGCAGATGGATGGTGGGCCGGTCGCCCGCGATCCACGCCGTCGTCAGGTCGCCGTCCGTGAGATTGCGGGCCGACAGGTCGCCGCCGAGCGCGGACGTGGAGTCCGCGGTGGCCGTGATGCGGCGGCGCTGATCGGGCGCCACCTCGTAGAGGAGTTTGTCGAACGCGTCGCCCGGAGCGGGCCGCGCGCTCGCCCTGAGGGTGTACGTGCCGTCTTCGGCGGTCGTGAACCGGCGCCCGAGGCTCGGCTCCCCGGTGGTCGCGTGGAAGCTGAACTGCTGTGCGTCCGTGGAGTCCTGGGGCAGCCGAAGCAGCCGGGTCACCCGGACGCCCGGGATGTCGATGTCGGAGAAGCCCGCGCCCGCGAGACCTGTGTGGCCCGCCTGCGCGCCCAGGATCGTGATCCGCAGCCAACCGCTGCTCCCCGCGGCGGCCTTGACGGTCTGGCGCCTGCCGTTCGGCTGGAGGGTGGAGGTGGCCGAGCCGGATTCCGTCTGTATGCGGATCCGGGTCGGCGCGGCCCTGACTCCCTCCTGCGGCAGGGGAGTCACCTGGAGCGTGCCGGGCACGGGTGTCTTCGAGGAGAACGCGATCCGCAGCCACTGCCCGTCGGGCGTGCCCGGTGTTCCCTCCGCCCATGCCGTGTCGGGGTTCCCGTCGAACGCGTTCACCGGGTCGTACTGCGGCAGGTGGAACAGCCAGTTCCCGCTCGACGACGCCGTGACCCGCGCGGCGCCGCGCAGCACGGCGGTCGTCTGATGGCGGATCCCCTCACCTGGCAGGATCTGCCGCGGTTTCGCCCCCGGGTCCTGCGTGCTGCCCGGCGAGTTCCGCTCGGTCGGCGTGTACGTGTACGAGGTGTTGGAGCCGACCAGGCCGAAGCGGGTGTCGGCGCGGCGAAGGCCGTCACCGGCCGTGCGCAGCGCGGGCGTCCCGGTGCCCGGGTGGTTGTCGCCGGCCAGGACGGTGGGCCTGCCGCGCATCGCCGGGTCGGCGGACCGCGGCAGGAGCGACTCGGGGCCGCCGCTCACCTCCGCCGTGCCGGAGACCGGCAGCAGGGCGGCCCGGCCGGGGCGCCGCGCAGTGCCGGGTGCGTAGATCTCCACCGCGCGCCGGCGCGGATAGAGCCCCTCGACCTGGAGCGGGGTGCCCTCGGCGATGCGCCCGCCGGTCGTGACGGGCCCGAACCCGGTGACGCGCCGGTACCCGGACTCCTCCAGGGTGCGCTCGACGGTCGCGGTCGGTACGTAGCCCAGCTGGTCGGGGTCGAGGTCGTTGCGGACGACGACGTAGTGCAGGCCCGCCCGGCTCAAGTAGTCCTGGAGACCGGGAACTTCACCGCCCGTGGTCAGGGCCTGCTCGACGGCGTCGAGGGCGCGGCGGTTGCCGGGCGTGCCGAAGGGGACGAAGTCGCGCTGTGCCCAGGGCGAGTCGGCGAGGACGTCGAGGGGCTGGTCGATGGGGGAGCCCCAGGTGTAGATGCCGTGCGCGGTGGCGGGCACGACGAGGGCACGTGAGTCGGGCGAGTGCTTCTTCAGCCAGTGCGCCGTGGTGTCCCAGTACGCGGGCAGGGAGCGGAACGAACCCGGCTGCAGGATCGAGCCGTTGAGGTACGGCCAGGCGAGACCCGGCAGGATCAGCACCGCCGCCACGAGGGGCGCGAACCGGCGGTGGCGCAGGGGGCGGGCGCCGCGCGGCTCGGCCGCGACCGCCGTCACATGCATCAGTCCGAAGGCCAGGGTGAGCCCGAGGCCGGTCTGGAACTTGTAGATGTTGCGGAACGGGACCAGGCCGCCGTTCAGCCAGGACTGCACCGTGGTGTGGAAGGGCGCGCCGAGCGCGCCGCCGTAGCCCGCGAGGGTGATCAGCGCGACCGTGAGGACCGTCAGGACGAGCCAGCGGCGTTCCGGCAGGTCGCGGCGGGCGAGCCCGGCGAGCCCGCAGGCCGCCGCGAGCGCCGACCCGACGACGGTCACGGCCGCCGTCGCGACCGTCCAGCCCGCAGGGAGCCAGGCCTCGCCGAAGTGCAGGTACGCCACCCAGTTCCCGGCGCCGCGCAGGGACTCGGCGGCCGACATGGTGGCGGTCGTGGTCTGTGAAGTTTCCACGTACGGAAGGAAGTTCTCGCCGTACACGCCCAGGAGGAGCAGCGGCAGGATCCACCAGGCCGTCGCGAGGATCACCGACGGGGTCCACCACGCGATCAGCTTGCGGCGGCGCGGGCCCGCCGGACGGGAGAGGAGATAGAGACCCACCGGGAGGAGGGAGGCGAGCGTGGCCGCCGCGTTCACCCCGCCCATGAACGGGACGAGGAGCGCCGAGCGCGTCGCCGCCACACGCGCGCTCGTGCGGTCGTTCGTGAGCGGCAGCAGCACCCATGGCAGGAACGCGCCCGGCAGGGCGGCCGCCGACGTCGAGCCGACGACGATCGTGAACGCCGGCCACAGCGCGTAGGCCACCGCGCCGAGCAGCCGGGTCCGCGGACTGCCGATCCTCAGGCGTTCCGCCAGGCGCAGGGCACCCCAGAACGCCACCGTCACGATGACCGACAGCCACAGCCGCTCGGCCAGCCACACCGGAAGGTGCGTCAGCCGCGCGAGCCCGTAGTAGGGCAGCATCGGGAACGAGTAGCCCACGTACTGGTCGAAGATCCCGCCGAAGCCCGCCCGGTCGTGCCACAGGTCGCCCAGGTCCGTGAGGAACTTCCACGGGTCGAGCGCGACACCCAGCTTCGTGTCGAAGGTCATGCGCCCGGGCGACACCGCCACGAACAGCACGAACAGCGTCGCCCAGAAGCCCAGCAGCCAGCGCCGCGAGCGGGGCCCCCGCCCGTGTCCTGGCCGGGAGGGGGCGGGGCGGGCCGCCGCCGGGGGCGGCGCCTGGACCGTGCTCGTCATGGAGAACACCGCCGGAGGATGAGGAGGAGGTTCCAGGTGGCGAACTCGCGCACCCCCGGCACCTTCGCGACGGTCGTCGCGAGGAACGGCCAGTAGCGGGAGCGCGCGCAGACGACGGTGATGTCGTCACGGGCCCTGACCTGGCGCAGCGTCGGGCCGATGTGATGCGCGAAGAGGTTCTCGCCGAGCGTGTGCTTGGGCGCCCTGCCCGTACGCCGCCGGTAGCGGGCGCGGGCCCGGTCGGCGCCCAGGTAGTGCCAGGGCGCCCACTCGTGACCGCCCCACGGGGAGAGCCAGTTGGTGAACGAGAGATAGATGATCCCGCCGGGCCGTGTCACCCGGACCAGCTCGCTGAGGAACGTCTGCGGGTCGTCCACGTGCTCCAGGACGTTCGAGGAGAACGTGACGTCGGCAGCGCCCTCGGCGAGCGGCAGCAGGTAGCCGTCCGCCACGACAGCGGGCGTGGCGGGCCGCGCGCCCAGCTCCCTCGCGTCGGGCTCGAAGAGGACGCCGTGCGCGCCGCGCCGCCGGAACTCCCGCGTGAAGTAGCCGGACCCGCCGCCCACATCGACGACGACCTTCCCCGCGACGCCCCCGCAGACCGCCTCGACCTGGTCGGCGGCGTCGCGGGCCAGCAGGGAGTAGCAGGCCTCGGGGTCCTGCTGTTCGCGCAGGAACGCGCGGAACAGGGCGAGCGAGCGGCGAAGCGACGGGTCGGGCGGGGACGTCCGTGTCGAGTGCGTCATGGCGCGGGGCTCCTCACCGCCTCGGCGGCCACGGCTCTGAACTGCCGCACCGTGTGCGCCCAGCGGAAGGTCGCGGCGCGCTCCTCGGCGGCCTTGCCCATCAGCCGGCGCCGCTGTCCGGACAGGGCCAGCGCGCACCAGGCCGCGGCGAACGACGACTCGCCGCGCGCGAGAAGACCCGTGACGCCGTCCTCGACGGAGTCGCGCAGCCCCGGCACGTCGAATCCGATCGCCGGGGTCCCGCGCGCGGCGGCCTCCGTGACGACCAGGCCCCACCCCTCCACGGCGGAGGGGTGCAGCAGCAGCCACGCCGCGCACAGCAGCCGGTTCTTCTCCGCCTCGGAGACATGACCCATGAACTCGACGCCGGGGCCGACGAGTTGTTCGAGGCGGTCCCGCTCGGGTCCGTCGCCGACGATGAGGAGCCGGCCGCCGGTGACCGGCCGCACCCGCTCCCACAGGCGCAGCAGCAGATCGATCCGCTTGTACTCGACGAGCCGGCCCATCGCGAGGAAGAGCGGCTCACGGGAGCGGTCCGCGCGAGGGCCCGGCTCCTCGACGCCGTTGTGGACGACGCGGATGCGTTCGCGTTCGACGCCGAGTGCCCGCAGCGCGGCAGCCGTCGACGGCGAGACGGCCACCAGCAGACCGCGGCGCTCGGCGCCGGAGAGCGCCCAGTGCTCCAGTCGTCGCCCGAGCCGCGCGGCCGGCGCGAGCGGCCCGCCGAAGCGCATGCGCCACAGATCGGTGTGGACGTGGTTGACCAGGCGCAGCGTCGGGCCGCGGTGCCACAGCGGCGCGAGGTACGGCATGCCGTTGCACACCTCCACGAGCAGGTCGCAGTCGCCGACCTGGCGCGCGAACGCGGAGCGCGCCCGCAGGTAGTGGCCGAGGTCGCCGCCGGCCGACACGACGCGGTAGTCGCGGAACGCGGCGGGCCCGCCGCACAGCAGCGTCACCTCGTGGCCCAGGCGGGTCAGCCCGTCGGCCAGCCGGTCGACGAGGAGTTCGGAGCCGCCCGCAGCCGCGTTGCCGAGGTCGCGGTGGGCGAGGAAGACGATCCGGCGCGGCGGCGGGGGAAGCGCCGGGTGGGGACGTGCGTCGCCGGGGTGGGGCGTGCGCAGGGGGGTGGGCACGTGCTGGGGCATGGGTGCTCCAACTCGTCTCGGGGTGCGGAACTGTGTGGGGGGAAGGGCGCGGAGCGTTCAGGGACGAAGCCTTTGCGGACGCCGTCAGGGGGACGGGCCCAGGCTGCGGAACGGGGTGCCGGGGCGGCTGTGGCGAAGGAGCTGTGCCGGGGCTGTGCGGGGGCCGTGCATGAACTGTGCGGGGGGTGGGGTGGGACAGTTTTCGCCGAGCTGTTCGATGCGGCTACTCACCGAGGTGACAAATTCTCAGCTTTCCTGAGCTGACGTCTCATCACATCGTGGAGGGTTCCAGCACTGTTGGGGACGAATCGGGATTCGACGGCTCGCTCCCGTCGTTACCGCCCCGTCCGCCCCTGCCCCGGACGACGCACACGGCACCCAGTGCCGCGAGCACCAGGCCGGCCGAGCCCGCCCCGAGCGGGAGCGTCGTGCCGAGGAGGCGGAGCCGGCCGCTGTCGTCGCCGGCGAGAGCGACCTGCTGCCGCTGCGTGGCCGGGGTGAACGCGATGCTCTCGCTGTCCAGGAGTACCACCGCGTCCTTCGCCGAACCCGGGGCGCGCAGCGTCTTGCGCGGGCCGATCGCCGCGTAGACGATCCGGCCCGTCCTCGGATCGGCGACCAGCTCGATGCCGTGGTTCGCGTACCACTCCTCGGCCAGCACCTGATTCCGCTTCGGCTGTCCCACGATCGTCCCGGGCACCAGACGTGACCCGGTCCTCGTGGCGGGGACGGTGCCGGTGAAGCGGTAGCCCTCGTAGCCCTGGATCCTCTTCGTGCCCCGGTAGGAGAGCGTGACCGTCGCGCCGAGCGTGTCGTCCCACCAGCGGTAGGCGCGCTTTCGCACGTCGAAGGGGAACTTGAGGTACGCCTCGCCCTCGAAGGACGGCTGCTCGCCGCAGCAGTGCACCGGCGCGTTGGTCCTGCGGTCGGTGACCCAGCGCTCCAGGGTCCACTGGAGCGCGTCGTGCGGGTCCGCCGCGGGCAGCGACGCGTCGGTGTCGACGGACGTGGACACGTCCCACACCGCCCGGCCGCTCTTCTCGGACGCGGCCACGTCGCCGCGCACCTGGCGTGTGACGGTGATCCTCCTGCCGTGCACGGTCTTCACCGCGCCGGTGTCGAAGTAGCTTCCGTTTCCGGTGAACACGGTCGTCGTGTCGACGTCGACGGGGGTGCGTTCGGCGCGGGGCTCGACGTACCACGCGAGCAGCGGGGCCAGGGCGAGCAGGAACGCGCCGAGACCCAGTGTGAGCAGGGAGAATGGTGAAGCTGTACGACGCATCCGGCACTCCTGGAGGTGGGGGAGGGAGGTCTGGTGCGGGCGCAACGCGACTAGGGCCGGGAACCGTAGGCGCACCCTTGACGGAGTGTCAATGCATTGCGGAGACTGGGCACTTGCCGGAACGGGGCCCGGCACGCGCTGCGCACGGGTGGGGATTCGACCTCCAGAACGAGAGGCTGACCCTGCGATGAACCGACTGCTCGCCGCCGCCCTGACCGTCGCGGCAGGTGCCCTGCTCGCCCTCGGCGCCTGCCTGGGCGTCATCGCCCTCCTGAACGCCACCCCGGACCAGCCGAACGTGCCGCTCGTGACGTACGAGACGGCCGGCCGGGAGCGCTGAGGAGTGCCCCCCGTTCCGTCGGGCGGCCCTGCCGCCGACAGCGCCGTGCGGCCCGAGCGGTCGGCCTGGCGCGATGTGCCCCGGCTCCAGGTGAGGCGGTTCGCCGGGCTCGCCATGGCCGAGGCGCCCGCCCTCGCGGAGGACATCCTTCGGGAGATCCGCCGCGAATACCCCCACTTACCCCTCGTGCTCGACGAGTCCGGCGAGCCCATGGCGCTCGTCGGCATCCGCAGAGCCATCGAGGGCTTCGTGCAGCTCCAGCTCGCCGACGCGGAGGACCGGCCGCGCTCCCATCCGGCCGTCTTCCAGGAGTTCGGCCGCGGCCAGAGCCTGCACGGCCGCAGCCTCGACTCCCTCCAGGCCATGTACCGGCTCGGGGTACGCCTGGCCTGGCGCCGCCTCGCCGAACTCGGCCAGCGGGCCCTCATCCCGCCCCCCGCCATGTACGAACTCGCCGAGTCGGGGTTCGAGTACCTCGACGGACTCGTCGACCAGTCCGTACGCGGCTATGCCGAGGCCGCCGCCCGGCAGGCCGGCGAACGCCTGCGCCTCCAGCGCAAACTCATCGACCTGCTGCTCACCGAGCGGACCGGGCACACCGACCACCCCGAACGCGGCGCCGCCGCCCCGCCCGACCCCGCGCGGGCGCTCGCCGAACGGGCCGCGCGGATCGGCTGGCCCCTGCCCCGCCGGGTCTCCGTCGGAGTCCTGCTGCGCCCCGCGCGCGAGGCCGTCGCGCCCGCCGTCGGGCAGGGCGTGCTCCTCGACATGGAGACCGAGCAGCCCCGCATGGTCGTGCCCGACCCCGACGCGGCGGGCCGCCCCGAACTCCTGCGCCGCGCCATGGCCGGCTGGTCCGGCGCGATCGGCCCGCCCGTGCCGCTGCCCGACGCGGCGAAGTCCCTGCGCTGGGCCGAGGCCGCGGTCCGGCTCGTGGAGCGCGGGCTGCTCCCGGCGGGCGAGGTGCTCCACTGCACCGAACACACCCAGGCCCTCGTGCTGCTCCAGCCCGAGGAACTCATCGACGACCTGTCGCGCCGCGCGCTCGCGCCCCTCGCCCACTGCGGCCCCACCCACGCCCGCCGCATGGCCGACACCCTCCTCGCCTGGCTGGAGACGCGCGGCGGCGCACCCGAGGTGGCCGCCAGGCTGGGCGTCCACCCGCAGACCGTCCGCTACCGGCTGCGTCAGATCCGCGAGCTGTGGGGCGACGAGATCGACGACCCGGACCGTCGCTTCGAGCTGGAACTGGTACTGCGGGCACGGCGGTTGAGGGATCTGCGCGGCGGGCCGTGACCGGCCCTTCGGCCCGCCGGTCGCCGGCGGGCCCGCCGGCCCTCGCGGTCGACCGCCCACGGGTCCGGCACCGGGCCCAGGCGTGAGCGGCGTCACAAGGGCGCGCTCCCGTGCGCGGAGGCAATCTGCGGGCCCATTGCCCGGTCAACGCTGCTGTGAGTAGCCTATGTTCGCGATACCGACCGACTGTTGAAATTTCGAACATAAGAGAAGGGGGGCCGGCCGTGGGGCGTCTCGTACCCGCCGTGACCCGGGCTCTCGACATACTCGAGCTGTTCCTGGACGGGGACGGCACCCTGTCCGCCCCGGACATCGTCCGCAAGCTCCAGCTGCCCCGCACCACCGTGCACGAGCTGGTCACGACGCTGGCCGCCCGCTCCTACATCGTGACGGTGCCGGGCGAGCCCGGCCGCTACCGCCTCGGGGTGCGCCCGTACCAGCTCGGCAGCCGGTACGCGGAGCAGCTCGACCTCGCCGCCGAGGGCCAGCAGGTGGCCCGCGAGGTCGCCGAGACCTGCGACGAGACCGTGCATGTGGCGATCCTCGAGGACACCGACGTCATCTACATCGCGAAGGTCGACAGCACCCACGCCGTGCGGATGGTCTCCGCCGCGGGGCGCCGGCTGCCCGCGCACTGCACCTCCGTCGGCAAGATGCTCCTCGCCTCGCTGCCGCAGCCCGAACTGGCGGCCCGCGTCCCGGACGACGCCGAGCTGGTGGCGATGACGGAGAACAGCATCACCGACCCCGCCCTCCTGCGCGAGGCCCTCGCCGGCATCCGGGAGCGAGGCGTCGCCGTCGAGAGCCGCGAGTCCAACCCGGACGTCAGCTGCGTCGCCGCCCCCGTGCGCGACCGTTCCGGACGGGTGGTCGCCGCGCTCTCCGTGTCGGTGCCGATGATCCGCTGGAGCGCGCCCCGCGAGGACGAGCTGGCGCAGCTCGCCGTGAAGGGCGCCGCCGACCTGTCGGAGCGGCTCGGGTACCGGGGGGCCGGCCGATGAGGCCGGAGGTGGCCGTCCGGGCGGAGGCCACGCTCGGGGAGGGCCCCACCTGGGACGCGGAGGCCGGCCGGCTGATCTGGGTGGACATCCTCGGCAGCCGGGTCCACACCTACGACCCCGCGACCGGGCGCCGCACGGTCATGGTCACCGAGCAGCACGTCGGCGCGGCCAAGCCCCGGGCGGGCGGCGCGGGACTCGTCGTCAACCTCCGGGACGGCATCGGCCTGTACGGTCCCGGCGGCGCCGACTTCCATTGGCTGCACCGCGACCCCGTGCCCGGGCGGCGCGGCAACGACGCGGCGATCGCCCCGGACGGCTCGCTCTGGGCGGGCAGCATGGCGTACGACGAGACGCCGGGCGGCGGCAACCTCGTGCGGATCGCCGCCGACGGCGCCGCGACCGAGATCCTTGGCGACGTCACGGTCAGCAACGGCACGGGGTGGAGCCCCGACGGCACGCTCATGTACTACATCGACACCCCGACGCGGCGCATCGACGTCTTTGACGTGGACGGTCAAGAGGCTGTGCGGCGGCGGGAGTTCGCGGTCGTCGAGGAAGGTGCGGGCCATCCGGACGGGCTCACCGTCGACGCCGACGGCTGTGTGTGGGTCGCCCTCTGGGACGGCTCGGCGCTGCGCCGCTACACCCCGTCCGGCGCGCTCGACCGCGTCGTGGAGCTGCCCGTGAAGCGCCCCACCGCGTGTGCCTTCGGCGGCGCGGATCTCACCGACCTGTACGTCACGTCGGCCCGCGTCGGCCTCGACGTCCCGTCCCCGTACGCCGGTTCGCTGCTCGTCCTGCGCGGCATGGGCCATGGTCTGGCCCAGCCCGCGTTCGGAGGCTGAGCCCGGACCGAGTGCCCGGAAGGTGCGGGACCCCCACTCCGGTGGGGGTCCCGCACCTTTCTGTTGCGCAACCCATTGACGCCGTCGCGTCCCGAACCTACGGTCCCGTTCGAAGTTACGGGCACCATTCGGTATATCGAACAGTAAGGGCAGGGAATGGGACGACCTGGCCTGAACCGCAGGCAACTCCTGGCCGGACTCGGCGGGTTGACGGTGGCGGGCAGCTTCGGCTTTGCGGCACTCGGCACGGGCGCCGACGCGCTCGCCTCCAGCGCGAGCACACGCGTGCGCTACTGGAACCTCTTCAGCGGCGGCGACGGCTACAACATGATCGCGATGCTGGACTCCTTCCGTGCGGAACACCCCGGCATCGACGTGAAGGACTCGACCCTCCAGTGGGGCAGCCCCTTCTACACCAAGCTCGCCATGGCAGCGGCGGGCAACCGCGCACCGGACCTCGGCGTCATGCACCTGGGCCGCGTCACCGGGTTCTCGCCCGGCCGCCTCCTGGACCCCTGGGACGTCGGCCTGCTCGCCAAGTACGGCGTGAAGGAGGCCGACTTCAACCCGGCGCTGTGGAAGCGCGCCGTCATCGACGGCAAGCTCTACGCCCTCCCGCTCGACATCCACGTCCAGCTCTGCTTCTACCGCAAGGACGTACTCAAGAGGGCGGGCCTGCTCGGCGACGACGGGCGGATCGTGCCGGTCACGTCCACCGACGAGTGGTTCGACGTGCTCAAGAAGGCGAAGAAGGCCACGAAGAAGGGGCTGCAGACCATCGGTCTGTGGGCCAACGACCAGAACTTCCAGTGGTGGTTCTTCGTCGCCTTCTACACCCAGCTCGGCGGCACCTGGTTCAACGCCGCCGACTCCGAGGTCACCTTCGACACCGACAAGGCCACCCAGGTCCTGGAGTTCATGCGCCGGCACATCACCGACGGGTACTCCAACCCGGGCTTCGCGGGCGCCGCCGGCGCCGAACAGTTCATCAACGGCTCCCCGTTCTGCTGGGAGGGCAACTGGTCGGTGCCGGTGTTCTCCGGGGCGAAGATCGAGTACGGCGCGACCCCGCTGCCGCCCGTCTTCGGCAAGCGGGCGACCCACGCCGAATCGCACTCCTTCGTCCTGCCGCACCAGTCCGACCGCGGCGGCCCCGCCAACGAGGCCGCCCACCAACTCGCCGCCTACGTCGTCAGGCACGCACAGCAGTGGGCCGCCGGCGGCCACATCCCCGCCTATACGCCGACGCTGTCCACGGCCGCGTACAAGAAGCTCGAACCGCAGAACGAGTACGTCTCCGCGATGAACCACCAGGCCACCGAGCCGAAGGTGTGGTTCGCGGGCTCCACCGGCATCCTCGCCCAGCGCGTCGGGCCGATCGCCGCGTCCTCGATGCTGGGCTCCGCCAAGCCGGAGGCCGCCGCCCGCCGCATGAAGAGCACGCTGGCCCAGCTCCTCGCCATGAAGAACCCCATGGACGGCAGAACCGCAGCGCAGGGAGGTGCGGTCGCATGACGACGACCAGCCCACAGACCGTCCTCGCGCCCGCCCGCGCGAGAACTGCCGCCGACAGCGCCACGGCCCGCCGCAAGCAGGGCTTCCAGCACGGGGGCTGGTTCGTCGCCCCGTTCCTGGTCCTGTTCGCGCTCTTCGTGATCTGGCCCCTGCTGCGCGGCGTCTACCTCAGCTTCACGGACGCCAACATCTCCGGCGACGGCGCGGGCTTCATCGGCCTCGACAACTACCGCGAGGCCCTGCACGACCAGTTGATGTGGGACTCGCTCGGCCACAGCGCCTACTTCACGCTGCTCGTCGTGCCGTGCATCACGGTCCTCGCCTTCCTCCTCGCGATGCTCGCCCACCACATCGAGCGCGGAAAGTGGCTGTGGCGGCTGTGCTTCTTCATGCCGTTCCTGCTGCCCTCCACCGTCGCGGGCAACCTGTGGCAGTGGCTGTTCAACCCCGGTACGGGCATGGTCAACTACCTCTTCGGTCTCGAGACGCCGTGGCTGACCGACACGTCGTACGCGATGCTCGCCGTCGTCATCACCACCCTGTGGTGGACGGTCGGCTTCAGCTTCCTGCTCTACCTCGCCGCGCTCCAGGGCATCCCCGCGCACCTCTACGAGGCCGCCAAGCTGGACGGCGCGAACGGCTGGCACCGCATGGTCCACATCACCCTGCCCATGCTGCGCAACATCACGGGTCTCGTGATCGCGCTCCAGATCCTCGCCTCGCTCCAGGTCTTCGACCAGGCCGTCGTGATGCAGGACTTCGGCCCGGGGCCGGAGGGGTCGACCCGCACCTTCGTGCAGTACACGCTCGAAGAGGGCTTCACCAGCTATCGCGTGGGCTACGCCTCCGCCATCTCCATCATCTTCTTCGTGATCATCGCGGCCGTCGCCCTCGCGCGGATGTGGCTGCTGCGCAACCGTGAGGAGGGCGGCCGATGACCACCGACGCCGCGCAGATCCGTGTCAAGTCCCGTACGCACAGCGCCTGGTCACCGGGCCAGAT
Organism: Streptomyces sp. NPDC055955; assembly: GCF_042270245.1. NCBI lineage: Bacteria > Bacillati > Actinomycetota > Actinomycetes > Kitasatosporales > Streptomycetaceae > Streptomyces > Streptomyces sp. NPDC055955. Next base: position 145,872 of record NZ_JBHJYS010000006.1, read on the forward strand.
CGTGCTCACCCTCATCGGCGTCGCCGTCTCCGTCGTCTTCCTGGCGCCGCTCGCCTGGGCCCTGTTCACCTCCCTCAAGTCGGAGACCGAGGCCGTCGAGGTGCCGACGCACTGGCTGCCGGAGCACTGGACGGGCCAGGCGTGGAAGGCCCTCTTCGACACCGGCAACATCACCGACTGGTTCGTGAACTCGCTCGTCGTCTCGGTGTGCGTGACCGCCGTGGTGCTGCTCGTGAGCGCGCTCGCCGGATACGGCTTCGCCCGCACCGAGTTCAGGGGCAAGCCGGCCTTGATGGGCGTGGTGATGGCGGGCCTGATGGTCTCGCCCGCCGTCCTCGGTGTCCCGCTGTTCACCACCGTCCAGCAGATGGGGATGGTCGACACGTACTGGGGCATGATCCTGCCGCAGTGCGCGCCGGCCGCGATGGTCTACATCCTCTACAAGTTCTTCCAGGGCGTCCCCAAGGAGCTGGAGGAGGCCGCGTTCATCGACGGCGCCGGACGGTGGCGGGTCTTCTTCACCGTCGTCGTGCCGCTCGCCCGCCCCTCGCTCGCGGCGGTGGGCATCTTCACCTTCATCGCGTCGTGGAACAACTTCCTGTGGCCGTACATGGTCACCAACAACCCCGACCTGATGACCATGCCGAACGGCATCGCGACCGTCATGAACTCGTATGGGATCCAGTGGGCCCAGCTGATGGCCGGCGGCCTGATGGCGGGCCTGCCCCTGATCGTCGTCTTCGTCTTCTTCCAGCGCCAGATCGTCAGCGGCGTGGCCCACACGGGCCTGGCCGGCCAATAAGGGGAAGGAACCCATGCACACCGCACGCTTCACCCTCGACCCCGCCTTCACCGTCGGTGAGGTGGACCCGCGCCTGTTCGGGTCCTTCGTCGAGCACCTCGGCCGCTGCGTCTACACCGGGATCCACGAGCCAGGTCACCCGGCCGCCGACGATGCGGGCCTGCGCACCGACGTTCTCGCGCTGGTCCGCGAGCTGGGCGTCACCGCGATCCGCTACCCCGGCGGCAACTTCGTCTCCGGCTACAAGTGGGAGGACTCGGTGGGCCCGGTGGACGAACGGCCCCGCCGTCTCGACCTCGCCTGGCGCTCCACGGAGACGAACCGCTTCGGCCTGTCCGAATACATCGCGTTCCTGAAGAAGGTCGGCCCCCAGGCCGAACCCATGATGGCCGTGAACCTCGGCACCCGCGGCGTCGCCGAGGCCCTCGAACTCCAGGAGTACGCCAACCATCCCGCGGGCACCGCCCTGTCCGACCTGCGCGCCTCCCACGGCGACAAGGAGCCCTTCGGGATCCGCCTGTGGTGCCTGGGCAACGAGATGGACGGGCCCTGGCAGACCGGTCACAAGACCGCCGAGGAGTACGGCAGGCTCGCCGCCGAGACCGCGCGCGCCATGCGCCAGATCGACCCCGGGGTCCAGCTCGTCGCGTGCGGCTCGTCGGGGCAGGGCATGGAGACCTTCGCCGCGTGGGAGGCGACCGTACTGGCCGAGACGTACGACCTCGTCGACTACATCTCGCTGCACGCCTACTACGAGGAGCACGACGGGGACCGTGACTCGTTCCTGGCCTCCGCCGTCGACATGGAGTCGTTCATCGAGAACGTCGTGGCGACCTGCGACCACATCGGCGCCCGCCTCAAGTCGAAGAAGCGCATCAACCTCTCCTTCGACGAGTGGAACGTCTGGTACATGTCCCGGACCCAGGCCGAGGTCTCGGCCCTGGACTGGCCCGAGGCGCCCCGGCTCCTGGAGGACGTCTACTCCGTCACCGACGCCGTGGTCTTCGGCTCGCTGCTCATCGCGCTCCTGCGCCACGCGGACCGCGTCACCGTCGCCTGCCTCGCCCAGCTCGTCAATGTCATTGCGCCGATCATGACGGAGCCCGGCGGCCCGGCCTGGCGGCAGACGACGTTCTTCCCGTTCGCGGCCGCGTCGGCGCACGGGCGCGGCCAGGTCCTCGACGTCCGTGTGGACTCGCCCACCTACGACACGAAGCGGCACGGCACCGCGGATCTGCTGCACGCGACGGCGGTGCGCGCCGAGGACGGCACGGTCACGGTCTTCGCGGTCAACCGCGACCAGAGCGAGGCACTGCCCCTCGAAGTGGCCCTGAACGGGCTCGACCTGACGTCGGTCGTCGAGCACAGCGCCCTCGCCGACGCCGACCCGGAGGCCCGCAACACCCGTACGGAGCCGGAGCGCGTCACCCCGCACCCGGTGACCGGCACGGACCTGGCGGACGGCGTCCTGACGGCCACCCTGGAGCCCCTGTCCTGGAACGTGATCCGACTGGCCTGACGCGCACACGCGAAAGCGGGCCGGCCCCTCGTGGGCCGGCCCGCTTCGTGTGCGCGGCGGATGGGTCAGCGAGCGGCGCCCGGCGACTCCACCGGCTCCACCCGCACCCCTCCCGCGGCGCTTCGCATGAGCGTCAGCTTCACCTCGCCCGGCCCCGACGGTGTGGTCCCGTCGGACAGGACGGCCAGGGCGAGTGTGTTGCGGCCCCTCGTGCGCAGCACCCCGTTCGGCAGGGCGAAGGTGTGCTGCGGCCCTACGTCGTTGATGTACTGGCCCATGTTCCAGCCGTTGAGGAAGATCTGGACGCGATAGGCGCGGCTCGCGTCGTCGGTGAAGGTGAGGCCGACGGCGGCGTCGACGTCGTGGTCGATGGCGAGCCGGAAGCCGGTGCGGTACCAGGTGACCCCCTGCCGCTGTCCGTCCGCCGGTGACGGCAGCGTGGCCGGATGCCAGTCGTCGTCCCGGAAGCCCGGCAGGTGCCACCCGTGCCGCTCCCCGTACAGGCCACCGTTGTTGAGCGGGCCGCGCACGGGGTCGGGCACCGTCTCGCCCTGGATGCGCCAGGTGAGGTCCGGGGCGGCGCCGGCGAACGTCACCGCCGTCAGGCCGCGCGCAGCCTTGTGGGAGTCGCGCGCCCCGCCGTCCTCGTCGTGCTGCATCCGGCGCACCAGCACGGACAGGGTGTGCCGGCCGGGGGTGCGCAGTGACGCGGGCACGGCGAGCGTGGCGGTGGCCGTCCATGTGCCCTGCGTGCTCTGTGACTTGTCCGGGACGGGCATCCGGTGCGTGCCCAGCGGCTCCCCGTCCAGCCACGCCATCAGCAGCCCCTGCGTCCCGGTGAGGTACGCCAGGGACACCGACTCGGCGCCGCTCGCGTCGTCGAAGGCCGCGCGGTACCAGACGTCGCCGTAGTGGAACCCGTAGTCGTCCGCGAAGAGCACGGGCCGGTCGGCGGGCACGGGCGTCGTGCTGTGGGAGGACCTCCTGTCGGCGACCTGCCAGTCCGAGTCGTCGAAGCCGGGCTCCGCCTCCGGGTTCTCGCCGCGGCGGCGCCAGCCGGTGAGCGCGGGCAGCGCGACGTCGGGCACCCCGGCGAGGCGCGCCCGGGACCGCAGGCTGCCACTGGGCGTCGGGCGCGTGGACACGGGCGCTTCGTTCCACGTCACGCGGCTGATCCCGCGCGGCGCCCACACCTCCAGGTCGGCCGCCTCGACGGTGTCGCCCTCGAGGTGGACGCTCGCTCCGTGCAGCGCGGCGGTGCGCAGCAGGGCGGGCCCGCGCACCAGGACGGGACCGGAGGGCGTGTCATGGCGCCACAGGCGAGCGGTGGCCTCGTCATCGGCGAGCAGCAGGAGCAGCGGCGTCGCCGCACCGCCGCCCTCGACCAGCACACGCGTCAGCCCACCGAGCGTGCCGCTCACGCGCAGCACACCGCTCCCGCTGTCGTACGCGGACGTGGCGGCCCCGTCCAGGACCGTGACCTTCGGCGCGCCCGTGCACTCCAGGGCCGTCACCGTCGCCTCGCCCGCCCGGCCCGTGAGGACGGCGATGTCGTGGCGAGCGGCGCCGAGCTGGAGCATGGGCTGCGCGGTGGAGTACCGCAGCCGCCGCCGGCCGACGGCGATCCCGGTCGCGAGGAGTTTGGCGTCGCGCGCGCCGACCGTGACGTCCACGGTCGTGGAGCCCCCGTCATGAGTGACGTCGAGGGCCGACGTCACCTCCGCCGTCGTGTCGTTGCGCAGGACGTAGACGTGCGCGCCCGACTCGGGGTTCACCAGGTGGTAGACCTTGATCCGCTCGTCCCCGGCGGCCGTGTCGGCAGCCCGGTCCAGCTGGGTCAGGTCGGGCACGGTGGCGAGGAGCTGCCCGATCTGATGCATCGGTACCAGCTTGGACGTGATGCCGCGCGCCTCGTCGAGAGCCGCCCCGTAGTCGTACGACGTGTAGACGACGGGCGCGGGCAGCCAGCCCCATGAGGTGCCGCCGAACGTCATGTAGACATTGTGGACCTTGATCCCGTTGGCGAGGTTGGTGAGGTAGAACCTGCGCTCGTACGCGGCGTCGCGCGTCCTGCGCGCCTCCTCGTAGCCCTTGCCCGCGAACTCGCCGCCACCCCACGGATCGAACCAGCCGCCGCCGAACTCGGCGAGGAACCCGGCGGTGTCCGGGCTCGCCGTGGAGCCGCCCTTCGCGCCGCCGGTCCCGAAGTACCCCCAGTCCGGCGGGTTCCCGGAGGGCGAGGGGTAGCCGTCGAAGGCGTACATGTAGCGGCCGCTCTCGCCGCCGGTGGGGAAGGAGCCGGGGACCCAGTAGCCGTTGCGGCCCTTGTCGTTGTGGAAGAGGGGGACGTCGATGCCGTCGGCGCGCACCTTGGCGTGGAGGTGACTCATGTAGTCGCGGCCCGCAGGGCTCGTGACGTTCGAGGCGTACTCGTTCTCCAGCTGGTAGAGCACGACCGTGCCCTCACCCTTGGTGTACAGGTGGCGGGCCGCGATCTCGTCCACGGCCGTCAGCCACTCGTCGACGTGTCCCAGATAGGTCGGGTCGGAGGTGCGGGCCGTGCCTGCGGTGGTGGTGAGCCAGCCGGGGAAGCCGCCCGCGTCGACCTCGGCGTTGATGTACGGGCCGGGGCGGAAGATGACGTACAGCCCGCACTCGGCGGCCGTGCGCAGGAACAGGTCGAGGTCCCGCACGCCGGTGAAGTCGTACGAACCGGGCGCGGGGGAGTGGTAGTTCCACGCCACGTAGATGCTCACGCTGTTGTAGCCGTGGGCGCGCAGCTTCTGCAGGACGTCCCGCCACAGGGACGGGCTCGGCAGCCGGAAGGGGTGGACCTCGCCCGACCACAGGGCCGTGCGACGGCCGTCGATGATCATGGAGTACTTGTCGAAGGCGACGGTGTGCGCGGTGCCGTCGGCCACCGGTGGCGCGGGCCGTGCCTCCGGCACGGCCGCCTGGGCCGTGCCGGACGGGCCGGTGAGCGCCCCGCCGAGGGCGGCCGCCCCCGTGAGGGCGGTGAAGGAGCGTCTGCTGAGCTCCAAGGAGGGCCTCCTGGAAGAATTACGAACCGACCTTGCGCTTGTTCCACACGTCGAAGCCGACCGCCGCGAGCAGGACCAGGCCCTTGATGACCTGCTGCCAGTCGGTGCCGACGCCGACGAGGTTCATGCCGTTGTTCAGGACGCCGAGGACGGTGCCGCCGATGATGGCGCCGAGCACCGTGCCGACGCCGCCGCTCATCGACGCGCCGCCGATGAACGAGGCGGCGATCGCCTCGAGTTCGAAGTTGACGCCCGCCTTCGGCGACGCGGCGTTGAAGCGGGCCGCGAAGACCAGGCCCGCGAGCGCCGCCAGCATCCCCATGTTGAGGAAGACCGCGAAGGTGACCTTCTTGTCCCGGACGCCGGAGAGCTTCGCCGCCGGCAGGTTGCCGCCGATCGCGTACACATGGCGGCCGATCACCGCGTTGCGCATCACGTAGCCGAAGGCGACGAGGAGCACGGCCAGGACGATCAGCACCACGGGCGCGCCCTTGTAGCTGGCGAGCAGCAGGGTGAAGACGAGGACGGCGGCGACCAGCGCGGTGAGTTTCAGCGCGAACAGCTTCGCGGGCAGCACGTCGAGCGCGTACTCCTGCTGGCGCTTGCGGTCGCGCACCTCCTGCCACACGACGAGGGCGATGAGTCCCAGGCCGAGGAGCAGGGTGAGGTTGTGGTAGTTGGTGTCGGGGCCGACCTCGGGCAGGAAGCCGTTGGCGACCTTCTGCAGCCCGTCGGGGAACGGGCCGAGCGTCTGCCCCTTGAGGAAGATCTCCGTCAGACCGCGGAAGAGCAGCATGCCCGCCAGGGTCACGATGAACGACGGTATGCCGAGGTAGGCGATGAAGAAGCCCTGCATGGCCCCCGCGAGCGCGCCGACGGCGAGGACCACGAGGGCGGCCACCGGCCACGACCAGTGGTGCGTGACCATGAGCACCGCGGCGAGCGCCCCCGTGAACGCGGTGATGGAGCCGACCGACAGGTCGATGTGGCCCGCGATGATGACGATCATCATGCCGATCGCCAGGATCAGGATGTAGCTGTTCTGCAGCACCAGGTTCGAGACGTTGCGCGGCAGCAGCAGGTCGCCGCCCGTCCAGACCTCGAAAAGGATCACGATCAGGCCGAGGGCGAAGAGCATCCCGTACTGCCGCATGTTGCGGCGCATGCCGTCGATGATCAGCCGGCCGAGGCCGCCGTCGTCCCCGGCCTTCGGGGCCGCGGCGCCGGCCGGCGACCCGGCCTTCAGGTTCGTGCTCATCGGTCCTACCTCTTGTCCTTGGTCATGTGCCGCATCAGCACTTCCTGGGTGGCCTCCGCTCGCGGGACCTCACCGGTGAGCCGTCCGGCCGACATCGTGTAGATCCGGTCGCACATGCCGAGCAGCTCGGGCAGTTCGGAGGAGATGAAGACCACGGCCTTGCCCTGGGCGGCCAGTTGGTCGATCACCGTGTAGATCTCGTACTTCGCTCCCACGTCGATGCCGCGGGTCGGCTCGTCGAGGATCAGCACATCGGGCCCCGCGAAGATCCACTTGCTGAGGACGACCTTCTGCTGGTTGCCGCCGGAGAGCCGGCCCACGGGTTCAAAGACGTTGGGCGCCTTGATGTTCATGGAGGTGCGGAAGCCCTCCGAGACCTTCCGCTCCTCGTGCTCGTCGACGACCCCGCGCCGGGCGACCTTGCCCAGCGCGCTCAGCGAGATGTTGCGGTTGATGGAGTCGATGAGGTTGAGGCCGTAGTGCTTGCGGTCCTCGGTGACGTACGCGATGCCGTGCCCGACCGCCTCCGGGACGGTGCGGGTGCGGATCTCGGTGCCGTCCTTGAGGACGCTGCCGCCCGCGTACTTCCCGTAGGCCCGCCCGAACACGCTCATCGCGAGTTCCGTGCGGCCCGCGCCCATCAGCCCCGCGATGCCGACGATCTCCCCGCGGCGCACGTTCAGGGACACCGAGTCGACGACCTTGCGCTGCTGGTCGATGGGGTGGAAGACGGTCCAGTCGCGGATCTCGAGGGCCGGCGCCGCGGTGAGGTCCCGCGGGTGCGGGGTGCGCTCGGGGAAGCGGTGGTCGAGGTCGCGGCCGACCATGGCGCGGATGATCCGCTCCTCGGTCGTCTCCGCGGCCTTCACGTCGAGCGTCTCGATCGAGTGCCCGTCGCGGATGACCGTCACGGAGTCCGCGACCCGGGCGATCTCGTTGAGCTTGTGCGAGATGATGATCGAGGTGATGCCCTGGCCCTTCAACTCCAGGATGAGATCGAGGAGTTTGCCGCTGTCCTCGTCGTTGAGCGCGGCCGTCGGCTCGTCGAGGATGAGCAGCTTCACCTCCTTCGACAGGGCCTTGGCGATCTCGACCAGCTGCTGCTTCCCGACGCCGATGTCGGCGACGCGCGTCTGGGGGTGCTCGTTCAGACCGACCCGCCGCAGCAGGTCCGTGGCGTGCTTGAGGGTCTCGCCCCAGCTGATCACGCCCCGCGTGGCGTGCTCGTTGCCGAGGAAGATGTTCTCGGCGAGCGAGAGGTACGGCACCAGGGCGAGCTCCTGGTGGATGATCACGATGCCGCGCTTCTCGCTCGCCCCGATGTCCTTGAACCGGCACGGCTCGCCCTCGAAGAGGATCTCCCCCTCGTAGCTGCCGTGCGGATGAACGCCGCTGAGGACCTTCATCAGCGTCGACTTCCCGGCGCCGTTCTCCCCGCAGACGGCGTGGACCTCGCCCGCGCGGACGCTCAGGGAGACGTCCGCGAGCGCCTTGACGCCGGGGAAGGTCTTGACGATCGAGCGCATTTCCAGGACGGGTCCCGCCATGGTCGTGCCTTTCTGCTCCGTGTGAACCGGTGGTGTGGGCGGGCTACTTGAGGTCGCTCGCCTTGATGTAGCCGCTGTCGACGAGCACCTTCTGGTAGTTGCTCTTGTCGACGCTCACCGGCTGGAGCAGATAGGACGGCACGACCTTCTTGCCGTTGTTGTACGACGTGGTGTCGTTGACCTGCGGCTTCTTCCCCTTCAGTACCGCGTCGACCATGCTGGACGCGACCTTGGCCAGCTGCCGGGTGTCCTTGTAGACGGTCTGGGTCTGCTGGCCCGCGACGATCGACTTCACCGAGGCGACCTCGGCGTCCTGCCCGGTGACGACGGGCAGCGGCTTGCTCGCGGAGCCGTAGTCGTCGGACTTGAGCGCGGACAGGATGCCGATCGAGATGCCGTCGTACGGGGAGAGGACGGCGTCCACCTTGGCGGACGAGTACGACGAGGTGAGCAGGTCGTCCATGCGCTTCTGCGCGGTGCCGCCGTCCCAGCGCAGCGTGGTGACCTTGTTCAGTGCCGTCTGGCCGGACCTGACCACGAGCTGCTTCTTGTCGATGTAGGGCTGGAGCACCTTCATCGCGCCGTTGAAGAAGTACTTGGTGTTGTTGTCGTCGTTCGAGCCCGCGAACAGCTCGATGTTGAAGGGCCCCTTCTTGGAGCCGTCCTTCAGACCCAGCTTCTCGGTGATGTACGTGCCCTGGAGCCGGCCGACCTTCTCGTTGTCGAAGGAGGCGTAGTAGTCGACGTAGGGGGAGTTGAGCAGGAGGCGGTCGTAGGAGATGACGGGGATGTGCGCGTCATGGGCCTCCTTGAGGACGTTGGAGAGCGCGTCGCCGTTGATCGCGGCGATGACCAGCGCGTCCACGCCCTGCGTGATCATGCCTTCGAGCTGCTGGACCTGCTGGTCGACGTCGTCCTCGCCGTACTGGAGGGTCGTCTTGTAGCCGGCCTTGTGCAGCGTGGTGACCATGTTCTTGCCGTCGGCTATCCAGCGCTCGGACGACTTGGTCGGCATGGCGATGCCGACGGTCATCTCCTTCTTGTCCTTCGCTTCCTTGCTGCCGCCCTCACTGCTCTGCCCGCAGGCGGTCAGGGCGAGGGCGAGAGCGGCGGCTCCCGCCACGGCGGAAACGGCACTTCTGTGGTTGCGCATGGTCATCAGTCCTTGTCGGTCGCGTCGGGGAGCGGAAACGTCCATGGGAAGTCAGCGGGAGAAAGCCGGCGGGAAACGGTCGAGAGCGCCCGGCAGTCGCGAGCCCAGCGGCGACATGCCGCCGTCCGCGCCGTGCCGGGCCAGCAGATCGAGGGCGAGCCGGCCGCGGCGCACGCGCTCACGGGCGGTGTCGAGCGTGACGTCGCGCAGGTGGGCGCCGTACGGGTAGATGGCGGGGGCCTTCGCGAGCCCGAACTTCAGGTACAGCGGCGCCCCGCGGCGGATCAGCTCCGCGATCTCGTACATCCGTACATAGCCGCCGAGGTCGTCCGGCGCCTCGATGTACAGGTCCATGGGCGCGGCGGAGACGCGGCGGATCTCGGTGAGATGAGCTGGTGTCAGGTCGCTCGGCACGTTGAGCGAGTCGGCGCCGAGCCGCTCGTAGACGGCGTAGGAAGCCGGGTTGACCGGGCCGATGAGCGCGGAGACCTTGAGCGTGGTGTCACCGGGGATCACCCCCTGCTCGCGCGCCCGGTGCAGCGTCCACAGCACGCCTTCGTCGGCGACGAGCAGGCACTTCACGCCCAGCTCCGTCGCCCGGACGGCGTCTTCCACACATCCGGCGACGGCGTCGTGGCCGCGGGCGCGCAGGCCGGCGCCGTGCGAGTCGGTGCGCACGGAGGCGCCGGTGTCCCAGGTGCCACGCGGGCCGGTGAACAGGCACAGCTCGATGTCCCGCTCGGCGACCGACTCGACCATCTCGGTGATCTCGGCGTCGGTGAGCATCCACACGCCGCTGCCCTGGCTGATCCGGTGGACCGGCACGTCGAGTCGCGAGGCCTCCTTGAGGACCACGGCCAGCGCCTCGGGCCCCTCGACCGAGGGGATCTCGGTGCGCCAGGTGCCGCCGTCGGGGAAGGTGTGCGGGGAGGTGTCGCTGTCGTCGGTACAGGGGGCGGACAGGCCCAGGGCCGCGAGGGCGGGTTCGCCGGGGCGGCGGGGAGAGGGGGAGTCGGTCACGGGCAGTCCTTCACGTTCGGTGGCGTTCGGTATTTCGAACGAAGTTCGGATCGATGGGTGCGGCACGCCCGGAACGTGCCGGGCGGCGGGAGCTAGGGGAGCAGCAGCACCTTGCCCACCTTGGGGTCACCGGATCCCACCAGCTCGATGGCGTACGGGAATTGATCCAGTCGCAGCTCGTGCGTCACCAGCGGCAACGGATCCAGGAGCCTCGCGCCGAAGACCCGCACGGCATGCGCCCAGGCGGCCGGCGGTGCCCCGAACACGGTCCGTACCTCCAGCTGCCGCACGACGAGTCCGGTCGGATCGAGTCCCGCGGCGCCGGACGCCGGGAGGCCGGTGAGCACGAGCCGCCCCCCGCGCCGCAGCAGCGACGCCGCGGTACGGGCCGACTCCGCGGACCCGGCGGTCTCGATCACCACATCGAAGTCGCCGGGCAGTTCCTGGCCGGGCGTACGGAAGTCCGTCGCGCCGAACTTCTCGGCCAGAGCGGCCCGTTCGGGCCGGGTGTCGACGGCGAGGAGCTCGGCGGGGGAGCTCGCCGCGAGGAACTGCACGGCGAGCATGCCGAGGGTGCCCGCGCCGACGACGGCGACCCGTTCGCCGGGCCGCGCGTCCGCCTTGAGCGCGGCCGCGGCGACGCAGGCCGCGGGTTCGAGCAGCGCGGCCGCCGTCAGGTCGGCGTCGTCCGGCAGGACGTGCAGGAGCCGGGCGGGCAGGGTCAGTGTGGCGGCCATGGCGCCGGGCTGCGTGAACCCGGTCTCCTCGTACCCGGCCGTGCACAGCGTGGTCTCGCCGGCGTGACACCGGTCGCAGACCTGGCAGTTGCGAAAGCCCTCGCCGACGACCTTCCTGCCGACGAGCGACTGCGGGGCGCCCGGCCCGACGGCCTCGACGGTGCCGGACCACTCATGGCCCAGAGTGAGCGGGTACCGCACGTAGCCCTCGGGCCGGCTGCCCTGGTACACCTCGCGGTCGCTGCCGCAGATGCCCACGGCGTGGACGCGGACCAGCACCTCCCCGGCACCCGGCGGCGTCGGCTCGTGAGGGACGATCCGGTGCGCGCCCGGCGCCTCGACGACGACCGCGACGCTCACCGCGTCCCCTCCGGCCGGCGCTGCTCCCAGCCCTCCGCCCACAGGTCGAACCGCGCCTGCTGCTGCGGGAACTCGGCCGCCGCGTCCACGTCCAGCTCGACCCCGAGCCCCGGCTCGTGCGACAGCTCGAAGCACCCGGTCTCCGGGTCGACCTGCGGCGCGCCCTTCACGACCTTCTTGATGTCCGCGTCCGCGAAGTCGTTGAAGTGCTCGAGGACCTTGAAGTTCGGCGTGCTGAAACCGACCTGGAGCGAGGCCGCGGTCAGCACGGGGCCGCCCACGTTGTGCGGCGCGACCAGCACGTAGTGGGACTCCGCCGTCGCCGCCAGCTTCCGCGTCTCCCAGATGCCGCCGATGTGGCCGACGTCCGGCTGGATGATGTCCGCGGCCTGGCTCTCGAACAGCTCGCGGAACTCGATCCGGTCATGGATCCGCTCACCCGTGGCGACCGGGATGTCCACCCTCGCGGCCACTTTCTCCAGCGCCTTGAGGTTCTCCGGCGGCACCGGCTCCTCCAGCCACGCGGGCTTGAAAGGAGCGAGATCGCGCGCCAGCCGGATGGCGGTGGAGGGGGAGAACCGTCCGTGCATCTCCAGCATCAGCTCGGCGTCGGGCCCGATCGCGTCGCGCACCGCCTCGATCAACGACACGGCGTACAGGCTCTGTTCGTGGTCGAGCTCGTAGTGCCCGGTCCCGAACGGGTCGATCTTCAGCGCCTTGTACCCGCGCTCCATCACGGCCTGTGCCGCCTTGTGGTACGCCTCCGGGGTGCGCTCGGTGGTGTACCAGCCGTTCGCGTACGCCTTGACCCGGTCCGTCACCTTGCCGCCGAGCAGCTGCCACACCGGGACGCCGAGCGCCTTGCCCTTGATGTCCCAGCAGGCCATCTCGATGACCGCGACACCGGACATCACGATCTCCCCGGCCCGCCCGTAGTCGCCGTACTTCATGCGCCGTACGAGGTCCTCGGTCGCGAAGGGGTCCGAGCCGACGATGTGGTTGGCCTGAGCCTCCTTCAGATAGCCGACGAGCGCGTCGGTGTGCCCCAGCATCCGTGTCTCGCCGACACCCGTGATTCCCTCGTCGGTGTGCACCTGGACGTAGGTCAGGTTGCGCCAAGGCGTCCCGACCACATGTGTGCTGATTCCCGTGATGCGCACGGCAGTTGCCCCCTGCGACGTTCGATATTTCGTCATGCGTTCGAAATCTTGGCGTGACAGTAAGGAGGTGCGTGCGGGGTGTCAATGGTTCGCGCACCAGGTCGCCTCGTACGCCGTGCGCAGAAGCCGTATGGAGGGTCAATTCTTTGGAACACGCGGTTCCGCACAGAACATTCACAGCACCGGCTTTTTCCGTTACCGGCACGGCGCCTAGCCTCCATGCGTCATGGATTACTGCCACCCGTGCCGAAGGCACCTCAACGGCGCCCTCGCCTGCCCTGGGTGCGGCACGCCTGCCGAAGCCTGCCGCGAGCACGCGGAGGCGCTCGCGGCGCAGGAGTCGGCCGAGGAGGCCGGCTCCTCTTACGCCGACGAACCCACGCACACCCGCCGCTCCCGCAGGGAACGCCGTGAGCGCGGTGCCCGCAGGGCCCACCGGCGCCGGCGCAACAAGATCGTGATCGCCGCCGCGGGGCTCGCACTCGCCGCGGGCGGCCTCAGCTTCGCGGAACTCGGCACCGAGTCGTCGGCAAGCGGCGACGGGCAGGGCTCGTCCACGTCGGCCGAGGAGGCCGCCGACCAGGAGGCGGAGGCCGCCGCGTCCTCCGCGGCCGCCACCCCGACCGGCGCCGCCGCTGCCGAGGCGGACCCGCAGACGTCCGGCCCCTCGGCGTCCCCCTCCCCGTCGGCGTCGGAGTCCAAGGGCGCGAAGGACGACAAGGACAAGACGACAGGGGAGACGAAGGAGGGGACCGAAGGGCGCGCCACCTCGGTGCCCGCGGTCACCCCGACCCCGGACACCCCGGCCGGCCCCGGTACGCCCGCCCCCGGCCCCACCACGACACCGCCCCCACCGCGGCCCACCCCGACGAAGACGTGCGACCGCTTCCTGTGGTGGTGCACCTGAGGGGTGCGCCGTGCGGCCGGTGTCGCTTTCCTGGCGGGGGCCGTGGTTTGTCGCTGTAGGTCACGGCCGGTGTCGCTTTCCTGGCGGGGGCCGTGGTTTGTCGCTGTAGGTCACGGCCGGTGTCGCTTTCCCGGCGGGGACCGCGGTTCTCGCCGTAGGTCGCGGCCGTGGTCTCTCTCGCGGCAAAGGCCGTGGATCTCGCCGGAGGTCACGGCCGGTGTCGCTCTCCTGATGGAAGCCGCGGCTTGTCGCCGGAAGCCGCGGCCGGTGTCAGGCCGTGGTGTCGCCGTCCATCATCTTGGCGAGGAGTCCGCGCAGTGCGTCCCGCTCGTCGCCGGTCAGCGAGGCGATGGCCCCGCGAGCGAAGCCCAGGTTCCCCTGCACGCCGCGCGCCATCCGCATGCCCTCCTCCGTCGGCGCGGCCAGTTTCACGCGCCGGTCGGCCGGGTCGGGGCGGCGTTCGACGAGGCCGCGCGCTTCCAGGCGGTCGATGAGGCCGGTGATGTTCGACGGCTCGCAGTTCACCTGCTGGGCTATGCGCCGCATGGGCATCGGCTCGCGGGAGAGCAGGTCGAGGACCCGTGCCTGCGCCGTGGTGAGCCCCTGGCCTCCGGCGGCCTGCTCGTACTCCTTGTAGTGACGGGAGACCAGCGCGCCGATCAGCTCGACCAGGTCGGCGGTCACCGGGTCGGCTGTCACGGGGACGGCTGTCGCAGGGTCGTCTGTCACGGGTCTCGGGGCGGAGCTGCTTGCGGCCATGTACTCCAGAGTACCCATTTACTTGACACTATGAAATATCGAGGAGCATGGTTGTTTCAGTAAGTGAAGCAATCAGGAGGCGCCCCGCCATGTCTGTCGACACCCCTCAGATCCCCGCCACCAGCCGCGAGTGGCACCTGACCAGCCGCCCGGTCGGCTGGCCCAAGCCCGAGGACTTCCAGCTCACCGAGGTGGAGATCCCCCAGCCCGGCCCCGGCCAGGTGCTCGTCAAGAACCTGTACGTGTCCGTGGACCCGTACATGCGCGGCCGCATGAGCGCCGCCAAGTCGTACGTCGCCCCGTACGAGCTCGGCAAGGCGATGCAGGGCGGCGCGGTCGGCGTGGTCGTCGCCTCGAACGACGAGGGCGTGGCCGTCGGTGACCACGTGCTGCACTTCAACGGTTGGCGCGAGTACGCCACGTTCGACGCCAAGCAGGCCGTGAAGGTCGACCCGGAGGCCGCGCCGCTGTCGGCGTACCTCGGTGTCCTCGGCATGACGGGCCTCACCGCGTACGCGGGTCTTCTGCGCACCCTCTCCTTCAAGGAGGGCGACACGGTCTTCGTCTCCGGCGCGGCCGGTGCCGTCGGCAGCCAGGTCGGCCAGATCGCCAAGCTCCTCGGCGCCGGCCGCGTCGTCGGCTCGGCGGGCTCGGCGGAGAAGGTCAAGCTCCTCACCGAGGAGTACGGCTTCGACGCGGCGTTCAACTACAAGGACGGCTCCGTCTTCGACCAGCTCACGCAGGCGGCGCCCGACGGTATCGACGTCTACTTCGACAACGTCGGCGGCGACCACCTCGAAGCGGCGATCGGCCGGCTCAACCGGGACGGGCGCATCGCGATCTGCGGCGCGATCTCGGTCTACAACAACACCGAGGCCGCCCCCGGCCCGCGCAACCTGTCCCGCCTGATCCAGACCCGTGGCCGCATCGAGGGCTTCCTCGTCGGTGACCACTACGACCTCCAGCCGCAGTTCGTGCAGCAGGTCGGCGCCTGGATCCGCTCCGGCGAGCTCAAGTACCGCGAGACCGTTGTCGAGGGCATCGAGAACAACCTGGAGGCGTTCCTCGGGGTTCTGCGCGGCGACAACATCGGAAAGATGGTCGTCAAGCTGGGTGAGTGACCCCGGTCACGCTCGTTCCTTCCGGGATTCGGTAATCTCTTTCCGCCTACCGGATCGAATGAGGGAGTACGGGATGCCCATCCAGCAGTCGGACGTCGTCTACACCGCCGTGGCCACCGCGGAGAACGGCCGTGACGGCCGCGTCTCCACGGACGACGGCAAGCTCGACGTCGTCGTGAACCCGCCCAAGGAGCAGGGCGGCAGCGGCGCCGGAACCAACCCGGAGCAGCTGTTCGCCGCCGGCTACAGCGCCTGCTTCCAGGGCGCGCTCGCCGTGGTCGCCCGCCAGGAGAACGCCGACATCTCCGGCTCGACCGTCACCGCGCACGTGGGCATCGGCAAGAACGACGAGGGCTTCGGCCTCATCGTCGAGATCTCCGCCAAGATCCCGAACGTGGACGAGGCCACCGCCAAGTCCCTGGTCGAGAAGGCCCACCAGGTGTGCCCGTACTCCAAGGCCACCCGCGGCAACATCACGGTCACGCTCTCCGTGTGACCGATGCGGCCCGGTCCCGGCCCGTACCCCGCGCAAGGGGTGCGGGCCGGTCCCATAGGGTGGGGCCCATGCGTGATCTCGGGGCGGGCTTCGGCTACTTGATGAAGGGCCAGCGCTGGGTCTCCCAGCACGGCAAGCAGTTCGGCATGGGGCTCCTGCCCGGTCTGATCACCCTCGTCCTGTACGCGGCCGCGCTGATCTGCCTGGCCGTGTGGGGCGACGACTTCATCACCTGGGCGACCCCCTTCGCCGACGACTGGACGTCTCCGTGGGCCGGCCTGTTCCGCGGCTTCCTGACCGCCGTGCTCTTCGCCCTCGTCCTGCTGCTCGCCGTGCTCGCGTTCACCGCCGTCACCCTCCTGATCGGACAGCCCTTCTACGAGTCCCTGTCGGAGAAGGTCGACCTCGCCGAGGGCGGCCACGCCCCCGAGTCGGGCCTCCCGCTCTGGCGCGAACTGTGGGTCTCCGCCCGCGACAGCCTGCGGGTCCTCGTGCGCGCCGCGCTCTGGGGCGTCCTGCTCTTCGCCCTCGGGTTCGTCCCGTTCGTCGGCCAGAGCGTCGTCCCGGTGATCGGCTTCTTCGTCACCGGCTTCTTCCTCACGGAGGAACTCGCCGCGGTCGCGCTCCAGCGCCGTGGCGTCGAACTCCGCGAGCGCCTCGCCCTGTTGCGCTCCCGCAGGGGCCTGGCCTGGGGATTCGGCACGCCGCTCGCGGTCGCGTTCCTGGTGCCGGTCGTCGCGGTGTTCCTGATGCCCGGAGCGGTGGCGGGCGCGACCCTGATGGCCCGGGACCTGCTCGCAGAGGCGCCCCCGGAACCGGCACCGGAGTCCGGGGAACCGGCCACGCACTGACCCCGGGAGTCGCCGACAGGGGCTAGCGTCGGAGCATGGAAAAGATCGCCTTCCTCGGCCTCGGTCACATGGGCGCGCCCATGGCCCGCCATCTCCTCGACGCAGGACACCCGCTGACCGTCTGGAACCGCAGCCCGGCGAAAGCCGCCCCGCTCGTCGAACGGGGCGCCGTGCTCGCCGACAGCCCCGCCGACGCCGTGCGCGACGCGGATGTGGTCATCACGATGCTCGCCACCCCGGACGCCGTGTCCGAGGTCGCCGACGCCATCGCGCCCGAGCTGCGGCCCGGCACCTGCTGGGCGGAGATGTCGACCATCGGCCCCGAGGCCGTACGGCAGCTCGCGGCGCGCCTCGGTGACGGGGTGACCCTCGTCGACGCCCCGGTCATGGGCAGCACCGACAAGGCCGAGGCGGGCGAGCTCGGCATCCTCGCGGGCGGCGACGCGGACCGGATCGAAGGCGTGCTCGCCCATCTCGGTACGGTCACCCGTACCGGCGCGCCCGGCTCCGGCGCCGCACTCAAACTCGTCGTCAACACCGCCGTCATCGGCGGCGTCGGCCTGGTCGCCGAGGCCATGGCGCTCGCGGACGCGCTCGGCCTGCCCGAGGACGTCGCGAAGGGCGCGCTCGCCGCGGGCCCCCTCGGCGGAGCCGTCGCCCGCGCCTTCGCCCAGGGCGTGCACTTCGGCTCGGACCTGGCCGTCAAGGACATCGCCCTGGCCACCGGGACCACCGAACTCCCCGCGATGGAAGCCGTGTTGGGTCACTTCAAGGAGGCCGCGGCGGACCCGTCCCTCGCCCATGAGGACATCGCGCGGGCCGTCACCCGTATCCGTGAGCGGTAGGCCGGGCCATACTGCCCCCATGAAGACGGCGAACCTGGGTGTGCTCTTCCTCATCGAACTGGCCGCCCTCGGGGCCGTCGGGCGCTGGGGGTTCACTCGCGACGTCTCGGCCCCGCTCGCCTGGCTGCTCGGCCTCGGGGTCATCGCGGTGATGATCACGCTGTGGGCGCTGTTCGGGTCCCAGAAGGCGTCGTACAAGACACGGGGCGCGGGCCGGGTCGCCTTCGAGCTGGTGTGGTTCGGGGCGGGCGCGGCCGCGCTTGTGCTGGCCGGGGCCGTCGGCTGGGCCGTCGCCTACGTCCTGGTGTGCGCGGTGAGCAAGACGCTCGCGGTCGTCTGGCACCAATAGCCGCCGCGCGCACGGGAGTTCACCCGGGGGCTGTCTCTCCTGTGTCGCCCCGGTCGCCCCGGTCGCCTTCGACGAGTGCCAGGAAGTCGCGGAACGCGCCCGGCATGTCCACCGACTCCGGGTCCAGCAGCCACTGGTACTGCAGCCCGTCCATCACCGCCACGAGCAGCGGCGCCGCCCGCTCGGGTGTGAGGCCGCCGGGCAGCCGCTCCCCGTACTCGGTGCGCAGCACGGCTGCCATGCTCTCGCGCACGTTCCCGTACCGCTGTGTGAAGTAGGGCCGCGCCGGGTGGTCCTCCGTGACGCTCTCGCCGAGCAGGGCGGAGAACGTCTGCACGATGCCGGGGCGCATCGCGTTGTACTCGACCAGTGAGGCGAGCAGGTCGAGGCGCCATCGGCTGTCCGGCACCGCGTCCCACTGGTCGCGCTCCTCCAGGACCGCGACGAGCAGCGCTTCCTTGGTGCGGAAGTAGTGCAGCAGCCCCTGCTGCGTGAGCCCGACGCGCTCGGCCACCGCCCCCAGTGTCGCGCCGCGGTACCCGCGCTCGGCGATCACCTCCAGGGCGGCACGGAGGATCTCCGCGCGCCGTTCCTCGCTCCTGGCGGTTCTCGTACCCATGCCGTCACCGTACGACATCGTTCATAACGGCAAGATAACAAAACCTACCGATCTACAGGTGGCGGGTGCAGGATGACGGACAAGGGCCGGACTTCAACGAGGAGGCGCCGTCGTGGCGGACACTCAGCAGGACCAGGTACGCGAGGCGGTCGTCGAGGCCGCACTCGGCAAGCTCGACCTCGACACCAAGGCGGGCCTCCTCGCCGGGCAGGACATGTGGTCCCTGCCCGCCGTGCCCGGCATCGGCCTCGCGTCCCTCGTGATGTCGGACGGCCCGATCGGCGTCCGCGGCATCCGCTGGACCGCCGACGACCCCTCGATCGCGCTTCCGTCACCGACGGCGCTCGCCGCCACCTGGGACCCCGAACTCGCTCGCAGGGCAGGGCGGTTGCTCGCCCAGGAGGCTCGGCGCAAGGGTGTGCACGTGCTGCTCGCCCCGACCGTCAACCTGCACCGCACGCCCGTCGGGGGCCGGCATTTCGAGGCGTACAGCGAGGACCCGTACCTGACCGGCGCGATCGGCACCGGTTACGTACGCGGCGTGCAGTCCGGCGGAGTCGGCACCACCGTCAAGCACTTCGTCGCCAACGACGCCGAGACCGACCGCTTCACCGTGGACAACGTGGTCAGCGCCCGCGCCCTGCGTGAGCTCTACCTCGCCCCCTTCGAGGCGATCGTCGCCAACGCCCACCCCTGGGGCATCATGACCGCCTACAACACGGTCAACGGCACGACGATGACCGAACACCGCTACCTCGTGAACGAGGTGCTGCGCGGCGAATGGGGCTTCGACGGCTTCAACGTCTCCGACTGGATGGCCGCCCGCTCCACCACCGGCGACATCGCGGGCGGCCTGGACGTGGCCATGCCCGGCCCGGAGACGGTGTACGGGCCCGCGCTCGCCGCCGCCGTCCGTGCCGGAGAGGTCGAGGAGTCCACCGTCGACGAGGCCGTGCGCAACGTGCTCCGCCTCGCCGCCCGCGTCGGCATCCTCGAAGGCGCCGAGCCCGTGGTCACCGAGACCCCCGCCGAGATCGACGGCGAGGCACTCGCCCGCGAGATCGCCCGCCGCGCCTTCGTCCTCGTACACAACTCCGGTGCGCTTCCGCTGCGTCCGGGTGGCGGTGTCGCCCTCATCGGAGCCGCCGCCCGTGACGCCCGTGTCCTCGGCGGCGGCTCCGCCACCGTCTTCCCCGCCCGCGTCGTCTCCCCGCTCGACGGACTGAGCGCCGCGCTTCCCGAGGGCACGCTCACCTACGCGATCGGCGCCGACCCGAACGAGGAACTCGCCGCCGCGGGCGCCGGTTTCGAGCTCCGCGCCCGCTGCCTGGACGCCGCCGGGGACGTCATCGGCACCGCCTCCGTGCCCGGCGGCCGCATCCAGTGGATCGGCGCCGACCTGCCCGACGGAGTCACCCACGACACCCTGCACACCGTCGAGTTCACCGGCACCTTCACCCCGCGCACCTCCGGGCCGCACACCTTCGGCACCCAGGGCATCGGCGGCTTCACCCTCACCGTCGCCGGACAGGTCCTCTTCGACGGGGAACAGCCGCTGGCCTCCGCCGCCGACCCGTTCGAGGCGTTCTTCGGCAGTCCCGTCGGCCGCGGGGACGTCGACCTCGTCGCCGGTGAACCCGTGGACGTGTCCCTGCGCTATGTCGTCTTCAAGCCCGAGGGCGCCCCGCTCCAGGCCGTCGCGTTCTCGCTGGTCCACCGCGAGCCGCAGCGCGACCCCGACGAGCTGATCGCCGAGGCCGTCGAGGCCGCGCGCTCCGCCGACACCGCCGTCGTCGTCGTGGCCACCACCGAACGCGTCGAGTCCGAGGGCTTCGACCGCAAGGACCTGCGCCTGCCGGGCCGCCAGGACGACCTCGTGCGCGCCGTCGCCGCCGCCAACCCGAACACCGTCGTGGTCGTGAACTCCGGCTCCCCGGTGGAACTCCCGTGGCGCGAGGACGTCGCGGCCGTGCTTCTGAGCTGGTTCCCCGGCCAGGAGGGCGGTGACGCCCTCGCCGACGTCCTCACCGGAGCCGAGGAGCCCGGCGGTCGGCTGCCCACCACCTGGGGCTCGTTCGATGACGCACCCGTCACCGAGGTCGCCCCCACCGAGGGCCGGCTCGCCTACACCGAGGGCGTGTTCATCGGCTACCGCGCCTGGGAGCGGTCGGGCGCCACCCCCTCGTACGCCTTCGGCCACGGCCTCGGCTACACCGACTGGGCGTACGAGGCGATCGAGGTGTGGGACGGGGGCGCGACCGCCGTGGTCCGGGTGCGCAACTCCGGCGAGCGGTCCGGTCGCGAGGTGGTCCAGGTCTATCTGGCGCCCGAGCAGGCCGACCCCGCCCGCCCGGCCCGCTGGCTGGCCGGCTTCGCGGGTGTCGAGGCGGCACCCGGCGAGAGCGTCGAGGTCACCGTCCCGCTGCCGCGCCGGGCCTTCGAGATCTGGGACGAGAACGCCGACGCGTGGGCCCACCAGCCGGGTGCGTACGAGGTCGAGGCGGGCCGCTCGGTCGCGGACCGCCGCGTGAGCGCGAGGATCAAGGTCTGAGCGGATTCGCGGGGGCGAGGCCTGGGCGCCCGGGCGGGTGCGGGTGCGGGGTGCGGGTACGGGTGCGAGCGTTTGTGCGAGTGCCAGGGCCGGTGGGAGTACGGGTTCCGGTTTCGACTCCGATTCTGTCTCCGGTCCGGCTTCCGGCCCCGGCGGTTCAGGCGCGGGTGCCGAACCGCCCGGGACCGGCCCTGCGGCGGCGTGCGCCGGGACCGGCGCTGCCGCGACCGGCCTGCCCCGGCGGTTCAGGCGCGGGTGCCGAACCCGTACACCGTCTCCGACCGGAACACCTGACCCGGCCTCAGTTCCGTCGACGGGAACCGGGGCCGGTTGGGGGAGTCCGGGAAGTGCTGGGTCTCCAGGGCGATCCCGGCGCCGGGCGCGAACGGCAGCGTCGCGTCGAAGTGGTCGGCGGTGTACAGCTGGAGACCCGGCTCGGTCGTCGCGACGGTCAGCGTCCGCCCCGACGCCGGGTCGTGCAGCTCGGCGACCTCCACCGGCGCCTCGGTGACCCCCTTGTCGAGCACGTAGTTGCGGTCGTGGCCGAGCCCTGGCTTCCGCGGCTCGCGGAAGTCGAAGGCCGTCCCCGTCACCTCGGTGAACTCCCCGGTCGGGATGAGATCCCCGTCCGCCGCGGTGAACCGCGAGGCCGCGATCCGCACCTCGTGCCCGCCCGCCGCGTCACCGGAGCCCGCGCCGCCCAGATTCCAGTACGAGTGGTTCGTCAGGTTCACGACGGTCGGTGCGTCGGTCACCGCCTCGTACGCGATCCGCAGCGCCCCGCCCTCGTCGAGCGTGTACGTCGCCGAGACCTCCATGCGCCCCGGGAAGCCCTCTTCGCCGTGCGGGCTCACCCGGTGCAGGCGCACACCGTGCTCCAGCCGGTCCGCGTCCCACACGCGCTTGTCGAAGCCGCGCTCGCCGCCGTGCAGCGCGTTCGTCCCGTTGTTCTGCGCCAGGTGGTGGAGCCGGCCGTCGAGCGGGAAGCGGCCGCCCGCGATCCGGTTCGCGTACCTTCCGACCAGCGCGCCGAGGAAGGGACCCGGGTGGGCGAGGTACCCGTCCAGTGAGGGGAACCCGAGTGCCACATCCGCCGTGGCACCGGCCCGGTCGGGAACCTCCGCCGACTGCACGATCCCGCCGTACGTCAGGACGCGCACCCGCACCCCGTCGCGTTCGAGGGTCCAGCGGTGGACGGGTGTGCCGTCGGGGAGCGTGCCGAAGAGTTCGCTGCGCATGTTCGAGACCCTACGCCCGGGAGCCCCGGCTCAGGTGATCGGCTCCTTCGCCGTCACCCGGCGGTACGCCATCGCCGCGAGCCGCGACTGGCCGTCCTTGCTGGGGTGGAACCAGTCCCAGTGACTCAGCTGCCGCCCGTCGAACCGGTAGTCGAAGACCGCCCCGCCGTCGTACCGGCACCGACGGTCCTTCGCGCACACGTCCCGGAGCACCTCGTTGTACGCCACCACGCGGTCCTGCACCGACGCCCGGCGCCGCGTCGCCGCCGCGGCGAGATCGTCCGGGTCGGCCAGCATCGACGAACAGATGCCGAGTTTCCACACCTGCTTGCCCAGCGGGTTCGTCCGGCCCGCCGACCACAGGCGCTTGAGGTCCGGCACGCTCGACACATACACCTGTGCTGTGGGCACCTCGCGCCGCAGCGTGCGCATCGCGTCCTCGAAGTCGGCGCGGAACGCGTCGACCGGCGTCATCGAGGCGGGTGTCGGCCGGCACGCGTCGTTGGCTCCCGCCATCACCGTGACCAGGCCCGGCGACACCGCGGCCGCCTGCTCCATCTGCGCGGGAAGGTCAGCCATACGGGCGCCTGTGCGCGCGTAGTTCCAACTGTGCGTGGCCGCTCGGTCCTTCCCGAGGAGCCGGACCGCGAGACTGCGCACCGAGGTGTCGGAACCGGTCGCCCACGAAACCTCCGGGCAGTCCGTGAGGACCGAGCAGGCGTCGAAGCCCCGGGTGATGGAATCGCCCACGGCGGCGATGGAGCGCGGGCTCGTGTCCCACGTCGGAGTGGGCTTCGGGGACGGCTTCGTGCCGGCCGTACTGCCCTTCGGCCCCGGGGAGTTGCCGCCGATCGCGTCGCACGCGGCGAGGCCCGCGGCGCCGAGCAGAACCGCCGTCACACCGGCGACGGCGGCCTGGACGGCAGCTGACCGATGGCTTCGGTTCCGCATTCCATCGTCCTCTCTCACCGCTCCTGGCCGCTGCCGGCGCCTCTGTCGTCGAACGTGACGCCGTGCACCGCGCCGCGGTTGAGTCCCCGCGGGTGAAACGTCGGCGTTTGAGGGCACCGGGACCGACGGTACGTCACACTCCTTGCGCCGCCACACGGTAGCCTCGCCCCGTGGCGGCCCGGCCACTGCTGTCACCGGCAGCGACAGCACGGTCGGCCGATCCGATGCAACCCCGCAGGACAGCTTCCGCTAAATTACATCACGTCACATCTGTCCCTTTTTTCCTGGTTCCCCTGGTTCAACCGGTCTTTGGGGAAAACTGCTCGGCACGGGCGCGAGGCCGCCGGAGAAGGCGAACCTCGTCCCACACTGGAGGTCCCGGTGACGACACGTGGAGTTCTGTACGTGCACTCCGCACCGCGCGCGCTGTGCCCGCACGTCGAATGGGCAGTCGCGGGCGTGCTCGGCGCGCGCATCAACCTCGACTGGATCCGCCAGCCGGCGGCGCCGGGAACGTGGAGATCCGAGTTCTCCTGGCGCGGTGAGGCGGGCACCGCCTCCAAACTGGCGTCCGCGCTGCGCGGCTGGCAGCTCCTGCGCTTCGAGGTGACGGCGGAGCCCTGCCCCACGGCCGAGGGCGAGCGCTACAGCGCCACCCCCGAACTGGGCATCTTCCACGCCGTCACCGGCATCCACGGCGACATCCTCATCCCCGAGGACCGGCTGCGCGCCGCGCTCGCCCGCTCCAAGGGCGGCGAGACGGACCTGGAGGCCGAACTCGCCAAGCTCCTCGGCAAGCCCTGGGACGACGAGCTGGAATCCTTCCGCTACGCGGGCGAGGGCGCCCCCGTGCGGTGGCTGCACCAGGTGGTGTGAGGCGTTTCGATGTAGTGGTTCGCAGTGGTTCGCAGTGGCCGAATGGCCGAACAACCGAGTACCGAACAGCCGGAGGGGCCCCCACCGTGATGGTGGGGGCCCCTCCGGCTACGTGCGTGTACGCGCGGGTCAGACCGAGCGGAACGCCAGCACGACGTTGTGTCCGCCGAAGCCGAACGAGTCGTTCAGCGCCGCGATGCGGCCCTCGACGGGCAGCTTGCGAGCCTCGCCGCGGACGATGTCGGCGGCAGCCTCCGCCTCCGGGTCGAGGTTCTCGACGTTGATCGTCGGCGGAGCCACCCGGTGGTACAGGGCGAGCACCGACGCGACCGACTCGATACCGCCGGCGCCGCCGAGCAGGTGGCCCGTCATCGACTTGGTGGCGGAGACCGCCATGTGGTCGGTGTCGTCGCCGAAGACCTGGCGCAGCGCCTTCAGCTCGGCCACGTCACCGGCCGGCGTCGAGGTCGCGTGCGCGTTCACGTGCACGATCTCGGCCGGGTCCAGGTCGGTGTTGTCGAGCAGGTTCTGCAGGGCCTGCGAGATGCCGCGGCCGCCCGGCTCCGGCTGGACGATGTCGTGGCTGTCGGCGGAGATGCCCTGGCCGACCGCCTCCGCGTAGACGCGGGCACCGCGCTTGGCGGCGTGCTCGGCGGACTCGAGGACCAGGACACCGGCGCCCTCGCCGAGGACGAAGCCGTCCCGGCCGACGTCGTAGGGACGCGAGGCGCCCTGCGGGTCGTCGTTGTTCTTGGACATCGCCATCATGTTGCCGAACGCGGCGATGGGCAGCGGGTGGATGGCGGCCTCGGTGCCACCGGCGACCACGACGTCCGCACGGCCCGTGCGGATCATCTCGATCGCGTAGCCGATGGCCTCGGCGCCGGACGCGCAGGCGGAGACCGGGGTGTGCACACCCGCGCGGGCGTTCACGGCCAGGCCGACGTTGGCCGAGGGGCCGTTCGGCATGAGCATCGGGACGGTGTGCGGGGAGACGCGGCGTACGCCCTTCTCCTTCAGCACGTCGTACTGGTCGAGGAGCGTCGTCACGCCGCCGATGCCGGAGGCGATGACCGCGCCGAGCCGGTCGGGGGCGACGGCGGGGTCCTCACCGGCCTTGTCGGTGTAACCGGCGTCGGCCCAGGCCTCCTTGGCCGCGATCAGCGCGAACTGCGCCGAGCGGTCCAGGCGACGGGCCTGCGGGCGCGGGATGATCTCGGTCGGTTCCACGGCGATCTGCGCCGCGATGCGAACCGCCTGGTCGGCGGCCCACTCCTGTTCGAGGGGGCGGACACCGGAACGACCGGCGACCAGACCCTCCCAGGTGGACGTCGCGTCGCCACCCAGCGGTGTGGTTGCGCCGATACCGGTGACGACC
Source organism: Streptomyces sp. NPDC055955 (assembly GCF_042270245.1). Taxonomy (NCBI): domain Bacteria; kingdom Bacillati; phylum Actinomycetota; class Actinomycetes; order Kitasatosporales; family Streptomycetaceae; genus Streptomyces; species Streptomyces sp. NPDC055955. The sequence continues at coordinate 171,410 of NZ_JBHJYS010000006.1, forward strand.
ACGGTGCGATTGGTCGGGCTCACAGGAATTCTTTCTCCAACGGATGCGAGGGATTCAGCGGCGCCACCGCCGGGTGGCGGAGCGGCAGCACTAGGCGAGTTGTTGATCAGGCCTGGTGCTTGACGATGTAGTCGGTGGCGTCACCGACGGTCTTGAGGTTCTTGACGTCGTCGTCCGGGATCTTGACGTCGAAGCGCTCTTCGGCGGCGACGACGACCTCGACCATGGACAGCGAGTCGACGTCCAGGTCGTCGGTGAAGGACTTGTCCAGCTGGACGTCCTCGACCGGGATGCCGGCGATCTCGTTCACGATCTCCGCGAGACCGGCGACGATCTCTTCCTGAGTGGCGGCCATGTTGGCGCTCCTTCTTATGTATCCAGAGGGTGTGGCGGCGTTCTTGCCCGGAGTGATCCGGACGGTCTGCCTAGGGGAGGGTAACGACCGTGGCGGCGTAGACGAGACCCGCCCCGAAGCCGATGACGAGGGCGGTGTCGCCGCTCTTCGCCTTCCCGGTCGCCAGGAGCCGCTCCATCGCGAGCGGAATCGAGGCGGCCGAGGTGTTGCCGGTGGTCTCGATGTCACGGGCGACCGTGACATGCTCCGGCAGTTTCAGAGTCTTCACCATCGAGTCGATGATTCGCATGTTTGCCTGGTGCGGAATGAAGACGTCCAGGTCGTCCGCGCTGATCCCGGCCGCGTCCAGCGCCTGCTGGGCGACCTTCGCCATCTCGAACACGGCCCAGCGGAACACCGCCTGGCCCTCCTGCGTGATCGCAGGGAACTTGATGTCGCCCTTGCTGTCGAGCGGCAGCTTCGACACATCACCGACGCGGAACTCGTCCCACGGCACGGTCTGCTTGATCGTCTCGGACTTGTCGCCCTCGGAACCCCAGACGGTGGGGCCGATGTGAGGCTCCTGGGAGGGGCCCACGACGACGGCGCCGGCGCCGTCACCGAACAGGAAGGCCGTCGCGCGGTCCTCCAGGTCGGTCAGGTCGCTCAGCCGCTCCACGCCGATCACCAGCACGTACTCGGCGCTGCCCTCGACGACCATGCCCTTGGCGAGGGTCAGGCCGTAGCCGAAGCCCGCGCACCCGGCGGAGATGTCGAACGCGGCCGCCTTGGCGGTGCCGAGCTTGTCCGCGATCTCGGTGGCGATGGCCGGGGTCTGCTTGAAGTGCGACACGGTCGACACGACCACGGCGCCGATCTGCTCCGCGCTGATCCCCGCGTCCGCGATGGCCTTGCCGGAAGCCTCGATCGACATCGCCGCCACGGTCTCCGAGTCGGAGGCCCAGTGGCGCGTCGCGATGCCCGAACGGGAGCGGATCCACTCGTCGGACGAGTCGATCTTCTCGAGGATCACCTCGTTCGGCACGACCCGCGTCGGCCGGTAACCGCCGACGCCCATGATGCGCGCGTACGGGGCGCCCTGACTGGGCTTGATCTTCGACATGCTCTCGGGGCTCCTTGTCAGGCCGTCTGCGTGTCCGCCGCGGCGGAGGAGTGCTCGGCGATCAGGGCGCGGGCTGCGTCGAGGTCGTCGGGGGTCTTGAGGGCGAGGGTCTTCACACCGGGCAGGGCGCGCTTGGCGAGTCCGGTGAGGGTGCCGCCCGGGCACACCTCGACGAGCGCGGTCACGCCGAGCTCCTTGAAGGTCTCCATGCACAGGTCCCAGCGGACCGGGTTGGCCACCTGGCCGACCAGGCGCGAGACGACCTCGGCACCGGTGGAGACCGTCCGCCCGTCCTTGTTCGACACGTACGCGACCGTGGGGTCGGCGGGCATCAGGGCCTGGGCGGCCTCGTCCAGCTTCGCCACCGCGGGAGCCATGTGGCGGGTGTGGAACGCGCCGGCCACCGTCAGCGGCACGACCCGGCGTACGCCCTCGGGCTTGTCGGCCTCGAGCGCGGCGAGTTCCTCAAGGGTGCCCGCGGCCACGATCTGGCCGGCGCCGTTCACGTTCGCCGGGGTCAGACCCAGCTTCTCCAGGTGCGCGACGGTGACCTCCGGGTCGCCGCCGAGCAGGGCGGACATACCGGTCTTGGTCACGGCGGCCGCATCGGCCATGGCCAGGCCCCGCTTGCGCACGAGCTGGAGGGCGGCGGTGTCGTCGAGAACCCCGGCGAAGGCCGCCGCGGTGATCTCACCGACGCTGTGGCCCGCGACGGCGTCAGGAGTGATGTCGCCGAGCGCGGCGGCGGACAGGATTCCGGCCGCGACGAGCAGAGGCTGAGCGACGGCCGTGTCGCGGATCGCGTCCGCGTCGGCCTGCGTGCCGTAGTGGGCAAGGTCGAGCCCGATGGCGTCCGACCACGCGGCTACGCGGTCTGCGGCACCGGGGAGGTCGAGCCAGGGAGTCAGGAAGCCGGGCGTCTGGGCGCCTTGGCCGGGAGCGACGAGTACGAGCACTCTCACACTCTCTCTTGTGGACGGCCACGGCCGCCCGTGGGGACAGGGACGAAGAACCGAAGGGGGAATTGTAGACCCCCGACAAACGACTACGACTGAGGATCTGCGTCGGCCAGGCGCCCCAGGATCAGCGCGATCCGCAGCGTGAACGCCGACCTGACATCGGAGGGTGACCAGCCGGTGACGTCCGTCACACGTCGGAGCCGGTAGCGGACGGTGTTCGGGTGGACGAAGAGCATTCGGGCCGCTCCTTCGAGACTGCTCGCCTGTTCCAGATAGACGCTGAGCGTTTCCAGAAGTGCCGAGCCGGCTTCCTCGAGCGGTCTGTAGATCTCCTCCACCAACTGCTCGCGCGCGGCAGGGTCACTCGCGATCGCCCGCTCCGGAAGGAGATCATCCGCCAGAACGGGGCGCGGAGCGTCCTGCCACGCCCCGCACGCCTTGAGTCCGGCGGCCGCGGCCTGTGCCGACCTGGTGGCGGCGAGCAGGTCCGGCACCACGGGGCCGGCCACCACAGGCCCCGCCGCGTACGGGCCGATCAGCGACTTCGCGACCTGGAGCGGATTGTTGTTGCCGCCCGCGATGACGACGAGACGGTCCCCGAGCACCCCGGTCAGGACCTGGAGCTTGGCGTGCCGGGCGGCCCGTCGGATCGCCTCGACCGTCAGCTCGCTGTCCCCTTCGGGAGCGGTGCCGAGCACCACGCACACGTGCTCCGGCGAATTCCACCCGAGCGCCGCGGCCCTGCTGACGGCACCCTCGTCGGCCTCGCCCGAGAGGACCGCGTTGACCACCAGGGACTCCAGCCGGGCGTCCCACGCCCCTCGCGCCTCGGCCGCCTGCGCGTAGACCTGGGCGGTCGCGAAGGCGATCTCCCGTGCGTAGACGAGCAGTGCCTCACGCAGGATCGACTCGTCGCCGGGCGCCGCCACCTCGTCGATCGCGGACTCCATGACCTCGATGGTCGTGCGGACCATCTCCACGGTCTGGCGCAGCGTGATGGCTCGGGTCAGCTCGCGCGGCGCGGTGCCGAACACGTCGGTCGAGATCGCCTGGGGGGCGTCCGGGTGCCGGAACCACTCGGTGAAGGCTGCGATACCGGCCTGCGCGACCAGCCCGATCCAGGAGCGGTTCTCCGGTGGCATCGCCCGGTACCACGGCAGCGTCTCGTCCATGCGCGTGATGGCCTGCGCGGCGAGGCTCCCGGACGACTTCTCCAGGCGCTTCAGGGTCGCGGAGTGCGGGTGGGGGTTCGCACGGTGGTCGCGATGGTCCGGGGCTTCGTTCGCTGAGGGTTCGGGCACGGGGACAAGACTGCCTTATCGGGACGGCTCAGCGGAGTGGAGGGTGCAAGGTGGCCGCGCGGACGTCCCCGTCCCGGGGTCTACCGTGTACGGCGTGATGGATGTACGTCGCTCCGGCGACCGGTACCCCGGCGGCGAGCCGGACGCCGGAATCGAGTCGTTCCACGCCTTCTCCTTCGGGCCTCACTACGACCCCGACAACCTGCGCTTCGGGTCGATCCTGGCCTGCAACGAGGAGCGCCTCGCCCCGGGCGCGGGGTTCGACGAGCATCCGCACAGCCACACCGAGATCGTCACCTGGGTCGTCTCGGGCCGGCTCACCCACCGCGATTCGACAGGGCACGAGTCCGTGGTCGCTCCGGGCGACGTGCAGCGCCTCAGCGCGGGCGGCGGGGTGCGTCATGTCGAGCGCAACGACGGCCCCGACCCGCTCGTCTTCGTCCAGATGTGGCTCGCCCCTCTGGAGCCGGGGGGCGACCCGGTCTACGAGGTCGTGCACGGCATCGCCGACTCCACCCCCTACGACGTGCCCGAGGCCGGCTCACTGCTGCATGTGCGCCGCCTCGGACCGGGGGAGCGAGCCGCCGTCCCCGACGCGGCCCAGGTGTACGTCCATGTCGTCCACGGCGAAGTGGTGCTCGGTGGTGAGGAGTTGGGCCCGGGCGACTCGGTGAGGATCGCCGGGGAATCCGGTCTCGAGGCCGTGGCGTCAGGACCGGCGGAACTGCTGCTGTGGGAGATGGCCGCCGGCTGAGGTCCCCCTTGCGGACGGCCGCGCGCCCCTCGGGCGCGATCCCTCACGCCCGACCCCTCACACGTCGGCGAGCACCGCGTCCGTGAAGGGGGGCCACACCTCGGCCGCCCACGGCCCGAAGGCCCGATCGGTCAGCGCCACACACGCGACACCCGCCTCGGGGTCGACCCACAGGAACGTGCCCGACTGCCCGAAGTGCCCGAACGTCCGCGGCGACGACGAACTGCCCGTCCAGTGCGGCGACTTGGAGTCCCTGATCTCGAACCCGAGCCCCCAGTCGTTCGGGTTCTGGTGCCCGTACCCCGGCAGTACGCCCTTGAGGCCCGGGTACTGCACGGTCATCGCCTCGGCGACGGTGCGGGGATCGAGCAGCCGGGGAGCCTGCACCTCGGCGGCGAATCGTGCCAGGTCGTCCACCGTCGACACCCCGTCCTTGGCGGGTGAGCCCTCCAGGGTGGTCGAACTCATCCCGAGGGGTTCGAGAACCGCTTGGTGGAGATACTCCGCGAACGGGATCTCCGTCGCCTTCGCGATGTGGTCCCCGAGCACCTCGAACCCCGCGTTCGAGTACAGCCGCCGGGTGCCGGGCGCCGATGTCGCCCGGTGCTCGTCGAAGGCGAGGCCGGAGGTGTGCGCGAGGAGGTGGCGCACCGTGGAGCCCTCGGGTCCGGCCGGGTCGTCGAACTCGATCGCGCCCTCTTCATAGGCGACGAGGGCCGCGTAGGCGGCGAGCGGCTTGGTGACCGAGGCCAGCGGGAAACGGTGGGCCGTCGGGCCGTGCGCCCCGAGGACCGTGCCGTCCGCGCGGACGACGGCTGCGGCGGCGGTCGGTACCGGCCAGTTCTCGATCATCGCAAGGCTCTGCATGGCCACGAGCCTAACGGGCCCCGCGTAGACGCCCTCCTACGCCCACGGTCAGGGCCGAACCGTCGCGCGGGCCGCGTCACGTCGGCGCACGCCGTCCGGAATTCCTCCCCGATGCGCTTGCTTCGAGTGCACTTCAACGTTCTAGCGTGGGGGCATGACGGTGATGGAGACCACCCCCGCACCCAGCAAGGCCGACGTCTGCGCACCGGGCCCCACCGCTCACCCGCGCCCGGACGGCCAGGACCACTACACGATCAGTGAGGTCGTGGCCTTCACCGGACTGACCGCCCACACGCTGCGCTGGTACGAGCGGATCGGGCTGATGCCTCACATCGACCGCTCGCACACGGGTCAGCGCCGCTACAGCAACCGCGATCTCGACTGGCTCGCCTTCGTCGGCAAGCTGCGGCTGACCGGGATGCCGGTCGCCCACATGGTGCGCTACGCCGAACTCGTGCGGGTCGGTGAGGACACGTTCGAGGAGCGCCGCGAGCTTCTCGAATCGACGCGCAGGGACGTGCTGTCCCGGATCGCCGAACTCCAGGACACCTTGTCCGTACTCGATGTCAAGATCGACTTCTATGCGGGCGCCCGACGGGCGTCGGAGAGGGCCTGAACCGTATGAGCAGCACGGAACAGAAGCAGCACACGGGGGAGCCGCAGCGGATTTCCACTGTGGAATTGGGAAACAACGGGCCCTTGGTGGGCGTGCAGGGCCTCGGCTGCATGGGCATGAGCTGGGCCTACGGTCCGACGGACGCCGACGAGGCGCGGGCCACCCTGGAGCGGGGCCTGGAACTCGGCGTCACTCTGTACGACACCGCCGACGCCTATGCCGCCGGCGAGAACGAGAAGTTCCTCGCCCCCTTCCTCAAGGCACACCGTGACGAGGTGGTGCTGGCCACCAAGTTCGCCCTGGGTGTGGACCCGAGCGACCCCACGAAGCGCGTCATCAACAACGATCCCGCGTACATCCGCGCCTGCATCGACGCCAGCCTTCAGCGTCTCGGCGTCGACACCATCGACCTGTACTACATGCACCGCCGCGATGTGAACGTGCCGATCGAGGAGACCGTCGGCGTGATGGCCGAACTCGTCGCCGCCGGCAAGGTCAAGCACCTCGGCCTCAGCGAGGTCACCGGCGGCGAACTGCGCGCCGCCCAGGCAGTCCACCCGATCGCCGCCCTCCAGTCCGAGTGGTCGCTGTTCAGCCGCGACATCGAGAAGGAGGTCGTGCCGACCGCCGCCGAACTGGGCGTGGCCCTCGTGCCGTACTCGCCTCTCGGGCGCGGCTTCCTCACCGGTTCCTTCGTCAGCGCCGACAAGGAACTCGATCCGGACGACTTCCGCCGCCAGCAGCCCCGCTTCACCGGCGACAACGCCGCCACCAACGCGGCTCTGCTCGAGCCGGTGCGCCAGGTCGCCGAGGCCCATGGCGCTTCCCTCGGCCAGATCGCCCTGGCCTGGGTGCAGCAGCAGTCGCAGGCCTTCGGACTCCCCGTCGTCCCGATCCCCGGCACCCGCAAGCGCAGCCGCATCGAGGCGAACGCCGCGGCCACCCGCATCACCCTCACCGACGACGAACTCGCCCTGGTCGCCCCCATCGCTTCCCAGGTCGCGGGCAACCGCTACGCCGACATGACCTTCACCTCGGCGGGGCGCGAGTAACACCCGGGAGCCACCTGCCCGGTCCGTCGCCGGGGGCATCCCCTGCCCCGGCGGCGACCGGCCGGCACCTCACGCGAGCCCCAGGGCGAACGCGGCGAACCCCGCTGCCAGCAGCCCGGCCAGCACGCGCCGCACATGAGTCGCCCGCTTCCAGGGAGCCTCGAAGCCCCGCGTGTACCTGCCGATCAGCACGAGCAGCCCCGCGAAGACCGGAAGCCAGGCGATCCTCGCTGCTATCCAGCCCAGCGAGTCCGGACTCGTCGTCAGCCCCGGTATCGCGCCGGCGAAGGAACCCGGTATCGCCGTTGCCAGCAGCGCCGTCTGATGCCAGCAGAGGATCGTCATCGCCGAGAGGTTGATGACGACGACCGGTGCCCACAGCGCGGGCCGCCGCAGCAGCCTGCCGATCCGGTCCCGCAGGAGCATCGCCGCACCGCTCTGCGCGGCCGCCAGCGCGAGCACCAGCAAGGACGGCGGATGGGAGTTCGTCCGCGCCTCGCCCGGCACGCCCACCATCGACTCCGGGTAGTGGAACGCGAGGAGCAGCGTCGCGAACAGGGCGGCGCCTCCGATCAACAGCGCCCACGCGCCACGCCTGCCGATCCTCTTCTCGCCCCAGCAGACGCCCAGCTGGTAGGCGAACATCCAGCCGGGGAGCAGATTGAGCAGGCTCAGCCAGGACGGCATGGCGTCCGCGTACGGCCCGTACCGCAGGAAGTCGATCAGGGCCACGGACCCGAGCAGCGGTGCCGCCGCCCACGCCCCCAGCCTTCGGGCGGCGCGTACGCAGTACGGCGTGAGCGCGGTGATCACCGTGTAGACGCCCACGAACCACAGCGGCTGTATCACCAGCGTCGATCCTGTGTGGAGGGTTTGCTCCGGCACCCCGAGCGTGTACAACGCGGGGATCAGCGCGGCGCATACCGCCGTCACCCCGAGGACCGGGCGGCCCAGGCGAGCCAGCCGGCCACGCAGCCAGGCGCTCGTCGACCCGCCCGCCTCCAGCGTCCGGCGGTACGACAGAACGGATGCGTAGCCCCCCACCAGGAAGAAGATGCCGAGCATCTGCAGCACCCAGCTGATCGGGGCGAGGAATCCGAAGGAGGACAGCGGGCTCGCGTTGTGCAGCGCGCCCTCGCCGTCGCGTGAGAAGCCGCCGAGGAGCCAGTGGCCCATGGGCACGGCGAGCAGGGCGAGCGCGCGCAGACCGTCTATCGCCCGGTCCCGGTGGGCCGGTGTCCTCGCGTCGATGGCGGACGCGGTCCTGCGCAGGTTCGCGATACTCATGACGTGGCTCCGGTGGCGATGAGAGTGAAGGCGCGCAGCGAGTCCGTGCCGGGCTCGAAGTAGCCGGTGTGACCCTCGGCGTGGTGGGCCGGAATGCGGCGGGCGCCGAAGGAAGGGTCGGTGGGGTCGGTGCCGTGGCCCAGGCCGAACAGCTCGACGTTCGGCACACGGCCGATCCAGTCGCTGTCGTCCCGCGCGGCCCAGACACGGGCCTCGGTGCGCAGATCGGCCACCGTGTCGGCGCGCAGACCCGGGGAGCCGAGCACCACGAGGTCGGACGCGGGCAACCGGTTGGCGGAGAGCCCACAGACCACCGATCCGTAGCTGTGGCAGAACACTGCGGGACGGGGCGCGCCCGAGGCCGTCAGACCTTGGACGAAGCGGGTCAGCCTCGGCGCGCCCGCCTCGGCGAGCCGGCCGGTGGCGGCATCGGGTCCCAGGCCGACCGGCGTCGTGTACCCCACCCACGCCACGACCGCAGTGCGGCCGCCCGACGCCTCGTACAGCGAGCGAGCCATCCCCGCCGGGGTGCCGTACGGGTCCTTGGCACGGTCGAACGAGCTCAGGTCGATGTCCGAGCCGGGCACGACGACGGAGACATGCTCGGCGGTTGCCAAGTCCCCGAACACCTCGGCCACCTGGCCGCGACCGCGCGGGTCGAAGGCAAGTATCTGCCGTCCGTGCTCCAGGAGTTCGGTGTATCGCGTGACGAGGAAGCGAGCCTGCGCGTGATCCTGAGACGTGAGCGACGCGTCCTTTGTTCGCGCCCGGACTCGGTCGCGCTCGGCCTTCAGCGCACGGACGTTGGCCTCGTAGCGAAGGCCCACCGGAGCGCCGTCCAGATTGCCGACCACGGTCGGATGCCGCTCGACCAGTTCCTGTCGCCGGGCGTCGTCCAACCCGCGGAAGAATGCTGCCACCTGGGCCGGCTTCGCAGTCGCCGGATCGGGCAGCTCGACACCGAGCGCATGGTCCGCACGCCACGATGCCGCACCGGGCGGCGGCCCGGTGAGAGGGCTCTGCTCGCTGCCGACGGCCCAGCCCGTCGTGCCCGCCACGACGGTCGTCGTGAGCGCGGCGGCGACCAGTGTCCTACGGCCGCGTTGTTTCCATGAGCGCAGGCGCATCGCCCGTCTCCCCTCCGTCCGGTGGCGTGACGAGGGGAAGGTAGGGAGACGACGCACGGCTCCACGTCACACCGGGGAGCCAACTCTCGGGTGATACCCGGGTATTCGGAGGTGCTACTCAGGTAGGGGGTGCGCAGCGAAGGCCCGCGCCGACCTGGGTGCGGCGGGTGATACCGGAGCCCGAGCCTACGGTGCGCCGGGCGTGACGAGACCGGTCTCATAGGCGAAAATCACGGCCTGCGCCCTGTCTCGCAGCCCCAACTTCGCCAGCACACGGCCGATATGGGTCTTCACGGTCTGCTCCGCGAGCACCAGCTTCTCCGCGATCTCCTGGTTGGACAGACCCCGGGCGATGAGTTCGAGGACCTCGGTCTCGCGTGGCGTCAGACAGTTCAGCTCCGGCGAACGGTCCCTGCGGCCGGACGGGCGCTGCCTGGCGATGTCCTCGATGAGCCGGCGCGTGACCGTCGGGGCGAGCAGGGCCTCTCCGGCGGCCACCACGCGCACCGCGGCGATGAGATCGGCCGGCGGGGCGTCCTTGAGGAGGAAACCCGAAGCGCCGGCGCGCAGCGCCTCGTACACATAGTCGTCCACGTCGAACGTGGTGAGCATCAGGACCTTGGGTCGGTGGATCACGCCCGGTGGAGGGTCGAGGAGCGCGCGGGTCGCGGCGATCCCGTCCATCTCGGGCATCCGCACGTCCATGAGGACGACATCGGGATGTGTGGTCCGGCTGACCTCGACACCTTGCTTGCCGTCCGGAGCCTCGCCCACGACGTCGATGTCGCTCTGCGCGGCCAGCAGCGCGGCGAACCCCGCTCGCACCATGGCCTGGTCGTCGACAATGATCACGCGGATGGTCATGCGGTGCCGAATTCCTTCATGAAGAGGTGGAGTCGGGGTCGACCAGTGGGAGTCGGGCCGCGACGCGGAAGCCTCCCCCGGGCAGCGGGCCCACGTCGAGTGTGCCGCCGACCAACCGTACGCGTTCGTGCATCCCGATGAGACCGTGTCCCGTGCCGGTCGTCTCCACGGGCGAGGCGTGCTCGCCCGCCGGGCCGTTGACCACGATCACCAGCAGGGCGTCCTCATCCCTGGAGACGGAGATCTGCGTACGGGCACCGGGAGCATGCCGTACGACATTGGCCAGGGCCTCCTGCACGATGCGGTATGCCGAGAGGTCCACCGCCGGCGGCACATCGGTCAGCTCCCCGACCAGGGTCAGCTCGGGCATCGACAACTCCGCCGGGACGCCGCCCCGCACCGTGGCCTCCACCAGCTGCTGAAGCCGGCCGAGACCTGGCTGGGGCGCACGCTCACCACCCGACGCGTCCTCGCTGCGCAGCACCGCGAGGAGCCGCCGCATCTCGCCGAGCGACTCCCTGGCACCCGCCGCTATCGAGCCGAACTCTTCGCACGCCTCGGGCGTCAGTCCCTGGAGCCGGTACGGCGCGGAGTCCGCCTGCACCGTGATCACCGACATGTGATGAGCCACCACATCGTGCAACTCCCGTGCGATACGAGCACGTTCCTCAAGAAGAGTGCGCCGGGAACGCTCGGCCTCGTTGATCGTCTCCTGCTCGACGAGTCTGCGCTGCGCTTCCCCGCGCTCGCGCAGCAACGCCCCGAACAGCAGCACCCCACCGCTCAGCACGATCATCAACACGCTCGTGGCCTGGCTGTCCGAAGGACGGAACAGGTCGAGGGCGAGTCCGGACACCACCGTGACCAGCCAGACCCCCAGGAGCGTGCGTCTGCCCTCCCGCAGGGAGAGGGCGAAGCACAGGGCCAGATATCCCACGATGACCATGGGAGTCCAGGGCGCGGCGTGATGGGAGGCCGAACCCAGGATGACGATCGCCCCGACGACGTCCGCGACGATCACGATGCCCCATGCGAGCAACGGCCGACTGACGGCGAGCACCAGCGGAGCGGCCTGTGCGACCGCCAGGGCGCCGGCGAGTCCACCGGGGACCCCGTAGTCGTTCGACAGGACCTGGGTGGTGACCGGGATCAGTGTGGCGACGAATCCCAACGCGATCACATAAGGGACCAGCCGCACCCAACGCCTCGAGGACCGCCCGAGCAGAGGCTCGGCCGGTCCCGCGGGAGCGGCGAGCGACGCCCCGGCCGCCCGCAGCCCGCCGACGACGGTGGCGAGCGCGCGACGCAGGCCCCCCGGCGACGCGGCCTTGCCGTCCGGCGGGCGGGGCTCCTGATCAGGTGCAGTCGATGTGGTGCTCATGGCCTGCTCAGCGTAGGCAACAACCACCCGCGGCGCCGTCATACCTAGGAGCTCACCGGACCCCGTACCCAGGTATGACATGACGGGCCCGTCGATGGACGCCGAACCTCGACGAGGCCTCCTGCGCCCGACCGCACCCCATGCCGGGGTCGCCCGCGCGAGGCCGCCCTACAGCTCCGCCAGCAGCTCGGCCTTCTTCGAGGAGAACTCGGCGTCGGTGACGAGGCCGGCCTGGTGCAGCTCGCCGAGGTGACGGATGCGGTCGGCGATGTCCGCCGGGTCACGCCGGGCGGGGGAGGCGCCGGACGCGGGCGGGGCCGAGCCCTCGGCCCGCACCGCGGCGAGGACGGACGCGGCGAAGGGCAGCGACTCGTGCACGGGCCCGTATCCGAGACCGAAGATCACGGCGGCCGGGTCCTGGTCGGCCTGGGCGGGCTGCTCGGGTGTGTCCCGGTGCAGAAGTCGCAGATGTCCCTCGAAGACCTCGGGCGAGCGCCATTCGACGCCGCTCAGATCCGAGACGGGAAAGCTCTTGTCGCCGGCCTTCCACTTCGCGGACGACGCCCCGGTCCAGAACCAGCGGAACGCCACGGACCTGCCGTCGAAGGAGGCCTTGCCGTCGTAGGCCTTGAAGTGCAGCGGCGCCTCGGGAGCTGCCACCAGGTAGCGGCCCGTCGGCGCGCTGCCGTCCAGGGGCAGGACGCCACGCAGCTCGTCGGCGTAGTACTCGGCGAGTGTCTCGCGCTCGGCGGGCAGGACGAGCCGGTAGGGGTCGCACCCCTCCTTGAGCTGTCCCGCGGCCGCGTCCATCAGAGGATCGGCGCCCGGTCTCGGCGTGGCGCGCAGGACGACGGTCCCGCGCTTGCCGGGAGTGAGTGTCACGGCCGCGATCGCCTCATAGGGGATGCGGCGCTCACCGAGTGCATTCAGCAGCCTCGGCGTGCGGATTCCCCGTTCGAAGCGGATGAGCACGGAGTCGGACTCGAACTCCCAGGCGGCATGAAATCCGGCCAGTACATCACCCATGCGGCTCATCGTATGCGGCACGCGCGCCTCCGTCCCCTGTTGCGTCGTGCCCCTGTTTCACCGATTTCTACGCGCGTCAGGCGGACGTGGCGCCGGAAGATCCGTCACGACAGGTGTCATGCCCGCTCGCACACCGCAGGGTGCGGTACGACCCGACGCCGATGTCGGCGAAGTTGCTGAGGCTCTCCGTACCGGGCTCGAAATAGCCGGTGTGCCCATGTGCGCCGGCGGCCGACAGGACCCGGGCGCCGAATCCCCGGGAGACGGGGTCGGCGCCGTGGCCGATCCCCCCGACCTCCAGATACGGCACGTCCTGGATCCAGTCGTCGCTGTCCCGCATCGCCCACACGCGCGCGTGGGTACCCAGCTTCGAGGCCTTCCCGGCGCGCATGCCGGGGCTACCGGCCACCGCTATGTCGCTCACCCGGGAGGGCAGCTTGTGTGCGGCGACACCGCACACCACGGAGCCGTAACTGTGGCAGTACAGGGCCACGGGGGTGCGGCCCGGCAGGGCGCGCACGAGGGCGTTGAGCCGGGTGGCGCCTTCGTCCGCGCGCATCGCGGTGGCCGCGTCGACGCCGAGACCCGCGGGCGTCGTGTAGTCGGCCCAGGCGATGACGGCGGTCCGTGTGCCGGGTGCTGCGGCACGCTCCGCGTCGTACAGCGAGCTAGCCATGCCGACCGGCGCCGAGTACTTGCGGAAGGTCCGTTGGAAGGTGAGGAGGTTGGTGTCGACTCCGGGAATCACGACCGAGATGCGCTGGGCCTTGTCGAGGTCCCCGAAGACCTCGGCGACGCGGCCGGTGCCCAGAGGATCGAAGGCGAGGATCTTGCGGTCGGGGCGCATCAGCGACGCGTACCGGTTCATGCGCTGGCCGGCGTCGCGCTGTCCCGCGGTGGAGAGCCGGTTGTCGTGGGTGCTTTTCCGCGCCGCCTTGCGCGCCTGGTCGAGGGCGATGCGGTTGGCGCGATAGCGCAGTTCCACCGGCGCGCCGTTCATGTTGCCGACGGCGAGCGGGTAGTCGGTGACGAGCCGGGTGCGCTGCTGGCTGGTGAGGGAGGCGAAGAACTGCGCGAGGCGGGCGGGCGAGCCGTCCGGGTCCGGCAGGGCGCGCCCGTTGAGGTGGCCGTGTTCCCACGCCGTGATGGCGGCGTTGACCGGCGAGGTGACGCCCTTGTGGCGCACGGCGGTCCAGCCGGTGGTCGCCAGCATGACGAACACGACGGCCAGAGCGAGCAGTGCGCGCCAGACGCTGAGTTGCGGGGATGAGTCGAAGGAAGTCACTGCGGGACACCCTAGGAGAACCGCGGACCAACCCGCGAAAGCGGTGAGGCAGATCACGTTTCCGTCGGGGTAATTGAGACAAAACGGACCTAGCTCAGGTGGTGTCATCACGCTCTGTAGGTGCCGCTTCCGCCCCTCGCGCACGGGAGTGCACGGTCGGTCACTCTGAGCGCCACTTCCCCGCCAACACCGGCCCCAGCTGGTCGAGATAAGACTCCGTGACCTCGCGGATCGACTCGACGCTGATGTCCTCGCCGGCGCCCCATAGTCGCCCGGCCATGCGCATCACGCCGCTGAATGCGGCCACCGTCACGCGGGGGCGTAGATCCGTCTCCACGTCGAGGCCCTCACGCTCGGCGATCACGCGCGCGATCTCCTCCTCCAGCTCCGTGGAGCGGCGCAGGTGGAGGGCGATCAGGGAGGGCGTGGATTCGATCATCTGGTAGGTGCGCATGTGGAGTTCGACCGGAACGACCTCCTCGATGGGCTCGCCGAGGGTGTCCCAGGCGTCGAGCACGGCACCGCGCAGGGCCTCGAACGGACTGTCGGTCGCCGGGCGTTCGCGCAGGAGGGTGACGAAACGGGACTCCACCATGTCCTGGACCGCGAACGCGGTCTCCTCCTTGCTGGTGAAGTACCGGAAGAAGGTGCGCTGCGAGACGTCGACAGCCTCCGCGATCTCGTCAACCGTCGTGCGGTCGTACCCCTTTGTGGTGAAGAGTTCCAGTGCGGAGCGCAGCAGGGCGTCGCGGGTGCGCTGCTTCTTGCGTTCCCGTAGTCCTGAACGCGCTTCTTGCGTCTTCACTCGCGCCCCTCTTTGCGTCTGTTTGCCCAGCTCAGCTTACCTGTGAGCAACATGACAGTTACCGACTTGTGAATTGGTTGGTCAACTGTCAGTGGCTGTCATTAGCCTCGGACGCATGACTAGTCAGACCACCGTCGACAAGGCGGACAAGGCTCCGGAGCCCCTGTCCGTTCCGGCCCCGGCCAAGGGGCTTCGTGGCCACCCCTGGCTGACGCTGTTCTCCGTCGCGATCGGCGTGATGATGGTCGCCCTCGACGGCACCATCGTGGCCATCGCCAACCCGGCCATCCAGAAGGATCTCGGCGCGAGCTTCGCCGACGTCCAGTGGATCACCAACGGCTACTTCCTCGCCCTCGCGGTCACGCTGATCACGGCCGGCAAGCTCGGCGACCGATTCGGTCACCGGCAGACCTTCCTCATCGGCGTCATCGGATTCGCCGCGGCCTCGGGCGCCATCGGCCTGTCGGACAGCATCGCCCTGGTGGTCACCTTCCGGGTGTTCCAGGGCCTGTTCGGCGCGCTCCTCATGCCGGCCGCGCTCGGCCTCCTGCGGGCCACCTTCCCCGCAGAGAAGCTGAACATGGCGATCGGTATCTGGGGCATGGTGATCGGCGCCTCGACCGCGGGCGGCCCGATCCTCGGTGGGCTGCTCGTTCAGCACGTCAGCTGGCAGTCCGTCTTCTTCATCAACGTCCCCGTCGGCGTCATCGCCCTCGTCCTCGGCCTCCTGATCCTCAAGGACCACCGTGCCGAGAACGCGCCGCGATCCTTCGACATCCTCGGCATCGCGCTCCTTTCCGGCGCGATGTTCTGTCTGGTCTGGGCCCTCATCAAGGCCCCGACGTGGGGCTGGGGCGATGGCCTGACCTGGACGTTCCTGGGGGCCTCCGTGCTGTGCTTCGCGCTCTTCGCGATCTGGGAGACGCGCGTCGAGGAACCGCTGATCCCGCTGGCCCTGTTCCGTTCGGTGCCGCTGTCGGCCGGTGTGGTCCTGATGGTGCTCATGGCCATCGCCTTCATGGGCGGGCTCTTCTTCGTCACCTTCTACCTGCAGAACGTGCACGGCATGAGCCCTGTCGACTCCGGTCTGCACCTCCTGCCGCTGACCGGAATGATGATCGTGGGCTCGCCGCTGGCGGGTGCGATGATCACGAAGGTGGGTCCGCGCATCCCGCTCGCGGGCGGCATGCTGCTCACCGCCGTCGCGATGTACGGCATGTCCACGCTGGAGTCGGGCACGGGCAGCGGCGTCATGTCGCTGTGGTTCGCCCTGCTCGGCCTGGGTCTCGCTCCCGTCATGGTGGGCGCCACCGAGGTCATCGTGGGCAACGCCCCGATGGAACTCTCCGGAGTCGCGGGCGGCCTCCAGCAGGCCGCCATGCAGATCGGCGGAAGCCTCGGCACCGCCGTGCTCGGCGCCGTGATGGCCTCGAAGGTGGACAACGATCTCGCGGGCAACTGGACCGACGCCAAGCTTCCGCCGCTCACGCCCGCCCAGCTGGACCAGGCGTCCGAGGCGGTCCAGGTCGGTGTGGGCCCGGTCCCGAAGGGCACCCCGGCCGTGCTCGCCGAGAAGATCACCTCGGTCGCGCACGACACCTTCATCTCCGGCATGAGCCTGGCCTGCCTGGTCGCCGCGGGTGTCGCCGTCGTAGCGATCTTCGTGGCGCTGCTGACCAAGCGCGGGGCGAACGCGGAGGCGGGAGCGGGGGCCGCGCACATCTAGTGCGCGTTGGGGGCCCTCGTCGGAGATCCGCACTCATCGGGGAACCGCCCCTCGGGGGAAACCCGCAAGCGACCCCCGCACGCACCCCGAAATGCCCTCAGGGAAATCCTGGGGGCATTTCGCATATCCGAGTGATCTGATCTGTCAGCTCTTCCCGTTCGGTCGCCCACCGGTTCAGAGTGCAGACAAGTGACCGGCACGACACGGGGGTTGATCGATATGGGTACGAGGATGCGCGCCGTGATGGGTACGACGCTTCCGGTGACGGCCGCGGCCGCGCTGGCGGCCGTCCTGCTGACGCCGGTTCATGCGGGCGCCACCGCCCCGCCGACATCGGGGGACTGCGCGGCGGGGGAGCTGTGCCTGTGGGAGAAGCCGGAGTTCAAGGGGCATCGGCAGGCGTACGAGCTGTCCGGGATCGACATCGAGAGCTGCGTCGCGCTGCCGGAGGGGGGTAGCGCGCAGGCTCTCGCCAATCGCACCGGACGTCCGGTCACGGCCTATCAATCCGCCGAGTGCGCCGAGACGGGGGAGTTCCAGACCTATCCCGGCAGCGGCACATGGGCGCCGCAATCCCCTTATCGGGTAGGGGCGTTCAAGGTCTGGGAGCGCTGAGATGAAAGAGAGCGAGGTGTGGCGCGACCTCCGTGGCCGCACCACACCTCGAACCTCTACGACAATCGGGACCAGGCCCCTACGCGTCGCCGCCCGCAGGGCCGGGGTCGGCCGCCGTGACGTCGAGGAGCTGGTAGCGGTCGATCGCCTGCTTCAGGACCGAGCGGTCGACCTTGCCCTCCCGGGCCAGTTCCGTGAGCACACCCACCACGATCGACTGGGCGTCGATGTGGAAGAAGCGCCGGGCCGCGCCGCGCGTGTCCGCGAAGCCGAAGCCGTCCGCGCCGAGCGACTGGTACGTGCCCGGTACCCAGCGGGAGATCTGATCGGGCACGGACCGCATCCAGTCGGAGACCGCGACGAACGGGCCCTCCGAGCCGGACAGCTTCTGCGTGACATAGGGGACGCGCTGGTCCTCGTCGGGGTGCAGCAGATTGTGCCGCTCCACCTCGACGGCCTCGCGGCGCAGTTCGTTCCAGGAAGTCGCCGACCAGACGTCCGCCCTGACGTTCCACTCCGCGGCGAGGATCTGCTGCGCCTCCAGGGCCCACGGCACCGCGACACCCGAGGCGAGGATCTGTGCCGGGATGGTGCCCGAAGTCCCCGGGCTGAAGCGGTGGATGCCCTTGAGGATGCCCTCCACGTCGACATCGGCGGGCTCGGCCGGGTGCTGCATCGGCTCGTTGTAGACGGTGAGGTAGTAGAAGATGTCCTCGCCGTGCGGGTGCTCGGCGGTGGCGCCGTACATCCGTCGCAGGCCGTCCTGCACGATGTGCGCGATCTCGAAGCCGAAGGCCGGGTCGTAGGCGACGCAGGCCGGGTTGGTCGAGGCGAGCAGCTGCGAGTGGCCGTCCGCGTGCTGCAGACCCTCACCGGTCAGGGTCGTCCGGCCGGCGGTCGCACCCAGCACGAAACCACGCGCGAGCTGGTCGGCCATCTGCCAGAACTGGTCGCCGGTGCGCTGGAAACCGAACATCGAGTAGAAGACATAAACAGGGATCAGCGGCTCACCGTGCGTCGCGTACGCCGATCCCGCGGCGATCAGCGAGGCCGTGCAGCCCGCCTCGGAGATGCCGTCGTGCAGCATCTGGCCCGTCGGCGACTCCTTGTACGCGAGCAGCAGCTCGCGGTCCACGGACTCGTACTGCTGGCCGAGCGGGTTGTAGATCTTCGCGCTCGGGAAGAACGAGTCCATGCCGAACGTGCGGTACTCGTCCGGTGCGATCAGCACGAAGCGGCGGCCGATCTCCTTGTCCCGCATGAGGTCCTTGAGCAGCCGGACGAACGCCATGGTGGTGGCGATCGACTGCTGGCCGGATCCCTTCTTCACACTCGCGTACGCCTTGTCGTCGGGGAGAGCCAGCGGCTTGGACCGTACGACGCGGGTCGGGACATAACCGCCGAGCCCGTGCCGGCGGTCGTGCATGTACTGGATCTCCTCCGAGTCGCGGCCCGGGTGGTAGTACGGCGGGGCGCCGTCCTCGAGCTGCTTGTCGGTGATCGGCAGGTGCAGCCGGTCGCGGAAGCCCTTGAGGTCGTCGACCGTCAGCTTCTTCATCTGGTGGGTCGCGTTGCGGCCCTCGAAGTTGGGGCCGAGGGTCCAGCCCTTGACCGTCTGCGCCAGGATGACCGTCGGCTGGCCCTTGTGCTCCTTGGCCGCCTGGAAGGCCGCGAAGATCTTCTTGTGGTCGTGGCCGCCGCGCCCCAGGTGCAGGATCTGGTCGTCGGTCATGTGCTCGACCATCGCGCGCAGCCGGTGGTCGCCGCCGAAGAAGTGGTCGCGGATGTACGAGCCGGGCTCGGTGGCATACGTCTGGAACTGGCCGTCCGGTGTGGTGTTCAGCTTGTTCACCAGCACGCCGTCGCGGTCCTGCGCGAGCAGCGGGTCCCAACTGCGGTCCCAGACCAGCTTGATGACGTTCCAGCCGGCACCGCGGAACTGCGATTCCAGCTCCTGGATGATCTTGCCGTTGCCGCGCACCGGGCCGTCGAGGCGCTGCAGGTTGCAGTTCACCACGAAGGTCAGGTTGTCGAGGCCCTCACGGGCCGCGATCGACAGCTGGCCGAGCGACTCGGGCTCGTCCATCTCGCCGTCGCCGAGGAAGGCCCAGACGTGCGACGCGGAAGTGTCGGCGATGTCGCGGGCCTGCATGTAGCGGTTCATCCGCGCCTGGAAGATCGCGCCCAGCGGGCCGAGGCCCATGGAGACGGTGGGGAACTCCCAGAAGTCCGGCATCAGCCGGGGGTGCGGGTACGACGACAGGCCGTACGGAGCCTTCGACTTCTCCTGGCGGAAGGAGTCGAGCTGGTTCTCGGTGAGGCGGTCCAGGAGATACGCGCGGGCGTAGATGCCCGGCGACGCATGGCCCTGGAAGAAGATCTGGTCGCCGCCCTTGCCGTCGTCCTTGCCGCGGAAGAAGTGGTTGAAGCCCACGTCGTAGAGCGAGGCGGAGGAGGCGAAGGTGGCGATGTGGCCGCCCACCCCGATGCCGGGGCGCTGGGCGCGGGACACCATCACCGCGGCGTTCCAGCGGGTCGCGTTCAGGACCTTGCGCTCGATCTCCTCGTTGCCGGGGAAGAAGGGCTCGTCCTTGGTCGCGATCGTGTTGATGTAGTCCGTGCTGCGCATCTCGGGCACGGCCACACGCTTCTCGCGGGCGCGCTCGATCAGCCGGAGCATCAGGTAGCGGGCCCGCTCGCGCCCGCGCTCGTCGACGGCGGCGTCAAGAGAGTCGAGCCATTCCCGGGTCTCTTCGGGATCGAAGTCCGGGACCTGGCTGGGGAGGCCGCCAATGATGATCGGATTGCGATCGGATCCGGAAACCACGCTGTTCCTTCACTGTCGGTCGAGATGTGCAATTGGGGTGCAATAGGGCTGCGCCGCTCCCCATCGTGTACCTCGGGGGCACAATCGTCACCTCTACCGCGGGGTAATCCGAGTGATTCCCCGGGGTTCCCCGGACGGGTGCGGCCAAATCGCAACGATACGCTCATGTGGTTCACCGGTTTCGTGAGGCCGTTCGGCCGAGGTGGACGACCGTCATCCGTAGGGTGGGCAAATCCGGCAGAACGGTGTGGCATACATCACCGGCCTGCGGGGATCCTTGACTGAAGATGCGGTGACACCGCCTGGAACGTCACCGTTTCGGCGGTCTCGGGGGCCGGGTACTTGCGCGATCCGCCCCGCCCGTGTGGACTACGGCCAACGCTTCGCGCACGCGCGAAGCAGCAGACAACTTCGTAAACATGATCAGGAGGCAATCCGTGAGCGCGACCGCGGACCACGCGGAGGAGCGGACCAACCCTGCCGCGAGGCTGGGTTTCCAGCCCGAGCAGGTGGTCCAGGAGATCGGCTTCGACGACGACGTCGACCAGGAGCTCCGCGAGTCCATTGAGGAAATCATCGGCAGCGAGCTCGTCGACGAGGACTACGACGACGTCGCTGACGCGGTGCTGCTGTGGTTCCGCGAGGACGACGGCGATCTGACGGACGCGTTGGTAGACGCCAGCCAGCTGGTCGACGACGGTTCCCCTGTCTTGCTGCTGACCCCGAAGACCGGCCGCGACGGTTATGTCGAGCCGAGCGACATCAACGAAGCCGCGCAGACCGCGGGTCTCTCGCAGACCAAGAGCATCAACGCGGGCAAGGACTGGGCGGGCAGCCGCCTCGTCACGCCGAAGGCGGCCGCCAAGAAGCGCTAGCCGACGAAAGACCCCAGCAGACACTCCGTGCGGCCCCCGCCGACGCCATGACGCGTCGACGGGGGCCGCACGCTTGCCCGGCGACACGCGGGGCCCCACGCGGGAGTACCGCCTTCGGCGCCTAGGCTGGGACTCACCCGAACGGCTCCACGGAAGGAAAGCTTGACCATGACGATCGAGGTCGGTACGAAGGCTCCGGATTTCGAGCTCAAGACGCAGCATGGCGAGACCGTGCGGCTCTCGGACTTCCGGGGTGAGAAGAACGTGGTGCTGCTCTTCTACCCGTTCGCCTTCACCGGCGTCTGCACCGGCGAGCTGTGCGCCCTGCGTGACGAGCTGCCGAAGTTCGTCAACGACGACGTCCAGCTCCTCGCCGTATCGAACGACTCGCCGTTCAGCCTGCGCGTCTTCGCCGAGCAGGAGGGCCTCGAGTACCCGCTCCTGTCGGACTTCTGGCCGCACGGCGAGGCCTCGCGCGCGTACGGCGTCTTCGACGAGGAGAAGGGCTGCGCGGTGCGCGGCACCTTCATCATCGACAAGGAGGGCGTGGTCCGCTGGACCGTCGTCAACGGCCTGCCGGACGCCCGTGACCTCAACGAATACGTCAAGGCGATCGACACCCTCTGACCCCTCAGGGTTCACAGGATGCGTGTCGCGCATCTCTCGGGGATGTCCCGGGGATGACACCCTGGGATTCTTCGGGTGCGGAGCCTGTGGCCGCCGGGAACCGGTCACTAGGATCCAGACGTTGATCCGATACCAACGCACGACGGGGCTCCCCGCCCCCGACACCAATGGGAGGACTCGTGGGAGTCAGCCTCAGCAAGGGCGGCAACGTATCGCTGACCAAGGAGGCTCCTGGCCTGACCGCGGTCATCATCGGCCTCGGGTGGGACGTCCGTACCACCACCGGTACGGACTTCGACCTCGACGCCAGCGCCATCCTGACGAACGCGGAGGGCAAGGTCAGCAGTGACGCCAACTTCGTGTTCTTCAACAATCTGAAGAGCCCGGACGGCTCGGTCGAGCACACCGGCGACAACACCACGGGTGAAGGCGAGGGTGACGACGAGCAGCTCAAGGTCAACCTCGCCGGCGTCCCGGCCGATGTGGACAAGATCGTGTTCCCGGTCTCGATCTACGACGCCGAGAACCGCCAGCAGTCGTTCGGCCAGGTGCGCAACGCGTTCATCCGCGTCGTGAACCAGGCGGGCGGGGCGGAGATCGCTCGGTACGACCTCTCCGAGGACGCCTCGACGGAGACCGCCATGGTCTTCGGCGAGCTCTACAGGAACGGCGCGGAGTGGAAGTTCCGCGCCATCGGCCAGGGCTACGCCTCGGGTCTGCGTGGCATCGCGCAGGACTTCGGCGTCAACGTCTGAGCCGAGCACGACCGTATGACCGTCCGGCGCCGCACGTGAGTGCGGCGCCGGACGCGCTCGACAACTCAAGCGACATCACACCGGGGAGGACCACGATCATGGGCGTCACGCTCGCCAAGGGGGGCAATGTCTCCCTCTCCAAGGCCGCACCGAACCTCACGCAGGTGCTGATCGGACTCGGCTGGGACGCGCGTTCCACCACCGGAGCCGACTTCGACCTCGACGCCAGCGCGCTGCTGTGCAAGGACGGCCGGGTGCTCGGCGACGAGTGGTTCATCTTCTACAACCAGCTCACCAGCCCGGACGGCTCGGTCGAGCACACCGGTGACAACCTCACCGGTGAGGGTGAGGGCGACGACGAGTCGATCCTGATCGACCTGTCCAAGGTGCCGGCATTCTGCGACAAGATCGTCTTTCCGGTCTCGATCCATGACGCGGACAACCGAGGACAGACGTTCGGCCAGGTCAGCAACGCGTTCATCCGCGTGGTCAACCAGGCGGACGGTCAGGAACTCGCCCGCTACGACCTGAGCGAGGACGCGTCCACGGAGACCGCGATGATCTTCGGTGAGGTGTACCGGTACGGCGGCGAATGGAAGTTCCGCGCTGTCGGACAGGGGTACGCGTCGGGCCTTCGAGGCATCGCTCTAGACTTCGGGGTCAATGTTTCGTAAAGCCGTGCGCGGAGCGGGGGAGCCCCGTCCTACCGGCGCGGGGGAGACCCGTACTCACCTGATGGGGTAGCCAGTGGTTTTGAAAACCTTCGGCTGGTCGTTCGCAATCACTGCGCTCGGCCTGGTCGCGGCGGTGTTCTACGACGGATGGACAGCATTCGGGGTCGTCGCGATCCTTGCCGTCCTCGAGATCTCGCTGTCCTTCGACAACGCGGTGGTCAACGCCGGAATCCTGAAGAAGATGAATGCCTTCTGGCAGAAGATCTTCCTCACGATCGGTGTGCTGATCGCGGTCTTCGGTATGCGGCTGGTCTTCCCCGTCGTGATCGTCGCGATCAGTGCGAAGCTCGGTCCGATCGAGGCGGTGGACCTGGCGTTCAACCAGCCCGACCGTTACCAGCAGCTGGTCACGGACGCGCACCCGTCCATCGCCGCCTTCGGTGGCATGTTCCTGCTGATGATCTTCCTCGACTTCGTCTTCGAGGAGCGCGACATCCAGTGGCTGCGCTGGATCGAGCGGCCGCTGGCCAAGCTCGGCAAGGTCGACATGCTCTCGGTCTGTGTCGCCCTCATCGCGCTGCTGATCGCTTCGGTGACCGTCGCGACGCAGGCCCACCAGCATGGTGGTGTGCACGTCGACAAGGCGGCGACCGTTCTGCTCTCCGGCGTCGCCGGCCTGATCACGTACCTGATCGTCGGTGGCCTCTCGGGCTTCTTCGAGAACCGTCTCGAGGAAGAGGAGGAGCGCGAGCACGAGGCTGAGGAAGCGGCCAAGCGGGCCGGCAAGAAGCCCACGGCCGTCGTCCTGGCGGGCAAGGCCGCGTTCTTCATGTTCCTGTACCTCGAGGTCCTGGACGCGTCGTTCTCCTTCGACGGCGTGATCGGCGCCTTCGCCATCACCAACGACATCGTGCTGATGGCGCTCGGCCTCGGTATCGGCGCCATGTACGTCCGTTCGCTCACGGTCTACCTGGTCCGCCAGGGCACCCTGGACGACTACGTGTACCTGGAGCACGGCGCGCACTACGCGATCGGCGCCCTTGCCGTGATCCTCCTGGTCACGATCCAGTACGAGATCAACGAGGTCATCACCGGCCTCGTCGGCGTCGTGCTGATCGCCTGGTCGTTCCTCTCGTCTGTGCGCCGCAACAAGAAGCTCGCGGACGCCGAGGGAAAAGCGCCGACCTCGGGCGAGAAGGCTGAGGTTTCGTCCGGGCTCTGATCCTGGAACGCTGTGAGCGGGGCGGTCTGCGAGGAGAACTCCTCACCGGCCGCCCCGTCGGCGTAACTGGACCATGAAACATGGGCACTTGGGGGCGAAATGTCCTTCTGGGACGGACTGTGGCGGGGGCGTGCGGCGGAGTTCGAGTCGGGCAGCGCCGCGTCGAACTCCATCGAACTCACCAAGCGGCACCCGGTTGTCTCGCTCACCAAACAGGGGGCGGCCACCGGAAATCTGCGCATCAACCTGTCCTGGCGGATGCGGACCTCGGACATCGGCGGCCCCGAGCGCGAGAGCCTGCTGAGGCACCCCTTCAAGCTGTTCAAGCCTGATGTGGTGCAGGCCCATACGCAGAGCATGGTCAATGTGGACCTTGATCTCGGCTGTCTCTACGAACTGACCGACGGGGAGAAGGGTGTGGTGCAGCCGCTCGGCAGCTTCTTCGGCGCGCTCAACGCGCCGCCGTACGTGAAGCTCAGCGGTGACGACCGGTTCGGCTCGGCGTCGGGTGAGACCATCTACGTCAATCTCGATCACCGCGAGTCCATCAAGCGACTGCTTGTCTTCGTCTACATCTACGACCAGACACCGGCGTTCGACCGTACGCACGCTCACGTCACGCTCTACCCGAGCAACGGACCACGCGTCGAGATCAGCCTCGACGAGCGCGCCCCACAGGCCCGCTCCTGCGCCGTCGTCACGATCGAGAACGTCAAGGGCGAGCTGATCGTGCGACGCGAGGTGAAGTTCGTGTACGGGTTCCAGGCCGAGCTGGACCGGCTGTACGGGTGGGGACTTCAGTGGGGTCGGGGGTACAAGTCCAAGGTCGGGGAGCGCTAGGGCCCGTCTTCGCCTTCCCGCCTGCCCTGCCGGGTCTGGACCCGGCACGGGGGCCTCCGCCCGCCGCCCTGTCCGGCCCCGAGTCGCCCGGGGCCGGTCGCGGACTCAGCGGGAGATGAACTGCGGGCCCTGCGGCGGCAGGGTGAAGTTCGGGTCGGGCAGCGGCTGCACCGGCTGCGGATAGCCGTACGCGGGCTGCGTCGCCGGCACCGGCATGGCGAGCGGCGCGGGCTGCGTGGGCGCCGCCGGGGGGTAGCCGTACGACGGCTGAGAGACGGGCTGGGGCGCGGTCTGGGGGAGCGGCGCGGCGAGGGGCTGCGGCGCGGGCGCCTGCGGATACCCGTAACCCGAACCCGCCCCCGAGCCGGATCCCCAACCTGCCCCCGACCCCGAAGCAGACCCAGATGCCGGTCCCGTGAACGCGGTGTCGGGGGCCGGGGGCGGGAACGGCGGTTCGGCGGCCGGCATCGGGCCCGGCGGGGACGACGGAAGGTCCGGAGTCGGCTCCGACTCGTCCACCGAGATGCCGAAGTCCGTGGCCAGGCCGACCAGGCCGTTCGAGTAGCCCTCGCCCAGGGCCCGGAACTTCCAGCCCTCACCGCGCCGGTACAGCTCGCCGCAGATCAGTGCCGTCTCGGCGCCCGTCTCCGGCTTCACGTCGAAGTGGGCGAGCGGCTCGCCGTCGGCGGCCGCGGCGTCGTACAGGAGGATCCGCAGGGCGGGTACGCGGTCGAAGGGGACGTCGTCCGCCGAGGCCACGAGCAGGACGCGGCCGACCTCGGGGCCGAGGCCGGCCAGGTCCGACTGGATCGTGTCGGTGAGTCCGTCGGCGACGTGCTTCTTGCCGAGCCGCCAGACCTTGCCCGAGGGGTGCCGGGGCTGGTTGTAGAAGACGAAGTCCTCGTCGGACCGTACGCGACCGTCGGGGCCGAGGAGCAGGGCCGAGGCGTCGACGTCGGGCACGCCCTGGCCGCTGGTCCAGCGCAGCACCGCGCGGACCGCCGTGGCTTCGAGAGGGACGTTCGACCCCTTCAGCATCGCGTGCGTCATGCGGTCATCCTGCCTTCCCTGACCTGGCCAGGACAACGCGGGGGCCGGAGGCGGCTGGGCCGAGCGACATACTCGACATGGGCGGGTTACCTGAATTTCATGCCCGATGGGAACCCTTGACATGGGTCCCTACGTACTATTACCGGCCACTTGAATTCTGACCTGAGCGGCACGACGGGGGAGTCTCATGCGTCATTTCGGGCACATCGCCCCTGAGGTGCGGCAGCGCCTGTTCTACCGGGAGCCCGGTGACTTCACCGCGGACTCGTCGCCCCGCCTGCTCGCAGCCGCCCTCGGGGCCACGCTCTACAGCCCGGCCACGCGGCCGCGCCTCGCCGACGACGTCCTCAAGCAGGCGGGCCGGGGTGTCGTCTCGATGGTGCTGTGCCTGGAGGACTCGATCGACGACGCCGAGGTCGTGGACGCCGAGGAGAACCTGGTCAGACAGTTCGCCGATCTCGCGGCCCGGCCGGACGCGCAGCCCCCGCTGCTGTTCATCCGCGTCCGCGCCGCCGGGCAGATCACCGACCTCGTGCGCCGCCTCGGCCCCGCCGTGCGGCTGCTGTCCGGATTCGTACTGCCGAAATTCACCGAGGAGCGGGGTGTGCCGTTCCTGGAGGCGCTCTCCGTCGCGGAGGCGGCCACCGGGCGGCGCCTCTTCGTGATGCCCGTCCTGGAGTCGCCCGAGCTCCTGCATCTGGAGACGCGGGGGGACACCCTCGCCGGGATCGCCCGCACCGTCGACAAGTACCGCGACCGCGTCCTGGCCCTGCGCCTCGGCGTGACCGACTTCTGCTCCGCGTACGGGCTGCGCAGGCCGCCGGACATGACCGCGTACGACGTCCAGATCGTGGCCTCCGTGATCGGGGACGTGGTCAATCTGCTCGGGCGCGCCGACGGCACCGGCTTCACCGTGACCGGCCCTGTCTGGGAGTACTTCCGGCATCAGGAGCGGATGTTCAAGCCACAGCTGCGCCGCAGCCCCTTCCTGGAGAACCGGGCCGGCGAGCTGCGCGAGGCGCTCATCGAGCACGACATGGACGGCCTGCTGCGCGAGATCGAGCTGGACCGGGCCAACGGCCTGCTCGGCAAGACCTGCATCCATCCCTCGCACGTGATGCCCGTGCACGCACTGTCCGTGGTCAGTCACGAGGAGTACGGGGACGCCCAGGACATCCTGCGGCCCGAGCGGGGCGGCGGCGGTGTCCTCAGGTCCGCGTACACGAACAAGATGAACGAAGTGAAGCCGCATCGGGCCTGGGCCGAGCGGACTCTCCAGCGGGCCGAGGCCTTCGGCGTCGCCCACGAGGACGTCGGCTTCGTGGAGCTGCTCGACGCCGGCCTGCCCGCGTGACGAGCGCGCGAGTCATGATGAAAGCAATGAAAAGGGGCGAAGTGGTCTGGTCGGGGATGTGGGTCGCACAGCGGCTGGGAGTCGAGCTCGTCGGTGACGAGGAGATATCCGGGCTGCTGGGCCTTGCCCTGCGCCGCAATCCCAAACGGGCCCATCTGCTCGTGTCGAACGTCCTCGGCAAGCACGTGCCGCAGTCGCCGGACGTGGTCTGGCGCGCCGGGTACGACCTCGGTCTGCGGGTGCGCGAGGTGCTCGGTGACGACGCGGCGCGGCGGGCCGTCGTGCTCGGATACGCCGAGACGGCGACGGGCCTCGGGCACTCCGTGGCCGACGGCCTGGGCCTCGCGCCCTATCTGCACTCGACGCGGCGCCCCGTCGACGGGGTGGCGCGCGCGGGCGGCTTCGAGGAGTCCCACTCGCACGCCACCTCGCATCTGCTGCTGCCCGAGGACCCCCGCCTCCTCGCGGGCGACGGGGCACTCGTCCTCGTCGACGACGAGTTCTCCACGGGCAATACGGTCCTGAACACGATCCGCGCCCTGCACGAGCGCTACCCGCGCGAGCACTACGTCATCGTCGCCCTCGTCGACATGCGCTCGCCCGACGACCGGGGCCGTCTGGCCGACTTCGCCCGCGAGATCGGCGCCCGCGTCGACCTGGTCGCGTCCGCCTCCGGCACCGTCAAGCTCCCCGACGACGTCCTCGCCAAGGGCCAGGCCCTGGTCGCCCGTCACGAGTCCCTCGCCGAGGCCCCGACCGCGCGCACAGAGCCCGGCCGCGTGACGCGTGTGGACCTCGGCTGGCCCGCGTCCGTACCCGACGGGGGCCGGCACGGCTTCACGCCGGAGCACCGAGCGGCGCTCGACGCGGCGCTGCCCGCCATGGCCGCCCGCCTCACCGCGCCCCTGGGGGACGCCCGCCGCGTACTCGTCCTCGGCTTCGAGGAGTTGATGTACGCGCCGCTCGCCCTGGCCCGCGAGGTCGAGAAGGGCACGCAGGCGCAGGTGCGCTACTCCACCACGACGCGTTCGCCGGTCCTCGCCGTCGACGACCCCGGCTACGCGATCCGCACCCGCCTCGTCTTCCCCGCCCACGACGACCCGGCCGACGGGCCGGGTGAGCGGTACGCGTACAACGTCGCGGGTGGTGACTTCGACGCGATCGTCGCCGTCGTCGACTCCACGGCGGACACACCCGAACTGCACGCCCCCGACGGCCTGTTGGCGCGCCTCGCCGAGCACACCCCGCATGTGCTGCTGGCCGTCGTCCCCTCGTACGTCCCTGACGGGGCCGCCCCCGCAAAGGCCCTCTCCGAGTGGGCCGCCCCCGAAAGGCCCCTCGTGTCCCCCGCGCTCCCCGAGCCCCTCCGTGGCCCCGCCTTCTCCTCGTACGCGCCCGACGAGGTCGGCTGGCTGCTCCAGGACCTCTCGGACGTCGAGCTGGAGGCCCCGACCGAGGAGCGCGAGGAGGCGATCCAGGGCGGTGGCGCGCACTACGCCGAGTCGCTGCCCGTCGAGTACCAGCCGAGTGCCGAGTACCAGGCACTGTTCCAGTCCGCCCTGGAGGTCTCGGCCGCGCGGATCGCGCAGGCCGTCGGCGTCGTGACCGAGACCGTGCTCGCGGAGCGGTCCCCGCGCCCCGTACTCGTCTCGCTCGCCCGCGCCGGCACGCCCGTCGGTGTGCTGATGCGCCGCTGGGCGCAGGCGCGGCGCGGCCTGGACCTGCCGCACTACGCCGTCTCGATCGTGCGCGGCCGCGGCATCGACGCGAACGCGCTGCGCTGGCTCGCCGCCCACCACGACCCGGCCGACGTCGTCTTCGTCGACGGCTGGACCGGCAAGGGCGCGATCACCCGCGAACTGGCGGAGGCCCTCAAGGAGTTCCCGGGCTTCGACCCCGAGATCGCGGTGCTCGCCGACCCCGGTTCCTGCGTGCGCACCTACGGCACCCGTGAGGACTTCCTCATCCCGTCCGCGTGCCTCAACTCGACGGTCTCCGGCCTGATATCGCGTACGGTGCTGCGCGCCGACCTCGTCGGGCCGCACGACTTCCACGGCGGCAAGTTCTACCGCGAGCTCGCCGAGGCGGACGTCTCCACGCACTTCCTCGACACGGTCGAGGCCCGCTTCGACGAGGTCGCCGACGCCGTGGACGCCCAGGTCAAGGAGATGCTCTCCGCCGACCGCGCGCCCACCTGGGAGGGCTGGGCGGCCGTCGAGCGGATCAGCGAGGAGTACGAGATCCACGACGTGAACCTCGTGAAGCCCGGCGTCGGCGAGACGACCCGCGTGCTGCTGCGCCGCGTCCCGTGGAAGATACTCGCCCGCACGGGCGCCGGCGCGGACCTCGACCACGTACGCCTGCTGGCCGAGCAGCGCGGGGTGCCCGTCGAGGAGGTCGCCGAACTCCCGTACACCTGTGTCGGGTTGATCCATCCGAAGTACACGCGGGGCGCCACCGGCGCGGACGGCAAGGCGGTGGGCGCGAAGTGAGCGCGACGCCCGTCACCCTGGTCGCCAGCGACCTCGACCGCACCCTGATCTACTCCGCGGCAGCCCTGGGCCTGACCGTGCCCGACGCCCGAGCGCCGCGCCTGCTGTGCGTCGAGGTCTACCAGGGCAAGCCCCTCTCCTACGTCACCGAGGACGCGGCCGCGCTGCTCGGCGAACTCGGCCGCGGCGCACTCTTCGTCCCGACCACGACCCGCACCCGTGAGCAGTACGGACGCATCCGTCTTCCGGGACCCGCGCCGCAGTTCGCGATCTGCGCCAACGGCGGGCACCTTCTGGTGGACGGGGTGTCGGACCCGGACTGGCGCGCCGCTGTGGACGAGCGGCTCGCCGCCGAGTGCGCGCCGCTCGACGAGGTGCGGGCGCATCTGGCGCGGACGGCCGACCCGGCGTGGCTCCTGAAGGAACGCGTCGCCGAGGACCTCTTCGCGTATCTCGTGGTCGAGCGGTCCCTGCTCCCGGAGGGCTGGGTCAAGGAGCTGGCCGTGTGGGCGGAGAGCCGCGGCTGGACGGTCTCCCTCCAGGGCCGCAAGATCTACGCGGTCCCGAAGCCGCTCACCAAGAGTGCGGCCATGCGTGAGGTGGCCCGCCGCTCGGGCGCCGACCTCACGCTGGCGGCCGGCGACTCCCTGCTCGACGCGGACCTGCTCCTCGCGGCCGACCGTGCCTGGCGCCCCGGCCACGGCGAGCTGGCGGACGCGGGGTGGACGGCGCCGCACGTCACGGCCCTGGAGGACCGGGGTGTCGCGGCGGGCGAGACGATCCTGCGGGAGCTGATCGGGGAGGTCCGCAACCCCCGCCCGTCCCCGTAGGGGCCACCCGCACGCCGTACGTACGGGTCAGGCCCCCGGGCGCTCACTCTCCTCGCGCTCGTCTGCCGCAGGTCACCCGCAGCAGCCTCCGCCGCAGCAGCCCCCGCCTCCGCCTCCGCCGCCCGCGGGGCGGGCCGGGGCGGAGCTCGCCGCGGTGCCGCCGACGGCGACCGTCGACAGCAGCTTCACCGTGTCGTCGTGGCCCGCGGGGCAGTCCGCGGGGGCCGAGGACTCGGCCATGGGGCGGCTCAGTTCGAACGTGTCGCCGCAGGTCCGGCAGCGGTACTCGTAGCGTGGCATGGGCACAGGTTAGCGGCCGCGCCCGGCGGACGTCAGCGCACGACGGTCCCCTGGCCCGCCCCGAGCAGCCCGAGTTCCGCCCGCGTGGGCGCCCCCTCCCAGTCGCCCGGCTGCGCGACCGCGAAGGCGCCCGTCGTCACGGCCCGGTCGAGGCGCGCGGCGATGTCCTCGCCGTCGAGGAGCGCGGAGAGATGGCCGGCGACGAAGGCGTCACCGGCCCCGACGGCGTCCACCGCGCTCACCGGCCGCGCCGGGACGCGCAGCTCACCGTCGGCCGAGTGGGCGACCGCCCCGTCGGCACCGAGCTTGACGACGACCTCGCGCACCCCGAGATCGAGCAGGGCCTTGACCGCGTCCGGTCCGGGCGGCGCGCACAGCGGCAGCTCGTCGTCGGAGGCGATGAGGACATCCACGTACGGGACCCAGTCGCGCAGTTCGGCGGCGGCCTCCTGTGAACTCCACAGCCGAGAGCGATAGTTGGCGTCCAGGGTGACCGGAACGCCGTGTTCGCGGGCAAGCCGCAAGGTGCGTTGGCAGGCCTCGCGCGCGGGGGTGATCCCCGTCAGATGCAGGACGCGGGGCGGACCGGCCGTGAAGGCCCGCTCGACGCGGGCGGCGTCGAGCCGCGAACCCGCCGGGTAGTACTGGACCCGCGTCACCTCGGGCAACCGCGGCTCGAACAGGATCAGGCCCGTCGGGGCGCCGGTGTCACGGGTGACGCAGGACGTGTCGACGCCCTCGGCGCGCAACGTGCGCAGGACCAGTTCGACCGCCTCGTCGGCGCCGACCGCGCCCGCTCAGCGGACGCTGTGGCCGAGCCGGGTGAGCCCGATGGCGACGTTCGACTCGGCGCCCGCGACGGACAGGTCCATCGAGCCGCCCAGCTTGAACGGCCCGTGGCCGCGCAGCGCGACCATGGTCTCGCCGAAGGTGAGCACGTCGACGGGGGAGGTGGTGGGGGGCACGGCCGGGAAGGGGCTCGACCCCGAAGTCGGTCCCGACGCCGTCATCCGCACACCGCCTTGAACTCGGCCGCCCGCTTGCGCAGCCGGCCCAGGTCCCCGCCGTCCGCCGCGTCGCCGATGAGCGGCGAGCCGACCCCGACGGCGATGGCGCCGCTCTCCAGGTAAGCGGTCGCCGCCGCCGCGTCGACCCCGCCCACCGGCACGAACGGCGTCCGGGGGAACGGCCCCCGCAGCGCCTTCAGGTACGACGGGCCGCCCATCGCCGACGCCGGGAAGATCTTCAGGGCCGTCGCCCCGGACGCCTCGGCCGCGATGACGTCGGTCGGGGTGAGCACCCCGGCGAGCACGGGCAGGCCCTGCCGCAGGGACTCGTCGACTCCGGGGCCGAGCCCCGGCGTCACGATGAGGTTCGCCCCGGCGGCGGCCGCCTCGCGGGCGTCCTCGGCGGTCAGGACCGTGCCCGCGCCCAGCCAGACGTCGTCGCCGAGTTCGTCCCGCGCCCTGCGGATCACCGTGAGGGCGTCACGGCCGCTGAGCGACACCTCCACCAGCGGGATTCCGGCCTCGGCCAGGGCCATGACCGTACGGAACGACGCGTCGGGATCGCTTCCCCGGACGATCGCCACGAGGCGCTCGGCACGCAGTGCGGTAGTGAAGTCCATGGTGCTCTTCCTCGGTTCCTTTCAAGGGGCGCATCGGGGCGTTCAAGGGCGTTTTATACAGCTTGAACACTCGGCTCGGGTCACCACTCGGCGAACGAGCCGTCCTCGTACCGCCACACGGGGTTGCGCCAGGCATGCCCTTTGGCGTCGGCGGCGCGCACGGCCGCCTCGTCGACGTCCACGCCGAGGCCGGGTCGTTCGGTGCGCAGCAGCGATCCCCCGTCGAAGCGGAACGGCTCGCGATCGGCGACGTAGTCGAGGAGTTCGGCGTCCTTGTTGTAGTGGATGCCGATCGACTGCTCCTGGATCAGGAAGTTCGGTGTGGTGAAGGCGACTTGGAGGCTCGCGGCGAGGGCCACGGGGCCGAGCGGGCAGTGCGGCGCGATGTGGGCCCCGTACATCTCGGCGAGCGCGGCGATGCGGCGCAGCTCGGAGATGCCGCCCGCGTGCGAGATGTCGGGCTGCACCACGGCGACGCCGGCCTGGAGCGGGGCGAGGAACTCGCGTCGGGTGAAGAGCCGTTCGCCGAGCGCGAGGGGGATGTTGGAGGCGTTCACCAGGTCGGGGACGGCGTGCATGTGTTCCGAGAGGACGGGCTCCTCGACGAACAGGGGCGCGTACTCGGCGAGCAGCGGAAGGAGCCGACGGGCGTTGGCGGGGGAGACGCGGCCGTGGAAGTCGAGCGCGAAGTCCCTTTCGTCACCGAGGACTTCATGGGCCGTCTCCGCGCGCAACAGGCAGGCGCGGACCTCCTCGCGCGTGGCGAGCGGCGTCATGCGCCCACTGGCGTTCATCTTCACCGCCGTGAACCCGGCCTCGACTTGGGCGCTCACCGCGTCCCTGACCTCGCTCGGCTCGTCACCGCCCACCCACGCGTACGCGCGGATCCGCTCGCGCACCGGCCCGCCGAGCAACTGGTGCACCGGCTGCCCGTACGTCTTGCCCTTGATGTCCCACAGCGCCTGGTCGAGCCCGGCGACGGCGGACGACAGGACCGGCCCGCCGCGGTAGAAGCCGCCCTTGGTCATGACCTGCCAGTGGTCCTCGATGCGCAGCGGGTCCTGGCCGACCAGATGTTCGGCGAGCACCTCGACGGCGGCCCGCACCGGCTCCGCGCGCCCCTCGACGACTGGCTCACCCCAGCCGACGACCCCTTCGTCGGTCTCCACGCGGACGAACATCCAGCGGGGCGGGGCGAGGAAGGTCTCGATGCGGGCGATCTTCACGTACGGGTTCCTCTCGGGGTGTCACGGGGGTGGGGGCGGGGTCGGTGTCAGGGGTGTCCGCGCCGGGACAGCTCGATCACGTCGAGCATCGCGGCGAAAGCGCCGTCCTGGTCCCGTGCGCGCACGCGTTCGGCGACCCGGGCGTGGGCGGGCAGCGGGTGCTCGTGCCGTCCGGCGTGCACGAGCCGGTCCCGTACGACCAGGGCCGGAATGATGACGCGCCGCATCTGTGCGAAGAAGGGGTTGCCCGAGGCGGTGAGGAGCGCCGTGTGGAAGGAGGCATCGGCGCGGACGGCGAGAACGGGGTCGCCTTCGGTCATGACGGCGTCGGTCGTGACGGGCGTCTGCTCGGCGGCGGCCATCGCGCTCAGTGCGGCGTCGAGGGCGGCCAGGTCCGCGTCCGTGCGGTGCGACGCGGCGAGCGCGGCCGCGGCGGGCTCGACGGCGCGGCGCAGCTCGAGGAGATCGGTGAAGAAGGCGCCGGGCGCGCCGGAGTCGATGGTCCAGCGCAGCACGTCGCTGTCGAGGAGGTTCCAGTCGTCACGCGGGCGTACGAAAGTCCCCCGCTTCTGCCGGGCGTCCAGCAGGCCCTTGGTGGTCAGCACCTTGATCGCCTCGCGGAGCACGGTCTGGCTGACGTCCAGCTCGGCCATGAGCCCCGGCAGATCGAGGAGATCCCCCTCCGCGTACGTCCCGTCGAAGATCCGCCGCGCGAGCGCCTCCACGGCGATCCGGTGGATGCCGCGTCCGGTGTACGAGACCCCCGCCGCGCCGGCCGGGCTCGGGCTGTCCGTGCGAGGGATGCCCCTGTCCTTGCGCGTCATGGAGGGCAGCTTCGCACGTGATCCGGTTATTTATCAATTATTCTCGGCGGCCCGGGCCCACCAGTGATCTTTGTGGTCCTGGTGGCGCCGGAGACCTCGGTGGCCCAGGCGGCCTTGGCGACCTCGGGGGTGGGGTGGGGCCGCCGGGCGGCGTGTGCGCGGTCCTCGCGGGCGGCGGCCTCCGGGTGGCGGGCGCGCCAGTAGGGGTTGTCGTGCGGCAGCGTTCCGCTGACGCGCCCGTACATCCCGAAGGCCATGAGCATCACGCCGACCACGAAGCTGAACAGCACGTTCTGGATCTGGAACGCGAGGAAGTTGTAGCCGGTCTGGAGAAGGGCGAGGTTCACGAAGCCGCTGAGGATGAACAGGATGCCGAAGGTCATGTTGACCGTCGAGGCGACGTTCCGTCCGATGAGCATGCCCGCGAAAAGGATCAGACCGACGCAGATCGACAGGACACTGAGGGCACCGTTGGTGTTCAGGCCGGCGACCTTGTCACCGCCGGTGTCGAAGAATCCGATGTGGTCGATGAGCCCCAGAATGCCGAAGGCGACCAGCACGAGCCCCATCAGGCCCGCACCTATCCGGTAGACCTTGCTGAGTCCGTGGTCGACGGGCAGATGATCGTCGAGGACGACGCGCTGGTGCCGGAACCGGGCCGAGCGGGCTTCGGGTACGTGCGCGGCCATGATCGCCTCCCTTGCACATACGTACTTCAAGGATCCGCCCGCAGCCGGGAGGGCGCCAACAGGACGGCTCGGGGGTCGGGCGGGGACGGTCAGCGTCAGCCCAGGAGCCCGCTCGGGACGGGCAGCTCAGGAGGGTGCCGCTCGCAGAAGGGCCGCTCATAGGAGGGGCCCCTTGGGAGAGCGCGGTTGAAGAGAGAGTGCGCCTCAGAAGTGGGTGTGGCTCAGGAGTGGGTGCGGCTCAGGAGTGAGCTCCCCGCTCCTCCCTGATCTGGGCGACGACGCGGGCGACCGTCTGCCGGACGGCCTCCGTCTCCGTGAGGAAGTGCCAGTAATCGGGGTGGCGTCCCTCAAGAGCGGCGACGGCGCGGTCGAGGCGCCCCACGGAGTCGTCGAGGGGACGGGCGTGCCGCGGCTCGGGCGTGCTCCGCCCCGACATGGCGAGCCGCTGCGCGTCCCGGA
Source organism: Streptomyces sp. NPDC055955 (assembly GCF_042270245.1). Lineage (NCBI taxonomy): Bacteria > Bacillati > Actinomycetota > Actinomycetes > Kitasatosporales > Streptomycetaceae > Streptomyces > Streptomyces sp. NPDC055955. The sequence goes on from NZ_JBHJYS010000006.1 coordinate 207,203, forward strand.
TGGCGAACCGCGTCCGGTCGATCTCCTGCTGCGGGTCCTTCGCCACGGCGTTCAGCCGCTGCAGCCGGTCGGACGCGGCGGACACGTCCTCGTCCGTCGTGTTCAGCAGGGCCCGGACCGTCGACAGACGCGACGTCGCGTCAGGCCATCGCTGCTCGTCCCGCGCCGCACGCGCCTCGCCGAGCTTCAGCTCCGCCTGCCGTACGTTCTCCGCGGCGCGCTCCGGCACGTGCTGGAGGTCCTGCCAGCAGGGGGCCGTGAACCGTCTGCGCAGTTCGCTCAGGATGGGCTCGACCTGCCCGGCCCGCGTGGTCAGGGCCTGCGCGCGGGTCCGCAGCGACACGAGGCGGCGGTCGATCTCGGCGGCACGCTCCGGCAGCCGCTGGGCCTCGGCCCGCACGGCCTCGGCATCCCGGGCGACGCGCTCGGCGCGCTCCAGGGTGTCCGGCACGCCGTGGCGGCCCGCGCCTTGGTTGAGCCGGGTGAGTTCGGGCCCGAGGGCCGCGAGGCGGGCGGCGAGATCGTCGGCCTTGAGCCCGGCACCGCGCACGGCGTCCAGGGAGTTGCTCGCCGCGAGGAGCGCCTGCCGCGCCCGCTCGACGGCGGGGGCCAGCCGCGCCAGTTGTGTCTCGGCCTTCCCGAGCAGCGGCCCGAGACCCTGCGAGAACCGGTCGAGGTCGAGCTTCACCTTGGCCAGCTCGTCCTTGGCCCGGCTCAGCTCGGCGCGCGCCCGCGAAGCGACCGACGCCTCCAGGTCGTCCCGGTCGAGGTCGTGCGCGTCCACGGCGGTGATGTACTGCAGGCTGGCCTCGTCGATCCGCCGGCCGAGAGCCTCGAAGTCGGAGACGGTGCGGCGCGCGGCGGGCGAGTCGTCGACGGCCGTGATGGTCTCGATGGAGATCCGCAGATCGCGCTGGGCGGTGTCCAGTTCGTAGAACGCGGCCGCGGCGGCGTCCTTGGCGGCCTGCGCCTCCGCCCGCTGCCCTTCCCCGCGCCCGAACCAGCGCCGGGTACCGCCCCCGGCGAACGCGGCCGGTGCCGCGGCGACGGCTACGGCGACGAGAGGCAGCGGAAGCAGGACGAGCCCGAGCAGATCGCGAAGCGCGGCGCGCGGTCGCGTGGACGACGCATACGGCCGCATCGGTGGTGTCGCCGTCACTACCCTCTCCCGTGCTGCCCTCGCCCGTGCTCTCATCCGCCCTGCCCGCTGTCATTCTCCCACCGGTTAATGACGAACACACGAGCCGGATAGTTCGCTCTGAGCTCGGGGACTTTGCCGGACGATACGGGTTTGCGGGGTACCACCACGGGCAAGGTAGGCTGTCGAATCATCCCGGGCGCGTAGCTCAGTGGTAGAGCGCTGCCCTTACAAGGCAGATGTCGGCGGTTCGAAACCGTCCGCGCCCACCTGGGAAAAGACCCCCGGCCGTTTACGGTCGGGGGTCTTTGACATCCAGAGCTGACATCAACGCCCATGATCACTCACGGTCGAGCCGCCTCCTGAGCAGCCGATCCATGTGGCTGACAGCCTCACGCTGCGTGTCCTGGACGACGTGCGTGTAGACGTTCATGGTGACCGCGATCTGACTGTGCCCAAGGATCTCCATCACGACACGAGGCGCCACGCCGGCGGCGGTGAGCAGGGTCGCGGTGCTGTGTCGAGCGTCATGCAGCCGGATCACACGCAGTCCGACGTTCCCGGCGACACGGGTGAAAGAGCGATACACATTCCGCGGCTCGATCGGCCGACCGGTGCGTGTCGTGAAGACGTAGTCGCTCTCCGCCCACCGATCCCCGGCACGCTCGCGCAAGGCCGCCTGACGCAGCCGCTGCCAACGAAGTGGCGCGACGCAGATCGCGGGAAGCGGCAAGGCCTGCTTGCGTCGCCGTCCCTTCGGATCATCGTCGTAGACCTCTCCACCGACGCGCTGCCGTTGCTTCCGGACCCGGATGACGCGCTTGTCGAGGTCGACGTCCTGCCACCGGAGACCCACGATCTCGCCCCGACGGAAGCCGAGTGCGATCGCGAGCACGAACGCGGCGTAGAGCGGATCCCTACGAGCCGCGGTGAGGAAGTCGAGGGTCTCGTCCAGCGACCAGGGCGACAGGTCCCGCGACTCGACCTGGGGCGGTTCGACGAGCGAGACGACGTTGCGCGTGATCAGTTCCTCGTGGCAGGCCGCCGACAGGGCCGAGCGCAGAACCTTGTGCGACTCCTTGGCAGTTGCCGCGGTCGACTCCCGCTCCAGTCGATTGAGGAAGCGGCGAACATCGGCGACGCTCAACGATTCGAGACGCTTCGTGCCGAGCATCGGCACCAGGTAAAGCCGAACGTGCACCTCGTACTTGGCGGGCGCTGCGATGGTTCTCACCAAGCTTGGAGCGACCGACCTTGCGTGGATCGCGGCGGACCGCGGGTTGGCCGCGGCTCAGCAGTCCGGCAACACGGTAGTCACTGGGCCGCTCTTCCGGTCCGTGGCTCACTTCCTCTTGTCCAACGGTCGGTTCGACGCTGCGGTACAGCTCGTCGGCGACGCATCGGACCACCTTCGCCCGGGACTCGACGATGCCAGTCCCGAGTTCCTGTCGGTCTACGGGACGCTCTTCCTTGCTGGCTCCATGGCCGCGGCTCGCACAGAGGCCCGCTCGACCACCCAAGCGTTTCTGGCCGAGGCAGACCAGGCCGCACAGCGACTTGGCCACGATGCCAATCACGTCTGGGCCGCCTTCGGGCCGACCAACGTCGCGCTTCACCGCGTGGCTACGGCGGCCGAGTTTGGAGACATGCAGGTTGCCATCGATCTCGGGCCGCAAATCGATGCGAGTGCTCTGCCGACCGAGCGACGGACCCGACACAACATCGAGATGGCCAGGGCCCTCAGCGCACATAACCGCGTAGATGATGCTCTGTCGATGATTCTCGAAGCAGCGCGGCGGGCCCCGGAGCAGGTACGCAGCCACTACCTCACTTGCGAGCTCGTACTGAGCTGGGTTCGCGGCCGACCGAGCCGAGACATGGCGAATCTGGCCAACCGGTTGCACGTCGTGTGACGTAGGTACGCTCGGGCGCATGGCAGCGATGAACGAGCACGAGGCGAAGATGGCGCATCCGCGAATGGCCGCGGGTGTGCTCTTCTTTGATGCCGAGGGGCGCGTCCTCATGGTCGAGCCCACGTACAAGGACTACTGGGAGATCCCTGGCGGTTACGTCGAGACGGGGGAGTCGCCGCTACAGGCTGCCGTTCGGGAGGTGGAGGAGGAGTTGGGAATCACTCCTCCGGTGGGGAGCCTGCTTGCCGTCGACTGGGCACCCAGCACCGGCGAGGGGGACAAGGTCCTGTACATCTTCGACGGCGGCCGGCTCACGCCCGAGAGCCTTGCCGCGGTGACCTTGCAAGCGGATGAGCTCAAGGACTTTGCCTTCCTCTCTCCCGACGAGATCAACGGGCGCACGATTCCCCGTTTGGCCCGCCGCATCCTGGCCGCCGTAGAGGCCCGGTCCAAGTCGACGCCGATCTACCTCGAACACGGTCAGCAGCCCGAATAGCGCTGTCACGTAGCCATAAGTCTGCCCCGGATTCGTGAACCTCAGCCGATGCGGGATGCCGACGCAACCACTACGCGTAGCCAAGGCCCGGTGGCGGATCGAATACACAGAACTCGTTACCCTCCGGGTCGGCAACGACAACCCAGCGAAATCCGTGTTCGCTCTGTTCTTCAGAGATCTTTTGGGCGCCGAGCCGTTTGAGGCGATCAACCTCGGCGTCCAGGTCCTCGGTGTCGAAGTCGAGGTCAAGATGCATCCTGTTCTTGCCCTGCTTTGGCTCCGGGACTTGCTGCAAGAGAAGCGTTGGTGCCAGCGCGGGACCAACTAGGCTCAGATAAGGCGGTCCATCGAAGCCGCGCCGATATCCCAGCGGGGCGAGCGCAGCGAGCCAGAATCCCGCCTGCGCCTCGGTGTCAAGACAGTCCAGTGTCACGACGATCTGCATGGCGAAACGGTAGGGGGCTTGGGCAGCCTTGACGATCCGATTTCGGCAACACCGATTCCCTCTTGGACCCGTGCCACACCCGTGCCAGGTCGGCCGGGGAACCACGGGGAACGGCAGGTATGAAGTCGGCCGTGCCGAAAGGGCGTTAGGACGCTCCCTCGCAGTTCAGAGGCCAAACTCCCCTAGATCACCCGAGCTTCCCATGCTTATGGCGCAAGGCCCCGGGCTCGGCCATCATGAGGTCCATGTCCGAGTTCCCTTGGCCTCCGGAGTCACCGTCGAGTTCCGGCGGGGCGCTCAGGCTCCAGGATGGCGGGGGCGCCGTTCGCGAGTGCCGGCCGATTGGTGGCGTGTGCGGGGAGCTCCCATCCCAACTGCCATCGACCCAGGCAGAGCCGAGCTGACGCGGCCCAGGGGGCCGTCTCCGTTTCCGGGAAGGCCCTGCGACCGCTGAACCAATCTGACGCACCGTACTGACAGTAGGTGCCCTGGGGGTTTCAACTCACCCAAGGGCGCGGAGGCTTGACGGCAGCACCTGTGCCGTGGCCATCAACCCATCCCGTCGCGGCACTAGGGTGCCGCAATGAGGTTGCGCGGAGTGTTCATCGCATTTTTCCTGGTCCCGCTGGCGTGGGGGGTGATCACCCTGCTGAGGGCCGGGGCGGCCCACGGCGTCCCGGACTGCCCGGGGCTCCAGCTGGGCGAGGACGGCGAGGACCACCCCGGCCCCATGCGGCAGGGCTATACCTGCGCGCTCGACTACAGCGTCCACGGCGGCGATTCGACCGGCACGGCCACGTACGACCAGCTCAAGTACGCCCAGGAGGTGAAGCGCGGCGACCTCCTGGGCCAGGGTCTGCTGTACACGCTGTACGGAACGGCGGGCACGGTCGCCACCGTGATCGCCACCCGGAAGCGCGCCGACGGCTAGTGGCGATGAGGGATCACCGCAGAATGAGGCCGCGCTCCGGAGCGCCATCGAGGCGAGTGGACCAGAACAGGTCCATGGCCGGCGCGCTGTTCGTCGTGCGCTCATGGCGGCGGCCTCACCCCAGATGTCAGGTACGTGCGGAACCGCTCCTGACATCCACAGGTGACATCAACGACAGCGGACAGCGGCATCCCGAGGTGACCGACGGGGACGTCCAGGCCGCCGAATCGCGCCGTCGATGTTGACTCCAGAGAAGGGGTACGTCGTTGCTGGGGCGGTCGGCTCCCCTGTTTCAGCCGGTCATTTTGCCGCGAGCCTAGAAGATCATGGCCCCAACGTCGCGCTTTACCGGGCAGGTTCACAGACTGCCCGACTCGCTGGAACCTCACGGGGCCATGATCACTCGCACCACAGCAGTGCCAGGCCGTCATCGCTCGGCCGACCTGGCACGCCCGACGGCGGTATTACTGGGCCGCTGTCATCTGGGCTGCGTGCTGGTCTGGGCGGGGCAGGCGGTTGAGCTGGTCGTTGCCGGGCGTGCGGGTACCGGGGTCAGGGGTGTGCAGACGGGGGTGGCGGCTCCGATGAGTTCAACCAGGCCGGTGCCACCGGTGGGTGGGACGAATTTGGACCAGTTGTTGGCCAGCCAGACGTTGCCGGACTGGTCGATCTGGATGGCGGTGAGGTGCTGGATGGAGTTGCTGCGGTAGCCATGGGGCGGCGTCAGCAGGGAGCCGGTGGAGGAGCCGGGCGGGCAGGCGCTGGTGTTCACGCCGCACAGGACGGAGACGGAGGGGGCGCCGAAGCCGGCGATCCATATGCGGTCGGATCCGTCGATGGCCAGGGACCAGGGTGCGATCGTGGTCGGCAGTTTGTACTCGCCTGTGATCTTTCCGCTCGGCCCGATTTTGGTGACCGAGTTGCTGACGAAGCTGGGCACCCAGACGTTGTTCTTGGAATCGACGGCGAGTGCGAGGGGCCAGTCGAATGAGTTGTCCTTGATGGGGGAGAACGAGGTCGGCTTGAAGTCGGGGCCGATCACGGTGACGCTCCCGCCGACGTGGCCCTTGGGTACGCGTGTCTCCAGGAGTTTTGCCCCGTTGAGGCGGGCGTTGCTGACCCAGGCCCGGCCGTAGCCGTCGATCTGGATGGAGAACGGGTGGTCGAGGCCGCCGCCCTTGATGGTGATCGCCTTTGAGGGGTCACCGTGTGGGTAGACGGTCACGCTCCCCTGGCCGCGGTTGCCTTTCAGGCCATAGAAGTTGGCGATCCAGATGTTGCCCTTCTGGTCGACGGCGGTGCCCTGAGGGTGGGTCAGGCCGCCGTTCTTGAATCCTGTGCCGGCTGACAACGGCTTTCCGGCCGACGAGTACTTCGACATGGCATCGCCGCCGTAGCTGGGCACCCATACGGCGCCATCGTGGTCGATGGCGATGCCCCAGGCGCCTGCCTTCATGCCGCCGCCGCTGATGGGGCTGTTCAGGGTGGGGTTGCCCACCGGGTCCTGCACGGTGACGTAGGGGCTGGGGTTTCGCGTCCCGGGCAGCCAGTTGTTGGACGCCCAGACGTTGCCTTTGGCGTCGATGGCCATCCGGCCGGGGGCGTAGACGTCGGGGGGAGCGTAGTGCAGGGCCAGGACCCAGGCCTCCGGGGCCGTGGTGAGAGTGGGGGCGTAGGTGTGTGCCCGGCCTGCCAGGGCGTACAGCTTGCCGGTGGCCAGTCTCGGGTTGTGGGTGAGGTTGAGCACGGCTTGTGCCGTGTCGGCGGGTTTGGTCCCGTGCTGCGGTGTTGCCAGGCGCAGCATGTCCTGGCATCGCCCGGTGTCCGCTCCCGGCGCACAGAGGGAGACGAGGTTGGCCAGGGTGCCGAGGGTGGCCAGAGTGTCGTTCTTGGTGCCGTTGTTCTGGTCGGTGACGACCTTGCCGGGCCTTCCTGAGGCCGGGTCGGCGAGGTTGTAGGACGTGGCTGCGGCGTTCTCCAGGCCGGGGCTGGGCCCGGTGATGCCGCGCTGGTCGGTGAACTGGGCCAGCGCGTAGGTGGCGGCGACGGTGGTGAATTCGTTGACCGTGACAGCGGATTCGAGGCGCTGCGGCACACCGCCGCCGGGGCCGACTCCCACGACGGAGCGCAGACGCAACGACCGGTCACCAGCGGGTACGGCTTCGACGTACAGCACCGAGCCCGTGTGCCGGCTGGGCCGGATCTGGAAGGTTCCGTCGGCGTCGGTGGTGGCGTGTCCCAGTTCCCGAGTGCCTTGCCGGTCTCCGGCGAAGAGCGTGACGTCGGCGTGGGACAGCGGCTTTCCAGCGCTGGCGGCTGTGCCGTGCAACGGGGCCGGCGTGCCGGGAGGCGTGGTTGCGGGGAGCCCCGTCAGGGCCAGTGCCATGGTCGCCGATGCGGCGAAAGCGGTGCCTGGAAGCTGTCGGCAGGGCGTGCCTTTCTCAACGCTGCGACGAACGCGGAGTGCTGATCTGCGGGGGTGAATGGCCGAGGGAAGCAAGGTCAGGGCCTTTCGTCATGTCGGCTCGTGTCAGAACCTGCGCTCACAGGCGGGGCCTGGCCCAGCAACCGAATGCCGCGACGTCCCGGAGAGACCGCTCACGACGGCGGCCCTCGTGACGGCCGTGATCACAGCGCCCCGGTTCGGCACGACCGGTTCTATCCGTCGCTGCTGTTCGGGTCGCGCAGCGTGAACCATCCGATCTTGCGGCCGCACAGCCAGATCAGGCCCAAGTACAGGTGGGAATCGACCTGACGGAGCTCGTCGCGCACGCCCCCGAACACCAGCGACGTGTTGGAGTAGTCGATGACGATGCACTCCTGGTCGTCCAGACGGCTGGGCCCCGGCCCGACCATGGCAACGATGGACAGCATGTCCAGCGGGAAGAGTCGATTGCTGAGGTAGCCGTCGGGGCTGAAGACTTTGCCCCGCCACAAGAACAGATGCACCAGGCGGGCGAGCACCCGTGCCCCCGAAAGCCCCGCCCCTGGCAAGATCGCCAGACCCTCCATCGGGCCTTTGGGGATCTCGCCCGCAGGAATCTTGCGAAAGAGCTCCTCAAGCTGCTTGTCGTCGGTCTTGAGGAGCTCGGTGTCGGTTGGCATCACGAACTTCCTTCTCGCCGTCAGTCCCGCTCTGCTCCACACCTCTGGAGACAGCCCGAATCGGGAGGCGGGGTGCCGTTCTGCACAGGCCCGTGGCATTCGGGACAGGCCCGTGGCATTCGGGTCGCTGCCCGCAAACGCCTGTGGCCAAGGACTGATCGAGTAGCGGCTCCCAGGCATCGCAGCGATCCAGCGCTCAGTGCGGGGAGCCGTGCAAGAGGAGCGGCGGGTGACGTCCGAGGGCGACTAGTCCGGCACTGCGACCATCTTTGGCTTTCAATCCGCCACTTACTCCATTTTCAACCCCATTCAGGCGGCTCACAACCGCTGGCGAACTGCTGCCGTGTCGCACTGGTGCGCGGTGCGTGCCGAGCATCATGCCGCCGGATCACACGCAGTCCGGCGTTGCTCGCCACGCATGGCAGGCCGCGATGAGTGGGACGGTCACATGATGACCGGGCTTCGTCGCTCGATCATGACAACGTCTCGCCAGATTCCGTGATGTCGGCCGATGCGTTCACGAGTGCCGATCTCGCGGAAGCCGAGTTTTCGATGAACGGCGAGACTGGTCGTGTTCTCAGGGAAGACGCCCGACTGGATGGTCCAGATGCCCGCCGCCTCGGTCGAGGTGACGAGGGCGCCGAGCAGGGCGGCTGCGATGCCCTGGCCGCGCGTGTCGGGGTGGACGTAGACGGAGTGCTCGACCACACCTGCGTACGCGCATCGGTCGGAGACCGCGGACGCGGCGATCCAGCCGAGCACGATGCCGGCGCGGTCGAGGGCGACGTGTCGTTGGCCGGTCAGCTTGGCGCCGTCGAAGGCCGCCCACGTGGGCGCGGCGGTTTCGAAGGTGCCGTTCCCTTCGTCGATGCCGAGCCGGTAGATCTTCAGGACGTCGTCAGCGTGGTCGGGACGCATCGGTTCGACGCGAACGTCCCGCGCGCGGGTCATGTGCGTGCCGTCGGTGCGACCTCGTCCAGCAAGGCGCGGATGCGCTGCTCGATCTCGTCGCGGATGGGACGCACCGCGTCGACACCTTGCCCCGCGGGGTCCGTGAGCTGCCAGTCGAGGTAACGCTTGCCGGGGAAGACCGGGCAGGTGTCGCCGCAGCCCATCGTGATGACGACGTCGGACGCCTGGACGGCTTCCACGGTGAGGACCTTGGGCACCTCGGCCGAGATGTCGATACCGACCTCGGCGAGCGCTTCGACCACGGCGGGATTGACCGTGTCGGCCGGAGCGGAGCCCGCGGAACGGACTTCGACACGATCCCCGGCAAGGTGGGTGAGGAAGGCTGCCGCCATCTGTGAGCGTCCGGCGTTATGGACGCAGACGAACAGCACCGACGGCTTTGCGGTCTCAGGCATGTGTGGGTTCCTCCTGCGGTGCGGCGGAAGTCGGGGTGGTGAAGTAGCGGCGGGCGTACAAGGCCACGTAGACCAGGCCGATCAATACGGGCACTTCGATCAGCGGGCCGACGACACCGGCCAGAGCCTGGCCCGAGGAGGCGCCGAAGGTGGCGATCGCGACGGCGATGGCCAGCTCGAAGTTGTTGCCCGCGGCGGTGAAGGCGAGCGTGGTCGTGCGCGGGTGGTCGAGGCCGACCGCCTTGCCCATGGCCATGGACCCGGCCCACATGAGCGCGAAGTAGACCAGCAGCGGCAGCGCGATGCGGGCGACGTCCAAGGGCTGTGAGGTGATGGCGTCGCCCTGGAGGGCGAAGAGGATGACGATGGTGAACAGCAGTCCGTACAGGGCGAACGGGCCGACGCGCGGGATCAACTTCGCCTCGTACCAGGCGCGGCCCTTGGTCTTCTCGCCGATGCGACGGGTCAGGTAACCGGCCGCGAGCGGGATGCCGAGGAAGACGAGCACGCTGCGGGCGATCTCCCACACGGACACGTCGAGCGCTGTCTGTTCCAGGCCGAGCCAGCCAGGCAGGACCTGGAGGTAGAACCAGCCGAGCGCGGAGAACGCGATCACCTGGAACACCGAGTTGAGCGCGACCAGAACGGCGGCCGCCTCGCGGTGCCCGCAGGCCAGGTCGTTCCAGATGATGACCATGGCGATGCACCGCGCGAGGCCGACGATGATCAGGCCGGTGCGGTACTCCGGCAGGTCCGGCAGGAAGATCCAGGCCAGCGCGAACATGAGGGCCGGGCCGACGATCCAGTTCAGCAGCAGCGAGGGCAGCAACAGACGTCGGTCACGGGTCACGGTGTCGAGCCGGTCGTATCTCACCTTGGCCAGGACCGGGTACATCATCACGAGCAGGCCCAGCGCGATCGGCAGGGACACCCCGCTCACGGTCACCGTGGCCAGCGCGTCACCCAGCCCCGGCACCAAGCGGCCCAGGCCGAGCCCGACGGCCATCGCGGCGAGGATCCACACGGCCAGGTAGCGGTCGAGGAACGACAGCCGACCCGCCACGTTCCGCTCAGGTGCTTCGGCGCTCACGAGGTGGCACCTGCTGCCGTCGAGCGGTCGGGCAGCGGGGTGCCGGCGGGGCGGGCGAGGATGCCCGCGAGGCGGTCGGTCGTCTCCGGCAGCAGCCAGTAGTAGACCCAGGTGCCGCGCCGCTCGCAGTCGATCAGACCGGCCTGCCTCAGCAGCTTGAGGTGATGCGAGATGGTCGGCTGCGACAGGTCGAAGGCCGGGGTCAGGTCGCACACGCAGACCTCGCCGCCCGCCTGCGAGGCGATCATCGACAGCAACCGCAAGCGCACCGGGTCACCCAGCGCTTTGAAGACCTTGGCCAGCTCGACGGCCTGGTCCTCGTCCAGTGGGGCAGTGAGCAGCCCGGGGCAGCAGGCCTCGGCCTCTCCGGTCTGCCCGAGCACCACAAGCTCTTGATTCGACATGCCTCTATGTTGACAGCCTTCGATCCAAGGCGCAATCTTGTATCGACAGACATCAATGCAACTCGATGGGGGTACCGCCATGTCCCGCGCTCAGCTCGCCCTGCGTGTCAGCGACCTGGAGGCGTCGATCGCCTTCTACTCGAAGCTGTTCGGCACCGAACCGGCCAAGCGGCGCGAGGGCTACGCCAACTTCGCCCTGACCGAACCGCCGCTCAAGCTCGTGCTCATCGAGGGGGAGCCCGGCCAGGAAACCCGCCTCGACCACCTTGGCGTCGAGGTCGAGTCCACTGACCAGGTCACCGCGGCAACCGGCCGCCTGAAGGACGCCGGCCTGGCGACGTTCGAGGAGAACGACACCTCCTGCTGCTACGCCCTCCAGGACAAGGTGTGGGTTCATGGCCCCGGCCGGGAGCCGTGGGAGGTCTACGTCGTCAAGGCCGACGCCGACACCCTCGGCAAGAGCGCCCAGCCCGAAGCCGCCGGCGACGGCTGCTGCGCCGGCAAGGCCGAGCCGGAGCCGGAGCCGGAGTCGGAGTCGGTGGGTTCGGCATGTAGCTGTGGCTGACCTTGGCGACGCCGGACGGAGGCGTACGCGAGAAGCGCGGTGCCGGCGAGTGCGGCGATGGCCGCGCGCGTGCCCATGTCGTAGCCCCCTCTGGGATGGTTCGTGTACAGAAAGGGCATTATGCGTCACGTGAAGGAAGTGTGAAGGGGTCTCTCGTTCTGTGGGCTCGAGGGAGGGTGAAATGTCCGCACGGGGTGGGTGTGTTGTCGGTGTACGACGTGCTTGACGTCGTAACTTCCGTCACTCCGAGGGGGTTTCACGTGGCCTTCACGCACATGGACGTAGGCTTCACGTTATGGCCACGACTTCCGAACCCGCGACCGTGCGGCCTGCCGCCGAGGTGAACGAGCAGATACGTGCCCTTTGGCTGCGCGCCGGGGGGCGGTTGAGTGCGGAGGAGCGGGTGGAGTACGACGCGCTCGTGGTCGAGTGGGCCGCCGCCGTGCGTGCGGCCGCTTGAGCATCGCCCGGACCGAGGGGGCCGCCGAGGGTCGGTCGGGGCCGGTTACTCCGGGGTGGGGATGTCCGCCTCGCGGGCCCGCTTGAGGCGCATGCGGGCGTCCACGGTGTCCGGGCCCGATATGTCCTGCCAGTAGCGGTGGCACGTCACGAAGACCGCCAGCTCGCGCTCCCGTTGGCGGAGCTTTTCGACCTCCGCCTGTTCGTCCGGGGTCCAGCCGGGGGAGGCGGGGCGCTCGCGCTTGCGCCAGCCGTGGTCGTCGCTGAACCCGTCGAGAGGGTCCACCGACCAGGGAAGCCGCTTCAGGAGGGTCAGGAGCTCCGCCCTGACCTGGTGCAGCTCCTCCTGGCCCGCCAGGAGGTCACTCGGGAAGTCATAGGTCGCTGCCACGCGGCAATGCTACGCCTGTTCGATTTCTTGAGGCGAGCGATGGAGGGCGTGTTCATTCGTACGTGTGTTTCGAACGTATGTTCTTTCGGAAGGCGTGCGCCAGGGCGGGAGTGCGCGCGAGACTGGAGGCATGTGCCGCAGCATCAAGACCCTTCGCCCGCCCGTGCTCCCCGAAGAGGCCACCGAGGAGGAGATCCGGGCCGCAGCCCTGCAGTACGTGCGCAAGGTGTCCGGCTTCCGGGCGCCCGCCGCGCACAACAAGGAGGTGTTCGACCGGGCCGTGGACGTCGTCGCCCAGGCGACCGCCGAGCTGCTCGACGGGCTCGAAATCCGTGGCCAGGGGCGCCAGTTGGCCCCGGAGTCCGCCGCCTAGCGACCGGTCGGGTCCTGGATGGGTCAGCTCGTCCGTTCCGCCGGTCGCCGCATGAGGAACGCCGCCCCCGCCCCCGCCGCGAACAGCGCGAGCAGTGACACCCCCGTGGCCAGCCAGCTGGCGCCGAGCCACTGGCCGCCGAAGTAGCCGAGGGCCACGCTGTAGCCCGCCCAGGCCACGCCCGCGAGGGCGGACCACGGCAGGAACTCGCGGACCCGGCGGTGAGCCGTGCCCGCCGTGAACGAGACGATCGAGCGGCCCGCCGGGGCGAAGCGGGCGATGACCACGAGGATGCCGCCGCCGGAGCGCGCCAGCGCCCCGCCGAGACGTTCCTGCGCGCTGGTCAGGCGGCGGGAGCGGGCGATCGCGCGGTCGAGGCGCGCGCCGCCGCGCCACGCGATGCGGTACGCGACCAGGTCGCCCAGTACCGACGCCGTGGCCGCCGAGAGGATCAGCGTCAGGATGGACGGCACCTCGTGCGTCACCTGCCCGGCCGCCGCCCCGGTCCCGGCCGCTGCCGCGGTGGCCGCGGTGATGATCAGGACGCCGCTCGGCAGGACGGGCAGGAACACGTCGAGCAGTACGGAGAGGGCCACCACCGCGTAGATCCACGGACCGCCGGTCAGCGACCCCACACTCTCCAGCACCGAGACTCCCCGTGATCCGTGTTCGTGAGTTCCCCGGTCGGAGACTGACGCCGCGGTGTCGCGGGGAGCGGCAGGGGCGGCTGATGACAGCTGTACAGCGTACGCCTCGCTTGTGGCTGGAGGGGCGCCAGGGGCTCAGGTGTTCTCCAGGCCACGTTCACCCGGGTGCCGCGTCGCACGCGCGGTATGTCCCGGTAACCCCGTACGAACGGCGGGGAGGGAGAGCCGGCTCGGAGCGGGTGAGCGAAAGCCGGAGGAGCGGGCGATGGTGACAGGGATCGTGGCGGCGGGGGTGCTCGCGGCGGGCGCCGGGGCCGAGTGGGGTGGGACTGAGCGCGGCGGGACCGCGCAGGTGCGCCAGGGCGGCGGTGGGGATCCGGCCGGGGCGGGCGGGCGCTGCCGGCACCGAGGATCCGGTGCAGCCGTCGATGGACCCGGCCTGTGCGCACCCGGAGTACGAGGCCTGGCCCGGGTCCACCACGGACGCGGCCGGTGCGAGGGCCGCGAGCGCTCGGCCGAGCGGGGAGTTCAGGCCCGGCGAGGCGTGGGCCGTCGCGCTGCACGGGACGCCGGGCGGAGCGGGCGCCCGGATCGCGTGCTTCACGGTGCCGGGAAAACCGGCCTCCGTTGAGCCGGCGTCCGTCGACGTGGCGTCGGTTGAGCGGGCCTCCGTTGAGCCGGCGTCTGTCGAGCTGGCGTCGTTCGAACCGGCCTCCGTTGGGCCGACTTCCGCCGAGGCGGCGTCGGTTGAGCCGGCCTCCGTTGAGCCGGCGTCCTTCGAACCGGCCTCGTTCGAACCGGCCTCGGTTGAATCGGCTCCGTCGAACCGGTGCCGGTCGAGTCGACGGCGTTCGGGCGGGTGTCGGTCGAGTCGCCGGTTCGCCGGGGGTGAGTGGCGGTGAGGGGGTACCGGCACGCTGTGCGCACGGGTACCCCCGTCGAGCAGTCACCGCATCAAGCCGCGGCGGGCTCCCGCTCTGCGGCGGACGCCGAGGCGGTCGGGTGCTCCGCGCCGTCGCCGCGCGAGGTGAAGAGCCGGTCGAGGCCGAGCGCGCCGGAGCCGGTGAAGACCAGGAGCAGCATGGCCCAGCAGAACATCGCGGACGGTTCGCCGCCGTTCTGGAGCGGCCACAGGGCCTCCGGCTGGTGGACCTTGAAGTACGCGTAGGCCATGGAGCCGGAGGCTATGAAGGCCGCGGCGCGGGTGCCGAGGCCGAGGATGACGAGGGTGCCGCCGACGAGCTGGATGACGGCCGCGTACCAGCCGGGCCAGGTGCCGACGGGGACGGTGCCGCCGCCCATCGCTCCGCCGAGGACGCCGAAGAGCGAGGCGGCGCCGTGGCAGGCGAAGAGCAGGCCCACGATGATGCGGAACAGGCCGAGGGCGTAGGGCTGGGCGCTGTTGAGACGTCCAGTCATGGGGGACTCCTTGAGTCGGTCGGGGACGAACCGATGGAGGCCACAGGTTAGGGGACCCTAATCAACGCTTGCAAGTTCAACATTTGGCCATGAGTGCTGCTCCGCGCGGGGTTTCGGGCGCTCCCCGGCGGTCGTCCGCAGAGCCGCTCGCGCGACCGCGTCCGCGTCCGCGAGGGTCACCGAATCCACCCCCGGCCGGGCCCCCGCCGCAGTGACCCAGTGCACCCCCTCCGTGGGTACCCCGACCGCGAACCGCCGTGCGTGCGACCGTCCTTGACGGTCTATCAGGTGGTATGGGCGCGGCGTCACGTCCAACCCGCCCGTCGCGTAACCGTCGAGCGTGTGCGGCCGGACATGGCCCGTCTTCAGTAGTCCGGCGAGCAGTTGGTCGCCGGTGCGGGCCACGTCCGTCTCCGGCAGTCGCGCCTCGACGAGTGTGGTGGCTCTCACGGATGATCCGGGCACATCGGGCGAGTGCGCGACGAACGCGCCGTCCTCGGTCCGCACGTCCAGGCGCGGTCCGACCACGGTCAGGACGCCGGACTCGATGAGCGCGGTCATCTCCTCGATGCGCCGCCGGGGCGGACCGATCGACAGGAAGGCGTTGAGCGGGGTGTACCAGCGATCGAGGTGGTCGCGGCGTGACGCGCCGCCGATCCCGCCGTGGTCGACGGCCTGGCGCAGTTCGTTGCGCAGGTCGCGCAGCACGTCCAGAGCGGCCTTCACGGGGCCGTCCGCATTGCCGAGCGCGGCGTGCGCCACGTCCTCGCGCAGATGGGCCAGGAGCCAGGTTCGCCACTCGGCGGGCGAGCCGAACGAGAGATCCGCGTGCGGCCGGGAGGCATGGTCCCAGGACCAGCGGAGAACCTCTGGAATCCCGAACTCGTAGAGGACGTCGGCCTCTTCGGAGCTCTGGTGCGGCGCGGCGAGGAAGCCCTCGCGGAAACCGGTGTCCCCCGCTCCCGCGCGGCGCAGCAGGGTCTCGTAATACACGGTCTCCACCTCCTTCGCGACGAGTGGCCAGATCTCGTCCAGGAAGTCCGGCGCGTCCCCGGAGTCCGCGCGCTTGCGGAAGCGGGCGATGACCTCGGGGGTGAGGACGGCGGGCTCGTGGCGCCCGTACGGGCCCTTGGCGTTGTCGCCGCGCGCCTGGTACGGGATGCCGCGGCGCGAACCGGCGTACAGGCGCGGTTCGCGCCCTGAGGGCTTGTACCGCAACTCCCCGGAGGACGTGCGACGGTAGCGTCCGCCGCGGCCCTCGGTGAGCAGCGCCATGTGGTCGAAGAAGTTCAGGCCGAGGCCCCTCAGCAGGACGGGCTCGCCCGGGGAGAGGGGGGAGAGGTCCAGGTCGGCCGGGTTCGCGGGCTGGATGTGGCGCAGGCCGTGCCGGCGCGCGTACTCGGTGAGGCGCGTCTGGGCGGGGCTCGCGGTGGTGGGCAGATGGCCCTGGGCGAGGACGACGGCGGACAGGCCGGTCAGTTCGCGCCCGTTGTCGAGCACGAGGGTCTGGCGGCCGTCGTGCGCGTCGTCGAGGCGCACGGCTCGCGCGCGGTGGACCTCGACGCGCACGGCGTCGGGGGCGCGGCCCACGGTCTCGGCGAACACCCACTCCAGGTACCGGCCGTAGAGGGCGCGGGTCGGGTAGTCGTCGGGGCCGAGGGTGAGGCCCTGGTGCCGGGCCCACTCGTGCAGGCTCGGCCCCCGGAGTATCGGGCCCGAGCAGTCCACGCTGTCGTCGGTGAACAACGTGACCTGTGAGGCGACGGTGTTCATCAGGAGTTCGGGCGCCTGCGAGGTCCGCCAGACGCTGCCGGCTCCCGGCGGCGCCGGATCGACGACGTGGACGGTGAGGCGGGCGCCGGGCGGCAGGAGCTCACCGGCGGAGGCGCAGAGTCGTTCGAGGACACTGGTGCCGCGCGGGCCCGCGCCGACTATCGCTGCGGCCGGCGCCGAGCACACTGCGGACAAAGAGGGACTCCCGGGGCATGTGGGGCTGCTGGAAGCGGAACGTCCGCTCATCATGCCGGGTCGCCCTGTCAAGGGAAGAGTGGAGTCCGGGTGTGCGCCGTATCTTCACCAGGCGGCCCCGTGGAGGACAGCCCTGGTCACGCACGGTCATCCACGTCATTCACTCCGTACGGTCATTCACTCAGCACGGTGTCCGCCGCTTCCCGCAGCCCGGCCTTCCCGCCGGGTGCCGCCTGTGCCTGCTGGAGGCGCAGCCGTGCCGTGCGCCCACGCAGGGTCAGTGTCATCAGCTGGTTGCCGAACCAGGGTCCGCCCGTCCTGCGCCAGGAGAGCGGGGGAGCGGCGAGGCGGCCGTGCCGGGCGAAGCGCCGTCCGAGAGCGCGGCCGAAGCGGCTCCAGCCGAAGCGGAATCCGACTTTTATCGAGCCGGGGATCGAGTTGTGCACCGGTGAGCAGGTCAGCTGGAGGACGCGCGCGGCCGGGGCCGCCGCGCCGTCGGGCCAGGCGGGTTCGGCCGTGTAGGCGTGGTGGACGTCGCCGGAGAGTACGCACACCGTCGCCGGTGCGCCCTCGCCGCCGCCCACCTCGGCGATCAGCGCCGTCAGCGCGTCGAACGACGCGGGGAACGCGGCCCAGTGCTCCAAGTCGGCCCGCCTGCGCAGCTTTTCGCCGTACCGGGCCCAGCGCACCCCGCGCTCACCCCGGCACAGCGCGGCGTTCCATCCCTCGACGTCATGTATGAGATGCGGCAGCAGCCAGGGCAGCGAGGTCCCTATCAGGAGGTGGTCGTACGCTCCCGAGGCGGCGCCCGACGACGCCCCCGTCCCCTCCAGCGCCTGCTCCCGCAGCCACGCCGCCTCCGACGGGTCGAGCATCGACCGGTCCGTCTCGGCCAGGACGCGGGCGGCCCGTGTGTCGACCATCAGGAGCCGTACACGGCCGAAGTCGCGGCGGTAGCTCCAGCGGACGGAGGCCGCGTCGGCGTCCGCGCGGGCGGCGAACTCCCTGAGCGTGTCCGTCCCGTCGGGGTCCGTGCGCACCTCCGCGTACACGGGGTCGGCGGCCAGCTCGGCGGGCGCCAGATTGCCCAGGTGCTGATGGACCCAGTACGACATGAGGCCGCTGAGAATCCGCTCGTTCCACCAGTCGGTGGCCCGCATCTCCGCGAGCCAGGAGGCGCTCGTGTTCCAGTCGTCCATGACGTCGTGGTCGTCGAAGATCATGCAGCTGGGGACCGTGGACAGCAGCCAGCGCACCTCGGGGTCGAGCCAGGACTCGTAGTAGAGCCGGGTGTACTCCTCGTAGTCCGCGACCTGGTTGCCCGGGGCGTCGCGCAGGTCGCGGCGGGCGGCGAGATAGCGGCGGGTGGCCGGTGAGGTCTCGTCCGCGTAGACCTGGTCGCCGAGCAGGAGCAGGACGTCGGGGCGCTCGGCATCAGGTGCGCAGGCCAGCTCGCCGGCCAGCGTGCCCAGGGCGTCGGGACCGACGGGATCGTGTTCGTCGGCGGGCGGCGCGGCCCACCGGCACGAGCCGAACGCGATACGGACGGGGCGTGCCGCGTCGTCGTACGCGGGCGTGCGGATCGTGCTCGGTGGGAAGGACGAGTCGGTGGGCGGCCAGACCGGGGCGCCGTCGAGCAGTACCTCGTAGGCCGTCGCGCTGCCCGGCGTGAGGCCCGTCACCGGGACCAGCGCGTAGTGGTGGCCGCAGATCTGGAACGTGCGGGCGCGTCCTGACGAGCCGTCCGCGCAGCGCACTTCGGCGGTGCACGGACGGCTCGCCTCGACCCAGACGGTCGCCGACGCCTCGTCCACGTATCTCAGCAGCGGTCCAAGTCGCAGCCGTGCCACGTGATCAGCCTCCTCAGTCGCCCCGTACGGTACGGAACGGCGGAGGCCGGCGGGGAGGTTCCGGCGGGACGGGATTCAGATCCGCGGCACGGGAGTTCAGCAGCCGCTGAGATACGACGTCAGCGCGCTCTTCTCGGCGGAGTCCACCGTGAGGTTGTAGTAGTGCTTCACCTGCACCCACATGCGGACATAGGTGCACTTGTACGCGGCGCGCGACGGCATCCACGTGGCCGGGTCCTGGTCGCCCTTGGACTGATTGACGTTGTCCGTGACGGCGATGAGCTGGGGTCGCGTGAGGTCGTTGGCGAAGCCCTGGCGCTGGGCGGTCGTCCAGGCGTTGGCGCCGGACTTCCAGGCCTCGGAGAGCGGGACGACGTGGTCGATGTCGACGTCGGACGCCGCGCTCCAGGTCGCGCCGTCGTACTCGGAGTACCAACTGCCGGACGTGGCGGCGCAGCTGGAGTTCTGCGAGACGTTCGTGCCGTCGCGCTTGAGGACGACCTCGCGGGTGTCGCAGGCGCCGGACTGGGTGATCCAGTGCGGGAAGAGGTCGCGGCTGTAGCCGTCGGAGGAGCCCTCGGCCTTGACCGTGAGCTCGGAGAGATATGTGCGGGCGGTGGCCCCGCTGACCGGGGTGGGGGGAGCGGCCTGCGCGGCCGGGCCGTTCAGCAGGGTGAGGGCGGAGACGACGGCGGTGACGGCGCCGAGTGCGGCGGCGCGTCGACGCGCGTAGAACATGCGCATGTGAACTCCCTTGAAGTGGGGGGAAGTTGGCCGAGCGGGCCCGGCCATGCTGGCGCCCCGGGGTTTCCGGGAGATGTGCGCCGAGTGACAGGGTCGCGTCAACGACGCGTACACATCAAGGGGGTGGACATGACTTCTGGTGGAGCGGGCGGGACTCCGGGTGTGGGCCGGTGGTACCGGGGTGGCGCGTCCGGGCGTGACACGGGTCATGCCGATTCGCTCAGCAGTTCGCGTACGATGGGCGGCGCAGAAGGGGAGTAGCTCTTCGCCGGACCGTCGACATACTGCTCAGCTCGTTCTGAGCCGGCGCCCGGAGGCGGGACCCGTACACCCGGTCCGGCCAGCGAGACCTTCGGCAAAGCAGTGATTCACCTGCGTGCACACCCGTGTGCGCACCTGAGCGCTGCCGTGCCGAGGTGTCGTACAGGAATGACGGAACTCTCGGCGGGGCGGCCCGACCGATTGAGGAATCTTGATCAGCATCAGCGTGATGGCGGTTGTCTTCGGCATCGTCTTCCTCGCCGAACTTCCCGACAAGACAGCGCTCGCCGGACTCGTCCTCGGCACCCGCTACCGCGCCTCGTACGTCTTCGCCGGTGTCGCCGCCGCCTTCGCCGTCCATGTCGCGCTCGCCGTGGCGGCGGGCAGCGTCCTGACCCTGCTGCCGCAGCAGCTCGTGCACGCCCTGACCGGTGTGCTCTTCCTCGGCGGCGCGGCCGTCCTCCTGATGAAGAAGGACGAGGAGGAGGAAGAGGTCCGCAAGCCCAAGGACCAGAGCTTCTGGAGGGTCTCGGGCGCGGGCTTCATGCTCATCCTGGTGGCCGAGTTCGGTGATCTGACGCAGATCATGACCGCGAACCTCGCCGCCCGCTATGACGACCCGCTCTCCGTCGGCCTCGGCGCCGTCCTCGCTCTGTGGGCCGTCGGGGGCCTCGGCATCGTCGGCGGCAAGGCCCTGATGAAGCGGGTCCCGCTGGCGCTCATCACGAAGATCGCCGCGGTCCTGATGCTGGGCATGGGCATATGGAGCCTCTACGAAGCGGTGGCGTAAGCCGTGGATCCGGCCCTGACCAGGGCCGCTGGCGTAGCCGCCACCCTGTTTTGTACAGTTGAGGAACAAAGTGGCTCCCGCCCGCTACCCCTGACCGGTGGGCGGGGTCACCTTGTTCCTACGCCTGGAGGACCCTGCCGATGACGGCCACCACTGTTCTGTCCGCCCGCGCCGTTCTGCTCGACATGGACGGCACGCTGGTCAACTCCGACGCGGTGGTCGAACGCTGCTGGCAGCGCTGGGCGGCCCGTCACGGGCTCGACCCCGTCGAGGTCATGAAGGTCGTCCACGGCCGCCAGGGCTACGCGTCCATGGCGCTCCTCCTGCCCGACCGCCCCATGGCGGAGAACCACGCCGAGAACGCGCGCATGCTCGCCGAGGAGACCGCCGACATCGAAGGCGTCGTCCCCGTGCCGGGCGCCGCCGCGTTCATGGCCTCCCTGCGTGACGGCGGCCTCGCGCACGCCCTGGTGACCTCGGCCGACGTGGCCCTGTCCAGCCGCCGCATGGCCGCCGCCGGCCTCACCCAGCCGGACCTGCGCATCACCGCCGAGAGCGTCGGCGCCAGCAAGCCCGACCCCGAGGGGTTCCTCAAGGGCGCCGCCGAGCTCGGCATCGACCCCGCGGACTGCGTCGTCTTCGAGGACTCGGAAGCCGGGATCGCGGCCGGCCGCGCCGCCGGGATGCGCGTCGTCGGCGTCGGCCCTCGCGCGGGCGCGCACGGCCCCACGGTGGTCGTGGACGACCTGACGCAGGTACGGGTCGAGGCGGGCGCCGTCGGCGAGATCCTGCTGCACATCGGCTGACCGGCACCCCTGTACAGGCGGGTCCCGCACCTCCGTATCGACCAGAGTCCCGAAACTCCCTGTCGGCGAGAGTTCCGGACCCCGTATCGGCGAGTCCCGCGGCCACGTATCGGCGAGTCCCGCAGCCCCGCATCGGCCAGTCCGGCGCGGCAGTGTCCGCCGGGCTCGTGCCGCACCGCCCCGCTGGGTCGGCGTCGTACTGTCTGCCGGGCTCGTGCCGCACG
Organism: Streptomyces sp. NPDC055955; assembly: GCF_042270245.1. Taxonomy (NCBI): domain Bacteria; kingdom Bacillati; phylum Actinomycetota; class Actinomycetes; order Kitasatosporales; family Streptomycetaceae; genus Streptomyces; species Streptomyces sp. NPDC055955. Next base: position 228,589 of record NZ_JBHJYS010000006.1, read on the forward strand.
GTCCCTCGGGTCGGCGCCGCGCCGCCCCGGGTCCGTGCCGCGTGGCCCCCTCGGGTCGGCGTCGTACCGTCTGCCGGGCTCGTGCCTTGCCGCCCCCCGGGTCCGTGCCGCACGGTCCTTCGGGTCTGTGCCTTGCCGCCCCCCGGGTCCGTGCCGCACGGTCCCTCGGGTCTGTGCCGTGCCGCCCCCCGGGTCCGTGCTGCGTGGCCCCCTCGGGTCCATGTCGCGCCGTCCCTCTGGTCCGTGCCGCCGTATCCCTTCTGAGTCGCCGGCCTCAACAGGCCAAACCATGACGCACCGACCATCCTGGTAGATGGCAGAGCCCCCGTCGGCCGTGTCCGGCGTGGCGTCTCAGGAGGTGTCCATGACCCAGGACGCTAGCGGGGGCCTTCCCCGTACGGACCTGACGGCAGGCCCAGGCGTTGACCGCACCGGATCCACGATCGGCGGCGGGCACGCGCCCCGCAGCGTGATGGTCTCGATCGGTGCGCTGCTGCTCGGCATGCTCCTCGCGGCGCTCGACCAGACGATCGTCTCGACGGCGCTGCCGACCATCGTGAGCGACCTCGGCGGCCTCGAACACCTGTCCTGGGTCGTGACCGCGTACCTGCTGGCGTCGACGGCCGCCACGCCCCTGTGGGGCAAGCTCGGAGACCAGTACGGCCGCAAGAAGCTCTTCCAGATCGCCATCGTGATCTTCCTGATCAGCTCGGCGCTGTGCGGCATGGCGCAGAACATGCCGCAGCTGATCGGCTTCCGCGCACTCCAGGGAGTGGGCGGCGGCGGCCTGATGGTCCTGTCCATGGCGATCGTCGGCGACATCGTGCCGCCGCGTGACCGGGGCAGGTACCAGGGTCTGTTCGGCGCGGTCTTCGGCGCGACGAGCGTACTGGGCCCGCTGCTCGGCGGGCTGTTCACCGAACACCTCAGCTGGCGCTGGGTCTTCTACGTCAACCTGCCCATCGGCGTCGTCGCGCTCGCCGTCATCGCGACCACGCTCCACATCCCCGTACGTTCCGCCAAGCACACGATCGACTACCTCGGCACGTTCCTGATCGCCTCCGTGGCGACCTGCCTGGTCCTCGTCGCCTCGCTCGGCGGGACGACCTGGGACTGGGACTCGGCGCAGATCATCGGCCTCGTGGTGCTCGGCGTCGTCCTCGCGGTCGTGTTCGTCCAGGTGGAGCGGCGGGCCGCCGAGCCCGTCCTGCCGCTGAAGCTGTTCCGCATCCGTACGTTCACGCTCTCCGCGGTGATCAGCTTCGTCGTCGGCTTCGCCATGTTCGGCGCGATGACGTATCTGCCGACGTTCCTCCAGGTGGTCCAGGGCGTCTCGCCGACGATGTCGGGCGTGCACATGCTGCCGATGGTCATCGGACTGCTGCTCTCCTCGACGGCGTCCGGACAGATCGTCAGCCGTACCGGCCGCTGGAAGGTCTTCCCCATCGTCGGCACCGGCGTCACCGCCGTCGGCCTGCTTCTCCTGCACCAGCTCGACGAGAACAGCTCGACCGGCGAGATGAGCGCCTACTTCTTCGTCTTCGGCCTGGGCCTCGGACTCGTCATGCAGGTCCTCGTCCTGATCGTGCAGAACGCCGTCTCGTACGAGGACCTGGGCGTCGCCACCTCCGGCGCGACGTTCTTCCGCTCGATCGGCGCCTCCTTCGGCGTCGCGATCTTCGGCACGGTCTTCGCGAGCCGCCTCGGCGACAAACTCACGGCGGCCCTCGCCGGCCGCAGCCTGCCCCCAGGCATCGATGTGAACGCGCTCCAGTCGGACCCGAGAGGCATCAGCGCGCTGCCGCCCGCCCTGCGCGGACCGGTCCTGCACGCCTTCGCGTCGTCCATCACGGACGTCTTCCTCTACGCCGCCCCGGTCGCCCTCGTCGCCTTCGCGCTGGCCTGGTTCCTGCGCGAGGACAAGCTGCGCGGCTCGGTCACCGCGCCGGACGGGACGGAGACCCTGGCCAGCAACCCCGTACAGCGCTCGTCGCACGACGAGGTGGCGCGGGCCCTGTCGGTGCTCGGCACCCGGGAGGGGCGCCGCGAGATCTACGAGAAGATCACCGAGCGGGCCGGCTACGACCTGCTGCCCGCCTCGAGCTGGCTCCTGCTGCGCATCAAGCGCTACGGGTGGGCGGAGCCGTCGGCGCTCGCCGAACACAGTGCCGTACCGCTGCCCGTGATCATCGCGGCGACCCGGGAAGTGGAGGGGCGGCGCCTCGCCACGCGCGTGGGCCTCGACCTCGTCCTCACCGACGAGGGCCGCGAGGTCGCCGCCCGGCTGTCCGGCTCCCGTGAGGAGTCGCTCGCCGAACTGCTGGGCGACTGGTGGGGCCCGGACCGGCCGACGGACCTGGCGAAACTCGTGGAGGAGCTCAACGCGGAGCTGTGCGGGTCCGACGCGGAGCGCCCGCACGACGGACTGGCGGCCGGCGCCTGACGCCGCTCACGCGTCCCGTACGAGCTTCTTGGTGAACCAGTGCTCGGCGTACTCCTCGTCGTTGTGCGGGGCCGTCTCCTGGTAGCCGTGCCGCGCGTACAGCAGGCGGGCCTCCACCAGGTCGCCCCGGGTGTCGAGGACGACCCGCTCGGCGCCGAGTTCCCGCGCGGCGCTCTCCACCCGAGCGAGCAGCACGGAGCCGCCGCCCTTCCCGCGCATCTCGGGCCGTACGAAGACGCGCTTCAGCTCGCCGGTCGATGCGTCGATCATCCGCACACCCGCGGTCCCGGCGGGCTCGCCCCGGTACCGCGCGACCAGCAACACCCCGCCCGGCGCAGCGAGACAGGCGCCCGTGTCGGCGGCGACCTCGCGCTCCAGCTCGTCGGGGTCGGTGGTGCGCCCCTCGTGCAGCAGATACCAGCGGTCGCTGACCTCCGTGTAGTACGCGCGCCACAGATCCGCGGCGACGGCGGAGTCGAACGGCTCAGGGGCGACGGTCCAGGGCGAAGTCATGAGGGCATTGTCGGTGAGGGGGCAGCGCCGGGCGCAACTGGTTTCGACCCGTACACGCACCTGGGGTTCGGACATCCTCGGTACCTGTGACCGACGTATTCGTGACGTCTACGGGGGCTCAATGGACGACAACGCCGGGGACCAACGCGACCAGGCCTGAAACGAAGCTGCCCAACCCGGCCAGCGTGACGATGGCTGCTTTGCCGTCAGAGAACAGCCCGGCGCAGAAAGCCCGTAGCTGCCGACGAAGAATCAACATCTTCAGCTTCTGCCAGCGGTGCTGGCGGATGTGACACCCCAGCAACAGGCCGGCGGCGTTGTTGCGGCAACCGTCCGTCCGCCCGCGAATGGGTGCGCCACAGGTCACGGGTGCCTGGAAGAAGCACCAGATGAGTACGGCGGCAGACAGTGCGACCACCGCTGCTGGGCCGGCTGTGGAGTTGATCCATGCCGCGATCAGCAGCGCGCCCGCGAGGACGCCCCACCACTGCTCCAGCCCGCCGAAACGTGTCTTGCCCGCCCCCGAAGTCGCCATGGACAACATCGTGGCGACGCAGGGGTGGTGTCATGCCCTGCAAAGTGAATCTTGACCGAAAGCGGTCTCACGACGGCTGACAGAGGATGCCTGGCCGATGACGCGCACTGTCGGCTCGGAGGGGGCGTTGCCGACACCGGGCAGATGCATGCTCGGTCGCCTCCGACGGGGCGCTTGTCCTCGCCGTGTGCTCGCCGACGGAACGTGCCCCGCACCTCATCTGCGGTACGGGGCACTTCCCGGCGACGGCGCACGCTATGCGTTCTTGGGAGCCGCCTGCTGAACGACCTCGAAGGACCACACCGAGGACCCGCTGGCCGCAGGCTTCGGGCGGTCCGCGCCGCCCTGGTGGGCCTCCTTCATGGAGCCCTCCATCCACGCGGTGAACGACGCCTCGTCACGCCACCGCGTGTACACCAGGTAGTCGTCCGTGCCCTCGATCGGGCGCAGCAGCTCGAACCACTCGAAGCCGTCCGAGTTCTCCACCGCGCCCGCGCGCGAGGCGAAGCGCTTCTCCAGGATCTCGCGCTGTTCGGCCGGGACGGTCAGGACGTTGATCTTCACGATGCTCATGGCGCCCATCCTCGCTCACCACCGCGTGAGATCGCTGTCAGGTCCCCTGCGTCCCGCGTCGCTCGTGCCAGTCGCGGACGATCTCCTCGACGTCGTACGGCTTCAGGCCGAGGGGCGGGCCCGGCGGGGGCTTGAACATCATGTCGCGGATCTTGACGTTGATGTCGGTGACGATCTTGCGGACGATCCGTTCGGAAGGGGCCCGCGCCGCCTCGGCGAGCGCGTCCTCGGCCTCCTTGCGCAGGGCGAGTGACGGGGGCAGCACGGAGAAGCCCTCACGGGCCATCTTCTGCTTGATCCACCAGTTCTCGTCGTACGTCGTGTCGGCCGTGCTCGGCAGCGGCTTGCCGGCTCCGGCGAGGTGGGAGAAGTCTCCTGCGCGCTCCGCGTCGCGGATCTGCTTGTCGACCCATGACTCGAAGCTGACGTCGGGTGGCTTGCGTTCGGTCATGGGGCCATTGTCCCAGAGGGCATACCGCACAGGGAGGGGACAACTTAGGATGCGGCGTCGGTGGACCCGGTGCCGAAGGGCCCGCCAAGGACCGAAGGAGCTGTGCGGGTGCTGGAGCTGACCATGGCCTCCGTCGCGGGGGCGGACTCGGGTGCGACGGCCGGGATGCTGATGGCCGACGCGCCGAGTGAGCCGGGATCCGTGCTGCGCGTGGGGCGCGACCGGAACGTGTGCCGGCTCGCGACCCCCGACGACTGGCTGTTCGTCTCGCGCGTCCATCTCGAATTCCGGTGCGGACAGGACGGCGCCTGGTCCGTCTTCTGGCTGCGCGGCTCGCACGACGAGCCCTCGTCCGAGGTGCGTCTCACACTGGCCGGCGGGGAGCCGCGGCCCCTCGTGTACGGAGGGGTCGCGGCGCTCGCGCCGGGCGCGTCCGGCGAGGTCGTGGTCCTGGACCGCAATGAGCCCCGCAGCGTGAACGTGGGCTTCTACCACGAAGTGTGACGGACCGTCAGGAAACATCGGGAGCGGGCGCTACGGGAGGACGCGGGCCAGCGCGAAGCCGTCGTAGCCCTTGGCGCCCACCGTCTGGACCGCCGTCCCGTCCAGTTTCGGGTGGTCGGCGATCATCCGGAGCGCGGCGCGGGTGCCGCGGATGTCGGGGGCCGCGCCGGAGTCGTCCGTCACGTGACCGCCGCGCACCACGTTGTCGACGATGATCACGCTGCCGGGGCGGGTCAGGCGCAGGGCCCACTCCACGTAGTGCGGGTTGTTGGCCTTGTCGGCGTCGATGAAGACGAGGTCGAAGGGGGCGGGGTGGTCGGCCGCGACGCCGGGCAGTGAGTCGAGGGCGGGGCCCACCCGCACCTCGACGATCTTGTCGAGGCCGGCGCGGGCGAGGTTGCCGCGGGCCACCTCGGCGTGCCGGGGGTCGTACTCGAGGGTGACGAGGACGCCGTCGGCCGGGAGGGCGCGGGCCAGCCAGATCGTGCTGTACCCGCCGAGCGTGCCGATCTCCAGGATGCGGCGGGCGCCCTGGATCTGCGCGATCAGGTGGAGGAACTTGCCCTGGTTCGGGGCGACGGCGATGTGCGGGAGGCCCGCCGCCTCGCTGTCCGCGAGGGCCGCGGTCAGGGCCTCGTCGCCTGGGGCGAGGAGGCCGTTCAGATAGTCGTCGACGGCGGTCCACCGGTCTTCGGATGCGTGCTCAGCCATGGCCCCATCATGGGCTCACACGGCGGCGGCCCGGGTGGGATTCAGCCCAACGGCGGAGGGGCGTGCACGGGTGGCGGGGGTGGCACCGGTCGGCGGGAGCGCCGGCGGAAGCACAGGACGGCGGCCGCCGTCAGGAGAAGGGCCAGAGGCAGTGCGACGGTGAGCAGCCACACCGGGACGCCCCCGGCGGTGAGGAGTTCGTCGTCCCACACGACGGTGCGGTGCGTGGCGTCGCTCGCGGTGCGCCGCAGCTCGTGGTCGTCATGGATGCGCGACGGCTGTGGGAAATCCTGGGTGAGCGCGGTCAGGTACCGCTCGCCGTCCGCGAATGCGGGCAGCGGCCCGCCGGACTTCGCCGGGATCCGGCCCGCGTACGTGACCTTCGGTGTGTCGCCGCCGATCGTGGAGCGCGGCTCCATGCGGTGGGCGGCGAGCACGTACAGGCGCAGATGCTGTTCGGTGCGGGCGAGCTTCGACAGCCGCATCGGGTAGACGAGGCGGTCGCTGGCGAACGTGAGGTGGAGCGGGTCGAGGGCGCCGCCGAGCACGCTGTCGCCGTCGGCGGGCGCGAGGCGGATCGCCACGTACTCCCAGCCCTTGTCGACGTACGGGCGCAGCGCGGTGTCGAGGCGGTCGGGGAGCTGGAAGCCGTTCTCGTCGAGCCAGTCGGCGAGTGCGCCGGGGTCGGTCGCGGTGAGACGGGCGACGTCGAACGGCCCGAGGTGCTCGCGGCCCACCACCTCGACCGGGCCGCCGGGTGCGGGGGCGGCGGCCGTGGCACCGTCGCCGTGCCCGCCGCCGAAGGGCCAGTCGTCGGCGCCGGGCCAGAAGTGGTGCCGGGTCCGTTCGACGGGCGCCGTCACCTCGCTCAGCTGCGTGAAGAGCCCCGGGTCGCCGAGCTCGACGGACGCGCGGTGCGGCACGGGCATGATCCAGGCGGCGTCGCGCACGTTGCCGCTCACCGACAGGCTCATCACGATCTGCTCGCCGCGCCCGTCCCAGCGCACCGCGGACGTCTCGTCGTACACGGTGAGGTCCGTGCCCGCGGGCGGCACCATCGCCCCGCATCCGCACGCGTACGCCGGTGAGACGAGCGCGGCGATCTGGAACGCCATGAGGGCCAGGGCGATCAGTAGCGCCCTGGCCCTCATGGTCCGTTGTGGTGCGGTTCTCATGCCGGCCCCCGATGTCGCGCCCTGTGTCCGTGTGCCGTGTGCGGCGAAGGAGCAGACGAGGCGCGGGGGAGCCTGGTTCCTGGTGTTACGCGGCTGTTGCCGGCGCGGTGCGCGGCAGGTCGCCGGGCTCGACCGCGGGCAGCGAGCCCGGCAGCGGGCGGCGCGCCGACTCGGTCATGAACCACACCGCGACACCGCCGATGACGGCCGCGGCCATCATGTAGTAGGCGGGCATCATCATGTTTCCGGTCGCTCCGATGAGGGCGGTGACGACCAGCGGGGTCGTGCCGCCGAAGAGCGAGACGGAGACGTTGAAGCCGATCGACAGGGAGCCGTAGCGCACCCGGGTCGGGAAGAGCGCGGGCAGCGCGGACGGCATCGCCGAGGTGAAGCAGACCAGGAGCAGGCCGAGCGCGCCCATGCCGAGGGCGATGGCCCACAGGGAGCCGTCACGGATGAGGAGCAGGGCCGGGACGGACAGGGCGAGGAAGCCGATGCAGCCCGCGGCGATCACCGGGCGGCGGCCGACACGGTCGGAGAGCGCGCCCGCGAACGGCTGGACGATCATCATCAGCGCCATCACGCCGAGGACCACGACGAGGCCGTGCGTCTCGTCGTAGTGGAGCTCACTGGTGAGGTAGCTCGGCATGTACGACAGCAGCATGTAGTCGGTGACGTTGAAGACGAGGACCAGGCCGACGCACAGGAGCAGCGCCTTCCACTGGCCCGCGATCATGTCGCGCACCTTCACCTTGGGCCGGGCCTTCTCCGACGCGTGCGCCTTCTTCAGCTCGGCCGCGAACGCAGGGGTCTCTTCGAGCCGCATCCGCAGATAGAGGCCGATGATGCCCATCGGGCCCGCGATCAGGAACGGGATGCGCCAGCCCCAGGAGAGCAGGTCGTCCGAGGAGAGCAGTGCCGTCATCAGGGTGACGAGGCCCGCGCCGCCGATGTATCCGGCGAGGGTGCCGAATTCCAGCCAGCTGCCGAAGAAGCCGCGCTTCTTGTCGGGCGCGTACTCGGCGATGAACGTGGACGCGCCGCCATACTCACCGCCGGTCGAGAAGCCCTGCACCAGACGGGCCAGGAGCAGCAGGATCGGAGCCCAGACGCCGATCGTCGCGTACGACGGGATCAGGCCGATCGCGAACGTGCCCGCTGCCATCATGATCATGGTGACGGCGAGGACCTTCTGCCGGCCGACGCGGTCGCCGAGCGGTCCGAAGACCATGCCGCCGATCGGCCGGACGAGGAACGCCGCGGCGAAGGCGCCGAACGTCGACAGGAGCTGGGCGGTGGGGTTGCCCGAGGGGAAGAAGACCTTGCCGAGGGTGACGGCGATGTAGCTGTAGACACCGAAGTCGAACCACTCCATCGCATTGCCGAGCGCCGCCGCCTTGACCGCGCGCTTGACCAGCGCCGGATCGGTGACGGTGACCTCGGGGGAGGCGCCCTTCGCAGGGGCGGTGGTCCTGGGTGCGACGGTTAGAACACTCGACAAGGGTCTGCTCGCCTGCTTTCGACGGGGACAAGGACAGGTCCGCGTGGGGACGGACGCGGCCGCCCACGGCGGGGCGGCCAGAAATCGACCATAGGTGCATCGGCGATCATTGCGGGTAGTGTGCGCCTTGTTGCACAGCGTGAGAAAAGAGGGTCCGGCCAGGCACGACGCCCCGGCCCCGGCGCGGCGCAAACGGACAAATCTGTGACCTATGTCGCGGCCCTCGACCGCAACCACGCGGACCCCGCATCATCGTCATCCGGTCAAATGCCGGTGACAGGCAGGTGAAGCAGGGGTTGCCCGCGTCTCATCCCGGGGGTGGTGCGAGCCTCTTGGGACAGTACGCATGGCGGGAGGGCCGACGGCGCGTGGCGAACGTGGAGCATGGACCGGGCAAAGCCTTGGTGGCGGGGGCCGCGACAGCGCGGTTGGGCATGGTCCGGGCGGGCCTCTGGCTGATCGCCGCGGTACTCGCGGCGCGGCAGGTCGTGGCCGTCCTGAGCACCCCCAGCGGTGAGCGGCTCACGGACCTGGAGACCTGGATCGGTCCTGAAGGCGTCCTCCACGTGACGGGCTCCCTCTACGACGCCGACCGGTTCATCGGTACCCCGTTCGGGGGGCTGGTGCTGAAGCCACTGGCCCGGGGCGCCGAACAGGCGCTCGGCTGGGCCTGGACCTTCGGGACGCTCGGCCTCGTCGTCGTCCTCGGTCTCGTCGCCGCCCGCGCCCTGCCCAGGCCCGTCACCCGGCGCACCTCGCTGCTCGCCGCCCCCGTCGCGATCAGCCTCCTGATGCTGTCGCTGCCGGTGCGCAACACCCTCCATCTCGGCCAGACCAGCATCATCCCGGTCCTGCTCGTCCTGCTCGGCTGCTTCGCCGCCCGCGGCGAGCGCAGCTCGGGTCTGCTCATCGGCATCGGCGCCGCCCTCCAGCCGACCGTCCTCCTCTTCGCGCCGCTCCTGTGGTTCACCGGGCGACGGCGCGCGGCGGTGTCCTCGGGCGTCACGTTCGCGGCGTGCACGCTCCTCGCGTGGGCCGCGATGCCGCACGACTCGTGGACGTACTGGGTGCACCACGTCGCGGGTGCGGGACTCGGCTCGAGTCCCGACGGGCTCGCCAACCAGTCGCTGCACGGCGCGCTCCTGCGCTTCGGTCTTGAGGGTCCCCTCGAGATCGGGCTCTTCCTGGTCCTGGGCTGTGCCGTCGCGGTGCTCGGACTGCGGCGCGCGGTGCGCTACGCGCAGGACGGACAGCTCCTGCTCGCCGTCGCCCTTACCGGCTGCGTCGCCGTCGCCGTGTCGCCGACGACCTGGCAGCACCAGCTCCTGTGGGTGCTGCTCGCCGTGGTCGGCCGCGTCGGCAAGAAGGCGTCCGACCGGTATGTGTGGCCGGTCGCGGTCGTCCTCGTGATGACGCTCCCCGCGAGGATGCTGCTGCCGGGCACGGCGCTCGCCGATCCGCTGCGCGACAACGTCGTGCTGATCGCCGCGGTCGCCGCGGCCACGTTCGTCCCGTTCCTGTCCCGCACCGCGCCCGAGTACCGGGCGCCCGTCCCCACCGAGTACGCGAAGCCCGTCCCCGCGCGCTGGTCGCGGGTCCCGCTGCTGCCGTTCTGGCGCCGGGTCCTGACCCGTCCGAACCTGCTGCTCGAAATGCTCCTGATCCGCGTCGGCTACTACGCGTACCAGCAGGTCAGGCTTGCCGCGACGGGCGGTACGAACTCGGGGGGCCGGGCCACCGCCGAGGCGCACGGCACGCAGGTCCACTCCCTGGAGAAGTTCCTCCACATCGACATCGAGCACTGGGTCAACCACGCGGTGGCGCAGGTCACGTGGCTCAAGTCGTTCTTCAACTTCTACTACGAGTCGTTCCACTTCATCGTGCCGCTGAGTGTCCTCGCCATCCTCTATGTCCGCAGGCCCGCCCAGTACCGCTGGGCCCGCTCGGCGCTCGGCTTCGCCACGGTGCTCGCCCTGATCGGTTTCTGGTTCTACCCGCTGGCGCCGCCGCGCCTGATGCCCTCGCTCGGATTCATCGACACGCTGCACGGCGTCCAGGACTTCTCCAAGCCGGACTACGGCACACTGACCGCGCTCACCAACCAGTACGCGGCCATGCCCTCGCTGCACTTCGGCTGGTCCCTGTGGTGCGGGCTCGTCATCGCGATCCTCGCCCCGAAGTGGTGGATGAAGGCGATCGCGCTGCTGCACCCCCTGTTCACCATCTCCGCGATCATCGCGACCGGCAACCACTGGGTGCTGGACGCCGTGGGCGGCGCGACGGTCGTCGGCGCGGGCTTCGGACTCACCTATCTGCTGAGCGGTCCGCGCGCCCGCCTCACCGGCGCGGCCGTCTCCGAGCAGCCGAAGGCCGAGCCCGACCACGCGCGGCTGCCGGCCGGACACAACCGGTCCTGAGGGGCGGGTCAGGCGCCTTCCGGCCGGGGCCGGTGGCCCTGCGGATCCCGGGCCCGCAGCGCCGCCTCCGTGGTGAAGCGGCGCTCCGGGCCGGTCAGCCGTTCCCCGAAGCGCGCGCCCGGCTCGCGCAGCCCGTGACGGACCGTCCGGTCGTGGACACCCGGGACGTGGCAGCGCGGCGCACGTGTGCGGGGAGGCAGGGGCGTGGCGCAGGGGCCGGCCCCTGCCTCCTTGGGCCGGTGTGCGGCCGCCCGGTCAGCCGGTGCTGACCTGGAGTTCCTTGACGCCGTTGAGCCAGGCCGAGCGGAGCCTGCGCGGGTCACCGGTCAGGCGGAGGTCGGGCATGGCGTCGGCCACGGCGTTGAAGATGAGGTTGATCTCGAGCGTGGCCAGGGACTTGCCGAGGCAGAAGTGCGGGCCTCCGCCGCCGAATCCGAGGTGCGGGTTCGGGTCGCGGGTGATGTCGAACTCGTCGGGGCGGTCGAAGACGTCCGGGTCGTGGTTGGCCGACGAGTAGAAGATGCCGACCCGGTCGCCCTTCTTGATCTGCGCACCGCCGAGTTCGGTGTCCTGGGTCGCGGTGCGCTGGAAGGAGACCACGGGGGTCGCCCAGCGGACGATCTCCTCCGCCGTCGTCTGCGGGCGCTCCCGCTTGAACAGCTCCCACTGGTCGGGGTTGGTCAGGAAGGCGTGCATGCCGTGGGTGATGGCGTTGCGCGTCGTCTCGTTGCCGGCCACGGCGAGCAGGATCACGAAGAAGCCGAACTCGTCCGAGGAGAGGTTCCCCTCGTCCTCGGCCGCCACCAGCTGACTCACGATGTCCTTGGCGGGGCACTCCTTGCGGGCGGCGGCCAGGTTCATCGCGTAGCTGACGATCTCCATGGCCGCCTCGGCGCCGACCTCCTCGGTGATCGCGTACTCCGGGTCGTCGTACGCGGCCATCTTGTTGGACCAGTCGAAGATCTTGGTGCGGTCGTCCTGGGGGACGCCGATCAGCTCGGCGATGGCCTGGAGCGGGAGTTCGACGGCGACGTTGGTGACGAAGTCGAAGGAGCCGTCGGGCGCGGCGTTCGCGAGCGCCGTCTCGACGATGGAGGCCGCACGGTTGCGCAGGGCGTCCTCGAGCGAGCGGATGGCGCGGGGCGTGAAGCCGCGCTGCACGATCTGCCGGACCCGGGTGTGCTCCGGCGGGTCCATGTTGAGCATGATCAGCTTCTGGACCTCGATCTGGTCGCGGCTGATCGACTCGTTGAAGCGGATGACGGCGGTGTTGAGGTTGGAGGAGAAGAGCTCCGGGCGCGTGGAGACGTACTTGACGTCCGCGTGCCGGGTCACGGCCCAGTAGCCCGAGTCCTCGAAGCCGGAGATGCCGGTCGGCTGGGCGACCCACCGCACCGGTTCCGTCTGCCGGAGCTGGGCGAACTCGGGGAAGGGGACGCGGTCCTGGAGAAGGTCGGGGTCGGTGAGGTCGAACCCTTCGGGCAGCGCTGGGCACGGCATGGGCAACTCCCGGTGACGGTCTGACGGGGCGTCAGCTTGTCGGCACCGTAGTAACGGGTTCTACAACTGGCAAGACCCGTGGTACGCCCGATTGCGCGCGCGGTACGTGCACGACCCTTGCGTACCGGGAGTAGCACCGTCGAGACTGCACGGAGAACTGGTACGCGTTCTAGTTCTTACGTCTTCTGGTTCGGTCCGGGAATGTGTGGAGAGGACGAGCTCATGGCCGCGGAACCCGTCATCGTCGAAGCCGTACGTACGCCCATCGGCAAGCGCGGAGGCGCGCTCGCCAATCTTCATCCCGCGTATCTCCTCGGCGAGACGTACCGGGAACTGCTCGGCAGGACCGGCATCCACGCCGACTGCGTCGAGCAGATCGTGGGCGGCACGGTGACCCACGCGGGCGAACAGTCCATGAATCCGGCGCGCACGGCCTGGCTCACCATGGGCCTGCCCTACGAGACGGCGGCGACGACCGTCGACTGTCAGTGCGGCTCCTCGCAGCAGGCAGCGCACATGACCGCGAACATGATCGCCGCCGGTGTCATCGACATCGGCATCAGCTGCGGGGTCGAGGCGATGTCGCGGGTGCCGCTCGGCTCCGGCTCCAAGCACGGGCCCGGCAAGCCGTTCCCCGAGGAGTGGAACGTCGACCTGCCCAACCAGTTCGAGGCCGCCGAGCGCATCGCGCGCCACCGTGGGCTGACCCGCGAGAACGTCGACTCGCTCGGCCTCATCTCACAGGAGCGTGCCGCGACCGCCTGGGCCGAGGAGCGCTTCAAGCGCGAGACGTTCGCCGTGCAGGTGCCCACGAACGAGGACGAGCAGGCGGCCGGGCAGGGCATGTGGCGGCTCGTGGACCGGGACGAAGGCCTGCGCGACACGACCATGGAGGGGCTCGGCGGGCTCAAGCCGGTCATGCCGACCGCCGTGCACACCGCGGGGAACTCCTCGCAGATATCCGACGGCGCCTCGGCGATCATGTGGGCGTCCAAGCGGATGGCGCGCGCCCTGAAGCTCAAGCCGCGGGCCCGGATCGTCGCCCAGGCGCTCGTCGGCGCCGACCCGCACTTCCATCTGGACGGACCGATCGACGCCACGCGGGCCGTGCTCGGCAAGGCGGGCATGTCGCTCAAGGACATCGACCTCGTCGAGATCAACGAGGCGTTCGCGTCCGTCGTGCTCAGCTGGGCGCAGGTCTTCGAGCAGGACCTCGAGAAGGTCAACGTGAACGGCGGGGCCATCGCCCTCGGCCACCCCGTCGGCGCCACCGGCGCCCGGCTCATCACCACCGCGCTGCACGAACTGGAGCGCCGGGACAAGGAGTTCGCGCTCATCACGATGTGTGCGGGCGGCGCGGTGGCGACGGGCACGATCATCCAGCGGCTGTAGCGGGTGCCCGCGCCGGGGCGGGGCGCAGCGCACGACGAAGGCGGCACCCTCTCACGGGGGGAGGGTGCCGCCTTCTCAGGTCGGCTGTGGGCCGCCGGGCTCAGTACGAGCCGGCGGAACGCCAGTGATCACGTCCACGGCCCCACCTCGTAGGTGACCTGGGTCATGTGGGGCGCTTCACCGCGCGGGCACGATCCGGTGACGCGGCGCGCGCGAATCCTTACGGCTCGGTGCCCTCGAATGTGACGGGTGCCTCGAACGCCGCCCGGCGCGTGGCCCGCCGCAGCGCCCTCAGGAGCGCCGGTCCGACGGTGACGGTGAGGACGACCGTCAGGGCCGCCCGCCCCAGGTCCCAGCCCAGCGACGTGGCCAGGCAGTAGGCGAGGAAGCGGACCAGGTTCTCGTGCAGCGGGGCGCCCGGCTGGAACGCGACGCTCGACGACAGCGAGTCCAGGAACGGCCAGCCGGCCAGGTTCATGACGGTGCCGTACGCGAACGCGGCCAGGAACCCGTACGCCGCCAGCATCAGCACCTCGGCGCGGCCGCGCAGCCTCCCCCAAGCTCTCGGCTTCGCTCGAGCAGGGGGGACCCCCATGGCGCCGGGGAGCAGGCCCGCGCCCATCGTGAACCAGCCCATCGACAGCATCTGGAACGGCATCCACGGACCGACCCCGCCGGTGAGCAGCGCGGACGCGAACATGGTCACGGACCCCAGCACGAACCCGAACCCCGGCCCGAGAACGCGCCCGCTCAGCACCATGAGGAAGAACATCGGCTCGATCCCGGCGGTCCCCGCCCCGATCGGCCGCAGCGCCGCGCCCGTCGCGGCTAGGACCCCGAGCATCGCCACCGCCTTGGGCCCGACCCCGCCCTCGGACACGGCGGCCGCCACCACACCCATCAGCAGGACGAGCAGCCCCGCGAACAGCCAGGGCGCGTCCTGCGCATGCGCGCTGACCTGTGACGAAGGGCCCGCGAGCAGCGGCCACCCGAAGGCGGCGACCCCTATGGCGCTGACGAGGAGCAGAGCCACCACGGAGCGGGGGCCGAGGCGCACGGCGCGGGCCTGGCGGTCGGGGCGCCCGGTCTCGGGTGCGGTCTTCATGCCCCGTCCTCCGCCGGGCCCGCGGACTCCAGGGCCTCGCGGACCTGCGCCACCGTGAGCCACTTGCCCGGGGCCAGGACCTTGGCGACCTGGGGCGAGAAGGCGGGGGAGGCCACGACCACCTCGGGGGTCGGCCCGTTCGCCACGATCTCGCCGTCGGCGAGGACCACGACGCGGTGGGACAGCTCGGCGGCCAGTTCCACGTCGTGTGTGGCCAGGACGACGGCGTTCCCGTCGGCCGCGAGGCCGCGCAGGACCGTGACCAGGCGGGCCTTCGCCGCGTAGTCGAGGCCGCGCGTCGGCTCGTCGAGCAGGAGCAGCGGGGGGCGGGCCGTCAGCACGATCGCCAGGGCGAGGGTGAGGCGCTGGCCCTCCGAGAGGTCTCGGGGATGGGTGTCGTCCGCGATGCCGGGCAGGAGTCGCGAGACCAGAGCACGGCAGGTGCCCGGCTCCGCGTCCGCGTCGTGGTCGGCGGCCGCGCACTCGGCGGCCACCGTGTCCGCGTACAGGAGGTCCCGCGGTTCCTGCGGGACCAGGCCGACGCGGCGGATCAGTTCGCGCGGGCCCGTGCGGTGCGGGACCACGCCGCCCACCAGGGCCGTGCCGGACGACGGGCGGACCAGGCCGACCAGAGTGGACAGGAGGGTGGACTTCCCGGCGCCGTTGCGGCCCATCAGGGCGACGATCTCACCGGGCCCGACCGAGAGGTCGACGTGACGCAACGCCTCGACACGCCCGCGCCGCACCGCGAGCCCCGCGACCTCGGCGACGGCGGGCACCTCCGGCCGCCTGCCGGAACGCGAGCGCGACCGGCGGGAGGCGGGTGGGGCGGCGGCCTGCGGCTGCTCATGGGGCTCGCGCGGCTCGTGCCCCGCCAGGCGCTCACGCAGCCCCCCGGACCCGCGCCGCGCGTCGCGCACCGTCAGCGGCAGCGGTGACCAGCCCGCGAGGCGGCCCAGGTCCACGACCGGCGGGAACACCGGCGACACGGCCATGATCTCGGCGGGGGCGCCGAGCAGCAGGGGTTCGCCGGGCCCCGCGAGGAGCGCGACCTGGTCCGCGTACTGCACGACCCGCTCAAGCCGGTGCTCGGCCATCAGGACCGTCGTGCCGAGGTCGTGCACGAGGCGCTGCAGCACCGCGAGGACCTCCTCCGCGGCGGCCGGGTCGAGCGCGGACGTGGGCTCGTCGAGGACCAGGACCCGCGGGTGCGGGGTGAGTACGGAGCCGATGGCGACGCGCTGCTGCTGCCCGCCGGACAGTGTGGCGATGGGACGCTCGCGCAGGTCGGCGAGGCCCAGCAGGTCGAGGGTCTCCTCGACGCGGCGCCGCATCACGTCGGGCGCGAGTCCGAGCGACTCCATGCCGTACGCGAGCTCGTCCTCGACCGTGTCGGTGACGAAGTGGGAGAGCGGGTCCTGCCCCACCGTGCCCACCACGTCGGCGAGTTCGCGCGGCTTGTGCGTACGGGTGTCGCGTCCCGCGACCGTGACGCGCCCGCTCAGGGTGCCCCCGGTGAAGTGCGGCACGAGGCCGCTCACCGCGCCGAGCAGCGTCGACTTGCCGACGCCGGACGGTCCCACGAGAAGGACCAGCTCGCCCTCGGGCACGTCGAGTTCGATGCCACGGACCGTGGGTGTCGCGGCCCCGTCGTACGTCACCGAGACGTCCTCGAACCGGATCATGAAGCCTCCTTCGAGGGTGTTTCGGCGAGCGGCGGCGCGGGCGCCACGAACGCGGGGACCAGCCCGAGCAGCACCCCGGCCGCGGGCCACAGCGGCAGCGTCGGCGCGGCCAGCGGCACGACGCCGGGCGCCAGGGCCGAGGGATCGTGGGAACCGGCCCGGATCATCACGGCGGCGACGGCCGCCCCCGACGCGGCGACGAGCCACGCCCGCACGCCCCACACATCGGGCCGGTACCGGGTGCGGACCGAGCGGCGCCCGCCGAGCCAGAGCCCGCCGAGCGCGGCCGCCACCCCGGCGAGCAGCACGGGCAGCCCGTACCGCGCGCCGTCCGCGGTCAGCAGCCCGTACGTACCCGCGCACACCCCGACCAGGCCGCCCAGCGTCAGGACCGCGGTGACCCGGCGCACGGCGGCCGGTACCTCAGCCGTACGCCCGTACCCGCGCGCGTCCATCGCGGCGGCCAGCGCCACCGACCGTTCGAGGGCGCCCTCGAGGACCGGCAGACCGACCTGAGCCAGGCCCCGCAGCCCCTTGTCGGGGCGGCCGCGCAGCCGGCGCGCGGCCCGCAGCCGCCGTACGTCGGCGATCAGGTTCGGCGCGAAGGTCATCGCGACCACGACGGCGACCCCGGCCTCGTACAGCGCGCCCGGCAAGGACTTGAGGAGGCGGGCCGGGCTCGCGAGGGCGTTCGCCGCGCCTACACAGATCAGCAGCGCGGTCAGCTTCAGGCCGTCGTACAGCGCGAACACCAGGCCCTCGGCCGTGACCCGGCCCCCGATCCGCACCCCCTGCGCCCACTCGGGCAGGGGCACCTCGGGCAGCGTGACGAGCAGATGCGTGCCCGGGATCGGTGACCCGAGGAACACCGCGAACAGCAGCCGGATCCCGATCACCGCGAGCCCCAGCTTCACGAACGCCCCGTACGACCGCGCCCACGGCGCCGACGTGCGCCGCGCCGCCACCACGTACCCGGCCACCCCGACGAGCAGCGCGAGCAGCAGAGGATTCGTCGTCCGCGACGCCGCCGTGCCGAGCCCCAGTGCCCAGAGCCACCAGGCGCCGGGATGCAGCGCGTTCGAGCGGTGGGCCCGGGGCGCGGTCAGGGGACGACGGCGCGCGGACGGTCCCGTCCCCGGGTCACGCGCCAGGCGCGGACGCGGGGCGGGATGCGGTGAACCTGCGCCGGTGCTGCTCATCGTGTCGTCGTGTCCGCGTCCGTCAGCCGCGCCGGCGGCGGGCCTGCCAGACCGCGGCCGCGCCGAGCACGACGACGACGGCACCGCCCGCGATCAGGCCGACGGAGGGGCCACCGTCGCCGGACGCCGCCGCGCTGTCCTTCTCGGTGTTCTCGGACCCGCTGCCCTCGGACCCGCTGTCCTTGGAGGAGGACACCTGTTCGCCGCAGCCCGTCTTCGGGTAGCCGGCGATGGAGCACAGCAGCGCCTGGTTGTTGTAGCGCAGCGGCTTGGCGACGGTGGCGAGCGCCTCCGCGCTGGTCGCGTCGTCCGCGACGCGCGCGCACGCCGTCCGCGGCTTCGGCGGCGTCTCACCGGACGGTGCGTCCGGCGCCGTGCCGAAGTCGATGACGAGCGCGACCCGCTTCTCGCCGCCCCGCGCCGGGGTGGCCGCGCAGATGGAGTCGAAGGACACGGCCCCGCGCGGCTTCGCCGAGTCCTGCGAGTCCTCGCTCACGGAGAACCGGAACCCCTGTACGTCGCCGTCCGACGGGCGGGCCGTCGACGGGCCCTGCGAGGCGTACACCCACGCGGAGCCGTCGCGGTCCCAGAACGACCAGTAGCGATAGCCGGTGGCCTGCGCCTGGCCCGCCCCCGCAAGGAGCGCGCACAGCACACCGAGCAGTCCGAGGACGGTGACGGCGGCACCGCGGCGCCGGTGGGTGGTCACAGCTGCTGCTTCTTGCGGCCGCTGAACAGGAAGCCGATGCCGATACCGGCGACGGCCGCGACGGCGACGACGTACCAGACGCTGATGCCGCCGTCGTCCTTCTTCTCGTCCTTCTTCCCGTCGGCCGCGGCCTTCGTGGAGGCGGGCGCGGGACCGGTCGCGTTCAGGGCCTTCACGAGGTCGGTACCGCCGAAGTGGCGGGGATCGGCGCCGGCCGCGTGCGAGGCGAGGACGAGCTGGGCGTAAGCGGCGGGACCGCTCTGCGCGGCCCACTGCGTGGCGTTCTTCTCCAGCCAGCTCAGCGCGGGGGCGGCCTGGTCGCCGTGGCCCGCGGCCGAGAGCGCGGTGACCGCGTCGGCCGTGTTGCCGTAGTCCGGCTGGTCCTTGGCGCCCGGCATCGACGACATCAGGTGGTGGTCCTTGGCCAGCGCCTCGGTCAGGTAGGCGGAGCCGTTCTGCGCGGCCTGCGCCGCGTCGGGGGTGCCCGAGCCCTTGCAGGCCGGGGCCCCGGCCTGCTTCGCGCCGTCCGCGGCGAGGCCCTTGCCGAGCCCGCCGAGCACACCGGCCGCCGTCGCGTCCGCGTTGGCCGCGAGCTTGCCCTTCTTGTCGGGCTGGTACGCGAACGCGCCCCCGCCGTCCTTGCCGCACGGTATGGACAGCTCGACGAGCGCGGCCTGCGCCGACGTCACCTTCTCGCCCGCCGCGGCGAGCGCGCCGATCACCACGGACGTGGAGTTCGCGTCACTCGCGCCGCCCGGGTTGTAGCCCCAGCCGCCGTCGTCGCCCCGCACCGACTCCAGCCACTTCACGGCCTTGCCGACCTCGGCGTCGTGCCCGCCGAGCGCGGCGAGCGCCTGCACGGCGGCGCCCGTGCTGTTGGAGTCGAGAGGCGTCTTGGCGTCGCACGCCTTGCCCGGGTCGGCGCGGAACGCGGCGAAGCCGCCGTTCGCGCACTGCTGCCCGGTCAGCCAGTCCACGGCCTTCGCCGCGGGCTTCACACCGGTCGTGTGCTGGGCGAGCAGCGAGAGCGACTGCCGCCAGACACCGTCGTACGTCGGGTCGGCCTTCCCGTAGAGCCCGGAGGGGATCGCCACCGAAGGGGACGCGGAGGGCGCGGAGCCGTCCGCGAGGGCGGCCGGGGCGGTGGCCATGCCGATGACGGCGGTGGCCGCCACGAGCGCGGCGCTGCGGCGAATGTTCATGGTGGGGCGGGTGCCTCTCCCTGCGGGGAGCCGGGCGGCACGGCACACGCGGGCACCGGGCGGCTCCGGCTCCGTATGCCTCGACGGTGCCGGCCACCGGCGGGGGCCGATGACACGAGCCGGTCACGCGCCGCACGGGGCAGTCCGGCTCACCACCTACGTGGTTCACGGTTGCGGGGTCAGCGCCGGATTCGCACCGGCTTCCCCCCGTGCGCGCATGATGACGACCCGCCCACTGTACCGGCCCGTAGGTGACCGCCCCCGGGGCGCCCGAAGGGCCGGGCCGGACCGAAGTCCGCCCCGGCCCTCCGGGACGAGTGCGCCTGGCTGCGGCGGCGGGGCTCAGCGGATGTCGACCGGCCCGTCGTCGTCGCCGTCGCGGCCGTCCACCGGGCTCGACGCCGCCCCCAGGTACCGCTGGATCTCCCTCTCGCCGCCGCTGTTCTTGGCCTCGCCGTCCGGTGTGCCCAGATTGCGGCGGACCGAGTCCAGGATGGTCAGACCCTGGCCGACGAGTCCGGCCGCGATCTCGCCGAGGCCGTCCGCGCCGTTGAGCACGTTCACGTTGGCGCCCTTGAGGCCGCCGGCCGCCTCCTTCACGATCTGCGGCAGCTGGTCGATCAGCATCCGGTCGAGCGCGACCCGGTCGTACGAGGCCGCCGCCGCGGCCTGGATCTTCATCCGCTCGGCCTCGGCGATGGCCATCACGCGGATCCGCTCGGCGTCCGCCTCCGCGGGCTTCACGACCTCGGCCACCAGCTGCTGCTGACGCAGTTCGGCGGCCCGCTCGGCCAGTTCGGTGCGCGCCGCGAGCACCTCCTGCTCGGCGTGCGCCTGGGCCAGCGGCCCGGCCTGGGCGGCCGCCGCCTGCGCGCGGTCCACCTCGGCCTTGTACTCGGCCTGGACGACGGCGGTCTGCCGCGCGTACTCGGCCTGGTTGCGCTGGGCCTCCTGCTGCGCCTGGGTCGAGGCCTGGGTGGCCTGCGCCTGCGCGATCTGAGCCTGCCGCTGGATGGCCGCCTTGTGGGGGGCGGACATCGCGTCGATGTAGCCGGTGTTGCCGTCGTCGATGGACTGGATCTGGAGCGAGTCCACGATCAGCCCGATCTTCGCCATCTCGGCCTTCGAGGTGTCGAGCACCTCGGCGGCGAGCTTCTGCCGCTCCGTGACGATCTCCTCGACCGTCATCGAGCCGATGATGGAGCGCAGGTGACCGGCGAAGATCCGGCCGGTCAGGACCGACATCTGATCCTGGTCGGACAGGAAGCGCTGACCGGCGTTGACGATGGACTCCGTGTCGTTGCCGACCTTGAACGCGATGACGGCACGCACGGTCAGGGCGATGCCCTGCCGGGTCACGCACTTCTCGACGACCTCGGCCTCGGACATGGCCAGGGAAAGAAAGCGGGTCTTGCGGAAGATAGGCAGGACGAATTTTCCGTGGCCCGTCACGACCCGGAACGGCGCTCCCCCAAGTCCCCGCCTGCCACCCGAGATCAGCATCGCCTCATCGGGAGCGGGAACGCGATATCCGAACATCCTTCAGTCTCCTTAGCGGGCGTCCCCCGTGTCGCCGGAGCCGTCGGCCCAGTCGTCGAGCGACGGATCGTTCCAGGCCATGACGACGACCTGGCGGGTGCCGCGGGACTCGATCACCAGGACCGTCGCCCCGCGCTCCAGGGGTTCGTCGGACCACGCGAGAAACGTCTCGCTGCCGCCCCGCACCCGCACCAGTGCCTCGCCAGGGCCCTCGGCTCCGCGCGTGGCGATGACCAGCTTCCCCGTACAGCCGACCACGGCCTCGTCCGGCGCCATCGGTGGCCGCCCCCTTGTCGGTCCAGTTCTGAGATGCCAGACATTACGCCTGTTGCCACCCGCGGACCATGCGCCGGAAGGCCCGGGGCGCAGGCTGTTTCGCACGCCCGGTAAAGATCGCGCAACGCCGGTAAAGCACAGGTCAAGCGCGTAGGTCAGACCGGCGCATAAGTCACCGGGTCGCTCCCGGCGACGGCCTCCGCGCGGCCCAGTTTCACCAGTCGGCGCAAGTGCGCCTCGGCCTCCGAGACCGCGATGGTGCGCGAGCCGTAGGGGATCTGTTCCCAGGGCCGGTTCCACTCCATCCGCTCGGCGAGCTGCCAGGGGGTGAGCGGGGTGGCGAGCAGGGTGAGCAGGCCGGTGAGGCGCTCCTCGTGGTGGTCGAGCAGCTCCCGTACGCGGGCGGGGGCGTCGGTGAACGTGTGCTGGTGGGCCGGGAGCACCTCGGCGGGGGCCAGGCGGCCGACGCGCTCCAGCGAGTCCAGGTAGTCGCCGAGCGGATCGGTGACGGTGGCGTCGTCCGGGTCCTCGTAGAGACCGATGTGCGGGGTGATCCCGGGGAGCAGGTGGTCGCCGGAGAAGAGGCGGCCGTTGCCCGCGAGCCCGGCGGGGTGCTCCTCCTCCAGGTGCAGGCAGACGTGGCCCGGGGTGTGGCCGGGCGTCCAGATCGCGCGCAGACGGCGTCCCGGCAGGTCGAGCAGGTCGCCCGGGGTGATGGTGCGGTCGGGGAGCGCGGGGGCGAGGCCCGGGAGGCTGCGGGCCCTGCCCGAGTCGCGGGCGGCGATCAGCGGCGCCATGTGCTCCTCGGGGGCGCCGGCCGCGGCGAGCTTGGCGGCCATGAACCCGTACCAGCGCTCCGGCGGGTTCTCGCGGGTGCGGCGTACGACGGAGACGTCCGCCTCGTGCATGGCGATCCAGGCGCCGGACGCCTCACGCACCTTGGCCGACAGGCCGTGGTGGTCGGGGTGGTGATGGGTGATCAGGACGCCCGTCACCTCGCCGACGCCCGTGCCGCAGGCGGCGAGGCCCTCGGTGAGCGCGTCCCACGACTCGGGGTCGTCCCAGCCCGTGTCGATGAGGACGGGCCCGCGGTCGGTGTCGATGAGGTGGACCAGGGTGAAGCCGAGCGGGTTGTCGGGGATGGGCACCCGAAGGGACCAGACGCCTCCGCCGTGGTCGGTCACCTGCGTCATCGGGCCCCACCTCTCGTACGACGACCTCGAACTCACGCCACTGTAATAGAACTTGTTCCAATGGTCGCCCGGGTCGACTTGTCGTGCGGCGGTCGCCGTGCCGATCCGTGGACTCCTGGAACTGGAACTGGTATCAGTTTCCCTAGGTTCTGATGCAGTGTCAGAAAACGTCCCGCGAGAGGCGGTCGGTCATGACCGGGCATGAGGAACGGCTTGAGCACGAGTTCGTGGAACACGGACAGCTCTACATCGGCGGGGAGTTGACGCAGCCGTCCGGCGCGGATGTCATCGAGGTGATCTCCCCGCACACCGGAGAGGTCTTCGGGCGCGTGCCGCACGCCGCGCCCGCGGATGTCGACCGTGCGGTGGCCGCCGCCCGCAGGGCGTTCGACGAGGGTCCCTGGCCGCGGCTCCCGCTCGACGAACGGATCGCGGTCGTCACCCGGATCAAGGACGCGATCGCCGTACGGCACGAGGAGATCGCCCGCCTCATCTCCTCGGAGAACGGCTCCCCGTACTCATGGAGCGTCCTCGCGCAGGCCCTCGGCGCGATGATGGTGTGGGACTCCGCGATCACCGTCGCGAAGAACTTCACGTACGAGCAGACGCGCGACGGCGCGCTCGGGAAGATCCTGGTGCGGCGCGAGCCGGTCGGCGTCGTGGCGGCCGTGGTCCCTTGGAACGTCCCGCAGTTCGTGGCCGCGGCCAAACTGGCGCCCGCGCTGCTGGCAGGCTGCACCGTGGTCCTCAAGCCGTCTCCGGAATCGCCGCTCGACGCGTATCTGCTCGGCGAGATCGCGAAGGAGGCGGGGCTGCCGGACGGGGTCCTGTCCATCCTTCCGGCGGACCGCGAGGTCAGCGAGTACCTCGTCGGGCACCCCGGCGTCGACAAGGTCTCCTTCACCGGGTCCGTGGCCGCGGGCCGGCGCGTCATGGAGGTCGCCTCACGCAACCTCACCCACGTCACCCTCGAGCTGGGCGGCAAGTCCGCGGCCGTCGTCCTGCCGGACGCGGACCTCGAGACGACCGTCCCCGGCCTCGTCCAGTCCGCCTGGATGAACAACGGCCAGGCCTGTGTCGCCCAGACCCGCATCCTCCTGCCGCGCTCGCGCTACGACGAGTTCGCCGGAGCCCTCACGGAGGCGGCTGCCGCGCTCGTCGTCGGCGACCCGCTCGACCCGGCGACCCAGATCGGCCCGCTGGTCGCCGAGCGCCAGCAGCGCCGCTCCCTCGACTACATCCGCATCGGCCAGGAGGAAGGCGCCAAGATCCTCACGGGCGGCGGCCGTCCCGCCGGGCTCGACCGCGGTTGGTACGTGGAGCCGACTCTCCTCGGTGACGTCGACAACGCGATGCGCGTCGCGCGCGAGGAGATCTTCGGCCCGGTCATCTGCCTGCTCCCGTACGGCGACGAGGCCGAGGCGCTGAAGATCGCCAACGACTCCGACTACGGGCTCAGCGGCAGCGTGTGGACGGCCGACGTCGCGCACGGCATCGACGTCGCGCGGCAGGTGCGCACCGGCACGTACAGCGTGAACACCTTCAGCCTCGACATGCTCGGCCCGTTCGGCGGCTACAAGAACTCCGGTCTCGGCCGTGAGTTCGGGCCCGAGGGGTACAGCGCCTACCTGGAGCACAAGATGATCCATCTCCCGGCCGGCTGGGAGGCGTGATGGGGGACCGCTGGCACGTCGAGGTCGACCGGGGTGTCTGCATCGGCTCGGCGCAGTGCGTTCACCACGCTCCGGGCGCCTTCCGTCTCGACTCCGCTCGGCAGTCCCGGCCGCTCGAGGCGGAGGCCGACGCCAACGAGAAGATCCTGGCGGCGGCGGAGGGCTGCCCCGTGGAAGCCGTCATGATCACGTTGCTGGGCAGCGGGGAGCCGGTCTTTCCGCCGGAAGACTGAAGAAAAGTCCCCTTTAGAGGGTTGCGTCACGACACAGGCGGTCTATCCTGGTATTGGCCTATGAGGCGAGTGAGGGAGTCCGACCGGAGTAGCCGACTGTGGCGAGATGCAAACGGCATCCGCCGGGGCCGACGTCGACGGTAGGGCTGAGAGGCCGGAAGGCAGTAGCAGAGCCGGAAGGCGACCTCCACCACCTGATCCGGACCATGCCGGCGCAGGGAACCCGTCTCGTAGGTCTTTTCTGTGCCCTCCTGTGTGCCCCGGTGCCGCTCGCGGCCGCGGGGCACACTCCGCGGCGCCGCCTACTCCTTGGCGTCCGGCGTCGTGAGGTCGATCAGCCGGCACACCGTCTCGATGTCTATCTTCACCTGCGCGATCGACGCACGCCCCGACAGCCAGGTGATGAGCGCCGAGTGCCACGTGTGCTCGATGACGCGGACCGCGGAGAGCTGCTGCGGGGTCGGGGCGTCCAGCTCCATCGCGTCCAGGATGATCGCCGTCGTCTGCCGGGAGACCTGGTCGACCTCGGGGCTCACGCTGCGGTCGGCGAAGGTGAGGGCGCGCACCATCGCGTCGGCGAGATGCGGCTCGCGCTGGAGCGCGCGGAAGGCTCGCATCAGGGTCTCCGCGACCCGCTCCGAGGGCAGGTCGGACGAGGGCGGGCGCTTGCGGACCGTCGCGTGCATGTGCTGGAGCTGGTCCTGCATCGTGGCCACGAGGAGATGCACCTTGGACGGGAAGTACCGGTACAGCGTGCCGAGGGCGACCTGTGAGGACTCGGCGACCTCGCGCATCTGCACGGCGTCGAAGCCGCCGCGGCTGGCCAGTTGGGCGCTCGCGTGCAGGATGCGGCGGCGGCGCGCCTCCTGGCGCTCGGTGAGGGGCGGCGACGCCGGATGTGCTGTCTTCGCTTCCGCTGTCATGTGTCCCGTTCCGTGGCTGTCAAGCCGTAATCCGGTGTTTTCGAGAAGCTCATCATGGCAGGGGAGCCGGGGCTCCGTCGTGGCGCGAATCACCTGATCCGAGCGTTACAGCGAGGCTACCTGCCGGTAGATTCTGTGCTCCTTGAAGGATCAAAGAGCCGGCAACTCTGAAACTTGTTCTAGATTACCGCCCACGCGTACTCTCGCGTGAACGTGCTGCGAGAAGGGGGCCACGAGTGACCGCTGAGGCCATGGAGGCGGGCCCCCGGGCCGGTTCCTCCGCCGACGGTGACCGTCCGTTGCGTATCGCTCTCCTTACGTACAAGGGGAACCCGTTCTGCGGCGGACAGGGCGTCTATGTGCGCCATCTGTCCCGCGAACTCGCCCGGCTCGGGCACCAGGTCGAGGTCATCGGCTCCCAGCCCTACCCCGTCCTCGACGAGGGCGAGGACCTGAAGGGGCTCACGCTCACCGAGCTGCCCAGCCTCGACCTGTACCGCAGCCCCGACCCGTTCCGCACCCCCAGGCGCGACGAGTACCGCGACTGGGTGGACGCGCTCGAGGTCGGCACCATGTGGACCGGCGGCTTCCCCGAACCCCTCACGTTCTCGCTGCGCGCCCGGCGCCATCTGCGGGCGCGGCGCGGCGAGTTCGACGTCGTGCACGACAACCAGACGCTGGGCTACGGCCTGTTGGGCGGGCCCGCCGCGCTCGGCGCCCCCCTCGTCACCACGATCCACCACCCCATCACCGTCGACCGGCAGCTGGAGATCGACGCGGCGCCCGACTGGAAGCGGCGCGCCTCCGTGCGGCGCTGGTACGCGTTCACGCGGATGCAGAAGCGCGTCGCCCGCCGCCTGCCGTCCGTGCTCACCGTCTCCGGGACCTCGCGCCAGGAGATCGTCGACCACCTCGGCGTACGCCAGGACCGGATCCGCGTCGTGCACATCGGCGCCGACACCGACCTCTTCTCGCCGGACCCCTCGGTCGCCGAGGTGCCCGGCCGCATCGTGACGACGTCCAGCGCCGACGTCCCCCTCAAGGGGCTCGTCTTCCTCGTCGAGGCCCTCGCCAAGGTCCGTACCGAGAACCCGGCCGCCCACCTCGTCGTCGTCGGCAAGCGCGCCGAGGACGGGCCCGTCGCCGCGGCCATCGAGAAGTACGGCCTCGAAGGCGCCGTCTCCTTCGTCAAGGGCATCACCGACGCCGAACTCGTCGACCTCGTACGGTCGGCGGAGGTCGCCTGCGTGCCCTCCCTGTACGAGGGCTTCTCGCTGCCCGCGGCGGAGGCCATGGCCACCGGCACCCCCCTGGTCGCCACCACCGGCGGAGCGATCCCCGAGGTCGCCGGGCCCGACGGCGAGACCTGCCTCGCGGTGCCCACCGGCGACGCGGGCGCCCTGGCCACCGCGCTCGGCAGACTCCTGGACGACCCGCAGCTGCGGGCGCGGCTCGGCGCCGCCGGACGCCGACGCGTACTGAGGAACTTCACCTGGGCCCGCGCGGCGCTCGGCACCGCCGAGCTCTACCGCGAGTCCATCGCCCGCCCGGCGGCCCGGACCATCGGCGCCGCGGCCACCACCCCCCTCGAACGTGCAGGATCCGACCGCGAAAGCAGGGCCACGTGCTGACCGTCGACTTCACCCGCTTCCCGCTCGCCGCAGGCGACCGCGTCCTCGACCTCGGCTGCGGAGCCGGGCGGCACGCGTTCGAGTGCTACCGGCGCGGGGCCCAGGTGGTCGCCCTCGACCAGAACGGCGAGGAGATCCGCGAGGTCGCCAAGTGGTTCGCCGCGATGAAGGAGGCCGGTGAGGCCCCCGCGGGCGCCACGGCCACCGCCATGGAGGGCGACGCACTCAACCTCCCCTTCCCGGACGCCTCGTTCGACGTCGTGATCATCTCCGAGGTGATGGAGCACATCCCCGACGACAAGGGCGTGCTCGCCGAGATGGTCCGCGTCCTCAAGCCGGGCGGCCGCATCGCCGTGACGGTGCCCCGCTACGGCCCCGAGAAGGTCTGCTGGACCCTCAGCGACGCCTACCACGAGGTCGAGGGCGGCCACATCCGCATCTACAAGGCGGACGAACTCCTCGCCAAGATGCGCGAGGCGGGCCTCAAGCCGTACGGCACCCATCACGCGCACGCCCTGCACTCGCCGTACTGGTGGCTCAAGTGCGCCTTCGGCGTCGACAACGACAAGGCGCTGCCCGTGCGGGCGTACCACAAGCTCCTGGTCTGGGACATCATGAAGAAGCCGGCGCTCACCCGCGTCGCCGAGCAGCTGCTCAACCCGGTCGTCGGCAAGAGCTTCGTCGCCTACGCCACCAAGCCGCACCTGCCCAAGGCCGAGGCGTGACGAGCCCGGAGAAGACCGAACACCTCGTCCTGCCCGGCGTCCTGACCGCGGAGCAGGCCGCCGCGACCGTCCGCGGGCTCCTCGCCGTGCAGCGCGAGGACGGCGCCATACCCTGGTTCCGTGGCCACCACCTCGACCCGTGGGACCACACCGAGGCCGCCATGGCCCTCGACGCGGCCGGCGAGCACGACGCCGCCGAACGCGCCTACGCCTGGCTCGCCCGCCATCAGAACGAGGACGGCTCCTGGTACGCGGCCTACGCCGACGGGGACGCCGGTGACGTCACCGACCACGGCCGCGAGACCAACTTCGTCGCCTACGTGGCCGTGGGCGCCTGGCACCACTACCTCTCCACCGGCGACGACGCCTTCCTCGACCGGATGTGGCCCACCGTGTACGCGGCCATGGAGTTCGTGCTGCGGCTCCAGCAGCCGGGCGGGCAGATCGGGTGGAAGCGTGAGCCGGACGGGACACCCGTCGACGAGGCGCTCCTGACCGGCAGTTCGTCCGTGCACCACGCGCTGCGGTGCGCTCTCGCGATCGCCGAACAGCGCGAAGAGCCCCAGCCCGACTGGGAGTTGGCGGCCGGCAGCCTGCGGCACGCGATCCGCCGTCACCCCGAGCGGTTCCTCGACAAGGACCGCTACTCGATGGACTGGTACTACCCCGTCCTCGGCGGCGCCCTCACCGGCTCAGAGGCCGAGCAGCGCATCCAGGCGTCCTGGGACCGCTTCGTGGTCCCCGGACTCGGCGTGCGCTGCGTCGTCCCCAACCCGTGGGTCACCGGAGGCGAGAGCGCCGAACTCGCCCTCGCCCTGTGGGCGGTGGGCGAGTCCGACCGCGCTCTGGAGGTCCTCCAGTCGATCCAGCACCTGCGCGACCCGGAGTCGGGCCTGTACTGGACCGGCTACGTCTTCGACGACCGGGCCGTCTGGCCGAGGGAACTGACCGCGTGGACAGCCGGTTCGGTGCTGCTCGCCGTCGCCGCGCTCGGCGGCGACGAGGCCACCTGCTCGGTGTTCGGCGGCCGCCTCCCGGCGGGCTTCGAACCGGACTGCTGCGAGGGGAGCCCCGCTCAGTAACGGCGCAGCCGGCCGGCGACGACGTGCCCGACGAACAGGTACACCACCGCCGCCAGGCCGTAGCCGGCGACCACCCGCGCCCATTCGTCGTCGAACGTGAACAGGTCGTGCGACCATCCGGCGAGCCAGCGGGCCGCGTCGTGGATGAACTGCACGAGATCGTTGCCGCGGTTGGCTTCCAGCAGGTACATCAGGATCCACAGGCCGAGGATGGCGGCCAGGATGTCTGCGACGACCATGACGATCGTCGCGGCTTGGTTGGTGCCTCGCGTTGCTTGGCTGGGAGACATGAAGCACTGGTTACCGCTCACGGGCGGGTGAAACCCGTACGGGCTCGCCCGGGTCGCGCGGCCGTAGGGGCCGGGAGACGCTGCCAGGGAACAGCAGCACCGTGCCCTGGAGGTTCGCCGTGACCGGTTCCACCCTGCCCCTGCGTCGCGCTGTCGTGGCGCTCACCGTCAGCTCCGCGCTCCTCATGGGCGGGACGGCGTGCGGCGGCGGCAACGCCACCAAGGCCAAGGAGCCGGCCAGCACCGTGGCCGCGGCGGTGGCGGAACCGACCCCCACCACCTCCGCCGAGAAGCAGAAGTTCGCCAAGACGCGCTTCGTCGCCAACGCGGGGCTCGCGGCCGGCGCCACCTACCAGTGGATCATCAAGCCGTACCGCAAAGGCAAGTTCAAGAAGGGCGCCAGTGGGCGCAAGCTCGCCCTCGTCAAGGCCGGTGTCGCGGGCGCGTTCGCGTACAACAGGCTGAAGGCGGCCGTGAAGAACGCGAAGGGCGACCCGCTGCTCTCCAAGGCCGTCGCGCCGCTCACGGCGGGCATCGACAAGCTGAAGGACCTGCCGTCCAAGCTGCGCAAGGGCGAGGGCACGGACTCCGTCGTCAACTCCTTCGACGATGTCATCAACGGGGTGAAGGACGCGGGCCAGAGCGCGGGTGCCGAGGTGAAGGACAAGGTGCCGTCGGCCAAGGAACTGTCCTCGGGCTCCTAGCCTTGCGACGCACGGCACCGTCACCCGCTCCCTGGTCCGGCCCGATCCGAACGAAAGACCCCAGGGGGCCTGATCCGAACGACAGGCCCCGGCGTCCGCCCTTCGACGCGACGTGTTCCGCTACGAGTTGAGCTCGGCAAGGACGCGCAGTGTGTGCGGGTCGGGCGCCAGGACGAGCAGGTCGGTGACCGGGCCCTTGCGCCACAGTTCCAGCCGCTCGGCGATACGCCCGCGCGGGCCGACCAGCGAGATCTCGTCGGCGAAGGCGTCCGGCACGGCCAGCACGGCCTCCTCGCGCCGTCCCGCGAGAAAGAGTTCCTGGACCCGGTGGGCCTCGTCCGCGTACCCCATGCGCGCCATCAGGTCCGCGTGGAAGTTGCGCTTCGCGTGGCCCATGCCGCCGATGTAGAAGCCCAGCATCGCCTTCACCGGCAGCAGCCCCTCGGCGACGTCGTCGCATACCGTGACGCGGGCCATGGGCGCGATCACGAAGTCCTCGGGGAGGTCGGTGAGGGAGGCCTCGTACGCGTCCGTGCGCGTCGGCGACCAGTACAGCGGGAGCCAGCCGTCCGCGATGCGGGTCGTCTGCGCGATGTTCTTCGGGCCCTCGGCGCCGAGCAGGACCGGCAGGTCGGCGCGCAGGGGATGCGTGATCGGCTTCAGCGGCTTGCCGAGGCCGGTGGCGTCCTCGCCGCGGTACGGGTGCGTGTGGAAGCGGCCGTCCGTCTCGACGGGGCCCTCGCGCCGCAGGACCTGCCGCACCACGTCGACGTACTCGCGCGTCGCGGTGAGCGGCGACCTCGGGAACGGCCGCCCGTACCAGCCCTCCACCACCTGCGGCCCCGACAGGCCGAGCCCCAGCATCATGCGGCCGCCGGACAGGTGGTCGAGGGTGAGCGCGTGCATCGCCGTCGTCGTGGGGGAGCGGGCCGCCATCTGCGCGATCGCCGTACCCAGGCGGATGCGCGAGGTGTGCGCCGCGATCCAGGTCAGCGGCGTGAACGCGTCGCTGCCCCAGGACTCGGCGGTCCACACCGAGTCGTAGCCCAACCGCTCGGCCTCCTGGGCGAGTTCGAGGTGGCGCGGGTCGGGACCGCGGCCCCAGTAGCCGAGCGCGAGTCCGAGTCGCATGGACGCTCCCCTTTCTGACGTGGCGTCAGCCAGTGGTCCGGGGGCGACTGTACGACAACGGCCCCCCACCCGGAAGACGGGCGAGGGGCCGTGACGGAAGGCCGGTTGGTGTCAGCCGCGCTGGATCCCCGTCGTGTCCTGGAGGACGCCGCGGCGGCCGTCCTGCGTCTGGGCCACCAGGCCGGGGCCACGCTGCTCGACGGCCAGGTACCAGGTGCCGGGCGCCAGCTCGGCGATCGGCGTCGGGGAACCGTCCTCGGCGTACAGCGGACGCGGCACCGGCACCGCGAACCAGAACGGCGAGAAGTCGCCGGCCGGGGCCTGCGCGGCCTGCGGCGCGGGCGCCGCCTGCTGCTGCGGCTGGGCGGCGCCGAAGGGCTGGCCCGGCTGACCGGGCTGCGCGCCGTAGGGCTGGCCCGGCTGCTGGGCGCCCGGGTAACCGTAGCCGCCGGCGGGCTGCGCGCCGTACGGCTGCGGGGCCTGCGGACGCGGGGCGCCGACGAGGGCACCCTTCAGCGCGGGCACGAGCGGCGTCGCGACAGCGGCGCCCGCGAGCACGAGAGCGGCGATCAGGCCGAGGATGGCGCCGGTGCCGGCGCTCAGCATGCTTTCCGAGCTGCCGCCGGTGTTGTTGAAGCCACCGGCCGGGTCGAAGATGTTCCCGAGCGCGCTCCACGCCGAGAACACGGCGAGCGCGATGCCGAACTGGCCGAGGTCGAGACCGGCGACCTTCGGCACGGTGGGCAGCCCCCGGGCGACGACGATCAGCGCCGCGGCGATGATGCCCGCGAGGAAGACGCTGAACAGGAGCGGTGCGCTCCCCCACGCGTTCGGGAGGTCTGCGCTGCTGGAGATCCCGTCGATCGAATAGATGTCGAGGAACGAGGCGATGAACAGCAACACCGCTGCTCCGATCACCACGCCGTCGCCTCGAGTGAGGGAGCGGATATTCACTTCAGGTGGTCCTTCGTCAGTCGTCCGGTCGTCGGCGGAGGCGTCGCTGTCGCTGCTGTGCCGTGCGAAGCGCGGGGGTGGCCCCATCGTAGAGAGACACTATCGTCCGCGTGATGGGGGTGTCTGCCGCGATCCGCAGCGTGACAACTACCCGCGCAGGAAACTCACGATTCCGTCAGACATCCCCTGCGCCGCCTTCTGCCGCCAGGCGCCGCTCGTCAGCAGGGCCGCGTCCTTCGCGTCGCGCATGTTGCCGCACTCGATGAACACCTTCGGCTGGGTGGAGAGGTTGAGACCTCCCAGGTCCTTGCGCACGTCGAGGCCGGTGCCGCCGCCGATGTAGTTCGAGGGGGCCGAGCCCGTGGCGCGCAGGAAGTTGCCCGCGACGCGTTCGCCGAGGTCGCGCGAGGGGCCCGCGATCGCCGTCGTGTTCGCGGAACCGGAGTTCACGGATGCGGGAAGGATCACATGGAAGCCGCGATTGCCCGCCGCGGAGCCGTCGGCGTGCACGGAGATCACCGCGTCCGCGTGCGCCTTGTTGCCGATCCGGGCGCGCTCGTCCACGCACGGGCCCCAGGGGCGGTCGCCGTTCTGGGTCAACTCGACGGTGGCGCCCTGCTGTTGGAGCAGGGTGCGCAGCCGGCGCGAGACGTCGAGGGTGAACTGGGCCTCGGTGTAGCCGGCGTTGGTCGACGTGCCCGTCGTATCGCATTCCTTGCGGTTGGTCCCGATGTCGACGAGCCGGTTGATCTCCGCGGTGTGCCGGAAGTTGCCGGGGTTGTGGCCCGGGTCGATGACGACGACCTTGCCCTTGAGGGGGCCGGACCCGGCGGGCTTCGCGGAGGAGGCGGACGGCTTCGGCTTCGACGGGGTGGCGCTCGGCGACCCGTCGCCCTTCTTGCCGTCGTCGGACTTCGAGGGGGAGGGGGCCGTCGGCTCCGCCCCCGCCGTCGACGACCGACTCGCGGCGGGCAGCGTCTTCGCGGGCTCGTTCTCGCCCGGGCCGCCCACCACCTGCCAGATCAGCCACCCCGCGAGAGCCGTGGGCACGAGCGCGGCGAGCGCCACGGTCAGCGGACCGCCGCTGAACCGGCGCGGCCGCCGGGGGCCGTCCCCGTCGCCGTCGAAGAAACCGTCGCTGTCCGGACCTACGTATGACACGTGACCGAGCCTAACGGTCGGAGCCTGTGACCGGGTCCCGGACACAGGCTCCTGTCAGATCCCGGGGCCTGTCCGGCGCAGGACGCGCAGGGAGCCTGTGACCGGGTCCCGGACACAGGCTCCTGTCAGATCCCGGGGCCTGTCCGGCGCAGGACGCGCAGGGAGTCCGTGGCCGAGACCTCGGTGAACGCGCCGGATTCCAGAGCCCTGAGGTAGACGCGGTACGGGGCCTGGCCCGTCCACTCGTCGATCTTGACCGGGAACACGTCGTGGATGAGCAGGAGACCGCCCTCGGCGACGTGCGGGGCCCAGCCCTCGTAGTCGGCGGTGGCGTGCTCGTCGGTGTGGCCGCCGTCGATGAAGACGAGGCCGAGCGGGCCGCCCCAGACGGCGGCGACCTGCGGGGAGCGGCCCACGAGGGCGATGACGTGGTCCTCCAGGCCGGCCGCGTGCAGCGTGCGCCGGAACGTGGGGAGGGTGTCCATGCGGCCGACGACCGGGTCGACGGTCTCCGGGTCGTGGTAGTCCCAGCCCGGCTGCTGCTCCTCGCTGCCGCGGTGGTGGTCCACGGTGAGCGCGCTCACCCCGGCCTGGCGGGCCGCGTCGGCGAGCAGGATCGTGGAGCGCCCGCAGTACGTGCCGACCTCCAGGAGCGGGAGCCCGAGCGCGGCGGCCTCGGCGGCGGCCGCGTAGAGCGCCAGCCCCTCGCCGAGCGGCATGAACCCCTTGGCGGCCTCGAAGGCGGCGAGGATCTCCGGCTTGGGCGCCGCGCTCATGGTGGTTCCCCTGTCCTAGGCATGTGTGCAAGGCCGCCCATGCTGCCGTACGCCCCCGTCGCTGGGTGCGGCGGGGGCGTACGGGGGGTGAGCCCGGGTCAGGGGCGATCGGGGGAGCCGCGGGTCAGCAGCTCTGCCAGAGGCGGGTCATGACGCGGACGCCGAACCGCAGGCCCTCCAGCGGGACGCGCTCGTCGACGCCGTGGAAGAGGCGGCCGTAGTCCAGGTCGTGCGGCAGCTTGAGGCCCTTGAAGCCGAAACAGCGGATGTCCAGCTTGGTGAAGGCCTTGGCGTCGGTGCCGCCCGGGTTGCAGTACGGGACCGGGTGGCCGTCGGGGTCCTCGGCGCGCACGGCCGCGCACATGGCGTCGACGAGCGGGCCGTCGAACGTCGTCTCCATGGCGATGTCGTGATTGACCCACTCGCGCCGCACGGACGGCAGGAGCAACTCGTCGATGGTGTCGACGAGTTCCTGCTCGTGGCCGGGCAGGAAGCGGCCGTCGACGCGGGCGGTGGCCTTGCCGGGGATGACGTTCGTCTGGTAACCGGCGGTGAACATGGTGGGGTTCGCGGAGTTGCGGAGCACCACCTGCATGAAGTCGGCGACCGGTCCCAGCTTGGCGAGTTCGGCGTCGAGGTCGTCGGCCTCGAAGTCGATCTTCACGCCCTTGAGTTCGGCGGCCTCGGCCAGCAGCGCCCGTACGGGCTCGATGAGGCGGATCGGGAACGTGTGGCGGCCGATGCGGGTCAGGGACTCGGAGAGGTCGGTGACCGCGTTCTCGTCGTTGGGGGACGAGCCGTGGCCGGCCCGGCCGGTCGCCGTGAGCTCCATCCAGGCCATGCCGCGCTGGGCGTTCTCGATCGGGTAGATGCGCTGGGTGTCGTCGAGCGCGTACGAGAATCCGCCGCCCTCGCCGATCGCCTCGGTGACGCCCGCGAAGAGCTCCGGGTGGTGCTCGACGA
This sequence comes from Streptomyces sp. NPDC055955, assembly GCF_042270245.1. NCBI lineage: Bacteria > Bacillati > Actinomycetota > Actinomycetes > Kitasatosporales > Streptomycetaceae > Streptomyces > Streptomyces sp. NPDC055955. The sequence goes on from NZ_JBHJYS010000006.1 coordinate 263,458, forward strand.
GCCAGTGCGCGCCGAACTTGCCGCCCGCCTCCTCGTCGGCGAGGAACGCGAGGACTATCTCCCGCGAGGGGCGGGTGCCGGTGCGGGCGAAGTGGCGGGCGGTGGCCAGCATCACGGCCACCGTGTCCTTCATGTCGATCGCGCCGCGGCCCCACAGGTAGCCGTCGCGGATCTCGCCGGAGAAGGGCGGCACCTGCCACTCGGCGGCGTCGGCGGGCACGACATCGAGGTGGCCGTGCACGAGGAGGGCGCCGCGGGTGCTGTCCGCGCCGGGGATACGGGCGATGACGTTCGCCCGGCCCGGCGCGCTCTCGACGAGGGTCGAGTCGATGCCGGCCTCGGCGAGGCGGGCCACGACCCAGTCGGCGCAGGCGCGCTCGTCGCTCGTCGGGTTGGACGTGTCGAAGCGGATCAGCTCCGCGCACAGTCCGACGACCTCGGCCTGGGCCTCTTCGGACGCGGGGGTCAGGGTGCCGGGGGTGTTCATGCCGCTCCCAAGGGGGTCGCTTCGGGGGCGGCGGGGACGGTGTCCTCGTCGTCCAGGGGGGAGGTGCCGTACGGCCGCACGAGGCCGAGGAGGCCGAGGACGGAGTACAGGACGAAGGCGGTGGCGAGCGAGTTGAGCGCCGGGATGCCGACGGTCACGTACTTGCCGACGCAGAACGCGGCGATCCAGATCACGATCGACAAGGGCACCCAGGTCGGCGACGACGCGGGCAGTGTCCCGGCCTCGCGGGTCTCGTCGAGCGGCTTGCGCATGCGCCGTACGACCCAGTACTCGGCCACGATGATGCCGCCGATGGGCGGGATGGCGACGCCGAGCACGGACAGGAACTCGGTGAAGTGGGTCATGATGCCGACGGCCGAGAGCAGGGTGCCCGCGAGGCCGAGGGCCACGGTGACCGCGCCGCGGTGCAGGCGCTTGCCGAAGACGACCTGGAAGAAGTTGACGACGCCGAGCGAGGAGCCGTACAGGTTCCAGTCGTTGATCTTCGCGGTGGACATCAGGACCACGATCACACCGAAGGCGCCCGAGGTGGAGAGCACGATGTGCGACACCTCGCTGGACTTCACCAGGTGGCCGAGCAGTACGCCCGTGAGGCCGACGATGTACTCGGAGAGGATCATCGACGAGGCGCTCTGCAGGAAGACGTGCGAGCCCTTGCGGTTGTAGCGGGTCATCTCGGGCGAGACGATCGCGCCGGTCATGTATCCGCCCGCGATGGCGGTGGCCGCGACGGCGAGCGGGATCGTCTGACCCGGCGCCGGCGAGCTGATCAGGTCGCCGATGGAGTGGTCCGTCAGGGCGTCCGTGACCGACCAGGCGACCATGGCGAAGAACAGCGGGGTGACGATCTTCGCGAAGAGCGCCATGTAGCGGAAGCCGAAGATGACCAGGACGGTGATGGCGAGGCCCGCGGCCACGCACCACATCCAGGACGGGCCGCCGACGAGCGCGGACACGCTGTTGCCGAAGATCGTGTTCTGCACGCCGAACCAGCCGACGAGGCTGACGGCGATGACGAAGCTGACCAGCGCGGAGCCGTTGCGGCCGAAGCCGATCCAGCGGGTCAGCATCGGGGTCGCGAGGCCCTCGCGCATGCCGGCCAGGCCGATCGCGAAGATCACCACTTCGAGGATGACCGCGCCGAGCGTGAAGGCGAGGAACGCGTTCCCGAAGGTCATGCCGACGCCGATGGTGGCGCCCAGCGTGAACTGCGAGATGGAACCCGACTGGGCGAGCCACTGGAGCAGCATCGTCCAGAAGCCGAGGCGCTGCTCGCGCGGGACGCGGGAGAGCGAGTAGTCGTCGCTGCCCAGGTTCGTGCCCGGCTTCTGAGCTGTGGTGGCGGTCATGAGGACTCCCGGGGCTCACGGCTCTCACGGCCGAGCGTCTGAAGGTGGGACAGGGAGCCGTAGCGGCTCACGAGGTTGTCGAACTCCGCCTCGTCGTGGAAGTCGAGGCGGCCGCCCCCGTACGCCTTGGCCGTCTCTACGGCGAAGCGTGCGGCACTGGCGATGTCGGTCTCATGGCTCGCGCCGGTCTGGCAGCCGGGGACCGCGGCGGCCGAGGTGACCGCGAGGCCGACGACCGGAGCGGGGGTCGCCGTGGCCGGCTGGAGGATCGAATTGATGTGATGTGCACCGTTACCGTACGGCGTGATGTCCTGTGTGGTCACCGGATATGTGACCAAGGGCTCACCCGTGACGACCGCGAGCAGCTCGCCCAGCGCCTCGCTGACCCGCAGCACCCACCCCTCCTTGACGGTGGGGGACAGGGCCAGGCCCTTGTGGTTGATGATCCGGTTGCCCTTGGTGGTGTCGATGGAGAGCACGGCCTCCATCTCGCCGGTGACCTCGTGCCGGTTCATCGTGGCGATGTCGACCGGGGAATCCATGAAGGGGACCGGGTCGTGCGGCGCGGTCGGCGCGTCCGGGCAGATGTGCGTGGCGACGATGACGTCACCCGGCAGCACGTCGCCCTTGCGGCGCATGTCGAGCAGCTTGGCCGCGGTGGCGAGCGCGGCGGCGGCGCCGTCCGCGTCGGAGACCAGGCCCGTCATCTCGGGCCGGGCGCCGACGCCGCCGAGGCGGCCGACCACGCCGAGCGTGCGGGACGGGCCGCCGCTCGTGCGTCCCGAGCTGCCCGGGATCCGTACCAGCACGAAGTCGGTCGAGCCGCGCTCGCCGGTGACGGTGGTGACCTCGGCGCCGGAGCCCTGCGGGCCCGCGACCGAGTCGAGGTACTCCACGGCGCGTTTGCCGTCGGCGTTCGGGTCGTCGAGGAGTTCGACGATGTCAAGGACGTACTTCAGCATTGGGCGGCCTCTCTCGCTCCCGACACTCACTCCAGGTCGGGTGGTGCTGACAGCAGATTCGGGATCGGTTAGCGTTGTCGGCAACTGTTTCCCGTTATCTGCAATTAAGGTCTGCATGCTGAGATGCGTAGATCTTGAGAGGTGTGGCGATGAGTGAGATCCCGCTGGACCGCAGGACGCCCGCCGGCGCGCTGCAGACGGTCGACCGGGCCCTGCTCGTGCTGCTCGCCTTCGAGCGGACACGGCCGGACTGGGGCGTGACCGAGATCGCGGCGGAGTTCGGCTGGGACACCTCGGTGGCGCAGCGACTCCTGTCCACGCTCGCCGGCCGCGGCTTCCTGGTCTCCGACCCGGCGACGCGCCGCTACCGGATGGGCCCCGCCGTGCTGCGGCTCGGCCGGATGTGGGAGCGTTCGGGCTCGCTCGAGCTGCTCGCCGCGCCCGTCCTCGAGGAGCTGGGCCGGGCGACCGGCGACACCGTCCTGTTCTGTCTGCCGGACAGCTTCCACATGCGCTGCGTCGCCGCCGTCGAGGGCGAGTCGGGGCCGCTGCGCTACTACCCTCTGGTCGGCGAGCTGTATCCGGCGCACGCCGGAGCCACCAGCAAATCCTTCTACGCGTTCCTGCCCGACGAGCAGCGCCACCGGCTCTTCCGCGGCCGCCCCATGGCCCGCTTCACCGACCGCACGGTCACCGACCCGGACGAGCTGGAGCGGGAGCTGGTGCAGGTGCGCGCCCAGGGCTACGCCTGGACGGTCGGCGAGTACGACGCCGGGATCGCCACGGTCGCCGTGCCGGTCTTCCTGGGCCGCGAGGCCTACGGCAGCCTCAGCCTCGGCGGCGCCAAGGAGCGCTTCGCCGACGGGCCCGAGGGCCGGCTCGACGCCCTGCGCAAGGCGGCGAGCCTGCTGGAGAAGCGGCTCACCCATCCCCCGCAGCGCACGCGCAAGCCGCGCGCCCCGCAGTCCTGAACCCGCAGTCCTGAACCCTCTGCCCTGAAGCCCGCCGCCCTGAAGCCCCTCCAGCCCCGCCCCCCGGCCCTGAAGTGCCGTTCCACTCCTGAGGAGTTACTCCCTTGAACCTGCTGCTGCTCTCCAACTCCACCCAGTACGGCCGCGGTTACCTCGCACACGCCCTGGACACCGTCACCGGCTTCCTGCCCCCGAAGGCCCGGCTCGCGTTCGTGCCGTACGCCCTCGCGGACCACGACACGTACACGGACCGGGTGCGGGGCGCGCTCGAAGGCGCCGGGATCGGCGTGCGCGGCGTGCACGAGGGCGACGACCCGGTGGCCGAACTCGCCGCCGCCGACGCCGTGTTCATCGGGGGCGGCAACTCCTTCCGGCTGTTGAGCGCCCTCTACCGCACCGGTCTGCGCGACGCCCTGATCAAGGCGGTCGGCGGCGGCCTGCCCTACATGGGCGCGAGCGCCGGCACGAACATGGCGGCGCCCAGCCTGCGCACGAGCAACGACATGCCGATCGTGCAGCCCCCGTCGTTCGAGGCGCTCGGCCTCGTCCCCTTCCAGATCAACCCGCACTACCTGGACCCGGACCCGGCCTCCACGCACAAGGGCGAGACCCGCGAGGAGCGCCTCACCGAGTTCCTGGAGGAGAACGATGTGCCGGTGCTCGGCCTGCGTGAGGGGTCCTGGCTGCGGGTGAACGGCGAACGCGCCGCGGTTCAGGGCGAGCGTGCTGCCCGCCTCTTCACCCGCGACGCGTCCCCGAAGGAGCTGCCGGTCGGCTCCGATGTCTCCGAACTGCTCAGCTGCGCGCCGCGGTTCGACTCTCCTGCGCGATGAGCTCCAGGGCCAGGTCGACGTCGACCGGCCGGTCCTCGCCGTGGTGCGTCGCCGCGGAGGCCCGCGGCGCGTGCCCGCCGGCGGTTGCGGCCAGCACGTACGAGCCGCCGGCCGGGACCTCCAGGGCGTAACGGCCCTCGTGGTCGGTGAGCGCGGCGCCCGCCTGGCGGCCGCGCCGGTCGATCAGCGTGACCTTGGCCCGGGCGACGGGCAGGCCCGCCGCGTCGAGGACCTGGCCGCGGAATCCCCTGGGCTCTCGGCCCGGCTCGAGCAGGGCGGACTCCCACTCGACCTTCTCGGCGCGCTCCAGTGCCGCGTCCTCCTCGCTGCTGGCGCGCAGCTGCGGCTTGGTCGCCTGTCGCTGCTTCGGCAGGAAGACGGCGAGCAGGACGCCCATGGCGACCGCGCCGGTGGCGATCAGGAACGAGATGTGGAAGCCGTGCAGGGTGGGCACGGCCGCGCCGCCGACGTGGTTCGCCGTGTTGGCGAGGACCATGCCGATCACGGCGCTCGACACCGAGGTGCCGATGGACCGCATCAGGGTGTTGAGGCCGTTGGCCGCACCCGTCTCGGACGCGTCGACGGCGCCGATGATCAGGGCGGGCAGCGAGGAGTACGCGAGTCCGATGCCGGCGCCCACGACCACCGAGATGATGATGGTCTGCCAGGCGGCGCTCATCAGGCCGAGGCCGGCGCCGTAGCCGATCGCGATGATCAGCATGCCGAGGATCAGGGTGATCTTCGGGCCGTACTTCGCGGAGAGGCGCGCGTACACGGGGGCCGTGAGCATCATCGTGAGGCCGAGCGGCGCCACGCACAGGCCCGCGACGACCATCGACTGGCCGAGGCCGTAGCCGGTCGTCCTCGGCAGCTGGAGGAGCTGCGGGAGGACGAGCGAGATCGCGTAGAACGCGACACCGACCATGATCGAGGCGAGGTTGGTGAGGAGCACCTCGCGCCGGGCCGTGGTGCGCAGGTCCACGAGCGGGGCCTTGAGCCTCAGCTCCATCACGCCCCACAGCACGAGCACGACGAAGGCCGCGCCGAACAGGCCGAGCGTCATCGGGTCGGTCCAGCCCCAGTCGCTGCCCTTGGTGATCGGCAGCAGGAAGAGGACGAGCCCGGCGGACAGGCCGAGTGCGCCGAGGACGTCGAAGCTGCCCTCGGCCTTGACGGAGCTCTCCGGGACGAAGACGAGGGTGAGCAGGATCGCGACGACGCCGAGGCCCGCCGCGCCGAAGAAGAGGGCGTGCCAGTCGGCGTGCTGGGCCACGAGGGCCGCCAGCGGGAGCGCGAGTCCGCCGCCGACGCCGATGGAGGAGCTCATCAGGGCCATCGCGGACCCGAGCTTCTCGCGCGGCAGCTCGTCGCGCATCAGGCCGATGCCGAGGGGGATGGCGCCCATGGCGAAGCCCTGGAGGGCGCGGCCCACGATCATCACGAGGAGATCGCTGGTGAAGCCCGCGACGAGCGAGCCGATGACCATGATCGCGAGGCTGGTGAGCAGCATCCGGCGCTTGCCGTAGAGGTCGCCGAGGCGGCCCATGATCGGCGTGGCGACGGCGCCCGCGAGGAGGGTCGAGGTCATGACCCAGGTCGCGTTGGAGGGGGCGGTGCCGAGCAGGACCGGGAGGTCCTTGATGACCGGTACGAGAAGCGTCTGCATCACCGCGACGGTGATACCGGCGAAGGCGAGTACGGGGACGACTCCGCGTATTCCGCGTTGCGCGGTCGGCCGTTGGGTCGTCTGCGTCATTACGTAGTGCCTCCGGGGGCAGAGAGTTCAGGCGTCGCGCGGGCGGCGGGTTTCGCGCGTCGGGTACGTGGAAGCTGAACCCGTTACCTGGGGCGACTATTCCGACGGGTGTCGTACAAGGGGAAGTCTTGAAGGTCTTTACCTTTTGATTACATGCCTCGCTCGCTTTCTGACCTTCCGTCAGATTGGAACGTGTTCTACCGTGCGCCGCATGGGCATCGCGATCACGCAGGAGCAAGAGGAGCTGTCGGACGCCGTGCGCGGCTGGCTCGCACGCGCCGTACCGCCCGAGGAAGTGCGCAAACTGCTCGACGCCCCCGCGGCCCCCGCGGGCCGCCCCGCCCACTGGGACGGACTCGCGGGACAGGGGCTGCTCGGCCTCCATCTCCCCGAGGAGTACGGCGGCGGGGGCGGCGACCTCGTCGACCTCGCGGTCGTCCTCGAAGAGGCGGGGCGGGCCGCGCTGCCCGGGCCCTTCGCGGCCAACGCCGCCGCCTCGCTGGTCCTGCGCCACGCGGAGGCCCGTGGCCTCGCCGCGTCTGTCGCGTCCGGCGACCGCATCGGCGCCGTCGCCCTCGGTACGGGCACGCTGACCGCCGTCACCGTGTCCGACGGGCTCGTCCTCGACGGGACGGCGCCGCCCGTCCTGTCCGGGGGCGACGCCGACCTGCTCCTCCTGGCCGCCGAGTCCGCGACCGGGACCGTGTGGGTCGCCGTCGACGCGGGCACCGCCGGAATCGGGGTCCGCGTCCACGAGAGCGCCGATCCCACCCGCCCCACCGCGGAGATCATCGCCCGGGGCGCCCTGGTGCCCGGCGCCCGGATCCTCGCCGTCGACACGGCCACCGTCCGTGACCTGGCCTCCGTCGTCCTCGCGGCCGACGCGTGCGGCGTCGCGGCATGGGCGCTGCACACGGCGGCGGAGTACGCGAAGGTCCGGGAGCAGTTCGGCCGGCCGATCGGACAGTTCCAGGGCATCAAGCACCTGTGCGCGGACATGCTCGTCCGGGTCGAGCAGGCCCGGGCGCTGGTGTGGGACGCGGCGCGGGCGGCGGGCCGGACCGGCGCGGAGGGGGAGCAGGAGCCGGCCGGCGCCGAGGCGCCGCGTTCCGTCGAGGGGGCGGAGCAGGGCGCGGCGCGTGAGCTGGCCGTGGCTCTCGCCGCCGGGGCCGCGCTCGATGCCGCGTACTCCTGCGCCAAGGACTGTGTGCAGGTCCTCGGCGGGATCGGGTTCACCTGGGAGCACGACGCGCATCTGTATCTGCGGCGGGCCGTCGTCGCGCGGCAGCTGCTCGGCGCGGGGGACGCGCACCGGCTGCGGGCGGTGCGGCTCGCGGAGGGCGGGGCGCGGCGCGAGCTGCGCCTGGAGCTGCCGGCGGAGGCCGAGGCGTTCCGGGCGCGGGCCCGCGAGGCCGTCGAGGGGGTACGCGGCCTCGACCCGGGCGCCGCCCGCCGCGCCCTCGCACCCGCCGGGTACGCGGCGCCGCACCTGCCCGAGCCGTACGGCCTCGGCGCGGGCCCCGTCCAGCAGCTCGCCGTACAGCAGGAGCTCGCCGCCGCGGGCGTCCGTGTCAGCGATCTCGGCATCGGGACCTGGGTCGTTCCCTCGCTCCTCGCCTACGGCACCCCGGAGCAGCGGGACCGCTATCTGCTGCCCACCCTGCGCGGCGACGTCCTGTGGTGCCAGCTGTTCTCCGAACCCGGCGCGGGCTCCGACCTGGCCTCGCTGCGGACGAAGGCCGAGCGCACCGAGGACGGGCGCTGGCGCGTCAACGGACAGAAGGTGTGGACGAGCGCCGCCCAGTGGGCCGACCACGGGATCCTGCTCGCCCGAACCGACCCGGACGCCCCCAAGCACAAAGGGCTCACCTATTTCGTCGTCGACATGAAGCGGACCGAGGGCATCGACATACGGCCCCTGAAGGAGATCACCGGGGACTCGCTCTTCAACGAGGTGTACTTCGACGACGTGCTCCTGCCCGAGGACGCCGTGGTGGGGCGGGTGGACGACGGCTGGCGTGTCGCCCGGAACACGCTCGGCAACGAACGGGTGCACATGGCCGACCAGCTGACCTTCGACACGGGCCTGGAGGCACTGATCGCCCGCGCCGGAGCGCTCGACGGCGCGTACCGGGCGCGGATCGGCGCGCTCGCCACGGAGGCGCACGCCCTGGCCTGCATCGGGCTGCGCACGACGATGCGGCAGGTGGCCGGCGCGGAGCCCGGCCCCGGGGCGTCCGTACGGAAACTGGTGCAGACGCCGCACCAGCAGAAGGTCGCCGAACTCGCGCTGGAACTCCTCGGCCCCGAGGGCGCACTCGGGGAGGGGCCGGGGGAGCGGGCGCTGCACGGGTTCCTGATGTCGCGCTGCCTGACGATCGCCGGCGGCACCACGCAGGTGCAGTTGAACGTGGTGGCGGAACGGATCCTGGGGCTGCCTCGCGACTGAGGAGCGGGTTCACGGGGGTCCGGGCTCGGCGGCGTCCGGGCCGCCCGAGGGCCGTATCGTCGCCGCGTGGAGCTCAGACACCTCTCAGGATTCGTCGCCGTCGCCGAGGAACTGCACTTCGGGCGGGCCGCCGAGCGGCTGCACATCGCGCAGTCGCCGCTCAGTCAGCAGATCAAGCTGCTGGAGCGGGATCTGGGCGTCAAGCTGTTCGACCGGACCACCCGGACCGTGCGGCTCACCGCCGCCGGGCACGCGCTGCTCGGGCCCGCCCGGCATCTGCTCGCCGAGGCCTCGGCGGTGCGCAGGACCGTGCAGGCCGCGCACCTCGGGGAGGTGGGGCGGGTCACCGTCGGGTTCGCCGGGGCCAGCAGCTACTCCGCGCTGCCGCTGCTCACCCGCGCCGTCAACTCCGAACTCCCCGGCATCGAGCTGGTGCTGGAGGGCCAGACCTACACCGGTGAGGCGCTCGGGAGGATCGCGGACGGGTCCCTCGACGTGGGGTTCGTGGCTCTCCCGGTGCGGCGCGGAATCACCGCGCGCGTCGTGCGGATGGAACGCCTCGTCCTCGCCCTGCCCGACAGTCATCCGCTCGCCCGGCAGGACGAGGTCCACTTCGCCGAGCTGGCGCACGAGCCGTTCGTGACGTTCCCTGTCGCCCGTGGCTCGGCGGTGCGCGAGGCCATGGTGCAGGCCTGCCACGACGCCGGGTTCGCCCCGCGGATCGCGCAGGAGGCGCCGGACTCGTACAACATGCTCGCGCTCGTCGGGGCGGGCGTCGGGCTCGCCGTCGTCGTGGCGTCCGCGCGCGCCATCCATCTGGAACACGTCGTGTTCCGCCCGCTGGTCGGGGACGACGTGCCGGTACTCCCCATCGCCCTCGGCTGGCGCACCGGAAACCGCTCGGCGCCGCTCCAGGCGGTCCTGCGCGTGGCGGAGGACGTCCTGCCGACGCCCCCGGACGCGCCCGACGCCGGCGCGTGACGCTCCTTATCTTGATGGATGACGTCTGACTGGAGCCCGGTATTGGTCTTGGACACATCCTAATGAGCGGGTGCAGAGTGATCCACGTCTCGCGACGGAGCGATGAGCGCCGGGCGGGGAACGTGGACGGTCCCCGGCCGCTCGGTGACCCCGCCTCTCCGGCCCGTCCCCTCTCCGGCGGGACGCCGCTACGAGAGGACGCTCGTCATGCAGCACGACGCCCCAGTCCCTGGGGTCAGCGCAACCCAGGCCCGTGACGCCCGCCGCGCCGGCGTCACCGCCTTCGTCGGGACCACCATCGAGTGGTTCGACTTCTACATCTACGGCTCCGCATCCGCGCTGGTCCTCGGCAAGATCTTTTTCGCCGAGGCCTCGCCGGCCGTAGCCACGCTCGCCGCCTTCGCCACCTTCTGGGTCGGCTTCCTGGCCCGCCCCCTCGGCGGCCTGATCTTCGGCCACTTCGGCGACCGCTACGGCCGCAAGAAGGCCCTCGTCACCACGCTCACCATGATGGGCGCCGCCACCTTCTGCGTCGGGCTGCTGCCGGGCTACGCCCGGATCGGCGCCGCCGCGCCCGTCCTCCTCGTGCTGCTGCGCATGATCCAGGGCGTCGCGATGGGCGGCGAGTGGGGCGGCGCCGTCCTCATCGCCACCGAGTACGCCCCGCCCAAGCGCAAGCTCCTGTACGGGGCGTTCGCCCAGCAGGGCTCGCCCGTGGGCAACCTTCTCGCCACGCTCGCCTTCCTCGGCATCGCCCAGCTCCCCGACGCCGCCTTCGAGTCCTGGGGCTGGCGCGTCCCGTTCCTCTTCTCCGCCGTGCTCGTCGCCGTCGGCCTGTTCATCCGCCTGCGGCTCGCCGAGACCCCCGAGATGGCCGCGGCTCTGGAGCGCAAGCAGACGTCCAAGCTGCCGATCAAGGACGTCCTGACCCGCTCGCCGATGCTGGTCCTGCTCGGTGTGCTCGCCGGTACGGCCGGTGTCGCGATCACCTACGTCAAGACGACGTTCGCCCTCTCCTGGGCCACCTCCGACCTCGGCTTCGACCGCACGTCGTTCCTGACCGTCATCTCGCTCGCCCTGGTCGTGCAGGTCGTCGTGCAGCCCTTCGGCGCCGTCCTCGCGAGCAAGTGGCCCGTGCGCAAGGCCGTGTTGTGGATGCTGCTGCCCGAATTCGTCGTGCTGCCGCTGATGTTCGTTCTCGTCGGGACCGGAAACTTCTGGCTGGCCGTCCTCGGCATGGGCCTCGCCACCTTCCCGCACGCCATGTACTACGCGGCGCTCGCCGGCATCCTCGCGCGAGTCTTCCCCGTCGAGGTCCGCTACACGGGCATGTCCCTCTCCTACCAGCTCTGCACGACGCTGTTCGCCGGGACCGCGCCGATCGTCTCCCAGTACCTGCTCAACTCCACCGGCTCGATCTGGCCCGTCGTCGCGCTCGGCCTCGGCTACACCCTCGTGACCCTCGTCGGTGTCCTGCCGCTGCTCGCCCGCACCGCCGCCGCGCCGGAGCCCGCCGCCGTCACCACCCGCACCGCCTCCCACGCCTGACCCGGAGTGATCCCCCGATGAACTACGCCGACCGCGACCCCGCGCTGCGCCCCTTCCTCGACCGTGTCCTGTCCGCCGACGACCGCGCCCGCGTCGAGCCGCTCCTGACCGAACTCGGCGCGCTCGCGGCCGGCGACCTCGACCGGCAGGCCGCACTCGCCGACGCCCATCCGCCCCGCCTCGTCCAGTACGCCCCCGGCGGCGAGCGCGTCGACGAGATCGCGTACCACCCGGCCCACGACCGCGCCGCCGCCATCGCCTACGAGGAGTTCGGGCTCGCCGCGATGTCGCACCGCCCCGGCGTCCACGGCTGGCCGTCCAAGGTCCCGCACACCGTCAAGTACGCCCTGTCCTACCTCTATGTGCAGTCCGAGTTCGGCATGGCCTGCCCCCTGTCGATGACGGACTCGGCCGCCCGCGTCCTGCGCCTGTTCGATCCCGAGCGGTACGCGGCCGAGATCGCCGCCCTCTCCTCCACCGACCCCGAACTGCGGGCCACCGGCGCGATGTTCATGACGGAGAAGCAGGGCGGCACCGACGTCGGCCTGACGGAGACCGTCGCCACCGACCAGGGCACGCACTGGACGCTCACCGGCAAGAAGTGGTTCGCGTCCAACCCGGGCGCCGACGTGATCCTCACCCTCGCCCGTGTCCCCGGCCAGGGCGAGGGCACCCGCGGCCTCGGCATGTTCCTCGTCCCGCGCCTGCGCCCCGACGGCACCCGTAACGCGATCCGCATCGACCGCCTCAAGGACAAGCTCGGCTCGAAGTCCATCGCGAGCGGCGAGGTCACCCTCGAAGAGGCGTACGCGACCCCCGTCGGCCGGCTCGCGGACGGATTCCGGCAGATGGCCGAGATGCTCAACGTCTCGCGGCTGTCCAACGCCATGCGCGCCACCGCCCTGATGCGCCGCGCCGTCCGCGAGTCCGTGGACCACACGCGTGTCCGCCACGTCTTCGGCAAGCCGCTCTTCGAGCAGCCCCTGATGCGGGCCACGCTCCTGCCGATGATCATCGACACGGAGGGGGCGCTCGCGCTCGTCCTGGAGGCGGCCGCCCGCCTGACGGCCGCCGACGAAGAGGCCGCCCGTGGTGAAGAAGGGGTGGCCCGCGCGCTCGTCCGCGTCCTCACCCCGCTCGCCAAGCACACCCTGTGCAAGCGCGCCCGCTCCGTCACCGGCGAGGCCATGGAGATCCGCGGCGGCAACGGCTACATCGAGGACTGGGTCAACCCCCGGCTCGTGCGCGACGCCCACCTCGGCTCCATCTGGGAGGGCTCCTCGAACGTCATCGCGCTCGACGTGCTGCGCTGCATGCGCCGCCAGGGGGCCCACCGCACCCTCGCCGACGCGTACGGCGACCGCGTCGAGACGCGGGGCCGCTGGGAGCTGCTGCGCAAGAAGGGTGACGGCCTCCTCGAACTCCCCGCCGACGAGCAGGAGATGAGGATCGGCCGGTACGCCGACGAGCTCACGCGCGCCGTCATGGAGACCCTCCTGTACGACCAGGCCGCCCATGAGGCGAAGGCCGGCGGCAACGGTCGCGCCCTCCTCGTCGCCCGCACCTGCACCGCGCTCCTCGACGACCCGGACACCCCGCCCCGCGACGCACTGGACCACCTGGCCGAACTGGCCGAGGGTGGACACGTCGCCCCCGAGGAGAACACGGTCAAGGAGTCCGCCGCACATGCCTGAGCAGCCCCGCCCCGCCGCACCGCTGGCCGGTATGAAGGTCGTGGACCTGTCCAAGATCCTCGCCGGGCCCTACGTCACCATGTCGCTCGCCGACCTCGGCGCCGACGTCATCAAGGTCGAGCACCCCGACGGCGGCGACCCGACGCGCGCGTGGGGCCCGCCCTTCAACGGCCCCGACGCGACCTACTACCTGGCCGCCAACCGCAACAAGCGCTCGGTCACCCTCGACCTCAAGTCCCCCGAGGGGCAGGAGGCCGTCCACCGCATGCTCGCCGACGCGGACGTGATGGTGGAGAACTTCCGTCCCGGCAGCTCGCTCGCCCGTGTCTTCGACTACCGAGAACTCAGCGAGCTCTATCCGCGGCTGGTCATCCTGCACATCTCCGCGTTCGGCGACACGGGCCCCCTGCGCGACGAGCCCGGCTACGACATGGTGGCCCAGGCGTCGGCCGGCCTGATGTCCCTGACCGGCGAGCCCGACGGGCCGCCCGTGAAGGCCGGGTACGCGATGGGAGACCTGGGCGCCGCCCTCTTCGGCCTCATCGGTGTCAACGCGGCACTCGTCGAACGCGAGCGCACGGGCCACGGCCAGTACGTCACCACCTCCCTGTACGAGTCCCAGCTCGCCCTGCACATCAACTGGGCGACCGGCTACTTCGCCACCGGGGAGCGGCCCACCCGCCTCGGCTCCGGCCACCCGAGCCTCGTCCCGTACCAGGCCTATCCGGCGTCCGACGGGCACTTCGTGATCGCCGTCGGCAGCGACGGCCTCTTCCGCAGACTGAGCGAGGCGCTCGGCCACCCGGAGTGGGCCGACGACCCGCGCTTCGCCACCAACCGCGCCCGCGTCACGCACCGAACGGCCCTCAACGCCAAGCTCGAGTCCGTCCTCGTCGACGACACCGTGGCCAACTGGTGCGCCCTGCTGAAGCCGCGCGGCGTCCCGGTCGCGCCGATCCGCACCCTCGACGAGGTCTACGACTGCCCGCAGACCGAGGCGCTCGGCATGGTGCAGAAGGTCGACCACCCGGAGGTGGGCCCGCTCCAGCAGGTCGCGTTCCCCGTCACCTTCCGCGGCGAGCGCCCCGCGGTGCGCACCGCCCCGCCCACCCTCGGCCTGCACAGCCGGGACATACTCACCGAACTCGGCTACGACGAGTCCGCCATCGCCCGCCTGCTCGACCACCCTCAAGGAGCCTGATCATGCCGTTCGCCGCCCTCGACCCCGTCGACCCGCTGAACCTCGAAGCGCTCTTCACCGACGAGGAGCGGGCCGTGCGCGACACGGTCCGCCAGTACCTCGACGACAAGGTCGAGCCGCACATCGCCGAGTGGTTCGAGAACGGGGAGCTGCCCGCCCTGCCCGAACTCGCCCGCGAGTTCGGCAAGATGGGCCTGCTCGGCATGCACCTGGAGGGCTACGGGTGCGCCGGCATGTCGGCCCGCGCTTACGGCATCGCGTGCCGCGAGCTGGAGGCGACGGACTCCGGTCTGCGCTCCTTCGTGTCCGTGCAGGGTTCGCTGGCCATGTTCGCGATCCACCGCTTCGGCTCCGAGGAGCAGAAGCAGGAGTGGCTGCCGCGCATGGCGGCGGGCGAGGCCATCGGCTGCTTCGGCCTGACCGAGCCCGACCACGGCTCCGACCCGTCGTCCATGACGACGCGCGCCCGGCGTGACGGCGACGACTGGATCCTCGACGGCCGCAAGATGTGGATCACGAACGGCTCGGTCGCGGCCGTCGCCGTCGTGTGGGCGCAGACCGAGGACGGCGTGCGCGGCTTCGTCGTGCCCACCGACACCCCCGGCTTCTCGGCGCCGCTGATCAAGCACAAGATGTCGCTGCGGGCGAGCGTGACCAGTGAGCTGGTCCTCGACGGCGTGCGCCTGCCCGCGTCCGCCCGGCTTCCCGAGGCGCGGGGCGTGGGCGCGCCGCTGACCTGTCTGAACGAGGCGCGTTACGGCATCGTGTGGGGCGTCACCGGTGCCGCGCGCTCGGCCTGGCAGGCGGCCGCCGACTACGCGGGCCAGCGCACGCAGTTCGGCAAGCCGATCGCCGCGTTCCAGCTCACGCAGCAGAAGCTCGTGGACATGGCGCTCGAACTGCACAAGGCGACGCTGACGGCGCTGCGCCTGGCCGACCTGAAGGACTCGCCCGCCGGTGTCCACCCGGCGCAGATCAGCTTCGGCAAGCTGAACAACGTGCGTGAGGCCATCGAGATCTGCCGCACCGCCCGCACGATCCTGGGCGCCAACGGCATCTCGCTGGAGTACCCGGTGATCCGCCACGCCAACAACCTGGAGTCCGTGCTCACCTACGAGGGCACGACCGAGATGCACACCCTCGCCCTCGGCCAGGCGCTCACGGGTCACGCCGCCTTCCGCTAGGGCCCTTCATTCGGATCAGGCCGGAGCGGGGAGCGGGGAAGCCCTTCCCTCGGCGGCCCCCTCCTGCCAGTATCTGACGACTCGTCAGATACTGGCAGGAGGCCGTTTCCATGGGCAAGGCGTACATAGTCGGCGTCGGGATGACCAGGTTCGAGAAGCCCGAGAGCCGCGACTGGCAGTACTGGGACATGGTGAAGGAGGCCGGGTCCAAGGCCCTCGACGACGCCGGCGTCTCCTACGAGGACGTGGAGCAGGTCCCCGTCGGCTACTGCTTCCAGGCCTCGACCGCCGGGCAGCGCGCGGTCTACGAACTCGGCCTGACCGGCGTCCCCGTCTACAACGTCAACAACAACTGCGCGACGGGATCGAGCGCGCTGATGCTCGCCCGGCAGTTCGTCGAGGGCGGCATCAACGACTGCGTGCTGGCACTCGGCTTCGAGAAGATGCAGCGCGGCGCGCTCGGCGGGGGAGCCGACGGGGGAGACTTCAAGACGTCACCGGTCGCCCGGCACTACGGCATCATGGCCGCGAAGCACGGCTTCGAGATGTCCCCGCCCACCGCCCAGATCTTCGGCGACGCGGCCCGCGAGCACATGGAGAGGCACGGCACGACAGAGGCACAGCTCGCCGCCGTGGGGGCCAAGAACCACCGGCACTCCGTGAACAACCCGTACGCCCAGTTCCAGGACCCGTACACCGTCGACGAGATCCTCGCCGCGAAGACCATTCACGCGCCGCTCACCAAGCTCCAGTGCTCGCCCACCTCGGACGGCGCGGCGGCGGCCGTCGTCGTGTCGGAGCGGTTCGTCGAACTCCACGACCTGGGGGACAGGGCCGTCGAGATCGCCGCGCAGGCCATGGCGACCGACACGGGGGAGTCCTTCGCCTCCGGCTCCTGCATCGACGTCGTCGGACAGCCCATGTCGCGCGCCGCCGCCACCCGCGTCTACGAGGCGTCCGGGCTCGGCGTCGAGGACGTCGACGTGATCGAGCTGCACGACTGCTTCTCCGTCAACGAACTCCTCACCTACGAAGCGCTCGGGATGTGCGCGCCGGGCGCCTCCGGCAAGCTCGTCGAGGAGGGCGCGACGACGTACGGCGGACGCTGGGTCGTGAACCCGTCGGGCGGCCTCATCTCCAAGGGGCACCCGCTCGGCGCCACCGGCATCGCCCAAGCGGCGGAACTCACCTGGCAGTTGAGGGGCGAGGCCGGTGCGCGACAGGTCCCGGACGCCCGCGTCGGACTCGCCCACAACATCGGACTGGGCGGCGCCGCCGTCGTGACGATGCTGCGCAGGTCGTAGGACCTGAGGACGGGTCCTAGGACCTGTCGTCACATTCCCGTCTGCCCGGCGGCGTCTGGCACGCCCGCTCGCGGCGTTGCCGAAAAGCCCTGGTAGCTCCGCTACAAGGGCTCTCCGGCGCCTTGCGATCGCACGCACCAGACGCCGCCGGGCCCACCCCTCGGGCGGACGACGGGAATGTGACGACAGGCCCTAGTCCCCGGGGACCAGCGCCGGGTGCGCCGAAATCCTGATGTACGGACCGACAGCGGACTGAGACCATGACACTCATGCTTGAAGCCCCTGTCGACACCGCGATAGCCCGCAAGGCAGCGCCGCCCACCTGGCTCGTCGTGGCCGCCGCCTGCGCCGGACAGTTCCTCGTCGTCCTCGACGTCTCCGTCGTCAATGTCGCCCTGCCGTCCATGCGAGCGGACCTGGGGCTCAGCGCCACCGGGCTGCAATGGGTGGTCAACGCCTACTCGATCGCGTTCGCCGGGTTCATGCTGCTCGGCGGGCGGGCCGGCGACCTGTTCGGGCGCAAGCGGATGTTCCTCGTGGGGCTCGGGCTCTTCACGCTCGCCTCCCTCGCGGGCGGCCTCGCGCAGGAGGGCTGGCAGCTCCTCGCCGCCCGCGCCGTCCAGGGGCTCGGCGCCGCGGTCCTCGCGCCGTCGACGCTCACCATCCTGACGTCCGCCGTCCCCGAGGGCGCCGCCCGCGCCCGGGCCATCGCGACCTGGACCGCCGTCGGGGCGGGCGGCGGCGCGGCCGGCGGCCTCGTCGGCGGCGTGCTCACCGAGGGCCTCGACTGGCGCTGGGTGCTGCTGATCAACGTTCCTCTGGGCGCCCTGGTGTTCACGGCCGCCGCCCGCTGGATCCGGGAGTCGAAGGCGGGCGGCGAGCGGCGCCTCGACCTGCCGGGCGCCGTCCTCGTCACGGCGGGCACCGCGACCCTCGCCTACGGCGTCGTCCAGACCGAGGCCGAGGGCTGGGGCGCCGCCGCCACCCTGGTGCCGCTCGGCGTCGCCCTGGCGCTGATCGTGACGTTCCTCGCGGTCGAGGCGCGCACACGGCTGCCGCTGATGCCGCTCGGCCTCTTCCGCGTCCGCGCGGTCGCGGCGGCCAACGCGGCGATGTTCGTGTGCGGCATGGGCAGCTTCGCGATGTGGTTCTTCATGACCCTCTACGCGCAGAACGTCCTCGGCTACACCCCGATCGAGGCCGGCCTCGCCCTCGTCCCCAGCTCGCTCGCCGTCGTCGCCGGGTCTAAGATCGCCCCGCGCCTGATGCGTCGCGTGGGCGCGCGGGCCGTCGCGGTGTCCGGCGTACTCGTCACGACCGCCGGGTTCACCTGGCAGTCGACGATGAGTCCGCACGGCGGTTACGTCACCGCGATCATGCTGCCGGGCATGGTGATGATGGCGGGCGCCGGGCTCGCGATGACGCCGCTGGCCTCGCTCGCCACGTCGGGGGCCGCGCCCGGGGACGCCGGTCTGGTGTCCGGGCTCGTCAACACCTCCCGGACGCTGGGCGGTTCGCTGGGGCTCGCGATCCTGTCGACCGTGGCGGCCGACCGCTCCGGCGGGGGAACCGGAGCCGAGGACCTCACCGACGGGTACGCGGCCGCGTTCCGATGGGGTGCGGGGATCCTCCTGGTGGCGGTGATCCTGCTGGTGACGTGGATGCCGCGCGCGAAGGAGGCCCGGCAGAGCGGGGGTTGAGGGGCCGGGAGGCCGTCACAGCCACCCCTGCCGGCGCGCCTCCCGCATCGCCTCCATGCGGTTACGGGTCCCTGTCTTGCCGATGGCCGAGGACAGATAGTTGCGCACCGTCGACTCCGACAGATGGAGCTTGCCCGCGATGTCGGAGACCGTGGCCCCGTCCACGGACGCCTTCAGGACGTCGCACTCGCGGGTCGTCAGCGGGTTCGGGCCCGCGCTCAGTGCGGCCGCCGCCAGGGCCGGGTCGATGACCGTCTCGCCGCGCAGGACCCGCCGGACCGCCTCCGCGAGATCCTCCACCGGACCGTCCTTGACCAGGAATCCGGCCGCGCCCGCCTCCATCGCCCGGCGCAGATAGCCCGGCCTGCCGAACGTCGTCAGGATCAGGACCCGGCAGTCCGGGCACTGCGCGCGCAGGTCGGCCGCCGCGTCCAGGCCGCTGCGGCCCGGCAGTTCGATGTCGAGCAGCGCCACGTCGGGCCGTGTCTCCAGCGCCGTCCCGACGATCGCGTCACCGGTCGCGACCTGCGCGACGACCTCGATGTCCTCCTCCAGCCCGAGCAGCAGCGCGAGAGCGCCCCGCATCATGCCCTGGTCCTCGGCGAGGAGCACTCGTACGGACTTCGCGGGCCGGTGATCCCGGGGCATCTCGTTCACGCGCCCAGAGTAGAGCGCCCCGCGCGCCGTCACCCCGCGCGTTCCGGCTCCAGCGCCGCGCCCGGCTCCACCTCGTCCGGCAGGACCGGGAGTTCGGCCGTCACCGTGAAGCCGCGCGCGGCCGGGCCCGCCTCCAGAGAGCCGCCCGCCGCGCCGAGCCGCTCGGTCAGGCCCCGCAGGCCCGTACCGCCGACGCCCGGCTCCGGCGGCTCGGCCGCGGCGCCGCGCCCGTTGTCGTGGACCCTGAGCCGCACGCGCTCCGGGCCGCCGTCCACGGAGATCTCGCAGCGCGCCGCCCCGCTGTGGCGCACCGCGTTCGTGACCGCCTCCCGCACCACCCAGCCGAGCAGCGCCTCCGTCTGCGCGGCGAGCGGCGGTCCCGACTGGCGTACGACGGGCTCGATCCCGGCCGCCGTGAGCGCCGAGCGGGCGCGGTCGAGCTCGGTGGTGAGACTGCCCTCGCGGTAGCCGGTGACCGCCTCGCGGATCTCGGTGAGCGCCTGCCGGCCGACGGACTCGATGTCCGAGATCTGCGTGAGCGCCGCGTCGAGGTCGCGGTGGGCGAGCCGGCGGGCCGCCTCCGACTTCACCACGATCACCGACAGCGTGTGCCCGAGCAGGTCGTGCAGGTCGCGCGAGAACCGCAGCCGCTCCTGCTCCACCGCGCGGTGCGCCAACTCCTCCCGGGCCGCGCGCAGTTCACGTACCGCCTCGGCCAGAGAGAGGATCGCGGCGGTCACCATCGTGGACAGGAACGTGCCGTACGCGATGTTGAGCGCGTCCCAGCCCTCCTTGAGGCCGCCGATGGTCCCGGCGAGCGCGCTCAGGCCGAGGCCGACCTGGCCGAGGCGGCGGCCTCGCACGACCGAGCCCGCCGCGAGGCCGAGCAGCGGGAAGAACATCAGCCAGCTGCCGCCGTAGGCGAGGGCGAGCCCGCAGGTGAGCAGGCCCATCGCGATCAGCGCCAGGAGCGTGTAGCGGGCCTCGCGCCGTTTCTTGTCGAAGGCCTGGAACACGACCGAGATGTAGAGGCTGTTGAAGACGAGCAGGCCGATGCCGCCGATCCAGGGGTCGGCCGTCTTGCCCTGGAGGAGGTTCGAGAAGGCGCCGAGCCCCATCAGGAGCCAGGGCAGCAGCGCGAATCCGTTCGGCGGCGGGCCCATGGGTCCGCCCTCCGCAGCCGTCCCGCCGTTCTTCGCGGCCTTGTCCCGGGCCCGCCACTGTGCCTTCCACACGTCGCGCTCCGCCTTCCACTCCCGGCGGGCGTCCCGCAGTCCGGCCGTCCGGCAGGTGACTCGGCGCTTGAAGGACATGCTTCCCCAGCTCCCCGTTCAGATGGTCCGTGCGGCCCTGCGGTACGACACCACAGCGTACGAACCGAAGGCCAGCAGCCAGGCGGCGAGCACCATGACCGCGGCGGCCGACGGCGCGTGCCCGTCGGCCACGGCCGTACCGAGCTGCGCGAACCGGTTCGTCGGCGTGTACGACGACACGGACCGCAGCCACCCGGGGAAGAGCGCGATCGGGAACCACAGACCGCCGAGGACGGAGAGCCCCAGATTGCACACCATGTTCGCGACACCTGTGGTCTGCGCGGTCAGCCGGTAGCCGTTGCCGAGACCGAGCAGGGTGAAGGGGATCGAGCCGAGCCACAGCAGCAGCGCGAGGGCCGCCCACTGCCACACGTCCAGCCGCACTCCATTGACCAGGCCGCCGGCGACGAGCACCGCAGCGATCGCCGGCAGCACCGTCACGGACCCCGTCAGGGCCCGGCCCGCCACCACCTGGCGCGGCGTCATCGGCGTGACCCGCAGCTGCCGCAGCCACCCGATCGTCTTGTCCTCGGCGACCCCGCCGCCGGTGCTGAGGGCCGCGCCCACCGCGCCGTACGCGGCCATGCCCACCATGGAGACCGTCTTCCACTCGGGGTCGTTCTCGCCGAGGTTGGTGAACAGCAGGTACATCATCACCGGCATCCCGACACCGAAGATCACGAATCCGGTGTCGCGCAGGGTTCTGCGCACTTCGAGCCTCAGGTAGTCGATCATCGAACCGTCTCCAGATCCGTGTCGGAACCGCTGTCGGTGAGGTTGCCGGAACCGCTGCCCGGACGACTGTCCGAGCCGCTGGTCAGCGCCATGAACGCGTCGTCGAGCGAGGCCGGGGCGACCTCCAGGCCCCGGATCGCGTCCAGTGCGGCCAGCGCTATCACCGTCGCGTCCGAGTCGTCCGTACGCAGCCTGGCCCGGTCCCCCCGGATCTCCACGGCCGTCACCCCGGGCAGCAGCGACAGTCCCTCCGTGCCGCGCCCGCCCAGGTCGAACGAGACGAGGCTGCCGCCCGCGGCCCGCTTCAGCTCCTCGCCGGACCCCATCGCGACGATCCTGCCGTGGTCGATGACCACGATCCGGTCGGCGTGGGCGTCGGCCTCCTCCAGGTAGTGCGTGGAGAAGAGCACCGTGTGGCCGCGCCGCGCGTAGGCCCGCATCGAGGTCCAGAACGCGTGCCGTGCCTCCACGTCGAGGGCGGCGGTCGGCTCGTCGAGCACCAGCAGGTCCGGGTTCCCGGCCAGGGCCACGGCGAACCGGACCCGCTGGGTCTGGCCCCCGGACAGCTTGTCGACGCGCCGCTGCGCGATCTCCTCGATGCCGGCCAGGGCGAGCGCGTCGGCGACGGGCATCGGCGCCGGATAGCGCCCCGCCACGAAGGAGACCAGCTCACGGACCGTGACCCGGGGGACCGCGCGGCCCTCCTGGAGCATCGCGCCGACCTGACCGGCACGTACCGCCTGCTCCGGCGTGCCTCCGAAGAGGGAGACCGTGCCCTCGTCCGGGGTGTCCAGGCCGAGCAGGAGGGCGATCGTGGAGGACTTGCCCGCGCCGTTGCGGCCGAGCAGGGCCACGGTCTCGCCGCGCCGTATCTCCAGATCGACCCCGTCGACGGCGCGCACCGCGCCGTATGTCTTGACCGCCCCCGTGAAGGACACGGCCACCGGTGTCCCGTCTGTCTTCGTCATGACAGGGACGCTACGGACCGGGAGCCGGGCGCGGCAGATGCCGTGTGTACGGAGCCGGGCAGTACAAATGTCACGGCCGTCCGCCCGCCCGGCCGTACGCGCACCGGATCTGACATGGCGTCAGGAGTCTTCACAACTGCCGCGGTCTTGGCTATACATGGGATCGCCGGACTGGAACGCGTTCTAGAACGGGCGCGTGACGTTCCACCAGAGTTCCTCCGGCCCAGCAACGACCTCGGTGCGACCGACGGTGCGGACGGCCGCACCGAGGTCTTTCCCGCACAAGGAGTCTCTGTCTGATGCCGATCGACGCCGCCAAGGCCGTAGCCGCCGAACCCCGGTCCGCCGAGATCACCTGGGACCACAAGGACATCCAGCTCTACCACCTCGGCCTCGGCGCGGGCACCCCCGCCACCGACCCCGACGAGCTGCGCTACACCCTCGAGTCCCGGCTGCACGTCCTGCCCAGCTTCGCCACCGTCGCCGGCGCCGGAATGGGCGTCGTCGGCGGCCTCTCCGCCCCCGGCATCGACGTCAACCTCGCCCACGTCCTGCACGGCGGGCAGACCGTGGCACTGCACCGGCCCATCCCGGTCAAGGGCAGCGCGACCTCCACCTCGCGCGTCGCCGCCGTCTACGACAAGGGCAAGGCCGCCATCCTCGTCCTGCGCACCGAGGTCGCCGACGCGGACGGCCCCCTGTGGACCAGCGACGCGCAGATCTTCGTCCGCGGCGAGGGCGGCTTCGGCGGCGACCGGGGACCCACCACCCGCCTCGAAGCACCCACCGGCGAACCCGACCGCACCGTCGACCGCCCCGTCCGAGAGGACCAGGCACTCCTGTACCGGCTCTCCGGCGACTGGAACCCCCTGCACGCCGACCCGGAGTTCGCCAAGCTCGCCGGCTTCGACAGGCCCATCCTGCACGGCCTGTGCTCGTACGGCATGACGCTCAAGGCCGTCGTCGACACGCTGCTCGACGGCGACGTGTCCCGCGTGCGGTCCTTCGCGACGCGGTTCACCGGAGTCGTCTTCCCGGGCGAGACGCTGCGGATCCGGATGTGGCGCTCCGAGGGCCGGATCCAGGTCACGGTCACCGCCGTCGAGCGGGACGAGGCGCCCGTACTCGCCGACACCATCGTCGAACACACCTGACCATCGGGACCCTTCGGGAGAGGAGCCGCACGCCATGCGCGCAGCCGTACTGCACGAGATAGGCCAGGACAAACTCGAGGTACTCGACGACGTCGAGGCGGTGGGCTTCGGTCCCGGCAAGGTGAAGATCAGGGTCAGGGCCACCGGACTGTGCCACTCCGACGTGTCCGCGATGAACGGTGTGCTGCCGCAGCCCGCCCCCTTCATCCCCGGACACGAGGGCGCGGGCGAGATCCTCGACGTCGGCGACGGCGTCACGAACGTCAAGCCCGGCGACCGCGTCCTCGTCTGCTGGCTCCCGGCCTGTGGCGCCTGTCCGGCGTGCAAACGCGGTCAGACCCAGCTCTGCCTCGCCGGGTTCATGAACGCCGGCACCCCCAACTTCAAGCGCCCCGGCGGTGATGTCTTCGGCTTCGCGGGAACCGGCACCTTCACCGAGGAGGTCGTCGTCGACGCGGGCTGCGCCGTGCCCATCCCCGACGACGTGCCCTTCGACATCGCGGCCCTCATCGGCTGCGGCGTCACCACCGGGCTCGGTGCCGCGATCAACACCGCGGACGTGGCGGCCGGTTCGTCCGTCGCCGTCATCGGCTGCGGCGGCGTCGGCATCTCCGCGATCCAGGGCGCCCGGCTCAAGGGTGCCGCGCAGATCGTCGCCGTCGACCCCGTCGCCTCACGCCGCGAGGCCGCCCTCGGGTTCGGCGCCACGGAGGCCGTCGCGCCCGACGCCCTCGGCGACGCCAAGCAGCGCATCACCGCGGGCGAGGGCTTCGACTACGTCTTCGAGGTCGTGGGCAAGTCCGCCACGGCCCGTACCGCCTACGAGACGACGCGGCGCGGCGGCACCCTGTGCATCGTCGGCGCGGGCGCCCTCGACGACTTCCTCCAGCTCAACATGTTCGAGCTGTTCTTCGACGAGAAGAAGATCCTGCCGTCCATGTACGGCGGCGGCGACGTCCTGACGTCCTACGAGCGGGCCATCGCCCTGTGGCGGGCCGGCCGCATCGACCTGGAGAGCCTCATCACGCACCGCGTGCAGCTCGGGGAGATCAACGAAGCCCTCGACCAGATGCGGTCGGGCACCGCGCTGCGCACCTGCATCGAAATCTGAGAGAGGACCCCGATCCCCGATGGCTTCAGAGTCACTGCCGCTTCAGGGCCTGTCCGCGATCGTCACCGGCGCGGGCCGCGGCCTCGGCCGGGCGGAGGCGCTCGAACTCGCCCGGCTCGGCGCGAGCGTCGTCGTCAACGACTTCGGACAGCCGGGCCGCGACGGCTCCGGCGACGCCGACGCCACCCCGGCCGAGGAGGTCGGCGCCGAGATCCGGGCCGCGGGCGGGCAGGCCGTCGCCCACCTCGGCGACGTCGCCGACCACGAGCAGGCCCGCGCGCTGGTCCAGTTGGCCGTCGACACGTACGGAAAACTCGACATCCTCGTCAACAACGCGGGCATCCTGCGCGACCGCATGATCTTCTCGATGAGCGAGGACGAGTGGGACACGGTCATCCGCGTCCACCTCAAGGGCCACTTCAACACGACCCACTTCGCGTCCGTCCACTGGCGCGCACGCTCCAAGGCGGCGGGCGCACCGGTCTACGGCCGCATCGTCAACACCTCGTCCGAGGCGTTCCTCGCCGGCTCGGCCGGACAGCCCAACTACGCGGCGGCGAAGGGCGGCATCGTCGGCCTGACGACCTCCACGGCGCTAGCCCTCGGCAAGTACGGCGTCACGTCCAACGTCATCTGCCCCCGCGCCCGCACCCGTATGACCGAGGACGTCTTCGCGGGCTTCGGGGAGCCCGGAGCCGGCGAGCTCGACCCGCTGGCTCCCGAACACGTCGCCCCGCTCGTCGGCTACCTCGCGTCCCCGGCCGCCGGGAACGTCAACGGCCAGCTGCTCGTCGTGCACGGCGGCATGGTCGCCGTCGTCGAACGCCCCAAGGTCTCCGCCAAGTTCGACACCGCGAAGGACGCGTTCAGTTACGAGGAGCTGGACGCGCTGCTCACCCCGCACTACGCGGACCGGCCGCCGAACGAGACGTTCGCCGCGGCCGAGGTACTCGGCCTCAAACACGCCTGACCTCATGACGGAGGGGCCCGGAACCATGCGGTTCCGGGCCCCTCCGTCATGCCGTTCAGCCCTGTTCGGACTGGTCCTTGCGGTGCCGTCCGTGCGGCGCCGCGTTCTCGTCGCGCGAGGACGCGCCACCACGGTGCCGGCCGGGACCGGCGGACCGGTCCGCCGCCTCCCTGGACTCCGTCGTGGTCATCTCCGCGTTCATCGTCTCGGCCATCGAAACTCACCCCGTAACAAGATCCTTCAAACAGCCGGGCGAGTCTAACCGGCGGGTGCCGCCCGTGTCCCGGCGGTTGCCGCGCGTCGCATGAGACCGGCGAGAGGCGCCTGCTGGAGCGGGACGGGACGGGCCGCCGAGGGCGGCTCGGGCGCCGTCCGCGGGTCCGGCTCCTCGACGGGCTCCGGCACCGACGTACGCGCGATCCCGCAGGGCACCGACTCGGTGACGTAAGGGAGTTGCAGCTCACCGCCGCGCGTCCACAGGCCCGCACCCGCCAGCCAGCCCTGCGGGGCGGCGAGTTGATGCATCTGGCGCCCGGCGGGCCGCCACAGGCCCAGCCAGGTGCCCGCGGCGCCGTCGATCCGCAGCGCCACCGCACAGCTCTCCGGCATCAGCGTCTGACCCGGCTGGATCGCGAACGGCGTCACCGCGCAGTCGGAAAGGCGCAGACACTCCGGGAAGCGCACCGGCAGCGTCGAGCCCAGCACGCCCCAGCCGAGGCGCTCATGGCCGGGCGACGGCGCGTCCGAGCGGATCAGGAGCAGCCCGCTGTCCGGGTCGGCGAGCACCAGCCGGTCCGCGCTCGCCTCCGCGATCTGGAGGAGCGGCGTGACCTCGCCGCCCCGCCCCAGGTCCACCGCGACGGTCTTGACGGGCCCCCCGTCGAGGGACCGGTCGAGTGCCAGCATCCGGCCGGCGCGGTCCAGCCACACCCCGCCCGAACAGCGCCCCGGGACCTCGGCCAGGAACTCGGGCCCGAACGCCCCGCCCGCCACCATCCACACGCCCGTCGACCGCTCGCCCACGGCGATGGCGTACGCGCATCTGCCGCCCGGCGCCGGCGGAAGCAGCGTCAGCTCCCCGCCGCTCACCGCCCCGAGCGGCACCTCGCCCGTTCGCGGGCCCGTCGGATACAGCAGCGAGAAGGAGTGCCGGCCGTCCACCACGCGCCGGATGAGGACGCGCCCGTCGCCCATCGGGACGACCTCGGTCCCGGGCTCCTCCGGCTGGTTCCCCGGCAACGGCACCGCGTACGGCTCGGGCCCGTCCAGGGTCCACCGCTCCGGGAACCAGGACGTGCCGTCGGTCGCGAGCCGCGCGGCGTAGGCCCCGTCGGCCGTGATGACAAAGGCGGGGCGAGGAGTGAGGGGAGCGGACTCGGGGGCGCTCGCGGGGCTGGCGCCGGGGGCCTGCGCGCTCAATGAGGCTGGACCGGGGCCAGGGGGTTGGGGGCTCGCCGGGGCCGGGGCTGTGTCCGCGGTCTGCGGGCTCACCCGGGCCGGGTCGGTATCCGGCGCTTGCGCGTACTCCGGTCCTGGGGTGCTGTCCGGTGCTTGCGCGTACTCCGGTCCTGGGGTGCTGTCCGGTGCTTGCGCGTACTCCGGTCCTGGGGTGCTGTCCGGTGCTTGCGCGTACTCCGGAACTGGGGTGCTGTCCGGTGCTTGCGCGCGCGCCGGGCCCGGCGCGGGGCCGTCGTCCGGCGCTTGCGCGTACTCCGGGGCGGGCCGGTTGCCCGGCGCTTGCGCGTACTCCGGGGCGGGCCGGTTGCCCGGTGCTTGCGCGTACTTGGTGGTGTGCTCGCTCTCCGGCGCTTGCGCGTACTTGGTGGTGCGCTCGCTCTCCGACGCCTGCCCGTACTCGTTGATGCGCTCGCTCTCCGGCGCCCGCCCGTCCTCCCGGTCCTGGACCCCGCCCGGTTCCGGGTCCGGGTCCTGTCCGTTCTCCGGATCGTTTCCGCTGTCCGGGGCCGGTCCGCGCGCCGGGCCCGGTCCGCTCTCCAGCTCCGTCGTGGGCTCGATCGCCAAGGCCGTCATGGGATCACTCACCTCCGGTTCGTCCGAGCCGAAGCTAGTTTTCGCACGCGCTGCCGTGGCACGCGCGGCTCAGGCTTCACACCAAAGGGTGGCCATGTCCGTATCTGCCTGAAAGGGGTGGGCCGGATGTGCTGGCACGTCCGGAAGTGCCTGATGTTAGGTTTGCCTAACCACACTTGAGGCGGTCTGACGCCACGACGTTCGGAGCTGGAACACCCATGGCCCTGCGAACAACTCCTCGCACCCGCGGCACCGCCGCCGTAGCCCTCGCCGTGGCGGCCGCCCTGTCGCTCGCGGCCTGCGGGTCCGGGGACTCGGACTCCGGCTCCGGCTCCGGCTCCGGCAAGTCCGACAACGGCAGCGGCTCCAAAGCCGTTGCCCAGGGCGGCGAGGACTTCGCCAAGGCGGCCTCGCAGACCGCGAAGATGGGCACGACCGCCGAGGCCGGCCAGTTCCCGCGCACCATCGAGCACGCCATGGGCAAGACGGAGATCAAGGCGCAGCCCAAGCGGGTCGTCGTGCTCGACGTCGGCGAGCTCGACAACGTCGCGTCCCTCGGCGTCAAGCCCGTCGGCTACGCCCCCACCGAGGGCGACGACGGTGTCCCGTCCTACCTGAAGAAGACGGCGGGCACCCCCAAGGACGTCGGCACGATCAACTCCCTCAACCTCGAGGCGATCGCCGCTCTCCACCCCGACCTGATCCTCGGCAGCGAGCTGCGCGCGGCCAAGCTCTACCCGCAGCTCTCCAAGATCGCCCCGACGGTCTTCTCCATCCGCCCCGGCTTCACGTGGAAGGAGAACTACCTCCTCAACGCGTCCGCCCTCGACAAGACCGCCGAGGCCAAGGCGAACCTCGCCGCGTACGAGAAGAAGGCGAAGAAGCTCGGCGACGACATCGGTGAGAAGAAGCCCACCGTCACGATGCTGCGCTACATGCCCGGCATGATCCGCCTCTACGCGAAGGCCTCCTTCATCGGCACGATCCTCGACGACGCCGGCATCCCGCGCCCCAAGAACCAGCAGGTCGAGGACCTCGCCACGGAGGTCAGCCCGGAGAAGATCGACCAGGCCGACGCCGACTGGATCTTCACCGGTGTCTACGGCGACGCGAAGAAGACCGACCGCGCGACCGCCGAGGGCAACCCGCTGTGGAAGAAGCTCGGCGCCGTGAAGGACGGACAGGCCAGGAACGTCCCGGACGAGACCTGGTACCTGGGGCTCGGCGTCACGGCCGCGAACCTGGTCCTCGACGACCTGCACGGCTACCTCGTCAAGTAGCCGACCGTCGGTGGCCGGTAGCGGTACGTGAGCCCGTACCGCCCCCGGCCGCTGCCGTACGTGAGCCAGGGCCGACGGGGCATGGAGGGAAGGTAGCCTTTCACCGTGCCCCGTCTGTCTGAAGTCATCGCCGCGCTCGAGAAGCTGTGGCCCCCCGAGCGGGCCGAGTCGTGGGACGCGGTCGGCACGGTCGTCGGTGACCCCGACGCCGAGGTCTCCCGGGTCCTGTTCGCCGTGGACCCCGTCCAGCAGACCGTCGACGAGGCGGTGAAGCTGGGCGCGGACCTCCTGGTCACGCACCACCCGCTTTATCTGCGCGGCACGACGACCGTCGCCGCCACCACCTTCAAGGGCCGCGTCGTCCACACGCT
Source organism: Streptomyces sp. NPDC055955 (assembly GCF_042270245.1). Lineage (NCBI taxonomy): Bacteria > Bacillati > Actinomycetota > Actinomycetes > Kitasatosporales > Streptomycetaceae > Streptomyces > Streptomyces sp. NPDC055955. The sequence continues at coordinate 292,488 of NZ_JBHJYS010000006.1, forward strand.
GATCAAGAACGACGTCGCGCTGCACGTCGCGCACACCAACGCCGACCGTGCCGACCCGGGCGTCTCCGACGCGCTCGCGGGCGCCCTCGACCTCCGGGTCACGGGCCCCCTCGTACCGGACCCGACCGACCCCGCGGGCCGCCGCGGACTCGGCCGGATCTGCGAGCTCGAACACCCCCTCACCCTGCGCGAACTGGTCGGCCTCGCCGCCGACCGGCTGCCTGCCACCGCGCAGGGCATCCGCGTGTGCGGCGACCTCGACGCGACGATCCGCACGATCGCCGTCAGCGGCGGCTCCGGCGACAGCCTCTTCGCCGACGTGCGCGCCGCGGGCGTCGACGCCTTCCTCACCGCGGACCTGCGCCACCACCCCGCCTCCGAGGCCCGCGAGCAGAGCCCGCTGGCGCTGCTCGACGCCGCCCACTGGGCCACCGAGCAGCCCTGGTGCGAGCTGGCCGCAGCCCAGCTCGACGAGATCTCCGACCGCAAGGGATGGGGACTTCGCGTCCACGTCTCGAAGACGGTCACCGACCCCTGGACCGCCCACGCGGCGTCCAACGCCACACCGATTCCAACTGGAGCCCCCAACTGAACGCCGCGCCCGCCGACCAGATCCGACTTCTCGACGTCCAGGCCCTGGACGTACGACTGTCGCAGCTCGCGCACAAGCGCAAGTCGCTGCCCGAGCACGCCGAGATCGAGTCGCTGAACAAGGACCTCACGCAGCTGCGCGACCTGCACGTCGCCGCGCAGACCGAGGAGAGCGACTGCGCCCGCGAGCAGACCAAGGCCGAGCAGGACGTCGACCAGGTCCGCCAGCGCGCTGCCCGTGACCAGCAGCGTCTGGACTCCGGCGCCGTCACGTCCCCCAAGGACCTGGAGAACCTCCAGCGCGAGATCGCCTCGCTCGCCAAGCGCCAGGGTGACCTGGAGGACGTCGTCCTCGAGGTCATGGAGCGCCGCGAGTCCGCGCAGGAGCGCTTCGAGGAGCTCACCGGCCGGGTCGCCTCCGTCCAGGGCAAGATCGACGACGCGACGGCCCGCCGCGACGCCTCCTTCGAGGAGATCGACGGTGAGACGGCCACGGTCACCAAGGAGCGCGGCATCGTCGCCGGCTCCGTCCCCGACGACCTGCTGAAGCTCTACGACAAGCTGCGCGTCAAGGAGGGCGGCGTCGGTGCGGCCCGCCTCTACCAGCGCCGCTGCGAGGGCTGCCAGCTGGAGCTGAACATCACCGAGCTGAACGAGGTGCGGGCCGCGGCGCCCGACTCCGTGGTGCGCTGCGAGAACTGCCACCGGATCCTGGTGCGCACGTCCGAGTCCGGCCTGTAGGAGCCTTCGTGGTGCGGGAGTTCATCGTCGAGGCCGACGGCGGTTCCCGGGGCAACCCGGGGCCCGCGGGCTACGGCTCGGTCGTCATCGACGCGGCGACGGGGGAGACCCTCGCGGAGGCCGCCGAGTACATCGGCGTCGCCACGAACAACGTCGCCGAGTACCGGGGACTCGTGGCCGGCCTGCGCGCCGCGCACGCCCTGGACCCGCAGGCGTCGGTGCACGTCCGGATGGACTCCAAGCTCGTCGTCGAGCAGATGTCGGGCCGCTGGAAGATCAAACACCCCGACATGCGGCCCCTCGCCGCCGAGGCGGCGACCGTGCTGCCGGCGTCGCAGGTGACGTACGAGTGGATCCCGCGCGAGCGGAACAAGCACGCGGACCGGCTCGCCAACGAGGCGATGGACGCGGGCAAGCAGGGCAGGCAGTGGGAGGCCTCGCGCTCGACCGCCGAGCTGGACACCTCGCGTCCCCAGGCGGACCGGGAGTCCCCGCCCGGGGACGCGGCGGCCGGGGCGGCGAAGGCGCGGGCCGCGCTCGCGGGGGCCCGGGGGAACGCGGACGCGCGGGCCGCGCGGAACGTGGCGAGCACCGCGTCCCAGGGCTGGTCGGCGGCGCCCGATCTGGGGGCGCCCGCCACCTTCGTCCTCCTGCGGCACGGCGAGACCGCGCTCACGCCCCAGAAGCGGTTCTCCGGCTCCGGCGGCGCCGACCCCGAGCTGTCCGCGGTGGGACGCGCGCAGGCCGAGCGGGTCGCCGCGGCGCTCGCCGCGCGCGGCACCGTCCAGGCGATCGTCTCGTCGCCGCTCAAGCGGTGCCAGGAGACGGCGCGGACCGTCGCGGCCCGCCTCGGCCTCGACGTCCACATCGAAGAGGGCCTGCGCGAGACGGACTTTGGCGCGTGGGAGGGCATGACCTTCGGCGAGGTCCGCGAGCGCTTCCCGGACGACATGAACGCCTGGCTGGCCTCGTCGAAGGCGGAACCGACCGGGGGCGGCGAGAGCTTCGCGGCGGTCGCCCGCCGGGTCGCGGCGACGCGGGACCGGCTCGTCGGGCAGTACGCGGGACGCACGGTCCTCCTGGTCACACACGTCACGCCGATCAAGACGCTCGTACGGATCGCGCTCGGCGCGCCGCCGGAGGCACTGTTCCGGATGGAACTCTCGGCGGCGTCGCTCTCGGCGGTCGCGTACTACGGGGACGGCAACGCGAGCGTGCGCCTTCTCAACGAGACGGCGCACCTGCGCTGAGGGCCGGGCTGTCGCGCTGACGTCCGGGCTACTCGAGGCCGGCCGCCTCGCGGGCCAGCGTCTCGATCCGCGCCCAGTCCTTCGCGGCGACCGCGTCCGCGGGAAGCATCCAACTGCCGCCCACGCAGCCGACGTTCTTGAGCGCCAGGTACGAGGGCGCCGAGCCGAGGGAGACGCCGCCGGTCGGGCAGAACCGCGCCTGCGGCAGCGGACCGGCCAGCGACTTCAGGTACGGCACGCCGCCCGCGGCCTCCGCGGGGAAGAACTTCATCTCGCTCACCCCGCGCTCCAGGAGCGCCACGACCTCCGAGGTCGTGGAGACGCCCGGCAGGAACGGCACACCGGACTTCTTCATCGCGTCGAGCAGTGTGTCGGTCCAGCCGGGGCTGACCAGGAAGCGCGCTCCGGCGGCGACCGAGTCGGCGACGTTCTGCGGGGAGATGACCGTGCCCGCGCCGACGACGGCGTCCGGCACCTCGTCCGCGACGGCGCGGATCGCGTCCAGCGCGGCCGGCGTGCGCAGCGTCACCTCGATCGCCCGCAGGCCGCCCGCGACGAGCGCCCGCGCGAGCGGCACGGCGTCGGCGACGTCCTCCACGACGACGACGGGTACGACAGGGGCGAGATCGAGCACGGAGGAATCAGTCATGGGGCCATCCTGCCCCGTGCCGCGCAGCATGCGCAAAGGGCGTTGCGCATGCTGCAATAGGCTCGGGTGGGTGTTCAGTGGATCTGCGTCACCACCACGTCGAGCGCCCACGCCGTCCCCGCCTTCGCGGGCGCCTGCGCCTCCACCACATGGCCGAGATCCCGCAGCGCCTCGACCAGCTCGGCGGGGTGCGCGGGCGTGGTGCCGGTCTCCAGGAGCGTGCGCACGATCCGGCCCTTCGTCGCCTTGTTGAAGTGCGACACGACCGAGCGCTTCTCCGCACCCGTCACCGGGTCGGTCTGCGCGTGCAGCACCCGCACCGTCGCCGTACGCCCCGCGACCTCCCCCTTCGGCCTCCACGCGCTCGTGTACGCGGACGACCTCAGGTCGAGCACGAGCCCGTCCCCGGCAGCCTCGGGAAGCGCCTCGGACATCGGCCCGCGCCAGTGCGCGCCGAGCGCCCCGAGCCCTGGCAGCTTCACACCCATCGAGCAGCGGTACGAAGGAATCCGGTCGCTCACCCGCACCGCGCCCCACAGGCCCGAGAACACCAGCAGCGAACGCGCCGCCCGGCGCTTCGCCGCCGTGTCCAGGGTGGCGAGACCGAGCGCGTCGTAGAGGACCCCCGTGTAGATCTCGCCGGCCGGGCGCGCGCCCGCGGTGCGCAGCTCCACGTTCTTCGCGATCTCGCCGCGCAGCCCCTCGCTGAGGCCGAGCACCTCGCGCGCTTTGTCCTCGTCGTCGGCGCACAGCTCGACCAGCTCGTCGAGCACGGCCTGCCGCGCCCCGGCGAGCCCCGGCAGGGACAGCGACTCAGGCTTCAGCGGGGCGCCGCGGCCCGACGGGGCCTTGCCTTCGGACGGCGGCAGCAGCACGAGCACGATCGGACTCCTCGGGACAGTGATGCGGAACAGGGGGTGCGGCCCCAGCGAAAGCGTACGGAAGGGAAGGCGGTGCCGGGGAACGAGGGGCGCGGCGGATCATGGGGTGGCCAGGTCGTGGGGTGCCCCCGGTTGCGGGACGCCGGGGAGCGGGGGGTGCCGGGGATCACGGGTGCCCGCGGATCATGAGGCGCCGCGGTCATGGGACGCCGGGGAGCGCGGGGGCCGCGGTCACTGGGAGCCGCGCTCATGAAGTGCCGCGGACCCGGCGCACCTCGATCACCGGGTGCCGACACCCCCGCCCCGTCCTACGCTCGGTGCATGCCCCGCCGTCATCTCCGTGTGACCGGCGCAGCCGAGGCCCCGCTGCGTGCCGCACTGCGTGAACTGCGTACGACCCTGGACGTCCCCGGGGCCTTCCCGGCCGACGCCCTCGCGGACGCGGAGCGGGCCGCGGCGGCCCCGCACCCGCCGGAACCCGGCGGCAAGGACGCCATCGACATCCCCTTCTTCACGATCGACCCGCCGGCCTCCGTCGACCTCGACCAGGCCATGCACCTCTCGCGCCGCGACGGCGGCTACCGGGTCCGCTACGCCATCGCCGACGTCGCCGCGTACGTCACGCCCGGCGGCCCTCTCGACACCGAGGCCCACCGCCGCGTCACCACGCTCTACTTCCCCGACGAAAAGATCCCGCTGCACCCCACCGTGCTCAGCGAGGGCGCCGCCAGCCTGCTCCCGGGCCAGACCTGCCCCGCCGTCCTGTGGACCCTCGACCTCGACGCCGAGGGGCGCACCGTCGCCACCGACGTGGCCCGAGCCACCGTCCGCAGCCGCGCCAAGCTCGACTACGAGGGCGTGCAGCGCGCCATCGACGACGGCACCGCCGAGGAACCCGTGGCGCTGCTGCGCGACATCGGGCGCCTGCGTGAACAGCTGGAGACCGAGCGCGGCGGCATCTCCCTCAACGTCCCCGAACAGGAGATCACCGAACGCGACGGCCGCTACGAGCTCGCCTACCGCGCCCCGCTCCCCGCCGACGGCTGGAACGCCCAGATCTCCCTGCTCACCGGCATGGCCGCCGCCGACCTCATGCTCGCCGCCGGCACCGGCATCCTGCGCACCCTGCCCGCCGCCCCCGACGGCGCCGTCGGCCGCCTGCGTCGCACGGCCCGCGCCCTGCACATCGACTGGCCGCACCACGTCCCGTACGCCCAGCTCATCCGCTCCCTCGACCCGCGGAAGCCGCACCACGCCGCCTTCCTCCAGGAGTGCACGACGCTCCTGCGCGGCGCCGGCTACACCGTGTTCAGCGGCGGCGCGCTCCCCGACCTCACCGTCCACGCCGCGGTCGCCGCGCCCTACGCCCACTGCACGGCCCCGCTGCGCCGCCTCGCCGACCGCTACGCCTCCGAACTGTGCCTGGCCGCCTGCGCGGGCACCCCGCCCCCCGAGTGGGTACTCGCCGCGCTGCCCGGCCTGCCGAAGGAGATGGCGGACGGTACGCGCCGGGCCAACGCCGTCGAGCGCGGCTGCGTCGACCTCGTCGAGGCGGCGCTCCTCGAGGACCGGATCGGCGACGTCTTCGAGGCGTGCGTCATCGACGTGGAGGACCACGAACCGGCCGTCGGCACCGTCCAGTTGGCCGATCCCGCGGTCGTCGCCCGCATCGAGGGCGGTACGGCTCCGCTGCCGCTGGGGGAGCGGCTGCGGGTACGGCTGACGCGGGCGGACCCCGGGGCGGCGAAGGTCCGGTTCGCTCCCGCGTAAGCCCCCTCGCCCCGCGCTCATGTGCCACGATCGAGGCAGAACTTCCGATCTCACGGACGGTGGATCCCCCGATGGCCGAGTCTGGCGAGCGACCGAGGGAGGGGCGTGACATGACGGCCATGGCGCACGAGCCGCACGAGTCGCTCACGCAAGCGGACGTCCTGCTCGAAGGCTTCCTTGCCCTGGACACCCCGGAGGGTTTCCGGGCGGAACTGATCGAGGGGGAGATCGTCGTGACACCGCCGCCGGACGGGGACCACGAGGACTACATCGGACTGATCGTGAGCCAGGTGATCAGGCGCTCGCTCACGGACATGCAGTTCTCCGGGAACAAGGGCCTGACGTTGAAGGACGTCCCCGGCAGTCCGCGCGACCACGTCATTCCCGACGCCACTTTCGCGCCATTCCAAGCACGGCTGTTCCGCGGCGCCGCCTCCTGGATGCCCTGTGGCGGCGTGGCCATGGTCCTCGAGGTCACCTCCACCCGTCCGAAGGCGGACCGCGGGACGAAGCGACGCTGCTACGCGCACGGGGGCATCCCCCTCTACCTCCTCGTCGACCGGGACGCCTCGGCGGTGACGCTCTTCAGCGAGCCAGAGGGCCGCGACTATCTGCAGCGCCGTACGGCTCCCTTCGGCAAGCCGCTCCCGCTGCCGGAACCTTTCGGGTTCGACCTGGACACGGCGGAATTCCTCTGAGCTGCGGCGGGTACCATGGTCCGCACGGCAGACGAGCCGGGCGGACGGCCGCGTGAGAACCCTTTCACCAGGGTCTTCCCGAGGAACGTCCGGGCTCCACAGGGCAAGGTGGTGGCTAACGGCCACCCGGGGTGACCCGCGGGACAGTGCCACAGAAAACAGACCGCCGGAGGCTTCGGCCCCCGGTAAGGGTGAAACGGTGGTGTAAGAGACCACCAGCGCCTGAGGTGACTCAGGCGGCTAGGTAAACCCCACCTGGAGCAAGGTCAAAAGGAGCCGCATCTTCGCAAGAAGGGCGACTCTGCGCGGACGTTCGAGGGCTGCCCGCCCGAGTCCGCGGGTAGACCGCACGAGGCCCGTAGCAATGCGGGCCCTAGATGGATGGCCGTCTCCCCGGCCGCCGCGAGGCGACCGGGCGACAGAACCCGGCGTACAGCCCGACTCGTCTGCCTGCCAGGTCCTTGGCCTGCGCCAACCCCTCGGCTGCCGTGGACGGTGCCCTGCCTGGGGAGAATCTTGGGGACGACCAGCCTCACCGCAACATGTGCGACGTCCGGCCCGACGCCTCGTCGATCTCGTCGTGCGCCTTCGTCAGCATCTTCATCGCCAGCTCGTTGAGCGCCCTCGCTCCCGCGACCTCCTCGCCGACCCGCGGCTGGTTCGCGTCGGAAGGGTGCCGACTCGCGTAGCCATGGGCCCGCATCTCGCTCCCGTCGGGGAGACGGACGAGCGCGGCGGCACGCGTGCGATGGGTGTCTTCCTCGAATTCCAGCTCGACATGCCATCCGACAGTGGTCTGTGCCGACATCCTGATCACCTCCGGGACTGCTATTACCAGGGTGCGCCTGTCGGGCTCCCGACGCACCATGTCCCGCCCCGCCGCCCGCGAACCGGCTCAGATCACCGGCGGCCGCCCGAGACGCGTCATGCGCCATGCGGTGCGCCAGCGCATCGGCCGCCGGTCCCCGCACGGTGTGCGCACGCCCTCCACGAAGCCGCCCGCCCACGCGCGCAGCCCCCCGGCGGACCGGGTGCGGGCGAGCGTGAGGAGGGTCCAGGTGCCGAGGTAGAGCGGGATCAGGGGGACCGGGAGCCGGCGGCGGGCCAGCCAGACGCGGTTGCGGGCCGTCATCCGGTGGTAGACGGCGTGCCGGGCGGGCGAGGTCTTGGGGTGCTGGAGCAGGAGCGACGGCTCGTAGACGACTTTCCAGCCGGCGTCGAGGGCGCGCCAGGCGAGGTCGGTCTCCTCGTGCGTGAAGAAGAAGTCGGCGGGCCAGTCGCCGGTCTCGGCGAGCATCCGCATCGAGAACGCGTGGCCGCCGCCGAGGAACGCCGTCACCTCACCGCCCCGCATCGGGTCCTTCGCGCGCAGCCGCGGCACGTGGCGACGCTGCGTCTCGCCGTGCTCGTCCGCGATGCGGAAGCCGACGATGCCGAGGCGCGGGTCGCCGGCGTACAGGTCACGGACCGTACGGAAGACGTCCGCGTCGACGAGGAGTCCGTCGTCGTCGAGTTCGACCGCCACGTCCACGTCGCCGAAGTCGCGCAGCCGCGCCAGGGCGACGTTGCGGCCGCCGGGGCAGCCGAGGTTGTCGTCGAGTTCGACGGCCGTGACGGTGAAGGGCAGGCCGGAGCCGCTGAAGTCGGGCAGCGGCGAGCCGTTGCCGACGAGGACGACCCGCGTCGGCGGCACGTCCTGCTTCGCCACCGCCGCCAGGAGGGCGTCGACCTCCCGGGGCCTGTTGCCCATCGTCACGATCGCGACGCCCAGACGCGGCGGTTGCTCCACGGCCGACTCCCCATTTCCTCGGACATCCCGGTGCGGTGCCCGCGATCGTATCCGTTCACCGGGAAGTCACCGCGCAGCCAAGGGGAGTTGGGGTCAGGTGCCGGATTCCGCCGTCCACCCCGTCTCGGCCGCCCAGGGTTCCGCGACCGCCACCACCAGGTCGACCACCGGGTCCTTCACGTCGGCGTAGGTGCCGGTGTCGGCGACCCGGGAGGCGAGGGCGTACTTGAAGTGGGCGTAGGCCGTGACCGCCTCCGGGTGGGTGCGGAACCAGTCGCGGAAGAGCAGGGCCAGACGTTCGTTGGGGGAGCCGGCGAGGCGTACGTGCAGGTTGACCGGCTCGGCGGGCGCGCCGCGCCGGGACCAGAAGCGCTTGGCCCAGCGCGTCGGCACGTCGTCCAGGCCCGCCGGTACGTGGTCCCGGCGGTAGGGCGAGAGCCGGAAGCCCAGGTCCGCGAGGGGGCCCGCGAAGGCGGCCTCCGCCTCGTCGAGGTCGGCGACGCTCACCTGGAGGTCGTAGACGGGCTTGGCCGCCATCCCGGGGATCGCCGTGCTGCCGATGTGTTCCGTCCGCAGGGCCAGCGGGCCGAGCGCCGCGCCGAGTTCGGCACACAGCGCGCGGCCCCGCTCCGGCCAGTCCGCGTCGTACGGGGCGACGACGGGGATCTCCGGCTCGGGCATCATCAGACGGCTTCCAGCGCGACGTGCGGCCCGGCCGGCAGGACCACGCGGATCGCGTCGCCGGGGCGCACCACGCCGCCGGTCCGCACCACGCTCATGATCCCGCCCTTGCGGACGACCGCCCCGTTCTCGTCGCGGCCGACGACCTGCTTGAGCAGCCCGTCCTGGAAGTGGTCGATCTGCAGGCAGGGGTTGCGCAGGCCCGTGACCTCGACGACGGCGCCGCCCTCGCCCAGGTGCAGGAGCGTGCCCGCGGGCAGTGCGAGGAGGTCGATGCCGGTCGTCGTGACGTTCTCCCCGAGGTCGCCGGGAGCGACGTCGTGGCCGTGCTCGGCGACCTCGGCGAACAGTTCGGTGTGCATCAGGTGGACCTGCCGCAGGTTCGGCTGCGTCGGGTCCTTCGCGACGCGGGAGCGGTGCTTGACCGTGACGCCCGCGTGCACGTCCCCCTCGACGCCGAGCCCGGCGAGCAGCGTGATGCTCTCCCGGTTCGGTTTCGTGAAGGAGTACGTCTCGTTGCTGCTGACCGCGATGACCTCGCCGCCGTCGAACCTGCCCATGCCGGGCCCCCGTTTCCGCGCCGGTGATCCGTGATCCCGGCCGCCTGATCCGTGATCCCGGCCGTCCGGACCGCGATCCACGCCGAGCCTAACCCCGGCGGACACGCCTGCGAGGTGGTGGTCCCGATGGGGCCGTCAGCTGCCGTCCGGTCGGACGATCACGAGCCGAGCGACCTCTCCGCCACCCGGCGCAGATGCGCTGCCAGCACCTCGGGCGCCCGAGGGGTGAGCGTGCGCAGGGCGACCAGAGCCGTCACCACGACGTCGCAGAGTTCCGACTCGACGTCCTGCCACGAGTGGCTCTCGCCCTTGCGCGGGTTCTGGCCCGTCGCGCCGATCACCGCCTGGGCGACCTCGCCGACCTCCTCCGACAGCTTCAGCACCCGCAGCAGAAGGGCCTCGTCGGCGCCGCGGCGGTTGTGCGATTCGAGCCAGGCATGCAGCCCGTCGACGGTCTCCCACACGCCGTCGTACGTGGGCGGGGCGAGGTCGTGCCGGGCGCTGGGCCGCGTGGTGTCGGACATACCCGCAGCCTGCCACGGACGGGCTACTCGTCCATGGTGTCCGGGGAATACTCCCCAGGACCCGGCTGCGGACCGGGCCCGCCCACCCGCCTGTTGCGCGAGGCCACGACCGCGAGCGCCGCCGCGGCGCTGCCCACGAGCGCGGCCGGGACCATCCAGTGCCGGTCCAGGGCGTGGCCGAGCGCATGGTCGAGGGAGTAGCGGCCCGCGCCGGTCACCGCGAGTCCCGCCGCGACGAAGCCGAGGAAGGCCGGGTACTCGTAGCCGCCGCCCTGGGCGAAGAAGCCGTTGGGCGCGTGCACCGCGGCCGCGCCGGCCATCGTGCCCGCCGCGGCGGCCCCGCCGACGGGGGTGGCGAGGCCGAGGGCGAGCAGGAGGCCGCCGCCCGCCTCGCCGGCGCCGGCGGCCAGGGCGCTCGCCTTCGGCGGGGCGTAGCCCATGGCCTCCATCGCGGCGGTCGTGCCGCGCAGGCCCCCACCGCCGAACCAGCCGAGCAGTTTCTGCGCTCCGTGCGCGGCGAGCACACCGCCCGTGCCCACGCGCAGCACGAGCAGCCCCAGGTCTTTGCGGTCCACACAACGCTTGTGACAGGTCATGGTCCTACGGTCCGGCAGGCGGGGCCGCGTCACCCGGCACGCGGGCCCGTTCGGGTGGCGTGTCCCGGGCCGCGGTGTGAGTCTGGGCCGGGGGCCCGGGTCCCGTGCGGCCGGGGTCCCGACCCGGTGACGCACGACCGGAAGGGCCGGCACCGTAGCGCCGGGAGGAGAGGCAGGAGACGACGTAATGCCCATCCAGACGACCAAGCTCAGCGACCCGGCGGTCCGGGCCTTCGTCACCGCGGTGAACGCCCACGACCGGGAGGCCTTCCGCGCCGTCCTGGCGCCCGGCGCGACCATGTCCGACGACGGGGCCGACCGGGACATCGACGAGTGGACCGGCCGCGAGATCTTCGACTCCAACGGGCACATGGAGATCGAGAAGGAGTACGCGCACGGCCTGGCCCTGACCGCCCTCTACCGCAACGACGCCTGGGGCGAGATGCGGACGAAGTGGCAGTTCGTCGTGGCGGGCGGCAAGGTGACCCGCTTCGAGACCGGCCAGGCGTAGCTTCCCGGCCGGCGCTCCCGGCCGGCGCTCACGGTCAGCCGGGAATGCGCACCGCCGCGCCGCTCACCCGGACCCGAGGGTCGCCCTCGCGCAGTGTCACCGTCAGCTCGCCCGGGCGGCCCATGTCCTCACCCTGGTGGAGGGTGAGGACCGCCTCGGAGGGGACGAGTCCGAGTGTGCGCGCGTACGCGCCGAACGCGGCCGCGGCGGCGCCCGTCGCCGGGTCCTCGACGACGCCGCCGACCGGGAACGGGTCACGTGCGTGGAAGACGAACTCCGAGGCGCGCCACACCAGTTGGACCGTGGTGAGGCCGATGCGGTGCATCAGGGCCTCCAGGCGCGCGAAGTCGTAGGAGAGGTCCGCGAGCCGCGCGCGGGTGGCGGCCGCGAGGACGAGGTGGCGGGCGCCCGCGTACGCGATGCGGGGCGGGAGCGCCGGGTCGAGGTCGGAGGCGGCCCAGTTGAGCGCGGCGAGCGCCTCGGTCAGGTCGTCGGGCGTCACGTCGGTGATCTGCGGCTCGACGCTCGTGAGCGTCGCGCGCGGAGTGCCGTCGGCGCCCCGGGTGACCGTCACCGGCACCTCGCCGGCCGGCGTGGCGAAGAGGTAGTCGCCGGGTCCGTGGATCTCGCCGAGCGCCACGGCCGTCGCCACGGTGGCGTGCCCGCAGAACGGGACCTCGGCCTTGGGGCTGAAGTAGCGCGCGGTGTACGAGCGGCTCGCGCCGTCGGGCGCCGGCGTCAGGAACGCCGTCTCGCTGTACCCGAGCCGCGCCGCGACGGCGAGCATCTCCTCGTCGTCGAGCGCACGTGCGTCGAGCACGACACCGGCGGGGTTGCCGCCCGAGGGGTCCGTGGCGAAGGCGGTGTAGCGCAGCACGTCCGAGTCGGTGTTCATGACAGGGGAGCGTAGCGCGGGCAGCCGCGGCGCGGTCCGGGTTCTCCTGCGGTCCCGTCGGCAGGTCCCCCCGCCCCCGGGCCGCGGCACGGCTGCCCGCCATCCCCCTCGGAAGTGGCTCAGTGGCAGCTGATCCCGCCGGGCCCGTCGCCCCACGAGCAGGAGTCGAGCTGGGCGCCGCTCGGCTTGATGAGGCGGGCCTTGTCGCCGGTGTTGTTCCAGACGTACGCGCCGCGGCCCCAGTAGCGCACGCCGGAGGCGTTGGTGCCCTTTCCGGTGCGGACCTTGACCGTCTTGCCGGCGCCGATGTTGTAGCTGCCGAACGTGTACGTGTAGCCGGTGTTGTCCTTGAGCTTGTAGCCCTTGAGCTGGATCGCGGAGCGGGTGTTGTTGTGGATGTTCACCCACTCCGCGTTCAGCGAGGAGTTCGACCGGTTGTCGCTGCCGGGGCTGTCGTACTGGATGTAGCCCAGGTGCAGACCGCCCTGGTGGGCGGCCGCGGAGGCCGGGGACGCGGCGAGCAGGGAGACCGACAGGACGCCGGCCGCCAGGGCGGCCGAGGCCGTGGAACGTATGCGCAAGGTGTGCTCCGAATGTGAAGTTCTCGTGGAGAGATCTCGAGCATACGGGCCGCGCTGCCCTGAATTAGGCCGGTAGGTCCCATTCCGCTTGTGGAGATTCGTTCCTCAACCGCGCCCGACGTACGGCATGTTGGTCGCCAGGACCGTCGCGAACTGCACGTTTGCCTCCAGGGGCAGCTCGGCCATGTGCCGCACCGTGCGCGCCACGTCCGCGACGTCCATCACCGGCTCCGGCGCCAGCGTTCCGTTCGCCTGGAGGATCCCGGTCTGCATGCGCTCCGTCATGTCCGTCGCCGCGTTGCCGATGTCGATCTGGCCGCACGCGATCCGGTACGGACGCCCGTCCAGGGACAGCGACTTCGTCAGCCCGGTCAGCGCGTGCTTCGTCGTCGTGTACGCCGTCGAGCGCGGCCGCGGCGTGTGCGCCGAGATGGAGCCGTTGTTGATGATCCGGCCGCCCTGCGGGTCCTGCTCCTTCATCTGCCGGAACGCCGCCTGCGCGCACAGGAACGCGCCGTTGAGGTTCGTGTCGACGACGTGGCGCCAGGCGTCGTACCCCAGGTCCTCGACCGCGACCGCGGGCCCGAACGTGCCCGCGTTGTTGAAGAGCAGGTCGAGGCGGCCGAACCGGTCGCGTACCGCGGAGAAGAGGGCGGCCACGTCCTCGGGGTTCGAGACGTCGGTCCGTACGGAGAGTGACCTGGCCGCGGCCTCGGGGGCGAGGGCCGCCGTCGCGTCGAGGGTCTCGGTGCGGCGGCCCGCGAGCGCCACCTGCCAGCCCGCGCGGAGCAGTTCGACGGCGACGGCCCGGCCGATGCCGGAGCCCGCGCCGGTGACCACGGCGGTCGGTGCGGCGGTCGGTCCCTGCGGTTCCGGGGCGTTGTTCTGAGCGTTCATGGCCCCGGAGCGTACGGCAGGAGGGGTCATGCGGAGATCACTCATCCGCCATGTGGCGGCCGTGCGCATGACAGGTCACCGTCGCCCCCCGGCACTCCAATTTCCTCTGACAACAACCGTCAGGGGAGGGTCACATGACAGCCGAAGGACGCCATCCGAACCAGCACTCGCCCGAACTGCGCGCCGCGGCGGGCCACTTGGGCCGCCGCCGCTTCCTCACCGTCACGGGCGCCGCCGCCGCGCTCGCCTTCGCCACGAACCTGCCGGCCGCGGGCACCGCGAGCGCCGCCGAGTTCGACGCGCGGAAGATCACCGCCGACCCGTTCACGCTCGGCGTGGCCTCCGGCGACCCGCTGCCCGGCTCCGTGCTGCTGTGGACACGCCTGGCCCCGTCCCCGTACGAGGCGGACGGCGGACTGCCCGCCCAGCGCATCGCCGTCGAATGGGAGCTCGCGCACGACGAGCGCTTCCGGCGCGTCGTCAGACGCGGCACGGCCACCGCGCACCCCGAGTTCAACCACTCCGTCCACGCCGAGGTCGACCACCTCGCGCCGGGCGGCGTCTACTACTACCGCTTCCGTGCCGGCAAGTGGGTCAGCGGGACCGGCCGGACGCGCACGGCGCCCTCCGCCCACGCCCGCACCTCGGCCCTCACCCTGGCCGCGGTCTCCTGCCAGGCCTACCACGACGGCTACTTCACGGCCTACAAGCACCTGGCCGCCGACCCCGCCGTGGACGTCGTCTTCCACCTCGGTGACTACCTCTACGAGTACGCCGTGAACTCCGCCGGCGGCGCCCGCGCCTACACGGGCGGCGACGTACTGCCCGCTGGGTTCAACCACGAGACCGTGACGCTGGAGGACTACCGGCTGCGGTACGCGCTCTACAAGTCCGACCCGGACCTGCGGGCCGCGCACGCCGCGCACCCCTTCGTCGTCACCTGGGACGACCACGAGACCGAGAACAACTATGCGGACGACATCGACGAACAGGACGGCCCGCCCGCCGAGTTCCTGCTCCGTCGCGCCTCCGCGTACCGCGCCTACTGGGAGAACCAGCCCCTGCGCCGCCCGCAGCTCCCGCAGGGCCCCGACGCCCAGATGTACCGGCGCCTGACCTGGGGAAAGCTGGCCCAGTTCGACATCCTCGACACCCGTCAGTACCGCTCCAACCAGGCGTACGGCGACGGCTCCCACGTCCCCGGCCCCGAGTCGGACGACCCGGCGCGCACGATCACCGGCGCCACGCAGGAGCGGTGGCTGATCGACGGCTGGCGCCGCTCGCACGCCCTGTGGAACGTCGTCCCGCAGCAGGTCACCTTCTCGCAGCGCAAGCTCGACCTGAACGCGGCCGCGAAGGTGTCCATGGACGCGTGGGACGGCTACCGCGCCTCGCGTCAGCGCGTCCTCGCCGGCGCCAGGGCGGCCCGCGTCGAGAACCTGATGGTGCTCACCGGTGACGTGCACGTGGGCTACGCCTTCGACATCAAGGACAACTTCGACGACCCGTCGTCGAAGACCCTCGGCACGGAGATCGTCGCCACGTCCATCAGCAGCGGCAAGGACGGCGCGGACAAGCCGGCGAACTGGGGCACGTACACCCAGGCCAACCCGCACCTGAAGTTCTACAACGGACGCCGCGGCTACGTGACGGTCGCGCTCGGCGAGCGCGAGGCCCGCGCCGACTTCAAGACGGTCCCGGCGGTGACGACACCGGGAGCCCCGATCACCACGGCGGCGTCGTTCGTGACGGAGGTGGGGAAGCAGGGGCTGCGCCCGGCATGACGAGGCAGCGGCCACCCCGCGCCCCCGGATGTCTTCCGGGGGCGCGGGGGTGGCCTCTTCGGCGCGGGCGGCTGCCTTTCGAGCGCGCCGAAGCCGCCTCCTCAAGGGCGCGGGCACCGGTCTTCAGGGGCACGGGGAACGGCGTGACAAGCCCCCACCCGGCGTCACCCGGCGCCGAAACGGCAGTGTGCCGACCGGGATGCCGCTACCCCTCCGACGGATAGCGCACCCCGATCCGCTCCCGGACGGAGTCCAACGTGCGCATCACCGCGAGCGACCCCGCCAGCGGCACCAGCGGCGACTCCGTGTCCCCGGCCCGCACCCGGTGCATCACCTCGCCCGCCTCGTGCCGGAGGCTGTCGCGCGGCCCGTCCCCCGCCTGAGCCGTGAACTCCTGCGGCTCCCGCCCGTCGCGGTGCAGCACGAACCGGTCCGGGTAGAAGAAGCCGTGCGGAATGTCGATACGGCCCTGGGAACCGGTGATCGACGCGGTGACGGGAGTGCCCGCGTCGATCGAGCAGTCGAGCAGCGCGTGGGCACCGCTCTCCCACGAGAGCAGCATGCCCGTACGCAGATCGACGCCCTCGTCCGAGAGCGCCGCCCGCGCGGTGACCTCCGACGGCTCCCCGAGGATCAGGTGCGCGAACGACACCGGATAGACGCCCAGATCGAGCAGCGCGCCGCCGCCCTGCGCCGGGTCCCGCAGGCGGTGCGCCGGAGGGAAGGGGCCCGCGAGCCCGAAGTCGGCCCGCACCGTGCGGACCTCACCGACCGCACCGTCGTCGACCAGCGCCTTCAGCTTCCTGATCAGCGGGTGGCAGTACATCCACATGGCCTCCATCAGGAAGAGGCCACGGCTGCGGGCGAGCGTCACCAGCTCCTCCGCCTCGCGCGAGTTGAGCGTGAACGCCTTCTCGCACAGGACCGCCCGGCCCGCCTCCAGGCACAGCCCGGCGGCCGCGCGGTGCGCGGAGTGCGGGGTCGCGACGTACACGACGTCGACGTCCTCGTCCTCGGCGAGCGAGGACCAGTCCCCGTACGCCCGAGGGATCCCGAAGCGCTCCGCGAACGCCTTCGCCGAGGCGTCGGAGCGGGACGCCACGGCGACGACCTCCGCGTCCGGCATGTCGAGAAGGTTCGCCGTGAAGGACGCGGCGATGCCCCCGGTCGCCAGGACGCCCCACCGCACACGCTCACGTTCCACCACTGAAGGCCCCCTGCCCGGTTCCGGCCGCTGCCCGCCGGCACGTCATGAAATGTGGTCTCAACCAATGCACCTGAGCTGAGAGCATAGGTAATCGAATGAACGACCGGGAGGGGAACCGCATGCCGGACCACGGCAGCCAGCAGACGACAGCGAGTACGGAACAGCGCATATCCGCGGCACCCGTCGCCGGCCCCACGCTCACCGCCCGCCGCCGCACCGGCTTCCTGGTCACCCTCGTGCTCGGCGGGCTCACCGCCGTACCCCCGCTGTCCATGGACATGTACCTCCCGGCCCTGCCGGAGGTCACCGGCGCGCTGCACACCTCGGCCGCCACCGCCCAGCTCACCCTCACCGCCTGCCTCACCGGCATGGCGCTCGGGCAGCTCGCCGTCGGCCCGATGAGCGACAAGTGGGGCCGCAGGCGCCCCCTCCTCATCGGCCTCCTCGTCTACATCGCCGCCACCGCGGTCTGCGCCTTCGCCCCTTCGGCCCCGCTCCTCATCGGCTTCCGTCTGGTGCAGGGCCTCGCCGGGGCCGCCGGCATCGTGATCGCCCGGGCGGTCGTGCGCGACCTGTACGACGGTGTCGAGATGGCGCGCTTCTTCTCCACCCTCATGCTGATCTCCGGCGTCGCCCCGATCGTCGCGCCGCTCATCGGCGGCCAGGTCCTGCGCATCACGGACTGGCGCGGCATCTTCGTCGTCCTCACCGTCGTCGGCATCGCGCTGACCACCCTCGTCTGGAAGGGCCTGCCCGAGACGCTCGCCCCCGAACGGCGGCACGGCGGGGGCACCGCCGAGGCGCTGCGCACCATGCGCGGCCTCCTCGCCGACCGCGTCTTCACCGGCTACATGATCGCGGGCGGCTTCGCCTTCGCCGCGCTGTTCGCCTACATCAGCGCCTCGCCGTTCGTGGTCCAGGAGATCTACGGCGCCTCGCCCCAGACCTTCAGCCTCCTGTTCGGCATCAACTCCGTCGGTCTGATCGCCGTGGGCCAGATCAACGGCAAGCTCCTCGTCGGCCGCGTCAGCCTCGACAAGGCGCTCGCCGTCGGCCTGTGTGTCATCGCGGTCGCCTCCGCCGCGCTGCTGCTCATGGCGACCGGCGTGTTCGGCCACGTGGGACTCGTGCCGATCGCGGCCGGACTGTTCGTCCTCATGTCCGCGATGGGCCTCGCCATGCCCAACACCAACGCCCTCGCCCTGATGCGCACCCCGCACGCCGCGGGCTCCGCGTCCGCGCTCCTCGGCACCTCCTCCTTCCTGGTCGGCGCGATCGCCTCACCGCTCGTGGGCATCGCGGGCGAGGACACCGCCGTCCCGATGGCCGTGGTCCAGCTGGCCTGCGCCCTGGCGGCCATCGCATGCTTCATGGGACTGTGCCGCCCCTGGCGGCGCGGGACCGGCCCGATGCGGGAGGCGGAGCACTGAGCACCCCACGACTGCGCCCCGGCACCCCCGAACGTGCCGGGCTCGACCCCGACGAGCTGCGCCGGCTCGTCCAGGACGTGCGCGAACTGCCCCGCGGGGCGCGCCCCTGGTGCGCGGGCGCCGTCGTGCTCGCGGGCCGCGGCCCGGTCGTCGCCGCCCACGAGGCGGCGGGCTGGGCGATGCGGTACCTCGCCTACGACGAGACGGCCGACCGGGGCGTGGAACTCCCGCAGGCGTCCCGCGTCCCCATGCGCCCCGACACGGCCTTCGACCTCGCCTCGCTCACCAAGCTCTTCACCACTGTCGCCGCCGTGCAGCAGCTGGAGCGCGGCACCCTCGGCATCGACGCGCGGGTGGGCGCCTACCTTCCCGAGTTCACCGCCGCCGCCGAGCACGACGTCACGATCCGCCGGCTCCTCACCCACACCTCGGGCCTGCGCCCCGAACTCCCGCTGTACGACTGCCCGGACGACGCGGCGCGCCTGACGGCCCTGCGCGCCGAGGCCCCGTCGTCCCCACCCGGCGCGTACCTCTACTCCGATCTCAACATGCTGCTGCTCCAGCACGTCCTGGAGCGCGTCGCGCGGCGCCCCCTCGACGTCCTCGTGCGCGACGGCATCACCCGGCCCCTCGGCATGACCGCGACGGGCTTCGGCCCGCACCCCGGGGCCGCCGCCACCGAGGACCAGCGCCGCCCCTGGGCCAAGGCCGACCGTGGCCTCCTGCGCGGCGTCGTCCACGACGAGAACGCCTGGGCGCTCGGTGGCGTCGCCGGCCACGCCGGCCTCTTCTCCACGGCCTACGACCTCGCCGTCCTGTGCCGCACCCTGCTGAACGGCGGCTCGTACGGCACCGCCCGCATCCTCGGCCCCGACTACGTCGAGCTGATGCTCACGGCGCCCGGCCTCGGCTTCCAGATCGACCAGCCCTGGTTCATGGGCGAGCTCGCGGGCCGCGGCGCGGCCGGGCACTGCGGGTTCACCGGCACGTCGCTCGTCCTCGACCGCGTCACGGACACGTTCCTGATCCTCCTCGCCAACACGGTCCACCCGCGCCGCAGGCCCCCGCAGAACGGGCCGCGCGCCTCGGCGGCGACGCGTCTCGCGCGGGCCGCGGGCGCATAGGCGGCCCCCGGGGCGACCGTAGAATCACGGGGTGAACGCCCCCCTCTCCTCTTACTCGCCTGCCTCACCGGCCGACACCCTGCGCGCGGCCCTCGCGGGGCTGCTCGACGGGCTGCCGCCCACGCAGGCGGCGCGCGCCGTCGAACGGCTGATCGCGAGCTATCGGGGGACCACCCCGACGGACGCGCCGATCCTGCGGGACCGTGCCGACGTCGCCGCCTACGCCGCGTACCGGATGCCGGCCACCTTCGAGGCGGTCCGCTCGGCGCTCGGCGCGCTCGCCGACGCGGCGCCGGAGGGCTGGGCGCCCGGGAGCCAGGTGGACGTGGGTGGCGGGACGGGCGCCGCGGTCTGGGCCGTCGCCGACACCTGGGCGGGCGAGCGCGATGTCACCGTCCTCGACTGGGCCGAGCCCGCGCTCGCCCTCGGGCGTGAACTGGCCGGTTCCTGCGACCGGCTGGCCTCAGCGCGATGGCAGCGCTCACGTATCGGATCGGCACTCACCATCGAGAGCACCGATCTCGTGACGGTGTCGTACGTCCTCAAGGAGCTGACCCCCGACGACCGCCGTGCCGTGGTCGACGCCGCGGCCGCCGCCGCGAGCCCCGACGGCGCCGTGGTCGTCGTCGAGCCCGGCACCCCCGACGGCTACGAGCGGATCATCGAGGCACGCGGCCGCCTGACCGACGCCGGATTCCACATCGCCGCGCCCTGCCCCCACAGCGCGGCCTGCCCCATCGAGCCCGGCACCGACTGGTGCCACTTCTCGGCCCGGGTCAGCAGGTCGTCACTGCACCGCCAGGTCAAGGGCGGCTCCCTCGCGTACGAGGACGAGAAGTTCAGCTACGTGGCGGCGACGCGGTTCGCTCCCGAGCGCCCCGCGGCCCGGATCACCCGCCGCCCCCAGATCCGCAAGGGCCAGGTGCTCCTGGACCTGTGCGAGGCGGAGGGTGCGCTGGGCCGCGAGACGGTGACGAAGCGGCACGGGCCGCTGTACCGGGCGGCCCGCGACGCGGACTGGGGCGACGCCTGGCCTCCGGCCCCTTGAGGTCTTTCGTCCGGATCACGTCGGCACCCGCTCCCTGATCCGGCCTGACCCGGACGAAAGGCCCTGGGGGGCGCGGGCCCGTGGCGCTGTGCGGCTGGGCCGCGCGAGTGCGGACCACCACATGCCCTGCCTCCGGTGAACCGGTTCGGGCCCCGGGTCCAGACTGTGCGGCTACGCGCCGCCGCGAAGCTCCGACGTGCAGCACTTCACGCTGCCGCCGCCCTTGAGGAGCTCGGAGAGATCCATCCCGACGGGCTCGAACCCGCGGGCCCTCAGCGGCTCGAACAGGCCGACGGCAGCCTGCGGCAGCAGTACGTGCAGCCCGTCCGAGACCGCGTTCAGGCCGAACGCCGCGGCGTCCGGCTCCGTGGCGACCAGCGCGTCGGGGAAGAGGCGTTCGAGGACGGCCCGGCTGCCCGGCGAGAACGCCTGCGGGTAGTACATGACCTCGTCCGCCGCGTCGTCGAGGACGGCGAGCGCGGTGTCCAGGTGGTAGTAGCGCGGGTCGACGAGGTCGAGGCCCACGACCGGGCGGCCGAAGAACTCCTGTGCCTCGGCGTGCGAGAGCGGGCTGGAGCGGAAGCCCCGGCCGGCCAGGACGTACGAGGCGGTGACCGCGAAGTCGCCCTCGCCCTCGTTGATGTGGACGGGCTCGTGGACCGCCGTGTAGCCGCGCCGCCTGAACCAGTCCAGGTGGGCCGCGGCCTCGTCGGTGCGCTGGGGGTGGGCGAAGCGGGCCCCGAGCACCCGTCCGTCGACGACGGTCGCGCCGTTCGCCGCGAAGACCATGTCGGGCAGTCCGGGGAGGGGTTCGAGCTCGTCGACGCGGTGACCGAGCGAGCGGTAGCGGTCCCGCAGGTCCTCCCACTGCGCGAGCGCGAGCGGGACGTCGACCGGCTTGGCGGGGTCCATCCAGGGGTTGATCGAGTACGTGACGGCGAAGTGTGCCGGTGGGCACATCAGGTAACGCCGGGGTGTGGCGTGGCGACCAGGCAATGAGGGCTCCTCACGACCGCAGTGGCAGATGCGCCCATGGTGCGGTGTGAGGAGCCCCTACCGCTGTGCACCGAACGGGTGGTCCCTCTGAGTCACCGCCCGCGTGTCACCAGCTCGTATGGCGCGGGCGGCAACCCGCCGGCCCGCGTGCCGCCGGTACACCACCCGCCGGCCCCGCCACGCACCCGCCCGACCACCCGCCGCCCCGCCCCGCCGGGGCCGCGCTCTCACGACGGCGTCACGAACCCTCGCCCGCCGTGCGTTCCTCCCGGAGCCTGCGCAGCAGCTCCCGCTTCTGCGCCTGCGGGTCGAGACCGCCGCCGACCCGACCGCCGCGGCCGCCGCCGCGCAGGGTCTTGCGGGAGAGATTGCTGCGGGTTCCGCCGACGCCCAGCATGTTCCCGGATCCACCTCGGCTCATCGTGGTCTCCCTTCGACCTTCGAACGACGTTGTCCCGGGCGGGAGTTGAACCGCCCGGAGCGAGACGGGTCGTCTCGCCAACGATGTCCACTGTCGGCGAGACGGACCGTCTTGTCAAGGGGATTGAGACGGTACGTCTCGCCTCGCCCGCTGATACATTCGAGCCATGGCCCAGAAGACCGCTCCCGACTCCAACCGCCGCAGCGAGCGTTCACGCCGCGCGATCTACGACGCCGCACTCGCCCTCGTCGGTGAGATCGGCTACCCCAGGACGACCATCGAGGGCATCGCCGCCCGCGCGGGCGTGGGCAAGCAGACGATCTACCGCTGGTGGTCCTCCAAGGCGGAGGTCCTCATGGAGGCCTTCATCGACCTCGGCGTCCAGGCGGCGGAGGCGGCCGGAGCGGGCGACTGGGCGGAGGCGGACGGCATCCCGGACACCGGCGACATCGAGGCCGACCTCAAGGCGGTCCTGCGCGCCACCGTCGACGAACTGCTCGACCCCCGCTACGACGCCCCGGCCCGCGCCCTCGCCGCCGAGGGCGTCGCCAACCCCGCCTTCGGCGAGGAGTTCGTCGGCCGCCTCCTGATGCCCTCCCTGGAGCTGTACGCGCGCCGGCTGCGCGCCGCGCAGGACGCCGGCCAGATCCGCGCCGACGTCGACCCGTACATCGCCCGCGACCTGTTCTCCGCGCCGCTCGCCCAGCGCTGGCTCCAGGGCACGGGTCCCCTGGACCACGCCTACGCCGACGCCCTCGTCGAGTACGCCCTCTACGGGCTCAGCCCGCGCTGACCCCCGTCCGCACGTGCGACGGAGTGCGGGCCAGCAGGCCGGGCGCGTCCGAGATCACGCCGTTGCAGCCGAGCCGCAGCACCCGGTCCCGCTGCCGCGGCGAGTTCACCGTGTGCGCCCACACCCGCGGGATCCCGGACCGCGCGGCCCGTACGAGATCGGCGTCGCGCGCCTGGTAGTCCACGTCGAGCAGGTCGACGAACCGGGCCCAGCGCGCCGGGCGGTCCGTGCGCATCTGCTGCTTCGAGCGCCACAGCTGAGCGATGAGGCCCATGTCGTGGGCGCGCAGGGCGACGGCGGGATCGTTGGAGTTCACGAACACCGACCTGACCAGGCCCCGGCGACGGATCATCGCGGCGAGCCCGTCCAGGCTCCGCGGGTCCTTCGCCTCCAGTGTCAGCACGATCCGCCCGCCCAGGCGGTCGAGGACCTCGTCGGCCGTCGGCAGGGGCTCGGCGTGCCAGCGGCCCGGCAGTGAGGCGCTGGGGCGCATCCGCACACGCGTCCACTGTCGCGCGTCGAGCCTGTCCACCGGGCCCGACGAGTACGTCGTGCGGTCCAGGGTCGGGTCGTGCATGACCACGACCGTGCCGTCGCGCAGCATCCGGGTGTCGAAGTCGAGGACCTGCGCGGTACCCCGCGCGTAGGCGGCCGTCAGGCCCGACATGCTGTTCTCCGGGACCTCCCGGGCGCCGCCGCGGTGCGCGGTGTAGACGATGCCGTGGAGGCTGTCGACGGTCAGGGGGCCGGAGTCCCACTCGAGGGGGGAGAGGGTCAGCGGGGCGAGAGCCAGGAGCCCGCCGAGGCCCGTCAGCGCAATCCGTGTGACCATGCCGACCACGTTAGGTGGGCAAATCACCGTAAACCCGCTAATGACACCTGATTATCTTCCGCGTCTCGTATCGCTCGGCATCGCCCTGGGCACCCCGGATGTGGACTGTGGCCACCGGCGGCGCAGGATGGTGCGACCATGGGACATGCTTCTCGGTACTACGGCGAGGTGAGGGGATTGATGGGCGCGGAGTACGGCCGCCGGTCCGGCGGACAGGGCAGGATCTCCCAGTGGCTGCGCGCCAGGCGCCCCAAGGAGACAGAGGGCGACGACGGCCGCGAGGCGCTGCTCCTGGCCGCGGCCGACGCGGGACTGCCGCTCGCACCCGCCGCCTACCCCACCGACTACCGGTGTTCGTGCAGCCGCATCGGCTGTCCCACGCCCGGCAGGCACCCCGTCTCGTTCGCCTGGCAGACGCAGTCCACGACGGACCGCGGCCAGATCGAGCGCTGGGCCAGGCATCAGCCGCAGGCCAACTTCATCACCGCGACCGGCATGGTCCACGACGTCCTGGACGTTCCCCTGGAGGCAGGCCGCGAAGCCCTCGAACGCCTCCTCGCGGCGGGCATCGACGTCGGCCCCGTCGCCGAGTCGGGCGGGGACCGCATGCTGTTCTTCACCGCCACCCGCGGCACCCCCGAGGACGAGGACGAGTGGTGGCCCTGCGAGCTGGACTGCCACCCCGAGACCCTGGAGGAGCACCCCGGTCTGCGCTGGCACTGCCGCGGCTCGTACGTACCCGTGCCGCCCGCCCGGCTCCCCGGTGACCTGACCGTCGACTGGCTGCGCGGCCTCGAACACCCGCTGCCGGACCCGCTCACCCTGCTCGAAGCCCTCACGGACGCCTGCGCGCGCTACGTGGGCGAGGAGAAGGACTTCACGGCAGCCTGGCCCTCGCGCGGCTGACGGGCGAGGGCCCAAAGCCCGCAAAGGACGACAGGCCCTAGCTCCCCTTCGCGCCCGTCAGGCCCTCGAGCCGCGTCAGTATCTCGACGTCGCCGCCCTTGGCCGGTTCGACGGCGACCTGGTTCGAGATGCGCTCCAGAGTCAGTGACTGCTTGACGTCGCCGGTCATCAGGGCCTTCACGTTCTCGTTGTCGACCGTGATGCTCAGGCCCTTGGACGCCGTCTGCTTCTCGTAGTGGTGCGTCGCGAAGAACACCATCGCCCCGCCGTCCGCGGTGCGCAGACCCAACGGCGCGTAGTCGCCCGACGTCATCGGCTCGTCGACGTACTGCCGGGCGAGACCCGGACGGCTCGCGTTCTTCTCCCGCGTGGTCCGCCACTGCGAGGTGTGCCGGCCCGGTGCGAAGCCGTCCCCGCCGTCCTTCAGATACGTCGCGTACTTGCCGCTCATGTCCTGCGGCGCCACCGCGAGCCCCGCAGCGTCCGCCGGCACGGGCTGCGCCCAGCCGTCCTTGTCCTTCTTGAACTCGGGGACGTCACCGGGCGACATGAGCGTCAGATACGCCACCTGCCAGGGCCGGTTCACATCGTCGCGGGTGAAGACGAGCATCCACCGGAAGTCGCCGCCCCGGTTGGCCTTCGTGTTCGCGACGAACCAGCGGGGCCAGCCCGCCTTCTTGGGGATGGTGAACTCGGCGTCCGACAGCTCCAGATCCGCGTGGCCGGGGTTGCCGTCGGGGTGGTTGGTGTGACCGGCCTTCAGCTTGGCGGCGTCTATCGCGCCGAGGGCGCCCGTCACATGGTCCTCGTCGAGGGACGCGTCGTACGCCTTGTCGGCCTTGTTGTACGCGGTGGTGAAATCCTTCAGGGCGCGGGCTGCCTCGGCCTTCGTGGCCGCCGGGAGGACCTCCCGCTCCCCGTGCACCGTCACACACCCGCTCGCCGTCAGCGCCACGGCGGTCGCGAGGGCCACCGCCGTCACCGGCTTCCTGAGGCCATGAGGCCTGCGGAGGAGCTTGCTCATCGGTTCTCTTCACCTTCCCCTTCCCGGGCCCGAACCCTATCGGGGAGGGGAGCGGCGTGAGCGTCCGGATCAGGCTTTGGCGGACTCGCGAGGAGACTGCGCCGCGTCCTTCGGCTTCCGGGACAGGAAACCGGCGGGCGCGAGGAACACCGCGAGCGTCGGGATCAAGTACAGGATCCAGACGACGACTTGGAGGACGGTCGGATCGGGCTGGAAGTTGAACACGCCCTTGAGGAGCGTGCCGTACCAGCTGTCCGGTGGAACGGTCTCGCTGATGTCGAACGCCTTGCTGGACAGACCCCCCAGGAACTGCGCCTCCTGAAGGTCGTGCACGCCGTACGCGAGGACGCCCGCCGCCACGATCACCAGCATGCCGCCGGTCCACGTGAAGAACTTCGCCAGGTTGATCCGCAGGGCGCCCCGGTAGAACAGCCAGCCGAGGGCGACCGCCGTCAGCAGGCCCAGCAGGACACCGATCAGCGGCCCGTGCGTGCCGTCGTTCGACGCGCGCACCGACGCCCATACGAACAGGGCGGTCTCCAGTCCCTCGCGGCCCACCGCCAGGAACGCGGTCGCGACCAGCGCGGCCGTACCCATCTGGAGCGCCGCGTCCAGCTTGCCGTGCAGCTCCGACTTCAGATGCCGCGCGGTGCGCCGCATCCAGAAGACCATCCACGTCACCAGGCCCACGGCGACGATCGACAGCGAACCGCCGAGCGCCTCCTGCGCCTCGAACGTCAGCTCCTGTGAGCCGAAGGTCAGCGCGAAACCGAAGCCGAGTGCCACGGCCACGGCGATCGCGATGCCGATCCAGATCGGACGCAGCGCGTCACGCCGGTCCGTCTTCACCAGATACGCGATGAGGATGCAGACGACGAGGCTGGCCTCGAGTCCCTCGCGCAGACCGATCAGATAGTTGCCGAACATCGTGTCCTCATGCCTCCTTGGAGAACAGCGCCCGGCCCCACCAGTCGCCGGAGTCCCGGACGCCCGGCGGGACGGCGAAGACGGCCGAACCCACGTGCTGGATGTACTCGTTGAGCGCGTCGCTGCGCGAAAGGTTGCGCTGTACGCGGATGAACCCCTTGCGCACGTCCTTCTGGTAGGCCAGGAAGAACAGGCCGGCCTCCAGACGGCCGAGGCCGTCCGTGCCGTCGGTGAAGGAGTAGCCGCGGCGCAGGATGGTCGCCCCCGCGTTGGAGTCGGGGTGTGCGAGCCGCACGTGCGCGTCCGGCTTCATGGCCTTGAGGAACGGCTCGTCGCGCTCCTTGGCCTTGCCGACCGGGGCGCCCTCGCCCTTGTCGCGGCCGAAGACGTCCTCCTGCTCCTGGAGCGACGTGCGGTCCCACGTCTCGATGTTCATCCGGATGCGCCGTGCGACGAGGTAGGAACCCCCGTTCATCCAGGCCGAGTCGGCGTCCGTGTCCTTGGCGCCGACCCACACGTGCCGGTCCAGACGGGCCGTCTCGGTGCCGGCGATGTTGCGGGTGCCGTCCTTGAAGCCCATCAGGTTGCGCGGGGTCTGCGCGTCCGGAGTGGTCGAGGACGTCTTGCCGAAACCGAGCTGGGACCAGCGGATGGCGACCTTGCCGAAGCCGATCCGCGCGAGATTGCGGATGGCGTGCACGGCGATCTGCGGGTCGTCCGCGCAGGCCTGGATGCACAGGTCGCCGTCACTGCGGGCCTTGTCGAGATTGTCGCCGGGGAACTTGGGCAGGTCGACCAGAGCCTGCGGCCGCCGGTCCGCAAGCCCGAACTTCTCGAACAGGGACGGGCCGAAGCCGATGGTGAGGGTGAGCCGGGACGGCTTGAGGCCGAGCGCCTCGCCGGTGTCGTCCGGCGGCGCCTCGGGCAGACCGCCGTACGCTCCCTCGCCGACCGCGTGTCCCTCCGTCATGCGGGACGCGGCCTTCGTCCAGTCCTTCAGGAGCTGCACGAACTCGTCGCGGTCGTCGGTCTTCACGTCGAACGACGCGAAGTGCAGACGATCCTGTACGGCGGTGGCGATTCCGGCCTGGTGCGCGCCGTGGAACGACACGGCGCCGCCCGAGTCGGCGACCGGCTGCGGATCGTCACCGGTCCGCGTCACGGCGACGGCGCCCCCCGCGGCGGCGGCACCGAGCGCGAGCCCGGCTCCGCCCACCGCGAGCAGCGAACGACGCGACGGCGTACGGGAGCTGTCCGGTCCGACCGAGACATCGGCGGTGGTGTCCGTCATCCCTGACCCCTTACCTGAGTATCCGCAGGACTACTTGACGACGGCGGCGGCGAGCTTGGACAGCGGCTCCGCGAGCGCGTTCACCGCGTCCGAGAGCTCCTTGCGGTCCGCCTTGCCGACCTTGTCGTAGGAGGTGAACTCGTAGGAGGTCTTGTCCTTGCGGTACTTGTCGAGCAGCGTGTCGAGGGCGGCGAACTGCTTGTCGAGCTCCTTCGTCAGCGCGGCGTCGTTCTCCGTGGCGACGGGCTTGAGCAGGTCGTACGCCTTCTCGGCACCCTCGACGTTGGCCTTGAAGTCGACGAGGTCGGTGTGCGAGTAGCGCTCCTCCTCGCCCGTGACCTTGCCGGTGGCGACCTCGTCGAGGAGCTCCTTGGCGCCGTTGGCCATGGAGGTCGGCGTGATGTCCGCCTTGCCGACGCGGGTCTGCCAGTCCTTGAGGTCCTTGTCGAGCTGGGTCGCCAGCTCCTTCTCCCGCGAGCCGATCTTCTTGTCCTGCCACAGCGCCTTCTCCAGGCGGTGCCAGCCGGTCCAGTCCGTCTTGGGGTCCTGCCCCTCCTCCAGGCCGTCCGCGCGGACGTCGACCTTCGGGTCGATGTCACCGAAGGACTCGGCGACGGGCTCGGTGCGCTCCCAGCCGATGCGGGACGGGGCGTACGCGGCCTGCGCGGCCTTCAGGTCCCCCTTGCGCACGGCGTCGGTGAACGTCGTGACCTTGGGCAGCGTCTCGTCGGCCTGCTCCTGCGCGTACGTCCGGTAGGCGGCGACGGCCTTGTCCAGACGGGCGTCACGCTTGACGGCCTTGCCGCCGGTGACGGTCACCTTCTGCCGGATGCCGTCGCCCTTCATGCCGGGCTTGCACGCGATCTCGTACGAGCCGGCCTTCACCTCGGCGGTGAGCTTCTGCCTGGTGCCGGGGCCGATGTTCTCGCGCTCGCTGACGATCCGGTCGTCCGGGAACAGGACGTAGACCTCGGTGACCTTGGAGCCCTTGTTCTCTATGGACAGCTCGACATGGCCGGCCGGGAACTCGGTCTTGGAGACGTCGCACTTGTCGTCCGTGGCGGTGACCTCGACGACGCGGTCGCCGCCGGACTTGGCGTCGCTCTTCTGGGTGCAGCCCGTGACGGCGGCCAGGGTCGCCGCGGTGGCGGCGGCGGTGACAACAGTGAGTCGGACGGCTCGCATGCGGGCTCCAAGACGGTGAGGCACAGTGGGTGAGGCGGACCTAACTTAACCGAGGCTTACCTCAGTGCTACCCGGGGGTCCAGTGATTCAGCTCTCACAAAAAGGCGCCGATCGCACCCAGGCCACAAGCGACCCATGGACGACCCGGGAAAAGGCAAACGAATGGCAAAACCCCACGATCTCCCGCCGGGTGATTGACTGTCCCGGTGACGGACTACGACGTGCTCCGCGTCTTCTGCGGACCCCATGGCGACCACGGCAATGAGCTCGGAGTCGTACGAGAGGGGAGCGACGTCCCCGGCGAGGGCGACCGGCAGGCGCTGGCGGCGAAGCTCGGCTTCAGCGAGACGGTGTTCGTGGACGACCCCGAGCGCGGCGTCATCGACATCTACACGCCGACCGCGCGCCTGCCCTTCGCCGGGCACCCGTGCGTCGGCACGGCCTGGCTCCTGGACGTACCCGAACTGGTCACGCCCGCCGGGGTGGTGGGCACGCGACTGGACGGCGAGTTCACCTGGATCGAGGCACGGCCGCAGTGGGCGCCGCCCCGGACTCTGCGCGAGTACGGCTCCGCGGCGGAGGTGGACGAGCTCCCGGTGCCCACGCCGGGGGAGTGGATCTACGCCTGGGCGTGGGAGGACGTGGCGGCGGGCAGGGTGAGGGCCCGGGGGTTCCCGGGCAGGAACGACGGGATCGAAGAGGACGAGGCGACGGGAGCGGCGGCACTCCTGCTCACGGCACACCTGGGCAGGGCCCTGAACATCACGCAGGGCAAAGGCTCCCAGATCCTCACGGCCCCCCAGCCCGAAGGCCTGATCGAAGTGGGCGGCAGGGTCCGCCTGACCTGATCAGGCGGCGCTGCTGAACTCCTCGCCCAGGGCCCTGAAGACGGCGGTGTTGAGAGCGAACGCCCGCTTGCACTCGGCCACCATGCGCAGCTTCTCGAGCTCGTCGACGCGCACTTCGTCGAGCAGGACGCGATAACTCCGTTTGAAGGCGGCGGGGTTCGGGACCCCTTCGAACA
Source organism: Streptomyces sp. NPDC055955 (assembly GCF_042270245.1). NCBI lineage: Bacteria > Bacillati > Actinomycetota > Actinomycetes > Kitasatosporales > Streptomycetaceae > Streptomyces > Streptomyces sp. NPDC055955. The sequence continues at coordinate 322,094 of NZ_JBHJYS010000006.1, forward strand.
CGTAGAACCGCACGCCATCGCCCTTGCGGGCGAAGCCCCAGTTCTTCTCGGCCTTGTCGCGGATGATCTGGCCGCCGGACAGATCTCCCAGGTACCGGGTGTAGTGATGGGCGACGTAGCCTCCCGGCCACTCCCGGGCGCACTCGGCGACGCGCGAGGCGTAGGCCCGGGTGGCGGGGAGCGCGGAAACGCCGTCGCGCCATCCGGCCCCCCTCAAGTGGGCCAGATCCCGCTCGATGGCGGGCACCCGGAACAGCTCGTCCTGGATGAACGGACCGGCCACGGCGGACGCTTCCAGCCCCTCCGCCGCCTCCTCCAAAGCCCGGTAGACGAACCAGAGTTGCTCGGTGTACCGGGCGTAGGCGTCGACGCCGAGGGCTCCGCCGAGAAGGTCGCTCATGAACGTGGTGCTCTCGGCCTCTGTGTGCTGCTCGTGAGAGGCGGTGCGGATCAGGGTGGAGAACGGCGTGTCCATGGGGCCTCCAGACCGCTAAACTTAGGCTTGCCTAACCTACCAGGTTCCCGACGCCCTGTCGGTAAAAACGCTACCCCGATCGCTCGCCGGGGCAACACAAAAGGCCCGCCCCCGTGAGAGGGGCGGGCCCGGGGGCGAAATCCTCGTCAGGGCAGCGTGAGGATGTCCGCGCCGGAATCGGTGACCACGAGTGTGTGCTCGAACTGAGCGGTCCGCTTGCGGTCCTTGGTGACCACGGTCCACCCGTCGTCCCACATGTCGTACTCGTGGGTGCCGAGCGTGAGCATGGGCTCGATGGTGAAGGTCATCCCGGGCTGGATGACGGTGGTGGCGTGCGGGCTGTCGTAGTGCGGGATGATCAGACCTGAGTGGAACGACGAGTTGATCCCGTGCCCGGTGAAGTCCCGCACGACTCCATAGCCGAAGCGCTTGGCGTACGACTCGATGACGCGGCCGATGATGTTGATCTGGCGCCCGGGCCGCACGGCGTTGATGGCGCGCTTGAGGGACTCACGGGTCCGCTCGACAAGAAGCCGGGACTCCTCGTCGACATCACCGACCAGATAGGTCGCGTTGTTGTCGCCGTGGACCCCGCCGATGTACGCGGTGACATCGAGGTTGATGATGTCGCCGTCCTGGAGAACGGTCGAGTCGGGGATCCCGTGACAGATGACCTCGTTGACGGAGGTGCACAGCGACTTCGGGAAGTTGCGGTAGCCGAGGGTCGAGGGGTAGGCGCCGTGGTCGCACATGTAGTCGTGCGCGATGCGGTCGAGCTCGTCCGTCGTCACGCCGGGCGCGATGGCCTTGGCGGCCTCCTCCATGGCCCGCGCGGCGATCCGGCCGGCGAGGCGCATGGCCTCGACCGTCTCCGGGGTCTGGATCTCCGGACCCTTGTACGGCGTGGGCGTGGGCTTGCCCACGTACTCGGGACGCCGGATGTTTCCGGGTACGGAACGAGTGGGAGAGAGCTCCCCTGGTACGAGCAGCGACTGGCCAGACATGCCAGCGAGTGTATCGAGCGGCCGTGGGGGACCATGGTCATGGCGAGAGGAGCCGCAGATGGCCCTGTTCAAGAAGCGGACCGTCGGGAAGCCCGGCGAGTGGTACTACTGCCTGGAGCACCAGAAGGTCGAAGAGGGGCCCGAATGCCCCAACAAGGACCGTTTCGGCCCGTACACGACGCGCGCTGAGGCGGAGCACGCGATGGAGACGGCGCGTGAACGAAACCTCGAATGGGAGACGGACCCCAAGTGGCACGACGCCACGGCCAAGGACGAGAACGACAAATCCTGAAGCCGCCGAGGGGCGCCCGCAGGACGGCTGAGCCACACCCGACCCGGGCGCCCCACCGCCACCACTGAGCCGCGCACGGCCGAGGCCGGACGCCACCGAGCAGCGCAGCCCCTTCGAACGCCGAACGGTCGGGCGCGTACGAGACGAGGCCGGGCGTCAGGGAGCAGCGCAGCCCCACCGGCCGCGAGTCGCCGACGAGACGGGAGGGGACGTGGGGGCATGTGCGCGCGGAGCCACCAGCACCACGTACAGGCAATCAGCTAGCCGGCGTGCACCCGTGGAACAGCGAGCACGTACATGCCCCCGCGGCCCCGCACCCGAAAACACAACGGCCACCGACACCCCGCACCCGCCGGGGCCCCCGCACCCCCACCCACCCTTCAAGCGCCCCTACCACCCGGCAGGCGGCGGCGACGTCAGATGGTCCGCCAGCCGGGACAGCCGGTCGCGCAAGCGCCGCCGAGGTCCCCGGGCCGGGCCCCCGACGGGATTCTCGCCCGCCGCCGCGCTGACCAGATGCTGCGCCGTGTCGAGGTCGAGCTCGGGCCCGGGCGTGAGGGCCTCATGAGCCATGGCATGCAGATCGCGGTCGCCCGCGTCGATCGCGAGAACCGTGGCCCCCGCCCGCCGGGCGTCATGCACCCGCTCCAGCAACTCCTCACCGGGCGCCCCGGGCGCCACGACGAGCAGGGTCTCGCCCCGCCGGGCCGCCTCGATGCGCCCGAGCCCCACCGCGAGATGGGCCGGATCCCCCACCCCCGCCCGGTGCCGCACGAGCGTGGGCGACAGCTCGGGCATGCCGGACCACGCGGCCTCGTCCACCAGGTGCGCCGCGAGATGCCACGGCTCGTACTCGGGCGTGCCGACGAGGAGCAGCCCGCCCCCGTGCGGCACGACGGAGGTCCTCAGCGCACCCGCGAAGCGGCGTGCGGCGCCCAGCCATTCGGTTCCGGCGAGCACTTCCCGCAGCAGTGCGACCCGTACGGCGTCCATGCCTGGGCATACTGCCGCAACGGTCCACTCGTCAGGCCGAGTTCACCGGGAATTCCCTCGGGGTGGGGAGGGACGGGGGGTGCTGACTGAGACGTCTGTTCCCTTCCGCGCGGGGCGCGAGGGATACGCGAGTTTCCGGATCCCCGCGGCTGTCACGACACACTCCGGTGTGCTGCTCGCGTTCTGCGAGGGACGGGTGGGGTCGAGGGAGGACCACGGGAACATCGACGTGGTCCTGAAGAGATCCACGGACGGCGGCCGCACCTGGGGCCCGCTCCAGGTGGTGGCGGCGAACGGCGACGACCTGGCGGGAAACCCCGCGCCGGTGGTCCTGGACACGGGACGGGTCCTGATCGTCCACGTACGGAACGCGGCGCAGGCCACCGAAGCGGCGATCAGACGAGGTGAGGTGGCTCCGGAGGACGGGCGCCGGATCTGGGTGCAGCACAGCGACGACGAGGGGGTGACCTGGTCCGCGCCCAGGGAGATCACGGCGCAGGCGAAGGACAGGACCTGGCGCTGGTACGCCACGGGCCCGGGCCACGCGATCCAGACACGGAGCGGACGCCTGGTGGTGCCCGCCAACCACTCGCTCCCGCCCGCCGGGGGCGACACCGGCACGGAGGGAAAGTACGACGGAGGCCACTGCCTGCTGAGCGACGACAGGGGAAGGACCTGGCGGCTGGGCTACGTGGACGACCGCCCGGACGGCCAGGTGAACGTGAACGAGACGACAGCGGTCGAACTGCCCGACGGGCGGCTGTACTTCAACGCCCGCAACGACTCGTCGGCGCCGGGCACGAGGGCGGACGCGATCTCGGAGGACGGCGGCGAGAGCCTGGTCAGGGCGTTCCGGCCACAGGCGGGCCTCGTGGGCCCGGTGGTGGAGGGGAGCCTGCTGAGGCTGGGGGAGGCGCTGCTGTTCGCGGGCCCGGCGGATCCCCGGGCCAGGGCGCTGATGAGTGTGCGGGCGAGCGAGGACGGAGGCGTCACCTGGCGAGTGGCCCACACGGTGGACGGCCTGCCCGCGGCGTACTGCGACCTCGTGCAGATAGACGCCTCGACGGTCGGACTCCTCTACGAGACCGGAGACTTCGGCGCGTACGAGACGATCACGTTCAGACGGATCCCGGTCGCCGTGCTACTGGCCCGTACGCCTGAGTAAGGTCACCGTATGACCTCTACCGACAGTGTGCAGAAGGCACCCGCGAAGGACCCCTGGGACCTCCCCGACGTATCGGGCCTGGTGGTCGGCGTGCTGGGCGGCACGGGCGACCAGGGCCGTGGGCTGGCGTACCGGCTGGCCCGGGCGGGCCAGAAGGTGATCATCGGATCCCGCGCGGCGGAGCGCGCCGAGGCGGCAGCGCACGAGCTGGGCCTGGGCGTCGAGGGCGCGGACAACGCGGAGTGTGCGCGCCGCAGCGACATCGTGATCGTGGCGGTGCCGTGGGAGGGCCACGGCAAGACGCTGGAATCGCTGCGCGAGGACCTCGCGGGCAAGCTCGTCGTCGACTGCGTCAACCCGCTGGGCTTCGACAAGAAGGGCGCGTACGCCCTGAAGCCGGAGGAGGGGAGCGCGGCGGAGCAGGCCGCGGCGCTGCTGCCGGATTCGAGGGTGACGGCGGCGTTCCACCACCTGTCGGCCGTGCTCCTCCAGGACGAGGCGATCGAGGAGATCGACACGGACGTGATGGTGCTGGGGGAGGAGCGCGCGGACACGGAGATCGTCCAGGCGCTGGCGGGGCGCATCGCGGGCATGCGGGGAGTCTTCGCGGGCCGGCTGCGCAACGCGCACCAGGTGGAGTCGCTGGTCGCCAACCTGATCTCGGTGAACCGCCGCTACAAGGCCCACGCGGGGCTGCGGGTCACCGACGTCTAGAGCGCGGCCACCGCGCCGCGGCCGGACGCGGAGCCGACGTACGAGCACGGAAGGGGCATGGGGGACACTGGTCGGTGTACGACCTCTCCGCCCGACAGGAGCCGACCCCCATGCCCCGCCTCGCTCTGTACGCCCTCGTCGTCTGTGTCCTCTCGGTGGCCGCCGCCGTGGTCGCCTTCGTGCAAGGCAGCCTGCTCGGCATCGTCTGGGTGCTGCTCGCGGGCCTCACCTCGAACATGACCTGGTACTACGTGCGCCGGGCCAAGGCGGAGAAGCAGGCGAAGGCGGCGGTCGCGCCTACTGCGTGACGACGGGGATCTCAGGGGTGCCCTGCCAGAAGCGATAGAACTCCTGCCCCCAGTAGGTGTCCCACTCGGTGACGCCGAGGGAGCGCAGGATCGCGTGGATCGCGTCGAAGAACACCTCGTTCACCCCCGGGATCCACAGGATGCCGAAGACGGCGAGCAGTCCGAACGGGGCGAACGGCTCCACCTGCTGCCGGAAGCTCCGCGACAGCCACGGCTCGATGACGCCGTAGCCGTCCAGGCCGGGGATCGGCAGGAAGTTCAGGATCGCCGCGGTCACCTGGAGCAGGGCGAGGAAGCCGAGCGCGTAGCGGAACGTGTCCGGCACGCCGTTCAGCGCGTCCAGCCAGAACGGCGCCGTGCACACGACGGCGAACAGGACGTTGGCCAGCGGGCCCGCCGCCGAGATGAGGCTGTGCCGCCAGCGGCCCCGGATCCGGCCCCGCTCGATGAAGACGGCGCCGCCGGGCAGACCGATCCCGCCCATGATCACGAAGATGACGGGCAGCACGATGCTGAGCAGGGCGTGTGTGTACTTGAGCGGGTTCAGGGTCAGATAACCCTTGGCGCCGATGGAGATGTCCCCGCTGTGCAGGGCCGTGCGCGCGTGGGCGTACTCGTGCAGACAGAGCGAGACGATCCAGGCGCCCGTCACGAACAGGAAGACGGCGAGGCCGGGCGTCGCGGCGAAGTCCGTCCACACGGCCCAGCCGGCGACGGCGGTGACGGCGGCGATGCCGAGGAAGACGGGGCTGATCCTGCGATCGCTGCGACGGGTGGCGGCGGTGGTCATTGGAGGATGGCTCCCGGGGTACGTGCGGCCTGGTGCGGTGCGGGGTCGACGGGCTGACCGTATCGGTGGTGCGGTGTGGGGGGAACGTTCCGGGGCGGGCCCCGGGTTCCGCGAAACCGGCGGAAAGGTGCCCACTGCCCCGCCCGCACGGGTGTCCGCCCGCCGCCGAAACCCATGCTCCACGCCCCGGACGGCCCTTCCGCCGAAACCCGGGCGCGGTCCGGCGGCCCGTTTGGGGACAATGGGCCGGTGCGCTACCGCATCCTCGGCTCCACCCAGGCACTCCGCGACGACGGCACGGCCGTCCCCGTCGGCGGGGCGCGGCTGCGTGCCCTGCTCACCGTGCTCGCGCTGCGCCCCGGCCGGACCGTCCCGCCGCAGGTGCTCGCTGACGAGGTGTGGGGCGCCGAGCCGCCCGCCGACGTGACCGGCGCGCTCCAGACACTCGTGGGCCGGCTGCGCCGCGCGATCGGCGCCGACGCGGTGCACCTGCTCGACGGCGGCTACCGACTGGCGGCCGCCCCCGAGGACGTCGACCTGTTCCGCTTCGAGCGGCTCGCGGGGGACGGCGTACGGGCGCTGGCCGACGGCGACCCCGGCAAGGCCGCGGCCGTCCTCGACGACGCGCTCGCCCTGTGGCGCGGCCCCGCGCTGGCCGATCTGCCGGACCGCTCGGCGGACGCCGTCCGCTGGGAGGCCCTCCACCTCGACGCCCGGCGCACCCGGCTCGCCGCGTCACTCGCGCTGGGCAGGGCCGAGACCGCCCTGCCCGAACTGACCGCGCTGTGCGACGCGCATCCGCTGGACGAGCCGCTCCAGGCGCTGCGGCTGCGCGCTCTGCGCGACGCGGGCCGCACCGCCGAGGCGCTGGCGGCCTACGAGGGGGTACGCGTCGAGCTCGCGGAGCGGCTGGGCACCGACCCAGGTCCGGAACTGCGCGCCCTGCACGCCGGCCTGCTGGCGCCGCATCCCGCTGCCCCTTCCTCGCTCTCCCCGCACCGGGCCGGCCCGTCCGCCCCCGTCAGAGCACCCGCCCCCACCGGAAACCTCCGCGCCCGGCTCACCTCGTTCGTGGGGCGCGCCGGGGACATCGGGGCGATCCGTGAGGACCTAGGACGCGTGCGGCTCGTGACACTGCTCGGCCCGGGCGGCGCTGGGAAGACCCGGCTGTCCCAGGAGGCCGCCGAGGGCATGGATCTGCCGGACGGCGTGTGGCTGGCCGAACTCGCGCCCGTCGAGGACCCGGACGCCGTACCGGAGGCCGTCGTCACGGCGCTCGGGGCCCGCGAGACCGTGCTGTGCGGCGCCGGCGCCGAGGAGCTGCGGGTCGCGTCCGAACGGCACGGCGAGGACCCCCTCGTACGCCTGGCCGAGCACTGCGCGCACCGCCGCATGCTGCTGATCCTCGACAACTGCGAGCACGTGATCGAGGCCGCCGCCCACCTCGCCGAGCAGCTGCTCAGCCAGTGCCCCGGCGTGACGGTTCTCGCGACGAGCCGCGAACCCCTCGGCGTACCGGGCGAGTTGCTGCACCCGGTGGAGCCGCTGCCGGAGCCGTTCGCCCTGCGCCTGTTCGGCGAGCGGGGCGCCGCCGTGCGGCCCGGGTTCCGGGTCGGGGACGACGAGCGGGCCGCGGCCGAGATCTGCCGGCGCCTCGACGGGCTGCCCCTCGCCATCGAACTCGCCGCCGCCCGGCTGCGGATGCTCACGCCCCGCCAGATCGCCGACCGGCTCGACGACCGCTTCCGCCTGCTCACCTCGGGCGCCCGCACCGTCCTGCCCCGCCAGCAGACGCTGCGGGCCGTCGTCGACTGGTCCTGGGACCTCCTCGACGAGGAGGAGCGGACCGTCCTGCGCCGGCTGTCGGTCTTCAGCGGCGGCTGCGACCTCGCGGCCGCCGAGGCGGTGTGCGGCCCCGGCGCCCTGGACGCGATCGGCTCCCTCGTGGACAAGTCCCTCGTGGTGGCGGCCCCTTGGGGCGGCGACGAACCTGCGGGGGACGGCGAGGCGGAGGGCGCACACGCCGCGGACGACACCCACGACCGGGCCGGCGCCATGCGCTACCGGCTCCTGGAGACCGTCGCCGAATACGCCGGCGACCGCCTGGACGAGGCCGGAGACCGGGCCGACGCCGAGCGTGCCCACCTCACGTACTACCGCGAACTGGCCCGCACCACCGACCCGCAGCTGCGCGGCCACGGGCAGCGCGCCGCCATCGCCCGCCTGGAACGCGAATACGAGAATCTGCGCACCGCCCTGCGGCACGCCGTAGCCGCCCGTGACGAGCAGGAGACGCTCTCCCTGGTGCTCTCGCTGGCCTGGTTCTGGCAGATGCAGGACCTGCGCCTCGACGCCCGCAACTGGTCGCGGGAGGCCACCGAGCTCGGCCCCGACCCGTTCGCCCCGCCCGCCGCCCCCGCGCCCCCGCTCCACGAGCGCTGCACCGACGTCCCGCCGCCGCTCGGCCCCGAACTCCTCGTGGAGGCGCGGCGCGGGGTGCATCTGCTCCGCCTCGCCTACATGGACATGGAGATGGAGACCTGGCAGACGGAGGAGGGCGGCGCGAAGCTGCGCGCCATCGCGCAGGCGTACCGTCCGGGCCTCCCGCAGACCTGCCGCCCGCCGGGCAACCTCTGGTTCTACGCGGTGATGATGGGCGGCGACATGGAGGCGCTGTGGAACCTCGCCGACGTCACCGTGCAGACCTGCCGCGAACTCGGCTACACCTGGGAGCTCGCCCTCACGCTCCAGCTGCGGGCCAACATCCTCGCCAACCGCAGCGACTGGGCGGGCAACGCCGTCCGGGACGCGGACGAGGCACTCGAACTGTTCACCCGGCTCGGCGACGGGTGGGGCGTCGCAGAGGCGCTGTCCGCGCGCGGCGAGGCCCATGAGCGCAGCGGGGCGTACGCCGCGGCGGCCGAGGACTACAGGGCCGCCATCGAGGGCGCCGAACGCCTCGGCGCGCAGGCGCAGGTGGCGATCCTGAACGCGCGGCTCGGGCAGGCCCTCATCGAGGACGGTGACGGCGAGCGCGGCGAGCAACTGCTGCTCGGCATCCTCGACCCCGGCAAGCGCCATGCGAACGAGGCCTGGCCCGCCGCCCGCATGTTCCTGTCCGGGCGGTACGGCGCCACCGGCCGGGTCGCCGAGGCGCGTGAGCAACTGCGGCTCCTCCAGGAAGAGTTCAAGGCGATGAACTTCGTCGTCTTCCGGGGCTTCATCGTCGGGATGAACGCCTGGCTCGACTCGGAGGAGGGCCTCGCACAGGAGGCCCTCGCCAACGTCACCGAGGCCCTGGAGCTGGCGACCGACCCGCTGTCCCTGGTGATCGCCCCGCACATGCCCGCCATGCACCTGGTCACCGCCGCCCGCTGCCTGAACCTGGGCGGCGACACGGCCGACGCGCTCGACGCCGCCCGTCTCCTGGGCGCCGCCGACGGACAGCTTCCGTCCCGGCACGTGCGGTCCTACCTGGAGCGTGACGCCCGCGCGTCCGCCGAGTCCGCGATCCGTGCGGTCATCGGCGACCCTGCCTACGAGGCCGCGTACGCCGAAGGCGGCGACCTGTCTCTCGACGAGGCCGCCGCCCTGCTGGGACGCCGTCGCGGTTGATCTTCCGGTCCGGCTGAACGTCAGTTCTTCGTGCGGAACTTGTGGATCGCGATCGGGGCCATCACGAGCGTGAGGACCGCGGACCAGATCACCGTCACCCACACGTCGTGCGCGACCGGTCCGCCCACCATCAGGCCGCGCGCGGAGTCCGCGAGCGAGGAGAGCGGGTTGTAGTCGGTGAAGGCCTGGAGCCAGCCCGGCATCGACTGCGTCGGCGCGAAGATCGACGAACCGAACTGCAACGGCATCAGGACCAGGAAGCCCATGCCCTGCACGGCCTGGGCGCTCTTCATCACGACGCCGAGGACCAGGAAGATCCACATGATGGACGTGCCGAAGAGGGCGGTGAGGCCCACGGCGGCGAACAGGCCCGGCCAGTTCGTGATGTCGAAGCCCACCAGGATGCCGACGATCATCATGATCGTCGTCGCGATGAGGAGCCGCATCAGCTCCACCACGATCTTGGCGAAGAGGACCGAGCCCTGGCCGATCGGCAGGGTCCGGAAGCGGTCCATGATGCCGTTCTGGAAGTCCTGGTTGAACCCCGTGCCCACCGCCATGGCGATGTTCATGCTCATCATCGCCATCATGCCCGGGACCACGTACTGCACGTACTGGTCCTGGCCGCCGCCGAGCGCCTGGCCGATGGAGCCGCCGAAGACGTACACGAACAGGAGCGTGAAGACGATCGGCATCAGGACCGCGTCGAACATCGACTCGGGGTCCTGGCGGATCCACAGCAGATTGCGGCGGACCAGCGCGCCGGTGTGACGGATGTGGGAGCGCAGGGAGATGCGCGAGTCGGCCTCGAGGTTCAGGGGAGGCGTCAGCGTGGTGGCGCTCATGCGGCGGCCCCTTCGAGCTCGGAGGTGCGGGTGTCGTCCTGCGGGGCACTGGCCTTCTGGCCGGTGATGGACAGGAACACCTCGTCCAGACTGGGCAGTTCGGTGGCGATCGAGCCGATCGTGATGCCGCGCGCGGTGACCGCGCCGACCACGGCGGTGAGCTGCTCGTCGCTGAGGATCGGGACCAGGACGGCGCCGGCCTCGGCGTCCACCGTCGACGTGGCGAGCCCGGTGAGGCCCATGTCGTCGAGGGCGGCGGCCAGCGGGCGCAGCTCCAGCGGGTCGGCCGGGCGGATGCGCAGGGTGCGACCGCCGACCTTCGCCTTGAGGTCGTCGATGGCGCCGCCCGCGATGACCTTGCCGCGGTCGATGACCGTCAGCTCGTCGGCGAGCTGCTCGGCCTCCTCCATGTACTGGGTGGTGAGGAGCACGGTGACGCCGTCGCCGACCATGCGCTTGACCTCGCTCCACACCTCGTTGCGCGTGCGCGGGTCGAGGCCGGTGGTCGGCTCGTCCAGGTAGAGGACGGCCGGGCTGCCGATCATCGACGCGGCGAGGTCGAGCCGGCGGCGCATACCGCCGGAGTACGTCTTCGCCGGGCGTGTGGCGGCGTCGGTGAGGGAGAACCGCTCCAGGAGCGCGTCGGCGCGGGAGCGGGACTCCTTGCGGGACAGGTCGAGGAGGCGGCCGATCATGTACAGGTTCTCGCGGCCGGAGAGCTTCTCGTCGACCGCGGCGTACTGGCCGGTGAGGCCTATCACGCGGCGCAGCTGCCGGGGCTGCTTCGCCACGTCGTACCCGGCGACGAACGCCGTGCCCGAGTCGGGGGTGATGAGGGTGGACAGGCAGCGGACGAGAGTGGTCTTGCCCGCGCCGTTCGGACCGAGCACACCCATGACCGTGCCTTCGTGCACGTCCAGGTCCACGCCGTCCAGCGCCTTGGTCTCGCCGTAGTGCTTGACCAGCCCCCGCACGGTGACGGAGGCCGTCCGGCCGCCGTCGCTGGGGTTCTTGTCGATTCGCGTCATGACGAACAAGGTGCCAGGTGCCACCGACAATCCACCGACAGGCGGCCGACAGCCCCCGTACGGCACCTGCAGAACGCCGACAGGGGCGGCGGAAACGGCAGCAGCCCGCCGACGGGGGAAGATCGACGAGCTGCCGTGGTGCCACTGTGGTTCAGGCGGTCCGGGTCAGTGGACCGAGTGCTCCTCCTGGGGGAACGTCCCGCCGACCACGTCCTGCGCGAAGGCCTTCGCCGCCTCGCCCATGACGCCGCGCAGATCGGCGTACTGCTTCACGAAGCGCGGCATCTTGCCGCCGGTGAGGCCGAGCATGTCGGTCCACACGAGGACCTGCGCGTCGCACTCGGCGCCCGCGCCGATGCCGACGGTCGGGATGTTCAGGGACCGGGTGACCTCGGCGGCCAGCTCGGCCGGGACCAGTTCGAGGACGACGGCGAACGCGCCGGCGTCCTGCGCGGCTTTGGCGTCACGCAGCAGCCGGTGCGCGTCCTCGTCGCCGCGGCCCTGGACGCGGTACCCCATCGTGTTCACGGACTGCGGGGTGAGGCCGAGGTGGGACATGACCGGGATGCCGGACTGCACGAGCAGCTCCGTCTGGGCCAGCGAGCGCTCACCGCCCTCCAGCTTCACGGCGCCGACCCCGGCCTCCTTGACCAGGCGCGTCGCGGACCGCAGGGCCTGTACGGGACCCTCCTGGTACGAGCCGAAGGGCAGGTCGCCGACGATGAGGGCGCGCTTGGTGCCCCGCACGACGGCGGCCGAGAGCATCGTCATCTCGTCGAGGGTGACGGGCACGGTGGTCTCGTACCCGAGGTGACAGTTGCCGGCGGAGTCGCCGACGAGCATGACCGGGATGCCGGCCTCGTCGAAGACGGACGCTGTCATCGCGTCGTACGCCGTGAGCATCGGCCACTTCTCGCCGCGTTCCTTGGCGAGCGTGATGTCGCGCACCGTGATGCGCCGGTTGCTCTTGCCTCCGTACAGCGCCTTGCTGCTGCTGTCGGGGGTGTTCTGGGCAGCCGAGAGCTGCGTCATCGCAACGGCTCCTTCTGTTGTCTCGAGGCGCCCTCACGGCGTCCCCGGATCCCCTCCATGGTGGCACCGCGTGCCGAGGAATGGCTAGAGGGGTGGGTGCCGGGTGGGTCACCCCGCGCGCGGGGTGACCGCAGGGTTCGTAAAGTCTTCCTCAGGACTTCAAATACGAGACGGTCTCGTATCGAAATGCCCTTAGGCTGAGCCCCATGACCACTCCTGCCGTTCCCGAATCGCCGCGCATACCGGAGGCTGTGCACCGCCGCCGCTGGGCGATCCTCGGCGTGCTGATGCTCAGCCTGCTGATCGTCGTGCTCGACAACTCCATCCTGAACGTCGCGATCAAGACGATCTCGACCCCGGCCCCGACGGGCCTCGGCGCCACGCAGGGCGAGCTGGAGTGGGCGATCAACGCCTACACGCTGGTCTTCGCCGGACTGCTCTTCACCGCGGGTCTGCTCGGCGACCGGCTCGGGCGCAAGAAGGTGCTCGTCGGCGGCCTCGTCGTCTTCGGTCTCGGCTCCGCCCTCGCCGCCGAGTCCGGCTCGCCGGTCCAGCTCATCGTCTTCCGGGCGGTCATGGGCATCGGCGCGGCCTTCGTGATGCCCGCGACCCTCGCCGTCCTCATGAACGTCTTCGAGCGGGACGAGCAGCCCAAGGCCATCGGCATCTGGGCGGGCGGCGTCGGCCTCGCCATCGCCATCGGCCCCATCACCGGAGGCCTGCTCCTCGACCACTTCTGGTGGGGATCGGTCTTCCTGGTCAACGTGCCGATCGTGATCATCGCGGTCGTCCTGATGCTGGCCCTCGTGCCCGACTCCCGGGACCCCAAGCCCGGCCGCATCGACCTGGTGGGCGTCGCGCTCTCCGTCGTCGGACTCGTCCTGCTCGTCTACGGCATCATCAAGGGCGGCCAGCTCGCCGACTTCACGGACCCCACGGTCCTGCTGACCAGCGTGGCGGGCCTCGTCGTCCTCGTCGGCTTCGTCCTGTACGAGAAGCGCAGCGACCACCCGTCGATCGACATCGCGTACTTCAAGAACAAGGTGTTCTCCGCGGCGATCGCCGCCATCGCGCTCGTCTTCTTCGCACTGATGGGCGTCACCTTCTTCTCGGTCTTCTACACCCAGAGCGTGCGCGGCTACTCGCCGCTGCAGACCGGCCTCCTGATGCTGCCGCTCGCCGCCGCCCAGCTGATCTTCGCGCCGCGCGCCCGGCTCGTCGTCGACCGTTTCGGCGTGCGCGCCGTCACGACCGGCGGCCTGGTGATCCTCGCCGCGATGCTCGCCGCGTTCACGACCCTCGACGCGGACACGCCCATCTGGATCCTGGAAGTCATCTTCTTCCTCATGGGGATGGGCATGGCGCACGTCATGACCCCCACGAGCGTCGTCATCATGCAGGCCCTGCCCCGTGAGAAGGCGGGCTCCGCGTCCGCGCTCAGCAACACGTTCCGCCAGGTCGGCGGCGCCCTGGGCATCGCCGTACTCGGTTCCGTGCTGTCCACCGCGTACCGCGGTGGCATCGAGGACAAGCTCGGCCTGCTGCCCCCCGGACTGCGGCACACGGCCGGCGAGTCCATCGAGGCCACGCTCGGCATCGCGTCGAAGCTCGGCCCGCGCGGCGACGCACTGGTCGGCGCGGCCAACGACTCCTTCCTGCACGCCATGCACGTGACCGCGCTGTGCGGGGCCGGAATCGCGCTGGTCAGCGCCGTCGTCACCGTCCTGTTCCTGCCGGGGCGCCCGCCGGGAGCAGCGGCCGAGGAGAGCAGCGAGGAGGCCGTCAAGGTGGGGCGCTGAAGGCACCTGTCTCAGCAGGTCGGTGACCTGCTGAGACAATCGCCGCTACACCGGGCGGCGGGAAAGGCGGAGAGGCGGAGTGGTCGTGGACGTGGACGTGGATGCGGGGCGCGCGGTGCGGGGCCGCCCGCGCAGCGAGGCCGTCGAGCGGGCCATCGTCGAGGGCGTCCTCAAGCTGATCGAGGAGGGCGTCCCGCTCACGGAGCTGTCCATCGAGCGGATCGCCCGCACCGCCGGAGTCGGCAAGGCGACCATCTACCGGCGCTGGTCCGGCAAGGAGGAGCTGTTCGTCGAGGTCCTGCGCATCATGGAGGAGCCCGAGCCCGAACTGCCGGGCATCTCCGTGCGCGACGACCTGATCAGCCTCCTGGAGCACCTGCGCAGACGCGGTGTGTCCCTCCGTTCCTCGGCCCTGCTGCACAACGTCTTCGCGCAGATGAAAAGCCTGCCCAAGCTCTGGGACGCGTACCACGCCACCGTGATCGAACCGCGCCGCCGCGTCATGTTCGATGTGCTGCGGCGCGGCGTCGAGAACGGTGAGCTGCGCGCCGACGTCGACATAGAGCTAGCCAACGACTTCATCGTCGGGCCGATGCTGCTGCGCACGATGATCCGGCCCGACGCGCCGCTCGCCGACGACCTCTCGGAGCGGATCGTCGACTGCGCGCTCGCCGGATTGCGGCCACCGGACTGAATGTGCGCGTTTCGTCACAGAGGCCCCATCCGCACCGCCGAGCCGGAACCCCGGGCGCCCCTGCGCTCGTCCTCGTGCCCGTACGGCCGTCGTGGACGGCGAGGAGGGCGCCGATCATCCCCTAGGGTTTCCAGGGCGAGGTCGGTGTGCACGGCAGGGCAGTGAGGCGACGACGGTATGGCGCAGGGGTTCAGGACGGAAACGGGTGGCGGCGGCTCGGGGTACCAGCCTTCGAGAGACCCGTTGCGCCGCCTGACCGGCGGGTGGCGTGAGCGGGGGATCTGGCGCCGCGGGGCGGTCCTCGCGGTGCTGGCCGTCCTGGTCGCGCTGGTGATGCTCTTCCACGCGCAGATCCCCAACACCCTCGGAAACCTGGGCTCCCTCACCGAGACCTTCCTTCCCTGGCTCGGCGTGTTCGTGCCTGTCCTGCTCGTCCTGGCCGTCGTGCGGAAGTCCGCCACGGCCCTGATCGCGGCACTGATCCCGGGCATCGTCTGGCTCAACCTCTTCGGCGGGCTCCTCACCGACAAGACCGCGAGCGGCGGCGACCTCACCGTCGCCACGCACAACGTCAACGCGGAGAACCCCGACCCGACCGGCACCGCCGACACGATCGCCGCCTCCGGGGCGCAGGTCGTCGCTCTGGAGGAGCTGACGTCCGACGCCGTCCCCGTCTACGAGAAGGCGCTCGCGAAGACGTATCCGTACCACTCCGTCGCCGGCACCGTCGGGCTGTGGAGCAAGTACCCGCTGAGCGCGACGCGGCCCGTCGACATCCAGCTCGGCTGGACACGCGCCATGCGCACCACGGTCGCCACGCCCGAGGGGGACGTCGCCGTGTTCGTCGCGCACCTGCCGTCGGTCCGGGTCAAGCTGCACGCCGGGTTCACCGCCAGCCAGCGCGACACCTCCGCCGACGCGCTCGGTGAGGCCATCGCCGACGAGACGCTCGGCAAGGTCATCCTGCTCGGCGACCTCAACGGCACGATGAACGACCGCGCGCTGAACGGCGTGACGTCGCAGATGCGCTCCACGCAGGGTGCCGCCGGCAGTGGCTTCGGGTTCAGCTGGCCCGCGTCGTTCCCCATGGCCCGTATCGACCAGATCATGGTCAAGGGTGTGGAGCCGGTCACGTCGTGGACCCTGCCCGAGACCGGCAGCGACCATCTGCCGATCGCCGCGAAGGTCGACCTCACCCGGTCCTGACGTCCGCTTTCGCTTCCCACACCCGTTGTTGACCCGGTGGAAACCGGGGCCTCACCTCACGGAACACCTGGTGCGAGAGAGTTTGTTCCGCGCGTAAACTTACGGATTCCGCGTCTCCCGCCCCGTCTTCCCGTGGAAGGTCCCTTCTTCATGCCCCTGGCCCTGCTCGCCCTCGCCGTGGGCGCCTTCGGCATCGGCACCACCGAGTTCGTCATGATGGGCCTCCTGCCCAACGTCGCCGACGATCTGCACATCTCCATCCCGTCGGCCGGCCACCTCGTCTCCGCGTACGCCCTCGGCGTCGTCATCGGCGCCCCGCTCCTCGCGGCCCTCACCGCGCGCATGCCCCGCCGACGCGTCCTCGTCGCGCTCATGGTGCTCTTCGTCGCCGGCAACGCCGTGTCCGCCGCCGCGCCCGACTACCACCTCCTGATGGCCGCGCGCTTCGTCAGCGGGCTGCCGCACGGCGCCTTCTTCGGCGTCGGCGCCGTCGTCGCCACCTCGCTCGTCGCTCCCGAGCGCAAGGCCCGGTCCGTGTCCCTGATGTTCCTCGGGCTCACCGTCGCCAACGTCATCGGCGTCCCCATCGCCACGCTCATGGGCCAGCAGCTCGGCTGGCGCGCCACGTTCCTCGCCGTCAGCGCCATCGGGCTCGCCGCGATCACCGCACTCCTGCTGCTCGTTCCCGCCGACCACGGCCATGGCGAGAGCGGCGGGCTGCGCGGTGAGCTCAAGGCGCTCGCCTCCCTGCCCGTGTGGCTCTCCCTCGGCACCACCGTCGCCGGGTTCGGCGCGCTCTTCGCCGCGTACAGCTATGTGACGCCGATGCTCACCGGCTCCGCCGGCTTCGCCGAGGCCGGCGTCACGCTGCTGCTCGCCCTGTTCGGCGTCGGCGCCACCGCGGGGAACCTGCTCGGCGGGCGGCTCGCCGACCGGTCCCTGCGCGGGACGCTGTTCGGGGGGCTTGTCTCGCTCGGTGTGGTGCTGGCGCTGTTCCCGGTGCTGATGCGTGCCGAGTGGAGCGCCGCGGTCGCGGTGGCGCTGCTCGGTACGGCCGCTTTCATCACCGGGTCGCCGCTCCAGCTCATGGTCATGGAGAAGGCATCCGCCGCGCCCTCCCTCGCCTCCTCCGCCAACCAGGCCGCCTTCAACCTCGCCAACGCCGGCGGCGCCTGGATCGGCGGGCTCGCCCTGGCCGCCGGGTTCGGGCTCACGTCCCCCGCGGTCGCCGGGGCCGCGCTCGCCGTCCTCGGGATCGGAGTCGCCGGGGTTGCCTACGGCGTCGACCTGCGTCGCTCCCGGGCCGTCGCCGCTTCGGCCACGACGAGGCACGGGCTCCTCGTGGCCTCGCATCTGCCCGACGCCGTGGCGGCTGCGGACGCGGGGGAGGCCACTCGTCGTCGGTGACGCGGCGCGACGCGACGGGACGGGTGGGCTCCGGGCGGGGGCTGCGATTTTTGTGGGAGGGCGGTGACTACTGCGCCGACTCCCGCCACCTGTTCGTGATCGGCAGGCGGCGGTCCTTGCCGAAGCCCTTCGCCGAGATCTTCGTGCCCGGCGGGTACTGGCGGCGCTTGTACTCCGCCGTGTCCACCATCCGCAGCGTCTTCGTCACCAGGTCCGCGTCGAACCCCGCCGCCACGATCGTGTCCGCGCCCTTGTCCCGGTCCACGTACATCTCCAGGATCGCGTCCAGCACCGGGTAGTCCGGCAGCGAATCCGTGTCCACCTGGTCCGGGCGCAGCTCCGCGCTCGGCGGTTTCGTGATCGAGTTCTGAGGGATCGGGGGAGTCAGGCCGCGCTCCGCCGCCGCCCGGTTGCGCCACTCGGCCAGCCGGAAGACCGACGTCTTGTACACGTCCTTGATCGGTCCGTACGCGCCCACCGAGTCGCCGTACAGGGTCGAATAGCCCACCGCCAGCTCGGACTTGTTGCCCGGCGCGAGCACGATGTGGCCCTCCTGGTTGGAGACCGCCATCAGCATCGTGCCGCGCAGCCTCGACTGGAGGTTCTCCTCCGCGAGGCCCGTCAGGCCCAGGGACCCCATGTACGCGTCGAACATCGGCTCGATCGAGACCGTGCGGAAATTGAGGCCCGTACGGTCGGCCAGCTCCGCCGCGTCGCCCCTGGAGTGCTCCGACGAGTACTTCGACGGCATCGCGACGCCGTACACGTTCTGCGCGCCCAGCGCGTCGCACGCGATCGCCGCCGTCAGCGCCGAGTCGATACCGCCCGACAGGCCGATCAGCACCGAGCGGAAACCGTTCTTCGCGGCGTAGGCGCGCAGGCCCACGACCAGTGCCGAGTAGAGCTCCTCGTCGTCGTCCAGGCGGTCCGCGTAGCCGCCGGTCAGCTCCGGCTCGTACGCCGGGACGTGGTCCTCGGAGATCGTCAGGTGGTCGATGCGCAGGCCGTCGTCGACCGTTCCCGTCGGGGCGTCCGGCCCGGCCGCCGGGAGGTCCAGGTCCAGGACCACACAGCCCTCCGCGAACTGCGGTGCCCTGGCCACCACTTCGCCCGCCGCGTCCACCACGATCGAGTCGCCGTCGAAGACGAGCTCGTCCTGGCCGCCGATCGTGGCGACGTACGCCAGCGTGCAGCCCGCCTCCTGGGCGCGCTTGCGCACCAGCTCCAGGCGCGTGTCGTCCTTCTTCTGCTCGTACGGCGAGGCGTTGATCGAGATCAGGAGGCCGGCGCCGGCGGAGCGCGTGGCCGGGACGCGGCCGCCGTCCTGCCAGAGGTCCTCGCAGATGGCGAGCGCCACGTCGATTCCGCGGACGCGGATCACGGGCATCGTGTCGCCCGGCACGAAGTAGCGGAACTCGTCGAAGACGCCGTAGTTCGGGAGGTGGTGTTTGGCGAACGTCAGGGCCACGCGGCCGTCGTGGAGGACGGCGGCGGCGTTCTGGGGGGCGCCGGCGGGCTGGCCGTACTTCGGCTGTGCCTTCTCCGAGCGGTCCAGGTAGCCGACGACCACGGGGAGGTCGCCGTGGCCCTCGTCGGCCAGGCGCGCGGCCAGCGTGGCCAGTTCGCGGCGGGATGCCTCGACGAAGGACTCGCGCAGGGCGAGATCCTCCACCGGGTAGCCGGTCAGGACCATCTCGGGGAACGCGACCAGGTGCGCTCCCTGTTCGGCGGAGTGCTTGGTCCAGCGGATGATCGCCTCGGCGTTCCCGGCGAGATCTCCGACGGTCGAGTCGATCTGATTCAGGGCGAGACGTAGTTGAGGCACGTTGTCAGTTTAATCGTCTGACTGACGCGATGTCGTCCTGATCTGTGGAGTGGACGGGTGGTGGGCCCTACTGCTCCTGGCGTTACGGGCTGTCGGTGGCCGTCGCTCTTCGGGTGTGGGGACGCGGGGGCACGAGCGTGCTCGCTGTTCCACGGATGCACGTCGGCGAGCTGATTCCCTGAACGTGGTGCCGGCGGCTCCGCGCGCTCATGCACCCACGTCCCCTCCCGCTTCGTACGCGGCCGACCGTCCGGTGGGCCGCTGCGGCTGATCGGTGCGTTCAGTGGTGGTGGGGGCGGACGCTGTTTCTGATCACTATGTGGGTGCCCAGGAGGTGGCGTTGCTGGCCCGGGCGCGACGTGCCTGTCAGAGCCAGTCTCACGGCCGTGCGGCCCATTTCCGCTGCCGGGATGTGCACCGTGGTGAGGCCGGGGGTGATGTCCGCTGCCACCGGGTCGTCGTTGTAACCGACCACCGAGATGTCCTCGGGGACCCGCAGACCCGCCTCAGCCAGGGCGCGGATCGCCGCTGCCGCCACGCGGTCGTCGCCCGCGAAGACCGCCGTGAAGTCCGGCTTGCCGTTGCACTTGTCGAGCAGATCCCGCATCGCCTCGTAGCCGTGGTGCTGGCCGAAGCCGATGCCGTGCAGGATCGCCTCCGAGCGGGGGACCCCGTGGTCGTCCAGGGCTCTGAGGTACCCGGTCACGCGGTCCTCGCCCGTGGTGTTGCCCGGCTGGTAGCCGATCATCGCGATCTTCCGGTGGCCGGCGCCCAGCAGATGGCTGGTTATCGCGTGTGCGCCCGCTCCGTTGTCGTACTCCACGACGAGTGCGGGGACGTCGGGTGCCGGTGCCGGCCTGCCGCACAGGACCAGGCGCGAGCCCGCCGCCGCGAGTGCCTGCGCGTAGTGCGCCATCCGCTCGCGGTACTCGTCGTCCTCGATGACCCCGCCGACCAGGACCACGGCCTCCGCCGCCTGTTCGCGCATCATCTGGACCAGGGCCAGTTCGCGGGCGGGGTCGCCGCCCGTCGAGCAGACCAGGGTGAGTCTGTTGTGCTGGGCCGCTTCCATCTCCACGCCCTGCGCCACGGCAGCGTAGAACGAGCTGACCACGTCGAACATCAGCACCGCGATCGTCTTGCGTCCGGTGCCGGCGAGGGCCCGGGCGTGCGCGTTGACCACGTAGTCCAGGTCCTTGACCGCTCTTTGGACCTTGGCGCGCGAGGCCGCCGATGTCGGGTAGTTGCCCGCCAGGACCCGTGAAACAGTCGCGACCGAGACGCCCGCGCGCGCGGCCACATCACGGATGGTGACCCGCTCACCCACTGTTGTGTCTCCTCAACTTGCCCGTCCGGGGCGGGCGATGCCGCCCCGGACCATCATGGCCGATGCCGTACGGTCAGTGCGCCGCCTCGTACTCCTTGGCGAATTCCTCCAGTACCTGCCGGCCGCCCTGGTTCAGCCACTTCTTGTACACCGCGTCCCAGTCGGAGACCTTCCGGCGGCCCGTGACGGTGGCCGTCACGCCGTCGCTGATGATCTGGTCGAGCGTCGCGCCCTGCTTGTTGTACGTGTCCGACTGAAGGCCCCAGCGGTCGTTCGGCACCATCATCGGGATCACCTTCTGCTGCCACGCGTGGAGGCGTTCGATGATGTCTCCGTAGCCCGGCGCGTACAGGACCTGGGGTGCGTCGCTCAGGTACACGAACGGCAGGTTCACCTTCGACTCGACGAGGCCGAGCGGTGTCGCTATCGGGTTGTTGTCCTTGTCCCGCTTGAAGTGGGTTCCCTCCAGGCCGAAGTGCACCAGCTCGTACTCCTCGGTCCCGAACGGTGAGGCCAGGTAGTCGAGGATCCGCAGCATCAGCTTCACGCGGTCCTTCGACGCCTTCTTGATCACCGTGTAGCCGAAGATGCCCTGCGACTGCTGGTAGCCGGGTGTGGCGCCCTCGGGTGTGTAGGGGACCAGCGCGTCCAGGTCGAAGGCGTTCTTGATGCCCTGCGCGGAGCCCGGGTACGAGAGGAAGCCGTCGGTCATCGAGAGGACCGTGCCGTTCCAGAACTGCGTCTTGAGGTCCACCTGCGAGACCGACGTCGCCTCCGGGTAGTACGCGCCCGCCTTGCGCAGGTTCGACATGTACTCCAGCGCGGTCTTGAACTCGTCCGTGCTCGCGAAGAACGTCGCCTTGTCGCCCTTGATGCGCCACTGGTTCGGCGCCCCGTGCCACGTGGCGTGTGTCTTGAAGCCGAAGAAGGCGGTCGACGAGGCGCCCAGGGCCCACGTCTTGCGCGTCGTCGTCTCCTTCGCCATGGCCGCGAAGTCCTTGGCCGACATGCCCGGCTTGTAGCCCGCCTTCGTGAACGCCTGGCCGTTGAAGTACATCGTGTCCTGCGGCTTCGGGCGCTCCACCGGGACTCCGAAGATCCGGCCCGAGATCCGGCCCATGCCCTGCCAGGCGTACGTCGGGATGCCCGCCAGGTTCGGGTAGTCCTTCACCGCGTCGCCGGACAGGTGCTCGGTGAGGTCCTCGCAGCGGGACTTCACGAACTGCGCCTCGCGCGGCAGGACGTATCCGCCGCCGATGTTGATGATGTCCGGCAGGTCGTCGCCCGCGAACAGCGTCGCCATCTTGGTGCGGAAGTCCGCGTCCGGGACCACGGTGAACTCGACGTCCACACCGAGCGCTTCGTTGATCGCCGCCCACAGCTTGTTCTGCGCCGCCGGCTTCGGCGGGGTGCCGTACGTGATGGAGAGGACCTTGATCTTCTCCTTGCCCGTACCGGGCTTCTCGGCTACTGCCTTGACCAGCTTCGCGGGGTACGTGGTGTAGCCCGCCTGGACGCCCTCCGCGGTGGCCGCCAGGTCCGGCTTCGCGCCGGCGGCGGGGGTGTACGTCGGCCACGCGGCCGCCTTCCTGCCCGCGTTGGAGACCGAGCCGCCGCCACCCGAGTCGGTGGAACAGGCGGTGAGGAAGGACGGAGCGGCCAGGGCGGCGCCGCCGACGGCTATGGAACGCAGCAGGGTGCGACGCGACATCGAGGAACCGGACACGTGAGTGGACCCCTTCGGGAAAGGTGGGCAGCTGGCTAGCTTTTGACGGCGCCGGTGAGCACGCCCTTGGTGAAGTACTTCTGCAGGAACGGGTAGACGAGGAGGATCGGGACGGTGGCGATCACCAGGACCGCCATCTGCGTCGTCTGCGGGGCGGAGACCATGCCGGCCTCACTGAGACCCGTGTCGCTGATCTGCGCGCCGCCGATCACATAGGTGCGCAGGACCTGGGAGAGCGGCCAGTGGTCGGACTCCAGGTAGATCGAGGCGTTGAACCAGGCATTCCAGTAGCTCACCGCGTAGAACAGGCCGACGACCGCGAGGGCCGCCTTGGACAGCGGGAGCACGATCCGCCAGAACACCGTCCAGTCGCCCGCGCCGTCCAGGCGCGCCGCCTCGTACAGCTCCTCGGGGATTCCCTGGAAGAACCCTCGCAGGACGACCAGGTTGAAGACGTTGATCAGGACGGGGGCGATGAGGGCCGCGTACATGTTCTGCAGTCCCAGGCCCTTGACCAGGAGGAACGCCGGGATCATGCCCGGAGGGAAGAGGAAGGTGAAGAGGATGATCAGGAGGATCGGCTTGCCGCCCAGGACTCCTGGGCGGCTGAGCGCGTAGGCCAGGAAGGAGGTGCAGGCCAGGGAGGCCAGGGTGCCGATGAGGGTTACGCCGACGCTGACGCCCAGGGCCTTGGTGACGATGCCGCCGCTGAGGATGTTGCGGTACGCGCGCAGCGTCGGGTCCGTGGGCCACAGGACCCAGCCGCCGTTGGCCACCACCTCCTTGTTCGAGGCCAGTGACGTGGAGATGATCACCAGGAACGGGACCAGGACCAGGGCCAGGACGACCGTTATCGCTACCGCTTTGGCTGCTTGGGTGGCCGGTTTCGGGCTTTCCTTCCACGCCGGGCGCGTGGGGTTCCTGGTGTTCACGACTGTGGTCATTTGTAGATCCCCTGTTCGCCCAGCTTGTGCGCCACCCGGTTCGCGGTGAAGACGAGCACCGCGCCCACCAGCCCCTTGAACAGGCCTGCCGCCGCCGCGTAGCCGGTGTCGCCGCCGACGATTCCCTGCCAGAACACGAACGTGTCCAGGACCTCGCCCACCTCCGGGCCCACCGACTGGCGCTGGAGCAGCATCTGTTCGAAGCCGACGGACAGGATGTCGCCGAGCCGCATGATCAGGAGCAGCACGATGATCGGGCGGATGGACGGCAGCGTCACGTGCCAGAAGCGGCGCCAGGGGCCCGCGCCGTCGATCGCCGCCGCCTCGTACTGCTGCTCGTCGACCTGCATCAGCGCCGCGAGGAAGATGATCGTGCCCCAGCCGGCGTCCTTCCAGACCACTTCGGCGACCACCAGCGGGCGGTACGCGTCCGGGTTGCCGATGATGTCGACCGTGTGGATCCCCGAGTCGCCCAGGAACGAGTTCAGCAAGCCCGTGTCGGACAGGACCTGCTGGAACAGCGCCACCACGATCACCCAGGACAGGAAGTGCGGCAGATAGACCACCGACTGCACGAAGCGGCGCAGGAAGTCCGACGTCAGGCTGTGCAGGAGCAGGGCGACGGCCAGGGGGACGGGGAAGAAGAACGTCAGCTGGAGCACCGCTATGTAGAAGGTGTTCCACGTCGCGTGCCAGAAGTCCGCGTCGCCGAACATCCGGGTGAAGTTCTCGAAGCCGACCCAGGGGCTGGCCCAGAGCCCGTCGAACGGGACGTACTCCTTGAACGCCACGGCGTTGCCGACGAAGGCGCCGTAGTGGAACAGCAGGAAGTAGGCCAGGCCCGGAGCCATGAGCAGCAGGAACGTGCGGCTGCTCCGAAACCGTTTTCCGAAGCCTTCCTGCCTGGGTTTGTGCGTCTTTGACCCGCTGCCCGGGATACCGGGGGGCTTCACCGCCTCGGTCTCGGGCCTGTCCTTCGCCACCGTGGGCACGGAAACCCCTCCGTTGTTGGAACAAGGTGAGCGGGAATCTAAAACGGTTACTACGCCGGGTCAACCCCCTTGTCTCCGAGATCTCTTGACCATCTCTCAGCGTTGGGCCTAGCCTCCTGACATCTTGAGGTAACCGGTTACTAGATATCTGCAGCTGGAGGGTGGTAGCGCGTGGCAGCACACCGACCGATCGCGGCACTGGCCATGGACGCCGAGGTGCTCGACCGGGTCATCCCGCCGGACCTGCGGCAACGGCTCGGGCGGTGCGCCGGCCTCGCGCCCGTGCCGCTGACCGGACCGCTCGGCACCCCCGAGGCCCGCGCGGTCCTCTCCGGGGTCGAGCTGCTGGTCACCGGCTGGGGTTGCCCGCAGCTCACCTCGGACGTCCTGGCGCACGCGCCCCGGCTCCGTGCCGTCGTGCACGCCGCCGGATCGGTCAAGCCCGTCGTCTCGGACGCCCTGTGGGACCGGCCCGGCATCACCGTCTCCTCCGCCGCCGACGCCAACGCGGGGCCCGTCGTCGCCTTCACGCTCGCCGCGATCACCTTCGCCGCGAAGAAGGCGCTGCCCGTCGCCGCCCGCTACTCCGGCGGCTGGCCCGGCTTCACCGCGCGCGAAGGTGCCGACGGCCGCGTCGTCGGGATCATCGGCGCCTCCCGCATCGGCCGCCGCGTCATCGCCGGGCTCCGCGCCTCGGACGCCGGGTACCGGATCCTGCTCACCGATCCGTACGTCACCGAGGCCGACGCCACGGCCCTCGGCGCCGAACTCGTCGCTCTGCCCGAGCTGTGCCGGCGCAGCTCCATCGTCAGCGTGCACGCGCCGCAACTGCCCGAGACGCGCGGGTTGTTGGGGGAGGAGATGCTGAAGCTCGTGCCGGACGGGGGTGTCGTCGTGAACACGGCCCGGGGCTCGCTCGTCGACACCGAGGCGCTGGCCCGTGAGTGCGCCGCCGGCCGGCTCGACGCGTTTCTCGACGTCACCGACCCCGAACCGCTGCCCCCGGGGCACCCGTTGCTCACCCTTCCCAACGTCCTGGTCACCCCGCACATGGCGGGCGCGCAGGGCAGCGAGGTGCGCCGGCTGGGGCTGTACGCGGTGGAGGAGGCCGAGCGGTTCGCGCGCGGCGAGGAGCTGCTGGGGCGGCTTCGGCGGGAGGATCTCGCCCGGCTCGCCTGAGAGGGCGGGGTTCGGCTCGTCCGAGGAGCGGAGCCCGGCCGTCCGAGGTGCGCGGTGGGGGTGCCGGGGTGGAGGTGCGGCCAGCGAATGTAACCGTTTCCTGTCCGACCCATTGACCTCAACCACCTGGCTGGGCACGGTACTTGCCGAACTCCTCTCCTATCCCCAGGAGGAAGAATGGCACCGGTTACCTCCGGGCTCCGAAGAGCCTGCACCACACTCGCGGCCGGCCTCGCGCTCGCCGCCTCCGCCCTCGTCTCCCCGCCGGGCGCCCAGGCCGCGGGGTCCGCGCACCCCGCCCATCCGCCCCACCCCTCGCAGTCCGCGAGCACCCCCTACTACGTGGACTGTTCCGCCGCCGCGAACGGCGACGGCAGCCTCGCCGCGCCCTACAACAGCCTCGCCGCGGCCAACGCCGTCACCTACGGGCCGGGCGACCGGCTCTACTTCAAGCGCGGAGTCACCTGCCGCGGTCAGCTCAAGCCCACCGGCTCGGGCTCCGCGGCCGCCCCCGTCAGGGTCGCCCCCTACGGCTCCGGCGGCGCTCGGCCCGTGATCGAGGGCGGTGGCACCGTCTACGCCGCCGTCCATCTGCTCAATGTCGAGCAGTGGGAGATCCGCGGTCTGGAGGTCACCAACAAGGGCGCCACGGACGCCGAGCGCAACGGCATCCTCGTCGAGCTCGCCGACCACGGCACCGGCACCCACTACGTCCTCGACGACGTCTACGTCCACGACGTCAACGGCGGCGACACCAAGAGCAGCAACGGCATCCAGTTCCGCGTCTCCGGCACGGCGACGCCGACCCGCTTCGACGACGTGCTCGTCGAGAACAGCGAGATCTACAAGGTCGACCGCGAGGGCCTCACCACCCAGTCCAGCTGGGCCTGCCGCGCCATATACGGCTGCACCAGTGGGCCCGCGTGGACGGCGAGTACGCGGGTCGTGTTCCGCGGCAACAAGATCCACGACATCGGCGGCGACGGCATGGTCGTCCGCGTGACCCGGGACGCGCTGGCCGAGCACAACGAGGCGTACGACATCTGGATGCGCTCGGCCGGCAACAACGCGGGCCTGTGGACCATCAACAGTGACGGAACCGTCTTCCAGTACAACGAGGTCCACCATGTGCGCCGCAAGGCGGGCATGAACGACGGCATGGCCTTCGACGCGGACTTCGGCACGCGCGGCGCCCTCTTCCAGTACAACTACAGCCACGACAACGAGGGCGGCTTCCTGCTGCTGTGCGGGGCCTGCGGCGGCGGCGCCGACACGGCCGGTACGGTCGCCCGGTACAACCTCTCCGTCAACGACGGCTCGCGCATCCTGTACGCCGTCGGTGACGCGGCCGCCCAGATCCTCGACAACACCTTCTACATGGGGGCCGGTTCCACCACGTCGGTCGTGGAGAGCAGCGGTGGCGCGTCCACCACGCTGTGGAGCAACAACATCTTCTACAACCTCGGCACCGGCGGCTACGGCGGCAAGCCCGCCGAGCACACCTGGCGCAACAACGTCATGTACGGCAACCACCCGGCGTCCGAGCCCGCCGACCCCGGCAAGGTGACCGCCGACCCGCTCCTCGCCGACCCGGGCTCCGCCGATCCCGCGGGGTACGAGCTGAGGGCGGGCTCCCCGGCGCGCGGCGCCGGGCAGGTCACCACCGGCTCCGGCGGCAAGGACTACTTCGGCTCGCCCGCGCCCGTCGCCTGCCGTCCCGACATCGGCGCCCACCAGGCCTCCGCGTTCGACGACGCCGCCTGTTCGGGCGGGACCAACCTGGTCGCCAACCCGGGCTTCGAGACGGGCGTCTCGCCCTGGGCGCCCTCGGGGGCCGTCGCGGCCGACCCCGCGGATCCGCACGGAGGCGGCTCCAGCCTGCGCGTCTCGGGGACCCCGAGCACGGCCGAGCAGAAGATCACTGTCGCGCCGAACACCACGTACACGCTCTCCGGCTGGGGGCGCGTCGACGCGTACGACACCCAACTCGCCGTGGGAGTGAAGAACTTCGGCGGGGCCGAGACCCGGATTCCCGCCTTCAGCGCCTTCGGGTGGCGCACCGGCAGCATCACCTTCACCACGGGCGCCACCAATACCTCGGCGACCCTCTACTGCTACACCCGCACCGGCAAGGGCAGCGGCTGGTGCGACGACCTGAGGGTCGTCAAGCAGTAGGGAAAGGACCGCAATCGAGGGCGGCGCCCGTCCCGGGGATGTCCCGGGACGGGCGCCGCTCTTGTCGGGTCAGCGACGGCCGAAGGCCGTCACGTAGCCCGGCGCCGGCGAGCCGACACCCGTCACGTCGTCGTAGCCGCGGACGGCCTTGAGCGAGCTGTCCTTGCCGAGGCTGCGCAGGGAGGTCAGCAGGCCGTCGGCCGCGTCGAACCCGTTCGCGTAGTCGACACGGACGACCGCGAGGTCATGGCCGTTCGGCCGGTCCGTCACGTCGTGGTAGATCTTCGAACCGGAGCGGTCGTAGATCGCCGGGTTGGCGAAGCCGAGCGCGTGCCCGCCGCGGGCCTCCTGGACCAGCGCCTGCACACCCGCGATGACGGGCGCCGCCAGCGACGTGCCGCCGATGCGGTACTCGTCGTACTTGAGCGAGCCGTCGGGGAACGTCTGCGTCTGGCCGACGAGGAAGCCGGTGTTCGGGTCGGCCACCGCGGAGATGTCCGGCACGGTGCGCATCTTCTGCGAACCGCCGTTGGCGCGCGCCAGCGAGTTCGGGACGACACCGCTCTGGTAGAACGGCTGCTTCACCGTCTTGCTGGTGCCGCCGCCCGCACCCGAGGTGTACGCCCCGGGGAAGGCGTCCCAGCTCTTGCCGTCGGCCGACAGGTTGGCCTTGAGCGTGCCCCAGCCGGTCTCGAACTGGTACTTGTCGCCCTTGCCGACGGCCAGCGACGTACCGCCGACGGACGTCACCCACGCCGAGTTGGCGGGCACGTCGACCTGCTTCGTGCCGGTGTGCGCCACCTCGTCGCCGTTGTCGCCGGACGAGAAGTAGAAGCCGATGCCCTCGATCGCGCCGTACTGGAAGATCTGGTCGTACGCGGCGGCGAGGTCGGGGGTCTGGTTGGCCTCGATGTCGCCCCACGAGTTCGACACGATGTCGGCGAGGTGGCCGTCGACGATCTTGCCGAGCGAGTCGAGCAGCGCGTCGTCGTAGCAGGACGCGGCGCCGACGTAGGTGATGTCGGCCGCGGGAGCCACGGCGTGCACGGCCTCGACGTCGAGGGTCTCCTCGCCGTACCAGCCGGACGCCCCGCACTCCTCGGTCTTGGTGTAGTCCGCGGGCAGGACCTGCTTCAACTGGCCGCTGCGGTAGGCCGCGTCACCGTTGCGCTTGGCGTAGGTGGCCGCGTCCTTCGCGATGGTCGGCGAGGCGTACGCGTCGGTGATGGCGACGCGGACCCCCTTGCCGGTCTTCGTGCCGGCGCCGTAGGCGGCCCGCAGCTGCTTGCCGGTGTAGCCCTTCACGGCGTACGGGGCCTTCTGGCCGTACGCGGACGGCGCGGTGGTCGCCGTCTTCGAGCCGTAGTACGACGAGAAGGGGCCGGCGTTGTGGAACACGGCGTCCGGCGGCGGCAGCGTCTCGTCGTGGTCCGCCTTGTGCGGCGCGTTGTCCAGGCCGGTCACGGTGAGCACCGCGCCGTTCAGGGACGCGGGCACCGTCGCGGCGGCCGTGGGCGCGCGGTAGGTGTGCTTGCCCTTGGCGTAGTTGTGCAGCTGGGCACCGAACGCCTTCTCGGCGGCGGCGACTTCGCCCGAGACGGAGATGTAGTGCTTGCTGACGTCGGTCACGGTGAGGCCCGAGGACTCGAGCCACTTCGTGACCTCGGCTATCTGGGCCTTGGTCGCGCCGAAGCGGGCCTGGGCCTGCTTGGCGCTGAGGTACTTGCCGTACGACGCCGACTGCGGGTCGGACACGGCCTTCGCATAGGCCGCGAGGCCCGCCGCGTCACGTCCCGCGAGGTAGACGCGGGCGTGCACGGTGGAGCTGTTCGACGCGGCACCCTGGTCGGCCTTCGCCGTGGCCCACAGCGGCTTGGTGCCGGTCAGTGCGTCGCGGGCGCCCGGGTTCGGGTCGGCCTGGGCGACGGGTGCTGCGATGGCGAGCGCGCCGGCGAGCAGTGGCAGTGTCGCTGCCAGGCTGAGCCCGGCGCGGGCCGCGGCACGGGTGGATCTCATACAACCCCCTGCGATGTGGTTCGTCGCGTGTGGCGACTGTGATGCGCGTGCACCGGGTCGACCTGCGCACGCAACTGATCACTGTTGCGCCGAACCGTTCATGCAAGGGGAATGGAAGCGCCAAGAAGAGCCCAAGGAACGCCATCCGAGGGCGATTTGGGGCGGTACGTGATCGGGGTGGGGGTTCCCCGCAGGGTCCCCCTGCCTACGACCGGTCCTTCAACATCCCTGCCATCAGGTCGATTTCCGACTTCTGCGAGGCGACCATGCCCGCCGCGAGCCGCTTCTCCACCCCGACCCCGCAGCGCTCGACGCACCCCTCGGCCATGTGGACCCCGCCCTTGTGGTGCGCGGTCATCAGCTGGAGGTACAGCACCTCGGCCCGCTTGCCGTTCGCCTTGCGGAGCTCGTCGAGCTGCGTGTTCGTGGCCATGCCCGGCATCAGCGCGCCGTCCTGTCCCGGCGGCATGTCACCCATGCCCATCCAGGACATCGGCGGCTTCGCCGACACCTTCGGCAGCCCCCACAGGTCGAGCCAGCCGAGCAGCA
Organism: Streptomyces sp. NPDC055955; assembly: GCF_042270245.1. Taxonomy (NCBI): domain Bacteria; kingdom Bacillati; phylum Actinomycetota; class Actinomycetes; order Kitasatosporales; family Streptomycetaceae; genus Streptomyces; species Streptomyces sp. NPDC055955. Next base: position 352,194 of record NZ_JBHJYS010000006.1, read on the forward strand.
TGCCCCGCTGGTTGGCCTGCGTCTGCGCGATGTCGTAGGCGAGGCGGCGCACCTCCTCGCCCTTCGTACGGTCGCGCACGATGTACGACATCTCGACGGCCTGCTGATGGTGGACCGCCATGTCCCGCGCGAACCCGGCGTCGGCGGACTCGGCGCCGGGCACCCGAACGGCCGACGAACCGCCGTCGTCCCCGTCCGCGACCGCGTACGTGACCGCCCCGCCCGCGACGAGCACCGCCGCCACGGCCGGCGCGATCCAGGCCGCGCGCCTCACTGGGACAGACCGTTGGTGCAGGCGGCACCCGGCTCAGGGGTCTGCTTGCCCTGGACGAACGTCGAGAAGAACGAGGCCACGTCCGGGTCGGTGGCGCTCTTCACGGTCCGCTGGTGACCCCAGGCGCTCAGCATGATCGGGTCCTTCTGGTCCTGGTCCGGGCTCATCAGCGAGTACGGCGTCTGGCGGACCTTCGCCGCGAGCTTCTGCACGTCGCCCGGGTCGGCCTTGTCCGTGTACGTCACCCAGACCGCGCCGTGCTCCAGGGCGTGCACCGCGTTCTCGTTCGGGATCGGCTTCTTGTAGACGTCGCCGTTGCAGTTCATCCAGACCTGGTTGTGGTCCCCGCCCACCGGCGGCGTCATCGGGTACGTCACCTTCTTCGCGACGTGGTTGCGGGCCAGCTTCCCGGTCCAGGTCTTCACGCCGTCCGCGCCCGTCTTGAACGACCCGGCCGACGACTTCGCGTCCGCGCTGTCCTTCGACGAGTCGTCCCCCTTCGTGACGGCCCACGCCCCGACCCCGGCGAGAGCGACGACGACGCCGCCGCTCACCACGATGGTCAGGACACGGCCGCGGCGCTCGCGGGAGCGCTCGGCCCGGCGCATCTCCTCTATCCGGGCCTTGCGCGTCGCGGAGCCGGTGTTCTTGGCGGAACCCATGGTGAGTCCTTCTGGGAAAGGGACGGGACGGCTGAACGGGTCCGCTGATCGTAGTGGGGAGCGGGGGGCCGTTGCCATGCCGTGTAGCCGGTGCTCCGGGCGGCAGGGACTATGGGACGAGGGGCCCCAGCAGGCACTATGGGCACGGAGTCGTACACATCTGCCGTTCGCACGATGTTCGGGCCCGGGTCGGCCAGTCGACCAAGGTCCGCAACGCGCACGAAACGGTGATGTGGTGGGATGCTCAGGAGCCTGCCGACGGTGTCCCGCAGGGCGCGGACGCAGGCGGCCTGACCAGCAAGGATGGGTGGAAGCGGAAGATGGACAAGCAGCAGGAATTCGTGCTCCGGACGCTCGAGGAGCGGGATATCCGGTTCGTCCGCCTGTGGTTCACGGATGTCCTCGGCTTCCTGAAGTCGGTGGCCGTGGCCCCGGCGGAGCTGGAGCAGGCCTTCGACGAGGGCATCGGCTTCGACGGCTCCGCGATCGAGGGCTTCGCCCGCGTGTACGAGTCGGACATGATCGCCAAGCCTGATCCGTCGACGTTCCAGGTGCTGCCCTGGCGCGCCGAGGCACCCGGTACCGCGCGGATGTTCTGCGACATCCTGATGCCCGACGGCTCGCCGTCGTTCGCGGACCCGCGGTACGTGCTGAAGCGGGCCCTGGCCAAGACGTCGGACCTGGGCTTCACCTTCTACACGCACCCCGAGATCGAGTTCTTCCTCCTCAAGGACAAGCCGCTCGACGGCTCCCGCCCCACCCCGGCCGACAACTCCGGCTACTTCGACCACACCCCGCAGAACGTCGGCATGGACTTCCGCCGCCAGGCGATCACCATGCTCGAATCCATGGGCATCTCGGTCGAGTTCAGCCACCACGAGGGCGCCCCCGGCCAGCAGGAGATCGACCTGCGGTACGCCGACGCGCTCTCCACGGCCGACAACATCATGACGTTCCGCCTCGTCATGAAGCAGGTGGCGCTGGAGCAGGGCGTGCAGGCCACCTTCATGCCGAAGCCGTTCTCCGACCACCCCGGCTCCGGCATGCACACGCACCTCTCCCTCTTCGAGGGCGACCGCAACGCGTTCTACGAGTCCGGCTCCGAGTACCAGCTGTCCAAGGTCGGCCGCTCCTTCATCGCCGGTCTGCTCAAGCACGCCGCCGAGATCTCCGCCGTCACCAACCAGTGGGTCAACTCCTACAAGCGCATCTGGGGCGGCGGCGGCCGCACCGCAGGCGCCGGCGGCGAGGCCCCCTCGTACATCTGCTGGGGCCACAACAACCGCTCGGCCCTGATCCGCGTCCCGATGTACAAGCCCGGCAAGACCGGCTCCGCCCGCGTCGAGGTCCGCTCCATCGACTCGGGCGCGAACCCGTACCTGACGTACGCCGTGCTGCTCGCCGCAGGACTCAAGGGCATCGAGGAGGGCTACGAGCTCCCGCCGGGCGCCGACGACGACGTGTGGGCCCTGTCCGACGCGGAGCGCCGCGCCATGGGCATCGAGCCGCTGCCGCAGAACCTCGGCGAGGCCATCGCCCTCATGGAGCGCAGCGAACTCGTCGCCGAGACGCTGGGCGAGCACGTCTACGACTTCTTCCTGCGCAACAAGAAGCAGGAGTGGGAGGAGTACCGCTCCGAGGTGACCGCCTTCGAGCTGCGGAAGAACCTACCGGTTCTGTAAGCCCGACTCAGGCCGGTTTCACGCCGCGTCGAGCCTCCGGGGCCGTCGGTCCATGACCGGCGGCCCCGTCGCGTGCGCCGGTGGGCTGGGCCCTCTGTGGGCCGTGAGCCGTCGGACCGGCCCACCGGACAGGCCTCCCGGATCACTTGAGCGGCACAGGGGTGACCGGATCAGGGGCCCCGCTGCGTGCTCCGAGACTGGGCCAGGACGCCCATCGGGAGGTGTCGGAGTGGCTGAGGTTCCCGAGCTCAGGGGAGAAGTCCCGGCAAGCGGTCACGTTCGGCGCAGTCCGGCTGGCAGAACACCGTGGCGGACCAAAGGATGTGCTGTGACGGTCGTGGACGCTCTTTGCCGCTCATCCGTCGCACTCATCATGACGGCCCCCGAGAGCCGACCGGCCTGGAGGAAGAATGTCCCGAACTCTCCCTGGGCTTCTGCCAGGCGATGTCCCCGCATCCCCACGCCGTCGCGCACGGCGCCGGCGGTTCGACCTGTTGAGCGTCGTCCTGGCGGCGTCCTCCGTCGCCCTCCTGTCCGCCACGGGTCCTCACGCCTTCGCGGCGCCGCACAAGGACCGGCGCGGTGATCGCCTCTACGTCGCCAACTCCGGCTCGGGCACCGTGTCGGTGATCGACACCAGGACCAACGCGCTCGTCGGCCCCCCGATCCGCGTCGGCAAGGGCCCCGTCGGGGTGGCCGTGGACAGCCGCCGAGGCCGCGCCTATGTCGCCAACTCCGGCTCGGGCACCGTGTCGGTGATCGACACCAGGACCAAAGCGGTCGTGGGCTCCCCGATCCGCGTCGGCAAGGGGCCCGCGGGGGTGGCTGTGGACAGCCGCCGAGGCCGCGCCTATGTCGCCAACTCCGGCTCGGGCACCGTGTCGGTGATCGACACCAGGACCAAAGCGGTCGTGGGCTCCCCGATCCGCGTCGGCAAGGGGCCCGTCGGGGTGGCCGTGGACAGCCGCCGGGGCCGCGCCTACGTGACCAACGGCATCTCCAAGTCCGTGTCGGTGATCGACACCAAGGCCAAAGCCGTCGTGGGCTCCCCGATCCGCGTCGGCAAGGGCCCCGCCGGGGTGGCCATGGACAGCCGCCGGGGCCGCGCCTACGTGAGCAACGGCATCTCCAAGTCCGTGTCGGTGATCGACACCCACACCAACAAGGTCGTCGGGCCCTCGATCCCCGTCGGCGGACTCCCCGCCGGTGTGACCATCGACAGCCGCCGCGGCCGCGCCTACGTGACCAACTCCGCCTCGAACACCGTGTCGCTGATCAACACCAGGACCAACGCGGTCGTCGGCTCCCAGATCCCCGTCCGCTACGGCCCCGGCTGGGTGGCCACCGACGGCCTCCGCGGTCGCGCCTACGTGGCCAACTCCGGCTCGGACAGCGTGTCGGTGATCGACACCAGGACCAACGCGGTCGTGGGCTCCCCGATCCCCGTCGGCAACGCCCCCGCCGGGGTGGCATTGGTGAAGTCGCTCCGGCCCGCGCATCGCTGACCCTTCACGGTCGGAGTCGGATTCGGAGTAGAAGACGGAGTGCCCGGGGCTCGGCCGTTCCACCGAGCCGCGCAAGAACCCGCCGGTGCCGCACGGCACTTGAGCGGGCTTGCCGGGGCGGGCGGGGAGCGGGCGGGGCACGTGATGCCGACCGCCCCCTCCGCCGTACCGCCCCCGGCGTCGTTCCCGGTCGCTACCGTGGTCGGGGAGCCAGAAGGGAGCGCGTCATGGCCGAGCCGCTCAAGACCCTCGTCGACGGGGTCGAGGTCGAGGTGCCCAACAGCATCCCCGCCATCCGCGACGCCCTGCCGGAGGGCCGGCGCGACGAGTTCGACCGGGAGATCAACGCGGCCGGGGTGCACGAGATCCACGCCGTGATGCGGCACTGGATGCTGGAGGCCGTGCCCGACCCGGCCGCCGACGCCATCATGGACCGGCTCGCCCGCGAGGAAGCGGAGAGGGCCGGAGCCGCGTGAGCCACCGTCATCGCCGCCGCCACCGCATCTCGTACGCCCCGCCCGCCGACGACACCCTCGCGAAGATGGCCGGACCCGTGCCGTTCAGGGCGGAGCTGGAACGCACCCTCGGCGTCGACCCGTACGGACACGGGTCCCTCCCCATCGGCCGATGGGCGGACCGCAGGGAGGCGACCGTGCGCGGCGTCATCGTCCGGTACTACGTGTCCGGGTCGATCCTGGTCGTGACCGTGGTGCGGCTGATCCCGGAGCCGTGAGCCGGTTCAGCCCTGGTGCTGTTCGCGCAGCAGCTCGTGCAGCGGCTGCGTGGCGCGCTTGCGGTACTCCTGGACCGCCCAGCCGTTGCCGTCCGGGTCGGTGAAGTACATGAACGTGCCGCCGTCGTCCGGGGCGTACTGCTGGGGCTCCGACACGTCGAGGCCACGCGCCGTCAGCTCCGCGTGGGCCGCCTTGATGTCCGCGACGACGAGCTGCAGGCCGTGGTACGTGCCCGGCTGCGGGGTGCCCGTGGGGTTCGGGACGCCCTCGGCGAGCGTCACCGAACAGCCGGATCCGGGCGGGGTGAGCTGGACGATCCGGACGCCCGGCATCACCTCGCGGTCCACGTCCGCGCTGAAACCCACCTTGTTCGTGTAGAAGTCCTTCGCCCGGTCCAGGTCCGACACGGGCAGCTGAATCACTTCCAGGGTCATGTCCATCGCCCCAGCCTCGCGGGTGGCGGGCCCGCCTGCCACCTGTATGGGCGGTTCCGGATCGCGGTCCCTCACAGGTACGCCGGTGACACCGCGGCCTTCGTGAGGCGGTGCGGAGTGCCTGTGCCGTCCGCCGGGACGGTGTAGAGGTCCGCGCCGTAGTCGCCCGGCAGCGCGTACGTGAGTGTGTGCGCGTCGCTCCAGACCGCCTGGTCGTCGACGCTGCGCGTCTCCGCCAGGGGCGTCTCGTGGAGCGTGCGCAGGTCGAGTACGTACAGCCGCCAAGGGGCGTCCGCCGAAAGGCCCTTCACGCGTTTTTTGTACGCGATGCGGGTGCCGTCGGGGGAGAGGGACGGACATTCGACGTTCTGGTGGACGGTGGTCAGCGTGCGGGTGCGCAGATCGCCCCGTACGAGGTAGGTCCGGCCGTGCGTCGCGAGCGTCGCGTAGAAGTGGCGGTCGTCCGCCGCGAACGTGATGCCCCAGAAGTTGATGTCCGCCGCGCGGTAGGTCCGGCCGTCCTTGACGACGCGGAAGTCCTCGAGCGTCGGCGTGAGGCGGCCCGTGCGGGTGTCCACGATCGCCGCCCGTGTCGAGAAGTCGGTGCCCGCGTAACTGTCGCCGCCCACGAACACCGTCCACGCCGCGTACCGTCCGCTCGGCGACACGCGGGCGCGGGACGGGATGCCCGGGAGCGCGTAGTGGGCCTTCTCCCTGAGCCGCGCGTCCAGGACGCGTGCCGTGTACGTGTCCTGCATCGCGCCCCGTTCGGCCCGCAGGCAGACGGCCGTGCCCGAAGCGGCGTAGAAACGCAGGCACTTGACGCCCGACGCGGTGCGGGGCGCGTCCGGTCGGCCCGCCGGGACCGTGGTGAGCTCGTCCCGGTGGGGGCCCCACGCCATGTTGCGGAAGACGAGGTGGCGGGGGGTGTCGGTGGCCCCGGCCGGCAGGGTCACCCGGCCCGCCGTGACCACCGGGCCGCCCGCGTGCGCCTCGTTCCTGCGGTCGGCGCGCGCCGCCGCGTGCCGGACGGAGGCCGTCGCGACGGCCGCGAGAGCGACGACCGCGGCGACGAGGACGAGCAGCCTGTGACGTGTCGTCATGCGGGTACTACCTCCGCGGGTGTGGGAACTGTGGGCCGGAAGGCGTACGCCACCGCCGCGCCCGCCGCCAGCGCGACCGTGGCCGCGCCCAGCGCCGTGCGGTCGCCCCACGCCGTCCAGGCGGCGCCGAAGCCGATCGAGCAGACGAAGCGCGCCAGCGCCTGGCCGGTCTGGACGACGGCGAGCCCGGACGAGCGCAGCTCCTGGGGGATGGCGGTGGAGGCCGCCGCCATCAGGACGCCGTCCGTCGCCGCGTAGAAGCAGCCGTGCAGCGCCAGGACCGCGTACGGCAGGGCGGATCCGTGCCACGGGGAGAGCAGCAGGCCGTACGCGGCGAGGAGCGCCGTGTGGCCGGCGAGGAACACGCGCCAGCTGCCGAGGCGGTCCGCGAGCCGCCCCAGGGGCGCCGCCAGGAGCAAGAACGCGGCCGCCGTGCCCAGGGGGAGCAGCGCGAACCACTGGTCGGGGACGCCGAGGCGGCGCTGGAGCAGCAGGTAGACGAAGGAGTCGCTGACCGTGGCGAGGCCGAGGAGCAGGGCGCAGACCGTGGTGCGGCGCACTTCGCGGCGGCGCAGGAGAGCGAGCGCGGACCGGAAGGTGGGGCGCGCGGGTGCGGGGCGGCTGCCCTTGGTGGTCCCCTGCGTGGCCGCGGGGCGGCTGCCCCCGGCGGCCGGTTGCCCGGCTGCGTGCCGGCCGGGGACGAAGAGCAGCAGGACCAGTACGCCCAGTGCCGCGACGCAGAAGCTGACGGTGAAGACGGCGTCGTAGCCGTCCGTCGTCGCGCGCAGGATCAGGAAGGCCGCGAGGGGGCCGAGGAGGGCGCCCGTCGTGTCCATCGCCCGGTGCACGCCGAAGGCCCTGCCGCGGGTGGCCGGGGTGCTGCTCAGGGAGATCAGGGCGTCCCGCGGAGCGGTGCGCAGGCCCTTCCCGGTGCGGTCGGCCGCGAGGACCATGCCGATCGTGGGAAGCGTGGCGGCCAGCAGGAGCAGGGGCTTGCAGAGCGCCGACAGCCCGTAGCCGAACAGGGCGACGGTCTTGTGACGGCCGCCCCCGCGGTCCGCGAAGTGGCCGCCGACGAGGCGCACCAGCGCCGAGAAGCCGTTGTAGACGCCGTCCAGGAGGCCGAAGCCGAGGGGGGAGAGGCCGAGTCCCGCGACGAGGTACAGCGGCAGGAGGGCCGTGACCATCTCGGACGAGACGTCGGTGATCAGGCTGACCGAGCCGAGGGCCAGGACCGTGGGGGCGATCGCGGTGCCGCGCCGCCCGGCCGGTGGCCGGGCGGCGGGTTCCGCGGACGCCGCGATGGGGGTCCCCCCTGCTCGAGCGGAGTCGAGAGCTTGGGGGCGGCTGTCCGCTACGTACATGTCAGGACGCCCAGATGCCCGTGATGTCCTTGCCCGACGCCGCGTTGCCCGCGTGCGGGAGGCCGTACATGTCCTCGATCGTGCGCAGGACGTCGTAGTGGTTGTAGGTGGTCGCCGAGGTGGCGCCCGGGGTGACCTGCTGGCCGTAGAGGACCGTCGGGATCTTGTTGCCGGCCAGGCGGTTGTCCTCGTCGAAGGTGACGACGAGGAGGCTGTTGTGCGTCTTCGCCCAGGTCGCGTAGGCGGAGAGGTTGTTCTTCAGCCAGGTGTCACCGGTCGACACCGAGCAGTCGTGCATGTCGCTGCACAGGTCGGGGACCACGAAGGAGACCTGGGGGAGCGTCGAGTAGTCCGAGGGGAACTGCGCGAACGTCTTCGCCGTGGAGGTGGGGACGTTGCTGAACCCGAACCACGGGTTGTGCTTGCGGGCGTAGTCACCGGACGAGCAGGTGGTCGAACCCTGGCTCGGCAGGCCCTCGTTGTAGCTGCCCCAGGTCTTGCCGGCGGCGATCAGCTCGGAGGCCAGGTTGGGCTGCGAGGAGAAGCCGGGCGTGTAGCAGCTGTCGTCCGTGATGCCCTGGGTGGCGCCCGAGAACAGCGCGAAGTAGTTCGGCTGGCTCGGGTGCGTCAGCGCGTAGGAGGCCGAGAGACTGGCGCCGTTCGTCTTGAGGCTGTTGATGTACGGCGCGCTGGAGGAGCCGATCACCTGGTTGTAGGCGTGGTTCTCGAAGACCACGACCACGGTGTGGTCCGGGGTGGGGACGCCCGCCGCGGCCTGCGCGGACGAGCCGCCCACGCCGGACCAGAGCGCGACCGCGGCGGCGGTCAGGGCGAAGGCCGATGCGAGCGCCGCGGTGCGGCCGCGTCGGAACAGTGATCTGCCGGGCACGTGAGACCTCCGGTGGGGGAGAGACGGCGGCGGTGCGGCTAGAGCATGCACACGCCAAGATGCCCCCGGCCCACGCACATGTGAAGGGCGGGTGAACCCTCAGCGCTCCGAGAGCGGGGCGGGCGCCTGCTGCACCGTCCAGCCGTTGCCGTCCGGGTCGGCGAAGAACATGAACGAGTTCCAGATGTCGCCCGGTCCGTCCTCCCAGCCCGTGGCCCCCACGTGCTGCACCGGGCTCACGTCCACCCCCCGCTCCAGCAGCTCGGCCCGCGCCGCGTCGATGTCCGTCACACACATCTGGATGCCGGTCAGCGACCCCGGCCGCATCGCCCGCTGCCCCGGCGCGCCCGGCAGGCCCTGCTCCAGGGCGATCGAACAGCGCGACCCCGGCGGCGTCAGCTGCACGATGCGGACGCCCTCCGTGACGACCTGGTCCACGTCGACCTTGAAGCCGAGTCCGTTCGCGTAGAAGTCCTTCGCCCGGTCGACGTCCGATACGGGTACGACGACCACTTCGAGGGTCCAGTCCATGGTGTGCCCTTTCCGGCTGCGGTTCTCGACTGCCTTCTTCGACGTGCGGGTGTGCCGGCCGCGCGAAGCGCCGACGCCCGTCCGGCCGTATCGTGCACCGGCCGTCCGCCCGGGCCGCAGGATCCGCGTTCGTCATGATCCGCCTCTCGCTCCCCCGATGCTCCCGTCAAAGGGCAGACCCCGCACGCGGGCGGAACTCACCGGCGAAGCCCTGAGGCCTGTCCGGCGGATCATGCCGGGTGAGTGGGTGCGGCCGCCCAAGTCCGGCCTGATCCGCCGGACAGGCCTTAGGCTCTGGACCAGTGCGTGATCGAACAGGAGGCCGTGCGATGTCGGTGCCGCAAGGGCGCAGGAGCAGTACGTTCACGCGGCTGCTGCGGCACGGTTTCACGGATCCGTCCGCAGCCGAGCGGCTCCTCGACGTGCCGGACCTCTCCGCCGTGCGCTCCGACCCGCTGCTCCTCGACGCCCTCGGCGCCACCGCCGACCCCGATCTGGCCCTCCTCGGGCTCGTCCGGCTCGTCGAGGCGCAGGCCGGTGACCCCGAGCGCCGGGAGCTCCTCGACACGCTCATCACGGCCAAGCCCCTGCGCGACCGGCTCCTCGGTGTCCTCGGCGCGTCCGAGGCGCTCGCCGACCATCTGGCCCGGCACCCGCTGGACTGGCAGGCCCTCGTCACCTACGAGCCGTCCGACCTGCACCCCGGTGTGGAGGAGTTCGAGCGGGGCCTCGCGGACGCCGGCGACCCGAACTCCCTGCGGGTCGCCTACCGGCGCTGCCTCCTGTCGATCGCCGCCCGTGACGTGTGCGGGACGACCGACATCGCCCAGACCGCCGCCGAACTCGCCGACCTGGCCACGGCCACCCTGCGCGCGGCCCTCGCCATGGCGCAGGCGGACGCGCCGGGGGACGCCGCCCTGTGCCGGCTCGCGGTCATCGCGATGGGCAAGTGCGGCGGCCACGAACTCAACTACGTCTCCGACGTGGACGTCATCTTCGTCGGCGAGGCCGTCGAGGGCGCCGACGAGGGCAAGGCGATCCAGGCCGCGACCCGGCTCGCCTCGCACCTGATGCGGATCTGCTCCGACACGACCGTCGAAGGCACGATCTGGCCCGTCGACGCCAACCTGCGCCCGGAGGGGCGCAACGGCCCCCTCGTGCGGACGCTCTCCTCGCATCTCGCCTACTACCAGCGCTGGGCCAAGACCTGGGAGTTCCAGGCGCTGCTCAAGGCGCGGCCCGTCGCAGGCGACCTCGAACTCGGCGACGCGTACGTCAGGACGCTCTCGCCCCTCGTCTGGCAGGCCGCCGAGCGCGAGAACTTCGTGCCCGACGTGCAGAGGATGCGCAAGCGCGTCGTCGAGAACATTCCGGCCGGCGAGGTCGACCGGGAGCTGAAGCTGGGGCCCGGTGGGCTCCGGGACGTCGAATTCGCCGTACAGCTCCTGCAGTTGGTGCACGGCAGGGCCGACCTCTCGTTGCGCAGCGGTACCACCCTGGACGCGCTGGCCGCCCTCGCCGACGGCGGGTACGTGGGGCGGGTCGACGCCGTCCAGCTCGACGACGCCTACCGCTTCCTGCGCACCCTCGAACACCGCATCCAGCTCTACCGGCTGAGGCGTACGCACCTCGTCCCCGAGGGTGACGCGGACCTGCGGCGCACCGGGCGCTCCATGGGCATGCGGACCGAGCCGATCACCGAACTCCACCGGGCCTGGCGCCGCCACACCTCGGTGGTGCGCCGCCTGCACGAGAAGCTCTTCTACCGGCCGCTGCTCGACGCGGTGGCCCAACTCGCCTCCGGTGAGACCAGGTTGAGCACCGAGGCGGCGCGCGAGCGGCTCGTCGCCCTCGGCTACCACGACCCCAGCACCGCGCTGAGGCACCTGGAGGCGCTCGCGTCCGGCGTGACCCGCAAGGCGGCGATCCAGCGGACGCTGCTCCCGGTGCTCCTCGGCTGGTTCGCCGACTCCGCCGACCCGGACGCCGGGCTGCTCAACTTCCGCAAGGTGTCCGACGCGCTGGGCAAGACGCCCTGGTACCTGCGGCTGCTGCGGGACGAGGGCGCGGCCGCGGAGAACCTCGCGCGCGTGCTCTCGGCCGGCCGGCTCGCGCCCGATCTGCTGATGCGCGCGCCGGAGGCCGTCGCCCTGCTCGGCGACCCGCGGGGCCTCGAACCGCGCGGGCACGCCCAGCTGGAGCAGGAGGTGCTCGCCGCGGTCGGGCGTGCGGACGGCGCCGAGCAGGCCGTCGCCGCGGCCCGCGGAGTGCGGCGGCGTGAGCTGTTCCGTACGTCGGCCGCCGACATCATCGCCTCGTACGGCACCGAGGACACGCCCGCCGAGGCCGATCAGGGCGCCCTGGTGGACCGGGTCGGCGGAGCCGTCTCCGACATCACGGCCGCGACCCTCGCCGGGACGCTGCGGGCCGTCGTGCGCGAGGGGTGGGGGGACGAGCTGCCCACCCGGTTCGCCGTCATCGCCATGGGGCGGTTCGGCGGACACGAGCTCGGCTACGGGTCGGACGCCGACGTGCTGTTCGTGCACGAGGCGCGCGAGGGCGTCGACGACCAGGAGGCCGCGAAGGCCGCGAACCGCGTCGTGTCCGAGATGCGGCGGCTGCTCGCCCTGCCGAGCGCGGATCCGCCGCTCCTCATCGACGCGGACCTGCGGCCCGAGGGCAAGTCGGGGCCGGTCGTGCGCACCCTCAAGTCCTACGAGGCGTACTACCGGCGGTGGTCCCTGGTGTGGGAGTCGCAGGCGCTCCTGCGGGCCGAACCCGTCGCGGGCGACCTGGACCTGGGGCGGCGTTTCATCGACCTCATCGACCCGCTGCGGTTCCCGGCCGAAGGGCTCGGCGAGGACGCCGTGCGCGAGATCCGGCGGCTCAAGGCGCGCATGGAGTCCGAGCGGCTGCCGCGCGGCGCGGACCCGACGCTGCACACGAAGCTGGGCCGCGGCGGACTCTCCGACGTCGAGTGGACGGTCCAGCTCCTCCAGCTCCAGCACGGGTGGGCGGAGCCGGGGCTGCGCACGACCCGCACCCGGGAGGCGCTCGCCGCGGCGTGCGCGGCGGAGCTGATCCCGGGCGAGGAGGCGGCCATCCTCGACGAGGCGTGGGTCCTCGCGTCCCGCGTACGCGGCGCGGTCATGCTGGTGCGCGGCCGCCCCGGCGACACGTTCCCGTCCGACGGGCGTGAGCTCGCGGCGGTGGGACGGTACTTGGGTTACGACCCCGGCCACGTCGGCGACATGCTGGAGGACTACCGCCGCATGACCCGCCGGGCGCGCGCGGTGATGGAGGAGCGCTTCTACGGGGCGTAGCCCGTGCGGGTCCGCAGCCCGCGCGGGTCACCTCCGCAGCGTGGACACGTGGGCGAGGAACCCGGTCAGCGCCAGTTCGAACGCGGCGTCGGCCCGGCCCGTGCCCATCGCGGCCAGGGCCGCCGCCAGGCGCGGCGTCGCCGTCTCGTCGGCCAGCTCCCACATCGCCTCCGGCGCCGCCATGTCCAGGGCGGAGCCGAGGACGACGTTCTCCAGGCCGATGATCACCGGCATCACGTCCGGCAGGGCGAACCCGGCGTCCAGCAGGCGCCCGGCCGCGAGTTCGTACTGGTCGAGGACGCGCTGGGCCCGCACGGGTGACGTCGTGAGCAGCGGGATCGCCTTGGGGTGGGCGGCGAAGGCGGCCCGGTAGGAGCGGGCCCAGTCCGCGAGCGCCTCGGCCCACGGCCGCTCGTCGCGGGCGAGCGTCGCGGGGTCGATCGCGGCGGCGACCCGCTCGCGCAGCAGCTCCACGATCCCGTCCCGGCCGTCCACATGGTGATACACGGATCCCGTCCGGACGCCGAGCTTCGCGGCGATCCGCGGAACGCTGAAGTCGCCTTTCTCGTCGACGAGTTCGAGTGCGGTGGTGGTGATCCGCTCCCTGTCCAGCAGTGGCTTGCTCGGCCGTCCCATCGTGCCCGCTCCGAATCTGAGGTCTTCCCGAATGCCCAGAGGGAGGCTACATTGCCGAAACCGAAAGCCTTTAGGTTTCGTTCCCGATCACCGGGGCGACGCCTCCGGGACCCCGTCCCCCGCTGCCAGAAGGGCTTCCCGCTCCATGCCCGTAACCTCACCGCAGACACAGGACAGCGCGACCGCGACCGCCGCGGAGCCCACCCTGCGTGCCGGCACCCTCGGCACAGCCGACATCGCCTTCTTCGTCGTCTCCGCCGCCGCCCCGCTCACCGTCATGGCGGGCGTCGCCCCGTTCGCCATCGCGCTCGGCGGCATCGGCGCCCCCGTCGGCTACCTCCTCGCCGGCCTGACGCTCGCCGTCTTCGCCGTCGGCTTCACCACGATGAGCCGTCACGTCCGCAGCGCCGGCGCCTTCTACGCGTACATCACGCGCGGCCTCGGCCGCTCCGTCGGCATCGGCGCCGCCCTGCTGGCCATGGTCGGCTACAACGGCATGGAGATCGGCGTCTACGGGCTGCTCGGCACCGCCACGCAGGACACCCTGCACGCCCTCTTCGGCATCGACATCCCCTGGCTGCCGGTGTCCCTCGCGGGGCTCGTGCTCATCTGGTACGGCGGCTTCCGGTCCATCGACTTCGGGGCCAAACTCCTCGGCGTCCTGCTCTGCGCCGAGACCGGCATCCTCGTCCTGCTCGCGGGCGGCGTACTCCTCAAGGGCGGCGCGCACGGCCTGTCCGCCGCGTCCTTCGCGCCGGGCAACGTGCTCGTCCCCGGCACCGCCGCCGTACTGGCCTTCGCCTTCGCCGCGTTCACCGGCTTCGAGTCGACCGTCATCTACCGCCGCGAGGCCCGCGACCCCGGCCGCACGGTGCGCCGCGCGACCTACATCGCGGTCGCGTTCCTCGGCCTGTTCTACGCGTTCATCGTCTGGACCGTCATCCAGGCCTTCGGCGACGCCCACGTCGTCCAGGCGGCGGGCAGCGACCCGGCCGGCCTGTTCTTCTCCGCCATCACCACGTTCGTGGGCGGCTGGGCGGCCGACCTGATGCACATCCTGATCGTGACCAGCGTCCTCGCCTCGCTCCTCGCCTTCCACAACGCGATCAACCGCTACGGGCTCGCGCTCGCCGAGGAGGGCGTCCTGCCGAAGGCCTTCGGCACGGTCCACGCCCGGCACCGCTCCCCGTACATCGCCGGCATCGCGCAGACCGTGCTCGGCGCGGCCGTCGTCCTCGCCTTCTGGGCCGCGGGCGCCGACCCGTACGCGCAGCTGCTCCTGTGGGTGAACACCCCCGGCATGATCGGCCTGATGGCGCTCCAGCTGCTCGCCGCGATCGCCGTGCCGTTCTACTTCCGCCGCATCACCCACGAGGAGGGCGTGCTGCGCACGGTCGTCGCGCCGATCGCGGCGACGGTGCTCCTCAGCATCGCCATCGTGCTGGTCTGCACCCACCTCGACCTCTTCACCGGCGCGTCCTCCCTGGTCAACCTGATCCTCATGGCCGTGGCCCCCGCCGTCTTCGTCCTCGGCATCGCCCTCGCCCGGCGCCTGCGCCGCACCAGGCCGGACGTGTACGAGCGCTTCGCGGCGGAACCGTCCGCCGACGCGTAGGCCGCAGAGCCCGCCCCCCCGGAACACAGCCCCACCCCGAACGGAGTTCACTCCCATGCCCGCAGCCGACCTCCTCCTCACCGGCGCCCGCGTCCGCACCCTCGACCCCGCGCGCCCCGAGGCGACCGCCGTGGCCGTCCGCGACGGTCTGATCGCCGCCGTGGGCGCCACCCAGGACGTCGTACGCGACTGGAGCGGACCAGGCACGGAACGCGTCGACCTCACGGGCGCGACCCTCGTGCCCGGCCTGGTGGACGCGCACAGCCACCCGGTGTGGGGCCTGGAGATGGCGACCGGAACGGATCTGTCCGGCGTGCGGAACCTGGACGAGCTGCGGGCGGCCCTGCGCTCGGCGCCCCGCGTCGACGGCTGGATCGTCGCCTGGGGGCTCGACCACAACGCGTTCGGCGGCCGCGCCGTCGACCGCGCCCTGATCGAGGACGTCCTCGACGGCGCGCCCGCCTTCGTCCGCCTCTACGACGGGCACTCCGCGCTGGCCAGCGCGGCCGCGCTCACGGCGGCCCGGATCACCGGGCCGCGCGAGTTCGTCCAGCGCGCCGAGATCGTGTGCGACGCGGACGGACGCCCGACCGGGCACCTCGTCGAACACGCCGCGATGGACCTGATGCTCTCCGTCATGCCGAGGCCCTCGTTCGCCGAGCGCCGCGCGGGACTGCTCGCGCTGCTGTCCGACATGGCGGCCACGGGCCTGACCGGCGCCCACGTCATGGACCTCGGCCACGGTGACGTCCCGCAGTTGCTCGCCTCGGTGGAGGAGGAGGCCGTGCTGCCGCTGCGGCTGCGGCTCGCGCCCTGGTGCATGCCCGGCGTCGACCGGGCCGGCCTGGACGAGCTGATCGCCCTCCAGCGCGAGGCCGGGCGGCACTGGCGGGTCGGCGGGGTGAAGTTCTTCATGGACGGCACCGTCGAGGGCGGCACCGCCTGGCTGGAGCACGCGGACTGTCACGGCCAGGGCACCGACGCGTTCTGGCCGAACCCGAAGGCGTACGCGGACGCGGTGCGGTACCTGCACGCGGCGGGCGTCGGCACGGCGACCCACGCGATCGGGGACGCGGCCGTCCGGCAGGTCCTGGACACCGTGGAGTCCCTGGGCGAGAGCGGCCGGGGCGTGCATCGGATCGAGCACATCGAGACGGTCCCCGACGACACGATCCCGCGGTTCGCCGCGCTGGGCGTCGCCGCGTCGATGCAGCCGCCGCACACCGCGTACACCCGCGGTGACCACGGCGACGAGTGGTCGAAGCGCCTGGGGACGGACCGGGCCTCGCGCGCCTGGCGCATCAGGGACCTGCGGGACGCGGGCGCCGTGCTCGCGCTGGGCTCGGACTGGCCGATCGCGCACTACGACGTGCGCCGGGTCCTGTCCATGGCCAGGGTTCCCGAGGGCGCCGCCGGGCCCGCGCAGGGGCTCACGGGGCTCATGGCGCTGGAGGGCTGCACGTCACACGCGGCATTGGCCGCCGGCGAGGACGGCGGGCGTATCGTCCCCGGTCTGCGGGCCGACCTCACGGCGTTCGGCATCGACCCGGTCGAAGCTCCGGCCGACGAGGTGGCAAAGGCGCCGGTCCGCCTGACGGCGGTCGGCGGTCACCTCACGTACCGGAGGGACTGACCCCGGCCGAGACGGGCGCCGGTACGAGGCGCGGCAGGGTGTAGGGCAGCGCCCCGTACCAGAGCCGCGCCACCGTGAAGCCGAACGCGAGGCACACCATGCCGCCCACCGCGTCCAGCCAGAAGTGGTTCGCGGTCGAGACGATGACGACCAGGGTCAGCGCCGGGTACAGGAGTCCGAGGACCCGCACCCACGGCACCGAGGCCAGGGCGAAGATCGTCAGGCCGCACCACAGGGACCAGCCGATGTGCATGGACGGCATCGCCGCGTACTGGTTCGACATGTGTTTCAGGTCGCCGGACGCCATCGAGCCCCAGGTGTGGTGGACCCTGACGGTGTCGACGAAGTGCCCGCCGCTCATCAGGCGGGGCGGGGCGAGCGGGTACAGGTAGTAGCCGACCAGGGCGACCGCCGTCGTCGCGAAGAGCGCCGTCCGGGCCGCCGCGTAGCGGCCGGGATGGTAGCGGAACAGCCAGACGAGTACACCGAGCGTGACGATGAAGTGCAGTGTCGCGTAGTAGTAGTTCATGCCGACGATGAGCCATGTCACCGAATTCACGGCGTGGTTGACGCTCTGCTCCACGGCGATGGAGAGATGGTGCTCCATGCGCCAGATCCAGTCGGCGTTCCTCAGAGCCTGCGACCGCTGCTCCGGAACGGCGTTGCGGATCAGGGAGTACGTCCAGTAGCTCACCGCGATCAGCAGGATCTCGAACCAGAGCCTGGGGCGACGCGGTGCGCGTATACGGCCGAGGAGTCCCCGCCCATCGCGGCGGTCATCCGCCATGGGTGAGGTGGTGGGCCCCTGTTGGCCTTCCAGTGTCGTCACGGTCGATTCACCCATAGAGACAGAGTCTGCCAGATTCCGGCCCCCCGCTCGATCATCCCCCGGGTGGGTCATCCCCGCACGCTCTACGCCCTGCGGAGGACCGATCGCCTAGGGCCTGTCGTCAAATTCCCGTCTGCCCGGCGGCGTCTGGCACGCCCGCTCGCGGCGTTGCCGAAAAGCCCTGGTAGCTCCGCTACAAGGGCTCTCCGGCGCCTTGCGATCGCACGCACCAGACGCCGCCGGGCCCGCCCCTCGGGCGGACGACGGGAATGTGACGACAGGCCCTAGGGGGTGTCCGACGACTCCCCGCGGCGTCGCGGCTCCTTGACCCGCCGGGAATCGTCAGGCACTTCCTGGGCGCGCCGGACGGTCCCCCGGAGCCGAAGCGGTTGAACCGCGGACCACCAGTTCGGGCATGAAGACGAATTCGCTGTGCGGCGCGGGCGTCCCGCCGATCTCCTCCAGGAGCGTGCGGACGGCCGCCTGGCCCATCGCCGGGACCGGCTTGCGCACCGTGGTCAGGGGCGGGTCCGTGAAGGCGATCAGCGGGGAGTCGTCGAAGCCGACCACCGAGACGTCGGTCGGGACGTCGAGGCCCCGCTGTCGTGCCGCCCTTATGGCACCGAGGGCCATCATGTCGCTGGCGCACACGATCGCCGTGCAGTCCCGGTCGATGAGCGCCGTGGCCGCGGCCTGGCCGCCCTCCAGCGTGTACAGCGAGTGCTGCACCAGATCGCGCTCGATCTCCTCCGGGGGCAGGGGCAGGAGGTCCTGCATCGTGCGTACGAACCCCTCGATCTTCCGCTGGACCGGCACGAACCGCTTCGGGCCCAGCGCGAGCCCGATCCGCGTGTGGCCCAGCGAGACGAGGTGGGTGACGGCGAGCTGCATCGCGGCCCGGTCGTCCGGCGAGATGAAAGGTGCCTGCACCTTCGGCGAGAAGCCGTCCACCAGCACGAACGGCACGCCCTGTGCGCGCAGCTGCTCGTAGCGCTGCATGTCCGCCGAGGTGTCGGCGTGCAGCCCGGAGACGAAGATGATGCCGGAGACGCCCCGGTCGACGAGCATCTCCGTGAGCTCGTCCTCGGTGGAGCCGCCGGGGGTCTGGGTGGCGAGGACCGGGGTGTATCCCTGGCGGGTCAGGGCCTGGCCGATGACCTGGGCGAGGGCCGGGAATATCGGGTTCTCCAGCTCCGGCGTGATCAGGCCGACCAGTCCGGCGGAGCGCTGGCGCAGCCGCACGGGCCGCTCGTAGCCGAGGACGTCGAGCGCGGCCAGCACGGACTGGCGGGTGGCAGCGGCCACCCCCGGCTTGCCGTTGAGCACCCGGCTGACCGTCGCCTCGCTGACCCCCGCCTGCGCTGCGATGTCGGCCAGTCGCGCGGTCACGGGATGGGACTGTACCGGTCGCGCGTCGGACTGCCCACCGTCAACCGGTCGCCGCGTGCGGGCAGTTGAACGGCCCGCTGCGGACTGCTGCGTCATGGCGCTCCCTCGTCTGACTGGCATGTGGCTCGCGTGGGGCCCATGGGGTTCCGATGATCCCCGCGCCGGCCCGGTGTAGCAAGAGCTTGCAGATTCTTGCACAAGGCATCCTTGGCCTGTCAGGCCGGTCAACGCGCCCACATCCGCCGGAGCGCAGGTCACAGACCGATAACCGACTGGATCTCCTTGCAATATTTTTCTGCAAGGTCTTTCGTCGTGCTTGCAACGCTGTTACGTTCACGTCGCCCGGCGGCGGCAAAGGTGCGGTCGGCGAGTCGGCAAGGGGTACGGACGGGACCGTCTCCCACCACTTCGGGCTTTCACCCTCTAGGAGATCTCATGCGGCGTGGCATAGCGGCCACCGCGCTGGTGGCGTCCCTCGCCCTCGCGGCGACGGCCTGCGGCGGAAGCGACAGCGGCAGCGACAAGGCGTCGGGGCCCGTGACCATCACGTGGTGGGACACGTCGAACGCCACCAACGAGGCACCGACGTACAAGGCCCTGGTCAAGGAGTTCGAGAAGGCGAACTCCGGCATCAAGGTCAAATACGTCAACGTCCCCTTCGACCAGGCGCAGAACAAGTTCGACACCGCCGCGGGCTCCAAGGGCGCCCCCGACGTGCTGCGCGCCGAGGTCGGCTGGACGCCGGCCTTCGCGAAGAAGAGCTACCTCCTGCCGCTCGACGGCACCGAGGCCCTCGCCGAGAAGGACAAGTTCCAGCCGAGCCTGATCAAGCAGGCCCAGTTCGACGGCAAGACCTACGGCACGCCGCTGGTCACCGACACCCTGGCCCTCGTCTACAACAAGGACCTCTTCAAGAAGGCCGGCATCGACCTGCCGCCCGCCGACTGGGCCGACCTGAAGGCCGACGCCGCCAAGATCAAGTCGAAGACGGGCGTCGACGGCTACTGGGGCTCCACGCAGGGCTACTACTCCATGCCGTTCCTGTACGGCGAGGGCAGCGACACCGTCGACGCCTCCGCGAAGAAGATCACCATCGGTTCTCCCGAGGCCAAGAAGGGCCTCACCGCCTGGCAGGGCCTCTTCGACGGCAAGGGCCTGCACAAGGCCGACGCCACCGCCGACGCGTACGCCCACATCCAGGACGCGTTCGTGAACGGCAAGGTCGCCGCGATCATCCAGGGCCCGTGGGAGATCACCAACTTCTACAAGGGCTCCGCGTTCAAGGACAAGGAGAACCTGGGCATCGCGACCGTCCCGGCCGGCTCCACCGGCAAGGCGGGCGCCCCGACCGGCGGCCACAACCTCTCGGTCTACGCCGGCTCGGACAAGGCCCACCAGGAGGCCTCGCTCAAGTTCGTGAAGTGGATGACCTCCGCGGCCACGCAGGAGCAGATCGCCCTGAAGAACTCGACGCTGCCCACGCGCCAGGACGCGTACACCACGAAGGTCGTCACCGACCCGGGCATCGCCGGCTTCCAGAAGGTCCTCACCGCCGCCCAGCCGCGCCCCGAACTGCCCGAGTACAGCTCGCTGTGGGCCCCGCTCGACACCGAGTGGCCCAAGGTCGCCACCGGCAAGGAGTCCCTGGACAAGGGCATCGGCAACGCGCGGACCTCGTTCGCGAAGCTGGTCCCCGACTTCAGCAAGTGACCCCTCTGTGACGGCTGCCGCCGGTTCCGCCCGCGAGGGGGCGGGCGGAACCGGCGGCGCCGCGCCGCACGCACTGAGCAGCCGATCCCCAGAAGGTGCCGAACCATGACAGTCGCCGTCGACAGCACGGCCGCCAAGACGCGCGGCGGCCGCGCGCCGCGCCCCGGCCCGCTCGAGCGCCTGCGGCGCTCGTACCAGAGGCACTGGTACGCGTACGCGATGATCGCGCCGGTCGTCGTCGTGCTCGGGGTCCTCGTGATCTATCCCCTGGTACGGGGCTTCTACCTGACCCTCACCGACGCCGACAGCCTCAACTCGGCACGCACGATCGGCGTCAACCACATCGACGCCACGTACCGGTTCATCGGGTTCGACAACTACGCCGACATCCTGTGGGGCCCGACCTCCTACGACCGCTTCTGGTCGCACTTCATCTGGACGATCGTGTGGACGGCGCTCTGCGTCGCCCTGCACTACGTCATCGGGCTCGGCCTCGCGATGCTCCTCAACCAGAAGATGCGCGGGCGCACCTTCTACCGGTTGCTGCTCATCCTGCCGTGGGCCGTACCGACGTTCGTCACCGTGTTCTCGTGGCGGATCATGCTGTCCGACTCCGGGATCATCAACTCCGTGCTCGGCTCGCTGCATCTGCCGCAGCCGCAGTGGCTGGAGGACGCCTTCTTCCAGCGGTCGGCCGCCATCCTGGTCAACACCTGGTGCGGGGTGCCGTTCATGATGGTGTCGCTGCTCGGCGGCCTCCAGTCGATCGACCCGGTGCTCTACGAGGCCGCGGAGATGGACGGCGCGAGCCCCTGGCAGCGCTTCTGGAACGTCACACTGCCCGGCCTCAGGTCGGTCAGCTCCACCGTCGTACTGCTCGGCGTCATCTGGACGTTCAACCAGTTCAACGTCGTCTTCCTGCTGTTCGGCAACACCGCGCCCGACGCCCAGATCCTCGTCACCTGGGCCTACTACCTGGGCTTCGGCCAGCAGCCGCGCGACTACGCCCAGTCCGCCGCGTACGGCGTGCTGCTCCTGTCGCTCCTCGCCGTCTTCACCTCCTTCTACTACCGCTGGCTGAACCGCAATGAGCAGCTCGCCTGACGCCGCAGGAGCCGCCTCCATGAGCACCACGACCGTCGACACCCCGGCGGCCGGCGCGCAGCCGGTCACCGAAGCCGTCCGCCCGCGCCGGGTGCGCCGGCGCGGCGAGCGCAGCCGCCTCGCGACGTTCCTGTCGCACGGCGTGCTGAGCGTCGCGAGCCTGACGGCCCTGTTCCCGATCGCCTGGCTGGTCTATCTGTCGCTCGGCCCGGACAAGGACGACTACCTCCACCCCGGGCGCATCCTCGACAAGGCGACCCTCGCGAACTACTCGTTCGTCCTGGAGCACACCAACTTCTTCAAGTGGCTCGAGTCCACGCTGATCGTGTCCCTGGGCACGACGGTCGTCGGCGTCCTGTTCGCCGCCACCACCGGCTACGCCGTGTCGCGCATGCGCTTTCCCGGCCACCGCAAGCTGATGTGGACCCTGCTGCTCACGCAGGCGTTCCCGATCGCCGTCCTGATCGTGCCGATGTACGAGATCCTCGGCGACCTCGGCCTGATCGACACGTACGGCGGGCTCATCCTCGTCTACTGCTCGACCGCGGTGCCGTACTGCGCGTGGCTCCTCAAGGGCTACTTCGACACGATCCCGTACGAGATCGACGAGGCCGGCCGCATCGACGGGCTCTCGCCCTTCGGCACCTTCGCCCGCCTCATCGTTCCGCTGGCCAAGCCGGGCCTCGCGGTCGCCGGGTTCTACAGCTTCATCACCGCGTTCGGCGAGGTCGCCTTCGCCTCCACGTTCATGCTCGACGACGAGAAGTACACCTTCGCCGTGGGCCTGCGCAGCTTCGTCAGCGAGCACGACGCGCAGTGGAACTACATGGCGGCGACCGCGGTGTTGATCGCCATTCCGGTGTCCGCGTTCTTCTACCTTGTCCAGAGGAACCTGGTCACCGGCCTCACGGCGGGCGGAACCAAGGGCTGAGCCCGCCCGCTCCGCCCGCCCCCCCGCACGCAAACCCCTGACGCAGCAAGGACACCATGAGTCAGCACACTGCCGACACGGCGCAGGCCGGCGCGGCCTCCGCCTCGACCTCCGTTCCCGCGCAGGCGTCCACCGGCTGGTGGCGCGACGCGGTGATCTACCAGGTCTATCCGCGCAGCTTCGCCGACAGCAACGCCGACGGCATGGGTGACCTCGAAGGCATCCGCGCCCGGCTCCCGCACCTCAGAGACCTCGGCGTGGACGCGGTGTGGCTCAGCCCGTTCTACGCGTCCCCCCAGGCGGACGCCGGCTACGACGTCGCCGACTACCGTGCCGTGGACCCGATGTTCGGCTCCCTCCTCGACGCGGACGCCGTGATCCGCGACGCGCACGGCCTGGACCTGCGCGTCATCGTCGACCTCGTGCCCAACCACTCGTCCGACCAGCACGAATGGTTCAAGCGGGCCCTCGCCGAAGGACCCGGATCGCCGCTGCGCGAGCGCTACCACTTCCGTCCGGGCAAGGGCGTGAACGGTGAACTGCCGCCCAACGACTGGGAGTCCATCTTCGGCGGTCCCGCCTGGACGCGTGTCGCCGACGGCGAGTGGTACCTCCACCTCTTCGCCCCCGAGCAGCCCGACCTCAACTGGGAACACCCCGCCGTCGGCGACGAGTTCCGCTCCATCCTGCGGTTCTGGCTCGACATGGGCGTCGACGGCTTCCGCATCGACGTCGCGCACGGCCTCGTCAAGGCCGAGGGCCTGCCCGACCTCGGCGCGCACGAACAGCTGAAGCTGCTCGGCAACGACGTCATGCCGTTCTTCGACCAGGACGGCGTGCACGACATCTACCGCGCCTGGCGCCTGATCCTCGACGAGTACGCGGGCGAGCGGATCTTCGTCGCCGAGGCCTGGACCCCGACCGTCGAGCGCACCGCGCACTACGTACGCCCCGACGAGCTGCACCAGGCCTTCAACTTCCAGTACCTGTCGTCCTATTGGGACGCGGCCGAGCTGCGCGACATCATCGACCGCTCGCTCGACTCCATGCGTCCCGTCGGTGCCCCCGCCACCTGGGTCCTGTCCAACCACGACGTCACCCGGCACACCACGCGCTACGCCAACCCGCCCGGCCTCGGCACCCAGCAGCGGGTCGCCGCGGATCCGGCGCTCGGCCTGCGCCGCGCCCGCGCCGCGACCCTGCTCATGCTGGCGCTGCCCGGCTCCGCGTACGTCTACCAGGGTGAGGAGCTCGGCCTGCCCGACGTCGTCGACCTGCCCGACGAGGTGCGCCAGGACCCGTCGTTCTTCCGCGCGGCCGGGCAGGACGGCTTCCGCGACGGATGCCGGGTGCCGATCCCGTGGACCGTCGACGGGCCCTCGTACGGCTTCGGGGCGGGCGGCTCGTGGCTGCCGCAGCCCGCGGGCTGGGGCGCGCTGAGCGTGGAGGCGCAGACCGGGGTGCCCGGCTCGACCCTGGAGATGTACCGCTCGGCGCTGGCCGTGCGGCGCGCGCACCCGGCGCTCGGCGCGGGCGACCGTGTCGAGTGGCTGGCGGCGCCCGAGGGCGTGCTCGCGTTCCGGCGGGAGCCGCGCGGTGCCGGCGAGGCGTTCGTGTGCGTCGCGAACACGACGGGCGCCGCGGTGCGCATGACCGTGCCGGGGCGGGTCCTGCTGACCAGCTCGGCCGCCGACGGCATCGAGCACGGTGACGGTCACGCGGTGGTTCCCGCCGACACGACCGTGTGGTGGACCGTCTGACGCTCTGAACCGCTCTCCCCGGCCTCCGCGCGGCCGGGGAGAGCATCCCCCCACAGCCCCCTGCGATTGGCAGGGACACCTCATCAGCACACCGACGTGCAGGAGGAAACATGGCTATCAGATCGCGGGCTGCCGCGCTCGCCCTCGCGGCCGGCACTCTCATAGGGGCCGCCGGATCCGCCGGGACGGCCCAGGCGGCCCCGCCCGGTGCCAAGGACGTCACCGCCGTCCTCTTCGAGTGGCGGTTCGACTCGGTGGCGAAGGAGTGCACCGCCCGGCTCGGCCCCGCGGGCTACGGATACGTCCAGGTCTCGCCGCCCCAGGAGCACATCCAGGGCTCCCAGTGGTGGACCTCGTACCAGCCCGTCAGCTACAAGATCGCGGGCCGGCTCGGGGACCGTACGGCCTTCAAGAACATGGTCGACACCTGTCACGCGGCCGGCGTCAAGGTCGTCGCCGACACCGTGATCAACCACATGGCGGCCGGATCGGGCACCGGTACCGGCGGCTCCGCGTACTCCAAGTACGACTACCCCGGCACCTACTCGGCCGCCGACATGGACAACTGCACCGCGCAGATCAGCAACTACCAGGACCGCTTCAACGTCCAGGAGTGCGAGCTGGTCGGCCTCGCCGACCTCGACACCGGTGAGGAGTACGTGCGCGGCCGCATCGCCACGTACATGAACGACCTCCTCTCGCTCGGCGTCGACGGGTTCCGGATCGACGCCGCCAAGCACATCGCGGCCGCCGACCTGGCCGACATCAAGTCGCGGCTCAGCAACCCGAACGCCTACTGGAAGCAGGAGGCGATCTACGGCGCCGGTGAGGCGGTCTCGCCCAGCGAGTACCTCGGCACGGGCGATGTCCAGGAGTTCCGCTACGCCCGCGACCTCAAGCGCGTCTTCCAGAACGAGAACCTCGCCTACCTCAAGAACTACGGCGAGGGCTGGGGCTACATGGCCTCCGGGCAGTCCGCCGTCTTCGTCGACAACCACGACACCGAGCGCGGCGGCGACACCCTCAACTACAAGGACGGCGCCGACTACACCCTGGCGAACGTCTTCATGCTGGCCTGGCCCTACGGATCGCCGGACATCAACTCCGGCTACGAATGGACCGACAAGGACGCCGGACCGCCCAACGGCGGCACGGTGAACGCCTGCTGGCAGGACGGCTGGAAGTGCCAGCACGCCTGGCCCGAGATCCAGTCCATGGTCGCCTTCCGCAACGCCACTCGCGGCCAGTCCGTCACCGACTGGTGGGACGACGGCGCCGACGCGATCGCCTTCGGCCGCGGCGGCAAGGGCTTCGTCGCGATCAACCACGAGTCCTCCGCGCTCACCCGCACCTACCAGACGTCGCTCGCCGCGGGCACGTACTGCGATGTGCAGAGCAACAAGGCGGTGAGCGTGAACAGTTCGGGCCAGTTCACGGCGACGCTCGGGTCGAACACGGCCCTCGCCCTGTACGCCGGCAAGTCCGGCTGCTGACCCGCATCCCGCCACCGCCCCTTTCCCGGTAACCCCCGTTCCGGCTGCCCGGCGCGTCCTCCCCGCTCGCGCCGGGCGGCCCTGTCCGCGCACCCCCGTGTCCCGCCCACCGCCCTCCCGTCGAGGAGTTCCCGTGATACGCCCCGCCCTGCCGCGAAGAACAGCGGCCGTCCTCGCCGTCGCCCTGTGCGCGGCCCTGGCCCCGGCCCTGCCCCTGGCGGCGGCCGCCCAGAAGCCGCCCGCGCCGCCGTCCGACGCCCGGCTCGCCGCCGCGCCCGCGCGGCACGACCTCACACGCGAGCAGTTCTACTTCGTCATGCCGGACCGCTTCGCGAACGGCGACACCTCCAACGACCGCGGCGGACTGACCGGTTCACGCTCGGAGACCGGCTACGACCCCACGGACAAGGGCTTCTACCAGGGCGGCGACCTCAAGGGCCTGACCGACCGGCTCGACTACATCAAGGGCCTCGGCACCACCGCCATCTGGCTCGCCCCGATCTTCAAGAACCGGCCCGTCCAGGGCGAGGGCAAGGACGCCTCCGCCGGCTACCACGGCTACTGGATCACCGACTTCACGCAGGTCGACCCGCACTTCGGCACCAACGCGGACCTCACGAGACTGATCGCCCGCGCGCACGCCAAGGGCATGAAGGTCTTCTTCGACGTCATCACCAACCACACCGCCGACACCGTCGACTACGCCGAGAAGGAGTACGGCTACCGCCCCAAGGGCGCCTACCCCTACCTCGACACCCAGGGCCGCCCCTTCGACGACCGGGACGGCGTGCGCGAGGTCGACGCCGACTCGTTCCCGTACACCCCGAAGAACACCGGGCAGAAGGTGCCCGCCTGGCTCAACGACCCGGCGATGTACCACAACCGGGGCGACTCCACCTTCGCCGGGGAGAGCGCCGAGTACGGCGACTTCGGCGGGCTCGACGACCTGTGGACCGAGCGGCCCGAGGTCGTCTCCGGCATGGAGAAGATCTACGAGCGCTGGGTGCGGGACTTCGACATCGACGGGTTCCGCATCGACACCGTCAAACACGTCGACCTGGACTTCTGGACCCAGTGGGCCACCGCCCTCGACGCGTACGCGAAGAAGCACGGCAGGCCCGACTTCTTCATGTTCGGCGAGGTGTACTCCGCCGACACCGACGTCACGTCCCCGTACGTCACCCGCGGCCGCCTGGACGCGACCCTCGACTTCCCCTTCCAGGACGCGGCCCGCGCCTACGCCTCCCAGGGCGCCTCCGCCGACCGCCTCGCCAAGGTCTTCGCCGACGACTACAAGTACGCCTCCGGCACGGCGAACGCGTACGAGCAGGTCACGTTCCTCGGCAACCACGACATGGGCCGCATCGGCTCGTTCCTCGAGGCCGACGACGCGAAGGCGTCCGACGCCGACCTCGTGCGGCGCGACAAGCTCGCCAACGCCGTGATGTTCCTGTCGCGCGGCAATCCCGTCGTCTACTACGGCGACGAGCAGGGCTTCACCGGCTCCGGTGGCGACAAGGACGCCCGGCAGACCATGTTCGCCTCCAAGGTCGACGACTACCTCGACGACGACGAACTGGGCACCGACCGCACCCACGCCGAGGACTCCTACGACACGAGCGCACCGCTCTACAAGGAGATCGCCGCTCTCGGAAAGCTCCGCAAGGACAACCCGGCCCTGGCCGACGGCGTCCAGACCGAGCGCTACGCCAAGGGCTCCGTGTACGCCTTCTCGCGCACGGACGCGAAGACCGGCATCGAGTACGTCGTGGCGCTCAACAACGCCGCCGAGGCCAAGGACGCCACCTTCGCGACCGGCTCGGCCGGCACCCGTTTCGACGGCCTCCACGGCACCGACAAGGCCGTGACCAGCGGCTCCGACAAGGACGTCACCATCACCGTGCCGGCCGGGTCCGCGGTCGTCTACAAGGCCGCCGAGCCGCTGCCCGCCCCCGCCGCCAAGCCCGCGGTCACCCTCCACGCCCCCGCCGCCGGGGCCACCGGCACCGTGACCCTCCAGGCCGACACCGACGGCGGACAGCTGGACCGCGTGGTCTTCGCCGCCCAGACCGGCAACGGCGCCTGGCACACCCTCGGCTCCGTCGACCACGCGCCGTACCGGATCACCCAGCACATCCCCGACACGGTGGCCGCCGGAACACCCCTGCGGTACAAGGCAGTTGTGGTGGACCGTGCCGGACGCACCGCCGGCGACCTCGCCGCGTCGACGGCGGGGCAGGCGCCCGCGCCCGCGAAGCCCAGCGCCGTCGACCGCGCCTACGCCGTCGTGCACTACAGGCGGACCGACGGCGACTACGACGGCTGGCAGCTCAAGTCGCCCGCCGGAAACGGGGACTTCACCGGGCGTGACGCGTACGGCGCCTTCGCCTGGGTGAAGCTCGACAAGGACGCCGGCTCCGGCAGCCTCACCTACACCGTCGAGAAGAACGGCACCGCCGACGGGCCGCAGCGCACCGTCGACCTCGGCGCGACCGGCGAGGTCTGGGTCGAGCAGGGCAAGGACGGCCAGGCCACGACCGCCCCCGACGGCACCTACCCGCCGCAGGACAAGACCAAGGCCGTCCTGCACTACCAGCGCGCCGACGGCGACTACGACGGGTGGGGACTGCACACCTGGACCGGCGCCAAGAACCCCACCGACTGGTCCGAGCCGCTCGCGCCGGTGAAGAAGGATGCGTACGGCGTCACCTTCGAGGTGCCGCTCGCCGACGGCGCGACGTCCCTGAGCTACATCCTCCACAAGGGCGACGAGAAGGACCTGCCCACCGACCAGTCCCTCGACCTCGCCGCCGACGGCACCGAGGTCTGGCTCCTCGCCGGGCAGCCCCGCCCCGTCCTGCCGCAGACCGGAGGAGCGCCCGACCTCGACCTCGCGAAGTCCGAGGCGCAGTGGATCGACCGCGACACGGTCGCCCTCCCGTCGGACGGCGCGGCGGCCCTGTCCGCCCAGCTCGTCTACGACCGCGACGGCGGCATCACCGTCAAGGACGGAGCGCTCAGCAGCGAGGGGCGGTGGCTGCGCCTGGACAAGGCCGCCGGCGGGCTCACCGACGCCCAGCTCGCCCGCTTCCCGCAGCTGAAGAAGTACGACGCCTACACCGTCGACCCCCGCGACCGCGACCGGGTCGGCGACGCCCTCGAGAGCCAGCTGATCCTCACCCGCCGCATCGCCAACGGCGCCCTCGTCACCGCAACGGGCGTGCAGACCGCGGGAGTTCTCGACGACCTGTACGCGCGGAAGGCCGGCAAGGCGGCACTCGGACCCGTCTTCACCAAGGACGCGGTCACCCTGTCCGTCTGGGCGCCCACCGCGCAGTCGGTGGCCCTCGACCTCGACGGGCGCACCGTCGCCATGCGCCGTGACGACGCGACCGGCGTCTGGTCCGTGCGGGGCCCGCGCTCCTGGCAGGGCAAGCAGTACCGCTACGCCGTGAAGGTGTGGGCGCCCAGCGTCCAGAAGGTCGTCACGAACAAGGTCACCGACCCGTACTCCACCGCCCTCACCGCCGACTCGGAGCGCAGCCTCGTCGTCGACCTCGACGCGAAGAACCTCGCCCCGTCCGGCTGGTCGGCGCTGAAGAAGCCGAAGGCCGTGCCGCTGCGCGACGCGCAGATCCAGGAACTCCACATCCGCGACTTCTCCGTCGAGGACCGCACCGCCAAGCACCCCGGCACCTACCTCGCCTTCACCGACAAGAACAGCAAGGGCAGCGAGCACCTGCGCCAACTCGCGAAGGCCGGCACCTCGTACGTGCACCTCCTGCCCGCGTTCGACATCGCCACGATCCCCGAGAAGAAGTCCGGACAGGCCACCCCGGACTGTGACCTGACCTCGTACGGAGCGGCCTCGGAGAAGCAGCAGGAGTGCGTCGCGAAGAGCGCCGCCAAGGACGCCTACAACTGGGGCTACGACCCGTACCACTACACCGTCCCCGAAGGCTCCTACGCCAGTGACCCGGACGGCACCGCACGCACCGTCGAGTTCCGCAAGATGGTCGGGGCCCTGAACGCGGACGGGCTGCGCGTCGTCATGGACGTCGTCTACAACCACACCGCCGCGAGCGGCCAGGCCAAGACGTCCGTGCTCGACCGCATCGTGCCCGGCTACTACCAGCGCCTCCTGGCCGACGGCTCCGTCGCCACCTCCACGTGCTGCGCGAACACCGCCCCCGAGAACGCGATGATGGGCAAGCTCGTCGTCGACTCGATCGTCACCTGGGCCAAGGAGTACAAGGTCGACGGCTTCCGCTTCGACCTGATGGGACACCACCCCAAGGCCAACATCCTCGCCGTCAGGAAGGCCCTCGACGCGCTCACCGTCGAGAAGGACGGTGTCGACGGGAAGAAGATCATCCTCTACGGGGAGGGCTGGAACTTCGGCGAGGTCGCCGACGACGCCCGCTTCGTGCAGGCCACGCAGAAGAACATGGCGGGCACCGGCATCGCGACCTTCTCCGACCGCGCCCGCGACGCCGTGCGCGGTGGCAGCCCCTTCGACGCCGACCCCGGCGTCCAGGGCTTCGCCTCCGGCCTCTACACCGACCCCAACTCCTCGAAGGCGAACGGCACCGAGGCCGAGCAGAAGGCCCGCCTCCTGCACTACCAGGACCTGATCAAGGTCGGCCTGACGGGGAACCTCGCCGCCTACACCTTCACCGGCAGCGACGGCCGAACGGTCAAGGGCGCGGACGTCGACTACAACGGCGCACCCGCCGGATACGCCGAGGCGCCGGGCGACGCCCTCGCCTACGCCGACGCCCACGACAACGAGTCGCTCTACGACGCGCTCACCTACAAGCTGCCCGCCTCCACCACCCCCGCGGACCGCTCGCGCATGCAGGTGCTCGCCCTCGCGACGGCCGCGCTCTCCCAGGGTCCCGCGCTCTCCCAGGCCGGCACCGACCTGCTGCGCTCCAAGTCCCTCGACCGCAACTCCTTCGACAGCGGAGACTGGTTCAACGCCATCCACTGGGCCTGCCGCGACGGCAACGGCTTCGGACGCGGACTCCCGCCGGCCGCCGACAACAAGGACAAGTGGCCCTACGCCACCCCCCTGCTGACCTCGGTGCCCGCCGCGAAGTGCGCGGACATCGAAGGGACGTCCGCCGCGTACCGGGACCTGCTGAAGATCCGTACCACGGAGCCGACGTTCGGCCTCGCGACGGCCGGGCAGGTGCAGGAGAAGCTGTCCTTCCCGCTCTCCGGCAAGGAGGAGACGCCCGGGGTGATCACCATGCGCCTCGGTGACCTCGTCGTCGTCTTCAACGCCACACCGAAGTCGCAGGAGCAGCGCGTCGGCGCGGCCGCGGGCACGTCGTACCGGCTGCACCCGGTGCAGGCGGCGGGCGCCGATCCAGTGGTGAAGTCCGCCTCGTACGAGGTCGGTTCGGGAACGTTCGAGGTCCCGGCGCGCACGGTCGCGGTGTTCACGCGCTGACCGGAAGGAACGCCGGACGCCCGGCACGGCAGGGGGTGACCGACCCTGCTGTGCCGGGCGTCCGCGTCAGCCGACCCGCTTCTCCATGAGCGTCACCGCGTACTTGCTGCCGCCCGCGCCCGACTTGAACGGCTGCTCGCCCACGACCGCGTAGCCCGCGCGCTCGTAGTAGGCCCGCAGCCGGGGGTTCGTCGACACACAGTCCAGGCGGCACAGGGCGCGGCCCGCGGCGGCGACCCGCTCCTCGGCGTGCGCGAGCAGCGCGCGACCCGCGCCGGCCGGGGCGCCGCGGCGCACCATGAGGCGGTGCACATAGCCGGCCTCGGGCGGCCGGACGCCCCACGCGGGCTCGTCGTCCCACCACAGCTCGTACGCGCCGGCCCCGGCGCCCTGCGCGTCGTCGGCGAACCACACCTCGCCCTCCTTGACGCGGAGGCGGAAGTGGTCCTCGGTCTTCTCGCCGGGCCGCCACTGGTCGATGCCCTGCTCCACCATCCAGCGCGCCGCCCCGTCGTACAGGGCGACGAGCGCGGCGAGGTCGTCGGGTGCGTCGGATGCCCCGCGGAACGTGAGTCGTGGCGTCATGATCCCGAGGGGGCGGGAACGGGCGCCAGTGCGACCAGGCGCCCGATGAGGTCGCCGAACGTCCCGTCGGCCGGCTCGTCGGCCAGGAGGTGGCGCAGCAGGCCCGCCATCTCCTCGTCGTACGCGGCACTCACCGCGGCGAGCGCCGCGAAGTCGTGCACGAGCTGCGCCTCCAGTTCGTGGCGCGGGATGCGCCGCCCGTCCAGCCAGATCAGCGCCGTGGACTCGGCGAGCGAGATCCACGACCGCACCACCAGTTCGAGGCGGGGCGGCGGGTCGGTGACGCCGAGGTGCGTGAGGATCTGGACGTACGCGGCCTGCCGGACGGAGTCGATGAGGGCGTTCGTCGTCGAGGAGCCGACGGCGGGCCCGCCCCGCATCAGGGCCGAGAAGCCGGGCCCGTGTTCGTCCACGAAGTCGAAGAACCGCCCCATCACCCGGATCAGCCGGGCCCCGAGCGGACCGTCCTGCGGCTCCTCGAAGCGCTGCGCGAGATCGTCCGCCGCGCGCCTCAACGCCGCCTCGTACAGGCTGAGTTTGCCCGGGAAGTAGTGGTAGACCAGCGGCCGGGAAATGCCCGCGGCCGCGGCTATCTCGTCGATGGAGACGTCGTCGGGGGAGCGGTGGCTGAACAGTTCGAGTGCGACCCCGATCAACTGCTGCCGCCGCTCCTCGACTCCCATCCTGCGGCGCACCCCGGTTGTCATACGAACACCCTACCGAGCGATTCCGGCCTCGTGCGGAGCGCGACCGCACGGGCCGGTCACAGGTCGAGCACGAGGCGCTCCCCGCGCGCCCGGGAGACACAGATCAGCATCGAGTCGTCACGCTCCGAATCCGTGAGCAGCTCGTCCCGGTGGTCGATCTCGCCCTCCAGGACCCGCTGTTGGCACGTTCCGCAGAACCCCTGCTCGCAGGAGTACGACACGTTCGGCACCTCGGCGCGCACCGCGGCGAGCACCGAAGTGCCCGCCGGCACGGGGACGGTGCGGCCGGTGCGGCGCAGTTCGACCTCGAACGGCCCGTTCCCGTCGGCCGACGTGTGCGGCGCGAACCGTTCCAGATGCAGCTCGCAGTGGCCGGGAAGCGCCGCGGCCACCGCCTCCATCAGGCCCTCGGGCCCGCAGCAGTAGACCGCGGTGTCCGGCGCCGCCTCCGCGAGCAGGCCGGCCGGATCGGGGCGTCCGTCCTCGTCCTCGGCGACGACGCTCACCCTGCCCCGCTCGCCGCCGAGCTTCTCCGCCTCCTCCAGGAACGGCATCGACGCGCGCGTGCGGCCCGCGTACAGCAGCCGCCAGTCGGCGCCCCGGGCCTCGAGGGCCCGCAGCATCGGCAGGATCGGCGTGATGCCGATGCCGCCCGCGACGAACACGTACGACGGGGCGCCGACGGCGAGGGGGAAGCGGTTGCGCGGCCCGCGCACCTCGATCTCCGCCCCCTCCTGGAGCTGCTCGTGCACTTCGCGCGAACCGCCCCTGCCGTTCTCGACGAGCCGCGTCGCGACGGTGTACGACGACGTGTCCTCGGGGTCGCCGCACAGCGAGTACTGCCGGATCAGCCCCGACGGCAGGACGAGGTCGAGATGCGCGCCCGGCTCCCAGGCGGGCAGGCCCTGCCCCTCCAGGCGCAACTGGACGACACCGTCGGCGACGGACTCGTGCCGGGTGACGAGGAGCCGCAGGCCGCGCGCGCGAGGACGCCCCGAGATCGGTTCCTCGAGGGCGGGCATCGGCCACAGCGGGGACGCCTGGATGCGGCGGCGCAGGGCGCGGCGCGCGAGCAGGGCGGATCCGGTGACGAGCAGGACGGTGCGCAGCCGGGGGGTGCGGAGGCGGGGCATGGTCAGACGGCTCCGTTCGAGGTCCGGGCCTGGGCCGCCGTCGCGGCGGGAGAGGTGGCCAGATAGGCGACCGCCTGCGCGGTGCTGCCCTCCTGGGAGGGGTGGTAGGAGCGGCTGAGGTAGCGCGGGACGGACTTCATCATGGCGCCCGTGGAGGGCAGGACGCCCTGCTTCCCGCCCCGGTAGAACTCCTTGAACGACGCCTTGCCGTCGAGCACCGTCGGGTCGTTCTCCATGAAGAAGCGCGCCCCGCGCTGCCACAGGAACATCAGTGCGGAGAAGGCGAGCGCCCAGGTCCGCACCCGGCGCCGGTAGCCGCCGTCGACGTGCTCGAACAGCTCGAAGGCGACCGAGCGGTGCTCGACCTCCTCCGCGCCGTGCCAGCGCAGCAGGTCCAGCATCGTGGGGTCCGCGCCCCTGCGGTCCAGTTCGTCCGCGTTGAGCACCCAGTCGCCGAGGAACGCCGTGTAGTGCTCGATCGCGGCGATGAGCGCGACCCGCTCCATCAGCCACCACTCACGCGCCCGCCCCGGCGGCAGCGTCCGGTCCCCGAGGAGCTTCTCGAAGAACCAGTCGACCTGGGCGGTGTACGGGGTCGGGTCGAGCCCCTGCTCCTTCAGGTGCGGCAGCACTTCGTCGTGGGCCTGCGAGTGCATGGCCTCCTGCCCGATGAACCCGATCACGTCCTCGCGGAGCCGGTCGTCGCGGATGTACGGCAGGACCTGCTTGTAGACGTGCACGAACCAGCGCTCTCCGGCGGGCAGCAGGAGATGCAGCACGTTGATGGTGTGCGTGGTGAACGGGTCGTCCGGTATCCAGTGCAGCGGTGTCCTGTCCCAGGAGAACGAGACCCTGCGTGCCTTGAGCGCGACGCGCTCGTCAGCGACGGGCCGCGGTGCCCGGCTCTGCGTATTAGACATGGCGTCAATGTACTGACGGGTAGGGAACGGGTACACCCCTCGTGCGCCGTTTTCTTTACGGATGTGTCAGCAAGGGGCGTCCGGCGGCGCCGGGTTCAGCGCAGGGCGCCCACCTCACGGCCGGTCGCCGTGCGGCCGGTCAGCGTCGTCCTGGCTCCCTGCCGGGTGCGCGCGGCCAGGACGTTGTCCGTGGTGCGGGCGCCGCCCGACGACGCGATCGACGTGACCTGCCTGCTCGCGGCGGCCACCACGTACCAGGTGCCGCCCCGCGACTTCCACAGCACGCCCGCGAGGACCAG
Organism: Streptomyces sp. NPDC055955; assembly: GCF_042270245.1. Taxonomy (NCBI): domain Bacteria; kingdom Bacillati; phylum Actinomycetota; class Actinomycetes; order Kitasatosporales; family Streptomycetaceae; genus Streptomyces; species Streptomyces sp. NPDC055955. The sequence continues at coordinate 386,897 of NZ_JBHJYS010000006.1, forward strand.
CGGGTCCCGGCTGCCGCAGGCCGGGGTTCCCTCCGACTTCGCGGCGACCGCCGCCGTCGTCCCGCCGGGCGCCGTGAACAGGGCGAGCGTCCGCGCCCCGCCACCCCGCCAGGTGTCGGCCCGCGCGCACGCCCAGTCCGCCGCGCCGCTGCCCTCGGGGAGCTGCTGGCGCGCGTACGCCCAGGAGTTGACGGTGCGCACGCCGTGCGAGCGTACGGAGGTGAGGGAGCACGCCGAGTGCTGCCAGTCGGCGGCGACCGCCTCGCGCGGCGCGCCGGGGCGTCCCGCGGTGAGATGCGCGGGCACGAGCTCGCCGAGGTCGGTCGAGAGCCGCGTGCCCGCGTCGTCCCGCAGCGCGAGAGCGTTCCAGGACGTGCAGACGCGCGCGAGTGCCGGGCTGGCGAACGGGGCCGTCACGCCGTCGGGGGCGCGGCCGAGCGGCATCGGCGCCGCCGACGGTTTCAGCAGGTTCCGCACGGCGGCGCCACGCACCCAGGGCGCCGTCAGATAGCGCACGTTGCCGTCGGACCGGTCCACGACCAGGGCGCCCGCCTCCGGGCCCGTGGCGCCGTCCGCCCGCGCGAAGTCGAGCGCGGCGCCGCTCGTGCCGTCCTTCGGCTCCGCGTACCGCACGATGCGCAGCCCGTCGTAGAGCAGCACGATCCGCGCCTGGTCGACCTCGCCCGCGTACAGCAGCTGCGGGGGGCCGGGCGGGGCGCCGGCCTGGGTGCCCGGTGTCGCGGAGACCTGGACGGTGCCGCCGGGCCGCGCCCAGACGGCGAGGGCGCGCCGCAGCAGCGGCCGGTCGCCGGTCAGGGATCCGCGCGCGGGCCACACGGAGAAGTCCGTGCGGGCCGACGTCTGCCACGCCGTGGCCGGGACCCTCGTCAGCCTGCCCGGATCCAGGGCGGCCAGGCCCGCCGGGTTCTGCGCGTACGCGGGCGCCGCGGCCCCGTCCGGTGCCCAGCCGCCGCCCGGCAGGCCGAGCAGCGCCCCGCAGACCAGCGTCGCCGCGGCGGCCGCGGTCACGGCCTTCACATGCTGCCTGCGCCGCATGAGGTCCGGCGGCCTGGCCTGGAGCGAACACGGGTCGAACTCGGTCGACTCCAGCAGGGCGAGCGCGTCCTTGCCCGCGGGCACGGTCACGCCGTCCGCCTCGGCGAGCGCCGCGTCGGGGTCCTCGGCGCCGGCCGCGCCCAGCATGTTCCGTACGGCCCTGTCGTCGAGCCGTTCGAGACCGCGCAGGACGAAGGCGGCGCGGCCGGGGCCGCTGAGCGCGGACAGCCCCTGGTCCAGGGCCAGTTCGTCGGCACCGCCCGAGCGGGGGAAGAGCCGCAGGCCCCACACCTGGGGGAGAAGCGGCGGCAGTTGTGAGCGCCGCGGCCAGGCCCTGCGCATGAGCGGGCGGCCCGCGTCGAGCGCGGTGCGCAGGACCCTGAGCCGTACGAAGCAGTAGCCCGGATCGCCGTTGCGCACCTCGGCGGTGCGGGGTGCCGGGACGGCCGCGGCGTCTGCCGAGGTGCGTGCGCGCGGCAGGGCGCGCTGGGTCAGGGAGTGCGCCGTGAGCACCCGGCGGTTGCGGCCGAGGCTGGGCGGGAGCACCAGATAGGCGAGCCGGACGAGCCGCGGGTAGTGCTCGACGAGAGCGGCCTCGGCCTGCTCCACGTCGACGACCGGACCGGTACGGGGGACGACATCCTGTGACTGCACCTTCGACTGCACGTTCAGCTGAACGAGCGAATCGTCGGATGGTCACTTCACCGTGTCACCGCGGCTCCGGCTCCGGATCGACCAGCAGGCGGGCGTAATTCGCCATCGACCTCTGGTATCGGGGCAGATGGGGTGCCAGCGCGCCGAGCACGAGCGACAGGCCCTCGCGGTCCCGGCCCAGGCTGGACAGGCACAACGCCAGCGTGGCACGCACGGCGTCGTCCAACTCGTCGGAGGGCGCGTCGAGTTCGGGAGTGAGCAGCGCCACACCCTCCTCGGGCCGGCCGATGTTGCGCAGGGAGCTGGAGAGCTGGATCTTCGCGCGGCGGCCCCGGTAGCCGGACAGGCCGAGCTTCAGGGCCTCCTGGTACAGCGGCACGGCCCGGTCCGAGTGGCCGGTCGAGTCGAAGGCACTGGCGCGCTCGAACGGACCGATCGGACTGTCGTCCGGAAGTTCGGCGACGAGGTCGTCGACGACGGCGCGGAAGTCGCCCGCGGTGGACTCGTCGTAGCCGTCGATGCCCGCCCACGCCACGGCCAGGCGCGCTTCCCAGTCTTCGCTGCTCATCGGGTCACCATGGCACGGATGTGCCCACGCGGCCCAGGGGTTTCTCCGAGCTCCCGCGTCACCCGGCCGTCAGCCGCTGCCGGATCCGCTCCACCGCCTCGTCCGGCACCCCGAGCCCCTCGCGCACGTACCTCTCGAAATCCCCGTACCGCGCCACCACCTCGTCCTGCGCGGCGTGCAGATACGACGCCCGTACGCCGATCAGCGCGAGTGCGATCTCCGGGTCGCCGCCCTGCGCGGTGAACCCCTCGACGAGCGGCGCGAAGGCCTCCCGTACCGCCGAGTTGACCGACAGGTACTCCGTCTCCAGGGCCGCCTCGTCCGCGCCGAGGAGCGTCAGGACGACCGTCGTGGCCCAGCCGGTGCGGTCCTTGCCCGCGGTGCAGTGGAAGAGCAGCGGGCCCGTGTCGGGGTCGGCCAGTTCGGTCAGGAGCGTGCGGTAGGCGGCCCGCGCGGACTGCGTCGAGACGAGGGCGCGGTAGGTGTCGGCGAAGAGCGCCTCGGCGCGCCCGCCCCCGAGCTTCTCGTCGGCGAGTGCCGGGTCGGACAAGACGTGCTTGAGCTGTGCGGCGGCGGGCGCGGCCCCCGTCTGGGCGATCTTGTCGGCGAGGGCGTCCGCGACCAGGACATGGACGCCGTCGGGAACGTGGTCAGGGTGGGAGGCGCGCTCGGCGTTCGTGCGGAAGTCCACGATCGTGCGGATGCCGAGCGCGGAGAACTCCGGATCGGCGGCGGGGTCGAGCCGGTCGAGCTGCCCGGCCCGCAGGGCGAGGCCCGGGCGTACGGCGCGGCCGCCGGGCAGCGGGATCCCGCCGAGGTCGCGGAGGTTGGCGACGGTGGTGGAGGGGATCGCGGGCATGGGCGGGACTCCAGAGGTCGCAGCCGTGACCGGACACACGGCTTTTGTCCCGCCCATTCTGACCCAGCGACACGCCTTACCCGAGCTGCCAGCCGTCGAACTCCACGGTGCCGCGCGCCCCGCCGCCCCCGTTCGTCGCCGTCATGAAGAGCCCCACGTCCTGTGTCGCCGCCGCCGGCACCGCCACGGTCGCCACCGTCCGCCAGGTCGCCCCGTCGTCCGTCGAGCACTCACCCGTGTACGAGCCGCCGGACCGCGTCAGCCTCAGGGTCACCGGCGCCTTGATCCCGGTGATGCGCCGGTAGGTGTCGAGCGTGCCGTCCCCGTTCGTGTCGTACGACAGCACGACCCCGTTGGACGGCGTCACGGACAGGTTCAGGAACCCCGGGGAGCCCTGCGTCGCCAGGGAGTCGCGGACGATGAGACCCGCCCGCGCCCACGCGCCCGTGACGGCCTGCGAGGTCACCTTCACCTGTGCCGACGACCCGTCGGCGAAGGCTCCCTCGCGGTAGACCGAGCCGAACTCCGTCGTCCCCTTCCACAGGTCGGCGCCGGCCCCGTCGATCGCGTACCGGTCGCCCAGCTGCCCGAAGACGGCGGCGTTGTTCGTGACGGTCTCCCAGGCGCCGCCGAGCGGCCCGGCCTCGAAGAGCGTGCCCGCGTGGACCGACGTCACCCGGCCCTCGCCCTGCGGCCCGTACCGCACGGAGAGCTCGTACGGCAGGGGACGCAGCGGCCGGTCCAGGGGCGTGCCGGGGGCGCTCGCCCGCCAGCCGACCCTGCCCGAGCCCGCGGGCGCGACGCTCGGCAGGGTCGTGGGGCCCTCGGGCGCGGCGTCGATGCCCGACAGGGTGAAGTCCACGCGGCCGGTCGCCCGCAGCCCGTTGACGTTGCGGAAAGCGGCCTCCACGCGCGCGTGCCCGCCGGGCGGGAACGCGGCCGGCTGGGCGGTGACGGTCAGCGAGCCCTGGTAGGGAGCCCGCGCGAGCACGTCACGCACGCGCGCGGCCGTCCTGTACGCGTCCCCGACGGGCCGCAGTGGATAGTCCTTGCGCTCCAGGGTCCACCGCTCCTCGAACGCGAACCAGTCGACGGCCGCGGGCGCCGCCCCCGTGGCCAGCGCGTCCTCCAGGGCGTCCAGCCACTTCTGCCAGCGCGGCACGTAGAAGTCGGACATCAGGCCGTACCACTCGCGGTTGGCGTACTCGTGCAGGTTCCCCGGGTCGGACGTGGCGCGGTCGCCCCACACCGTGATGAGCACCCTCGCCGTGCGCTCGAACTCGGCGCGCTCGCCGTCGCTCGTCGCGAGCCGCCGCGCGTCGTCGATCCACGGCCCGAGCAGGAACGCCGGATGCGTCCCGGCCACGTCGTCGGACAGTCGCATCAGCTTCAGCCACAGCGTCGCCAGCGCCCTGAACCCGTCCCGGTCCTTTCGCGCGTAGGCGGCCCGCAGCTGCGGCAGGAGCTGCCGTGAGCGGTGCGCGAGCGCCTGCCGTGCCACGTCCACCAGGTCGTACTTGTACGCGGCGGACCTCCGCAGCCCGCCGGCCACGCCGAGCAGCCCGCTCAGGGCCGCGTCGAAGCGCCCCGGGTCGTAGGTGAGGGCGCGCGGCGCGTACTCGGCGGCCCGGTTCGCGGCCAGGTCGGGCCGGGCGCAGAACAGCGAGTCGTGCGCGTCGCTGCGCTCCACCGCGTTGTGCTGGTACGCGGTGTCGTGCAGGGCGCGCCAGGCGGCCCGTGCGTTCGCGTCCGGGCTCCCGTAGCGGAAGTCCGCGTACCCGGAGAACCAGGCCGCCCGGTCCACCTTGCTCCCGGTCCAGGCGAGTTCGGAGAACAGCTCGAAGGCCGCCGGGTCGCGGTCGGTGCCCTCCGGCATGAAGGCGGTGCCGGTGAGCGCGCTGCCCGCCTTGTCGCGCCAGGCGAAGAACCTCTCGTTCCAGATGTGGGCACGGGCGCCGAGGGTGGTCCGCCCGCCGAAGTTCGGGATCGTGCCGAAGGCGTACGGCGTGCCGCCCCAGTCCTTCTCGCGGTCGGTGACGGTCGTGAAGCGGTCGGAGACGCCGTCGACGATCAGCATGCGCTTCTTGTCGATCGCGTCGATGAGCGCGGGCAGCGGGTTGGCCTCCCAGCCGAGAATCACCCACGTGGCTCCCGGGTGCGCCTTCTGGAGGGCCTTCTCCACGCCGCGCGCCGCGTCCCGCACGGGCACGTCACCGGCGGTGCCGCCCTCGTGCAGCAGGTCCATCTTGAAGTGCCCCGCCGCGCCGAACAGGTCCTGCTGATGCCGGTAGAACGAGCCGGCCACGTCGGCGAAGGACTGCGTGCGGGGGTCGAGCCAGTCGGGCCGGTCGAAGCCGTGCCAGGTGCCCTGCGGCACGACGTGCGCGTCGCCGCCGTTGCGTTCCACGAAGCCGTGGGGGACGTGCCCGTAGTAGCCGGGGAACACCGGCGACATGCCGAGCTCGCGCAGCCTGCCGGTGATCTTCCGGCCCAGCTCCACACGCTTCGCGAGGAGTTCGGGCGAGAGCGGTCCGCCGTACCCCGACAGGTTCTGCAGGAGCCACCACGGCTGGTGCGTGGGCGCCGGCAGCCAGGCGCGCGACTCCGCGTCGCTGTACCCGAAGTCCTTCAGGACGCGCTCGTACACCGCCTCCGTGCCCGCGATGACGAGGACCTCGTTGCAGCCGTGCAGCGCCAGGACGTCGATCATCCGCTCCCAGTACGGCCAGTCGGCGTACGGCGCGGTGTAGCCGTCGTTCGTGTCGTTGAGTGCGAAGCGGTGGGGGAGGGCGGTGGATCTCTCCAGCGGGCGCGGGGGCGCCGGCAGCGTCCTCGGCAGGTCGAGCTGGCTGCCGTTCCACGCGATGTGCGTCCCGCAGACGTACTTGAGATACCAGTGAACTCCCGTGAGCAGTACGGCCGGTGTCGTCCCGGACACCGCGATCCTTCCCCGGGTGCCGGTCACCCGGAACCGGTCGCCGCCCTGCGGGGAGAGACGTCCGAGGCGGAACTGGTCCGCGTGTCCGGGGAGCAGTCTGTTGAGTGCGGAGCGTGCGGGAGCCGTATCGAAGGCAGGGTCCTCGGCGGCGTGAGCCGTGACGGGGAACCCCGCGGCGGCTCCCAGGCCGATGGCGCCGGCGGTGCCGAGGACGGAACGTCGCGACGGTGCGGTCATAGGTGTGCCCCCTGCGTCGGATGATGCGGCGCACGGTAACCCTGTGACCCCCCTCTCTCAACGGTGTGTACGGAGCCGGCGAGTTCGTGTCGCCGCACGGGACGGAAGGAAACGATGGGCATGACGCGACGCATGCGGCGCATTTGGGTGACGGGGGCGACGGTCTCGCTGGCGGTCCTGGCCGGCTGCGGAGCGCACGGCGACACCGTGCCGAAGACCGCGACCGGCAGCCTGGAACAGCTCGCGACCAGGGCGAAATGCAGGCCCGACATCCAGACGGACGCCGACGAGCTGCGTCAGGCCACCTGCGGCGACGGCGCCGACCGCTACATCCTCGCGACCTTCGCCACCGACCGCGGCCAGGCCGAGTGGCTCGACCAGGCCGACGACTACGGCGGCACCTATCTGATCGGCCGCCGCTGGATCGCGGTCGGCGGCGACAAGGCGGTCACAGCGCTGCGCGGTCGGCTCGGCGGGACCGTGGAGAAGTCCTCCTCGCACCACTCGGGGAGTAGCGGTGGTGGGGGTCACGAGGAGGACGGGCACTCCGGGCACTACGGTCACCGCGCGAGCTGACCGCGCAGCAGTCGAAGGGGGTCAGGGCGTCAGGTACAGCGCTGACCCCGGTTGATGCAGCTCGCGACGCGCTTCATCAGGCCGTCGTCGAAGACGTTGATGAAGTCGCCGTGGTCGGTCACGGGCTTGTGCAGCTGCTCCGGGAACGAGTCGACGGCGAAGCCGGGGCCGGGCGGGACGTCGTACACGATGCGCTGCTGCAGCTGCGGGATCGCCTGGAAGCCCTGCGGGCAGGCCCCGCTGTTCGGGTCGGCGAAGGCGACGTGCGTACGGTGGTTGGCGCTGTCGGTGTTGCGCCCGTCCCAGCAGCTCTGGAACTTGAACGACCGCACGACCTTGCTGCCTTCCGGGCAGATCGGGTACTTGTCCTTCAGCTGACGGTCCTCGAAGCCGGTGCAGCTCCAGGACGCGTTCGCGTTCGCGTCGCCGTTGGTGAAGGCCTTGGCGTCGCCCGTGATGATGCGCAGGAAGCGCGGCATGGCGACGACCTTGCCGGCCGGACTTCCGACGAACTTCAGCGTGACCGAGGCAGGGGTCTGGATCTCGCCGACATTCTGGTCCTTGCCGCCGCCGTCGGCCTGCGCGTCGTTCTCGTCCTTTCCGTTCTGGAGGCGCAGAACAGGCCAGTAATAGGTCGACTTGTCACCCTGATTGCGGCAGCTCGTGTCACCGTTCGCGAGATCGTCGTCACTGGCGAAAGCGTCGTTCGCCTGATTTCCCACGTAGTCGTGCATATGGTGCGCGCCATTGCTCACGCCGGGCGCCACGATGACGTTGTCGGAATTGAACTTGCCGTTCTCGTTGCGTCCGCATTTCGTGGTGAACGTGCCGCGGGAGGCGGCGCGCCGGTTGCGCGGCGTCTTGACGTTGGGCTGGACGGAGTTGATGTCGACGAAGTCGGAGGCGTCGGGGCCGTTGCCCCCCTGCTGGCCGCCGTTCTGCCGGCCGTTCCCTTGCTGACCACCGTCACCCTGCTGGCCGCCACCCCCTTGCTGACCACCGTCGCCCTGCTGGCCGCCGTCCGCGGGGGCGGACGGCGCGGCCGAGCCCGCCGGGGGGCTGCCGTCGGTGCCGGCCGACCTGGCCGTGCAGGCCGCGAGATCCTTCATGCCCTCGGGCGACGTCCCGCCCGCCCGGCCGATCTCCAGGGCGATCCGGTCGATGAGGGTCGAGCGCCGTTCCTTCAACGGCTGCAGAATGCTGTTCTGCACGAAGTCGGGGTCCCGCGCCGCCGCGTCCCGCGAGGCCGCGAGGCGCTGGTACGACTCGGTGATCTGGCTGTCCATCGTGGCCAGTTCGCCGTCGACCTCGGACCGTGCGGCGTCCGGCACGTCGGAGAGCCCGTTGCCCACGTCGGGGCAGTCGATCGTGGCGACCTGCTGCTGTTGCTGCTGCGCTCCGTCGCCGTGCTGCGCCGGGTTCTCCTCGTGGGCGGACGCGTAGACGTTCACCGCGACCAGCCCTCCTCCGCCCAGGAGCAGTGCGGCCGACGCGATCGTCATGCGCGTCGCGAGTGACGAGCGCCGTTTTCGTGATGTGCGTCCCATGGGGCTACGTACGCAACACGAGGTCCCCTTGTTCAAAGAGAGCACCGGTGATTTCCCGGCGGATTCTCAACGGCCCTGATCCAGATAGGCGATGACGGCGAGAACGCGCCGGTTGTCGTCGTCCGACACCGGAAGTCCCAGCTTCAGAAAGATATTGGAGGTGTGTTTCGCGATCGCCCGTTCCGTGACGACGAGTTGGCCGGCGATGGCCGCATTCGACCGGCCCTGCGCCATGAGTTCCAGAACCTCCGTCTCGCGCGGTGTCAGACCGCCGAGCGGTGCCTGTGAGGCCCGCCGCGAAAGGAGCTGCTGGATCACCTGGGGGTCCATCGCGGTCCCGCCCGCGGCGACCCGGCGCACCGCGTCGACGAACTGGTCCGCGTCGAACACCCGGTCCTTCAGCAGATATCCGATCCCGCCGTTCCCGTCGGCGAGCAGCTCGCGCGCGTACAGCTGCTCCACGTGCTGCGACAGGACGAGGACCGGCAGCCCGGGCCGCGCCCGCCGCGCGGCGAGGGCGCACTGCAGCCCTTCGTCCGTGTGCGAGGGCGGCAGCCGTACGTCGACGACGGCGACGTCGGGCTCCGACTCGGCGAGTGCCTTGGTCAGTTCGGGACCGCTCTCGACGGCCGCGACGACCTCGAAGTCGTACGCCTCCAGCATCCGCACCAGGCCGTCGCGGAGCAGGAAGAGATCTTCGGCTAGGACAACGCGCAAGGAATCTCCATCGTCACCATGGTCGGACCGCCCGCGGGGGAGCTGACGGCGAGGACGCCGTCGAATGTACCGAGCCGGCGCTCGATCCCGCCCAGCCCCGACCCCGCCCCGATACGCGCGCCGCCCTTCCCGTTGTCGGTGACGGCGATCCGCAGCATGCCGGTCGCCCCGGTGTGGTGCACGTCGACCCGGACGCGGTCGGCCCCCGAGTGCTTGACGGCGTTCGTGAGGACCTCGCTGACGGCGAAGTAGGCCGCCGACTCGACGGGCGCCTCGGCGCGGCCCGGGAGGTCCACGTCGACGTCGGTGGCGACCGGCAGGCGCAGCGCGAGCGCCTTCACCGCGTCGCCGAGGCCACGCTCGGCGAGGACCGGCGGATGGATGCCGCGGACCAGGTCGCGCAGCTCGGTGAGGGCGTCGGCCGAGGACTTCCGGGCCCGCGCGAGCAGCTCCTTGGCCTTCTGCGGGTTCTTCTCGACCAGCGCCTCGATCGTGCCGAGGTCCATGCCCATGGCGACGAGGCGGGCCTGCGCGCCGTCGTGCAGGTCGCGCTCGATGCGGCGCAGCTCCGCGGCCGAGGTGTCGACCGCGTCGCGCCGCGTCCGCGTCAACACCTGGACACGGGCGGCCAGTTCACCCGAATCGGGTGTGAGGACCGCGCGGGTGAGGAGGAAGTGGACCCGCAGCAGGGCCGGGGCCAGGAAGTAGCCGGCCACGAGAAGCGCGTTGGCGAGGCCGGCGGCCTGGAACGCGGAGCCCTGACCGCTGACGGGCACGAACCCGTACCACCAGCCGACGTGCGTGCCGTCCGTGAAGACCCGCCACAGACCGGCCGCGAGGGCGTAACCCTCCAGTGGATAGACGATGAGCGCGGCCGGCAGGAGCGCCGTCACGAGCCCGGCCGTCATGTCGATGAGCAGCCACAGCAGGTCCCGCCATGTCGCCGGGTCGCCGAGCATCAGGCGGCAGCGCTCCGCCTGCCCGACGAGCCCGGTCCGCGCGTCGGCGGGGAACGGCCGGTACAGCGCCGGGACCCGGATCCCGTACCACTCGGCGGCGAGGACGCGCCGCCGGTTCGCCCAGGACCTGACCAGGGAGAGCAGCGCGGGCGTGGTGAACACGCCGACACCCAGGGCGATGAACACGAGCGAAAGGACGGACAGGACGAAGAGGGTGAGCGACCCGGCGAACCCCGCCACCGCCAGCACGAGGCCACGCGCCCCCGCCACCAGTGCGCGCCGCGCCCGCCCGCCGTCCGCGTCCGACGTGTTCATCCCGCTCCCCGTCCACCGCCCGACCCGTAGGCCCCCAGTCTCCCCGGCCGGGGCCGCGCGGGGCATGGGGCGGACACCCTTTCCGGGGGTGTATCCGGCAACACCCCCAAAGATGCCGGGCCCCACGCGGGCCCGCGGCCTCAGGCCTCGAGCACCTTGGCCTCCGTCGCCGGGTCGAGGCCGAGCACCGGGCGGTCCGGGCGCTGGGGTGCCGTCCCGCCGATGGACTCCAGCCACGCCCAGGTGTCGGCGACGGTCTCCTCGACGGGCCGGCACCGCAGGCCCGCAGCGACCGCCTTCGCCACGTCGGCGCTGTGCAGCGCGGCATGCATGTCGCCGCCCGGAGGCACCCAGACCGGCAGCTGCATCCAGGGCTGGATCCCGGCCTCGGTGATCACCTCGGGAGCGGTCCAGCGCAGTTCGGCGTCACCCCCGGTGACCCGGACGCAGGCGTCGAGCAGCCCTCCCATGGTGGTGTGGCCGGAGGGGCTGATCAGGGTGTACGGGCCGCTCAGTCCGGCCTGCGCCGCGTCGAGGGCCCAGGTGGCGAGGTCGCGCACGTCGATGTACTGGAGCGGCAGTTCGCGGGGGCCGGGGGCGAGTACGGGGCCGCCCCGCGCCATCCGGGCCAGCCACCACGGGAGCCGGCCGATGTTCTCGTACGGGCCGAGGATCAGACCGCACCGCACCAGCAGGGAGCGGTCCGCGCCGAACGCGTCGACCGCCGCGAGCTCACCGCCCCGCTTGTCCCGCGCGTAGTCCGTCTGCTCCGCATCGGGCGAGGCGCCGGCGACGACCGGGGCGTCCTCGGTGTAGCCGGGCGGGGGCGCCCACTCGTACACGGACGAGGTCGACACGTATACGTAGCGGCCGGCACGCCCCGCGAGCAGCCGGGCGGAGTCGCGCACGACGCGGGGCGCCGCGGCCCAGGTGTCGACGACGACGTCCCACTCGCCCTCGCTCCGCGCGAGCGCGGCGAGTCCGCCGTCCGCGGTGCGGTCCCCGTGCAGGGACCGCACCCCTTCGGGCGCCGCGTGCCGCCCGCGATGGAACACCGTCACGTCCCAGGACCGGGCCACCGCGGCCTCCACCACGGCACGCCCCACGAATTCCGAACCGCCGAGTACCAGAAGTCTCATGCGGGTGACTCTGCCCGCACGCGGCGCGTCAGGGAATGGGTTTCTGCCCGTGGGAGAACGATTCGGCCGGAGGAGGAGTCCGACGGAGAAAGGGCGGCGGAGGCCGGAGGAAGGCACCTGCGCCGCCCGTCGGTCACCGCGTCGCCGGCGGGGCGTACTTGTACCCCACCCGCCGCACCGTCTGGATCACCTGACGATGCGCGGCCCCGAGCTTGCGCCGCAGCCGCGCGACATGGACGTCGACCGTCCGTCCGTCGCCCACGTGCCCGTAGCCCCACACCGTGGTCACGAGCTGGTCGCGGGTGTGCACCCGGTGCGGGTGCGCGACGAGGTGGGCGAGCAGTTCGAACTCCAGGTAGGTCAGGTCGAGTTGGCGTCCGTCGACCCATGCGGTGCGCTGTGCGCCGTCGATGCTGACGAGTGTGTCGGCGTCGGTGCCGCCGTTGTGCGACGTGGCTTCGGGCCGAGGACCGGGCTCGTCGGGCACGGGGAGCAGAGGCTGCTGGTCCGCGGGTACGAGCACCAGATAGCCGATCATCGGCGGCCGGCCGGGGAGCGAGGGCAGGGTGTGCGGGGGAGCGGGCAGCCAGGTCGCGCCCGGCGGCAGGAAGTCCGCGACGTCGACCACCTCGTCCCGGTCGACGGCGCGCAACCGGTGGCGGCCGGAGACGGCGGGGGAGGGGGCGGCGGCGGTCACGGAGGAAGCGGTGGAGAAGGAACGGGTGTTCGCCATGAGTGGTCAACTCTTTCGCGCGAGGAGTCATCGAGATCGTCGAGAACTGCGAGGTCGCAGAAGGACCTACGTCTGCGCGCGGGCCGAACGCCGGGGTGAGCCGGCTTTAGAGGGCCTGCGCGTTCTCCGCGCGGCAACACACCCGGTCGAAGTCGTGGTGCTGACGGGAAGGCCAGAAGGGCTCGAGGTCGTGGCGACCCGTCGCGGTGTTCTGGAAGCTGGCCATGGCCCCATTGAAGCAGACGGGTTCGCCGGGCAGGACCCCCCTCTCACCGGTCGGACGGCACCTTGGCGTGAACTTGACGTTCCGCGCGGCTCGCCGGACGGGCAGCGCGAAGGGCGCCCACCGTGACGGTGGGCGCCCTTGCGGAGGCAGGAGCCGTGGATCAGACCTGGCCGGCCTTCTCCAGAGCGCTGCAGCAGGTGTCGACGATCAGGCGCGTCACGACGTACGGGTCGACGTTCGCGTTCGGACGGCGGTCCTCGATGTACCCCTTGCCGTCCTTCTCGACCTGCCACGGGATGCGGACCGAGGCACCGCGGTCGGAGACGCCGTAGCTGTACTCGTTCCACGGGGCGGTCTCGTGCAGACCCGTCAGACGGTCGTCGATGCCCGCGCCGTAGTTCTTGACGTGGTCCATCGGCTTCGAGCCCTCGCCGAGCGACTCGCACGCGGTGATGATCGCGTCGTAGCCCTCGCGCATCGCCTTCGTGGAGAAGTTGGTGTGCGCACCCGCGCCGTTCCAGTCGCCCTTGACCGGCTTCGGGTCGAGGGTCGCGGAGATGTCGAAGTCCTCGGCGGTGCGGTACAGCAGCCAGCGGGCCACCCACAGCTGGTCGGAGACCTCGAGCGGGGCGAGCGGGCCGACCTGGAACTCCCACTGGCCGGGCATGACCTCGGCGTTGATGCCGGAGATCCCGAGACCCGCCTTGAGGCAGTTGTCCAGGTGCGCCTCGACGACGTCACGGCCGAAGATCTCGTCCGCGCCGACGCCGCAGTAGTAGCCGCCCTGCGCGGCCGGGAAGCCGCCCACGGGGAAGCCGAGGGGGCGCTCGCCCTCGAAGAACGTGTACTCCTGCTCGATGCCGAAGATCGACTCCTGCGCGGCGAACTGCTCCGCGACCTCGGCGAGCGCGGCACGCGTGTTGGACTCGTGCGGCGTCATGTCGATGTTCAGGACCTCGCACAGGACGAGGATGTCGTCGCCGCCGCGGATCGGGTCCGGGTAGGAGGCGACGGGACGCAGCACGCGGTCGGAGGCGTGACCCTTGGCCTGGCTGGTGCTCGAACCGTCGAAGCCCCAGATCGGCAGCTCTTCGAGCGCCGGCGCGGAACCCGCGATTATCTTCGTCTTCGAACGGAGCTTGGCCGTCGGCTGGGTGCCGTCGATCCAGATGTACTCAGCCTTGAACGTCACGGGGCCACATCCTTCGGGTGGGTCTGTACGGCGCAGTCATGTGCGGGTGCGGCGCCTCGGTGTGCTGCTCCGCAGACTGTCAACAGGCGATTTCCCGTCCGTTGCCCGAATGTGAACCCCGTGTTACCCGGGCCCTTTTGTGGCTCACGTCACGTTTCGCCGGACGGCCCCGGCCCGCGCCCGTCATGGGGGCACGCGCGCGGGGCGGGGCCGAAGGCCTGGGGGTCAGCCCACCTTCTCTATGCGTGCGTTGCGGATGAGGAATTTGCCCGGTTCGCGGACCTGCTCGAACGCCGAGTTGTTCAGCAGGACGCAGCTCCCGGAGACGGAGGTGACCTCGACGGACGTGGACCTGCCGTTGTCCAGGTTGGTGACCTTGAGCTTCGTCCCGGCCGGGAACTGCCCGCTGGACGCGGCGGGAGCGCCGCCCTCGCCGGACAGCGTCACGGTCGAACCGGCACAGACCTGCTCGCCGGTGGCGTCCCCTCCGGCGCCACCGGCGGCCTCGGTGGGGCCTGGTCCGGCGGTGACCGTGTCCGGCGGTGCGGCCGTCACGGTCTTCATGCCGCCGGCCGCGTCACCGGCTCCGTCCCCGGCCTGCGCTCCGGCTCCCGCCGCGTCATCGGCGCCGGATCCGGCCTGTGCCCCGGCTCCGTCGTCCCCTGCCGCGCAGCCGGACGCCGCCTCCTTGCGCCGGATCTCGGCGATGACCGCTTCCCGGTTGGCGATGCGGGCCTCGGACTGTGCGTCCGGGGCGGCCCGCTGCCCGTCGATGAACTTCTGGTTGTTGGCGATCGCGGTCTCCAGTCCCTGGCAGACCTGGGCGTTCTGCGCGACGGGCGCCGCATTGCCCGTACTCGCGAGCGCGAACGCCGCGCCCCCGGCGACGAGGGCGGCGCTCACCGCGAGCGCGGCCTTCTTCCGGGGGCTCATCCTTCTCCTGCGGGACATGTCCGCCTCCTGTCGTCGTTACGAACGTCGGTGCGCGCACCGTCACGTACGGGTAACGGGAGGGCGGAACTCAACTGACCCAAGGGGAACTCAAGTAACTTACGTCACAGGCGAGTTGGTCCCATGGTGTGAGCCCGTCGCGGCTCAGTGGCGTCCGAGCGCGTCCCGGACCGCGTCCTCGCTGCGCGCCACCACGGCCGTACCGTCCTGTGCCGTGATGATCGGCCGCTGGATGAGCTTCGGGTGCGCGGAGAGCGCCGCGATCCATCGGTCGCGCGAACCCGCGTCCCGCGCCCAGTCCTTCAGGCCGAGCTCCTTCGCGTCGGCCTCCTGCGTCCGTGTGATGTCCCAGGGCTCCAGCCCGAGCCGGTCCAGAACGGCGCGGATGTCGTCCTCGGACGGCACGTCCTCCAGGTAGCGGCGCACCGTGTAGTCGGCGCCTTCCGCGTCGAGCAGGGAGAGCGCGCTGCGGCACTTAGAACAGGCGGGGTTGATCCAGATTTCCATGGGGTCAAAGGTACGGGAAAGGCCCTGTGGCCAGCGGCTATTGTCAGTGCCCGGCAGTAGAATTGAAGCAGTGTTCGAGGGAGCGCCCGGGGCCGCGCAGGGCTTCGGAAGGTCTCCCTCCCGCGACAGGAGGATGTCTGTGCCCGCTGCCGCACCGATGCTGATCGACCTGCCCGGCAAGCCACTCCACAAGAAGGCCCTGCCCGCGGGACGGCCGCGTGACTGGTACGTCACGCACAACCGCCGCCTCAAGGCCATGCGCCTCGCGATCGCCCTGCTCGACTCGGGCGTCTACCTTCCGAACCAGGCCCACAACCGGACGATACGGAGCACGGCGGAGCGCGTCGGCATCCATCCGCCGTCGGACATCACCTGCCACATGGTGCGCGCCCTGATGCGCTACAGCCGCTGACGGCCAGGTGCGCCGCCCGCCCGGTCGTCTCTCGACGGGCGGGCGGCGCACGGAAGTTCACTCATTTCTTCGCCGGAGCCGGTCCCGCCAGCTCCTTCTCCAGGGGCGTACGGAAGCGGGGTGTGACCCGCGCATCACCCACCCACTCCTGGAGCCGCGCGGCCTCCGCCTCGACGGCGGCCGCGGCCTCCCGGCCCGCATCCGCGAGCAGCCGCCACCGGATGACGCCGTCCCTGTCCTGGGCCCATCCGCCGGCGATCCGCCCGTCCCACCACACGGTGGGCCCGATGTTGCCCGCCCCGTCGAAGAGCGGCGCCCGCAGCTCCGGCGGCAGGTACCAGTCGCGCTGCTGCCAGCCCATCGCGCTCGGGTCGAGCCCCGGGAGCAGGGCGGCCCACGGCTCCGCGTCGGCGGTGTCCGGCTCGACGGCATCGGGGAGCACGAACCCGGCCCCCTCGTCGAGCTCCACCTCGACCGCCTCGACGGCCGCGAGCGCCCTGCGGACGTCGGTGGCCTTCCACCCCGTCCACCACTTGAGGTCGGCCTCCGTGGCCGGACCGCACGAGCCGAGCCAGTGCCGAAGGAGCTCCGACTGGGCCTTCGCCGCGTGGAGTTCGGGATGCGCGGGCGCGAGCGCCCACCTGAACTGGCTGGACGTCCACGACCCGCGGGGCCGCCCACGCACGACGCGCCCCTCCATGCCGAGCACACGCAGCAGCCGCGTCGAGATCGACTGCCAGGCCTCGTACTTCTTGCCCGGCGCGTACAGCAGCTGCGTACGCAACCGGGGCTCGTCCTCGGCGAGTTCGGCCGCGGTGGCCTCGCCGCGCGCCCCGATCGCCGCCAGGGTGCCCGCCTCGACGTCCGCGAGCCACGCCGCGTCGTGCTCGCTGCCCGCCTCCAGATGCTTGACGAAGGAGGCACGCTCCCGCGCGGCGACCGCCACACCCGTCGACGCGTGCACCACGGCGGTGAGCGCGGCGGGAAACACGAACACCGTGTGCCGCATGCCGTGCATGCGCACCAGGGAGCGGTCCGTATACAGGGCGCGCTCGACATCGGCGACCGTCTTCGAGGGGTCCCTGAGGCGCGCGCCCACCGCCAGGTACACGGTGGCCGGGTCCGTGCCGTGCAGCGCCACGAGCGACCCGGCGACCTCCTCGGCGGACCCCGCCCGCGCGTCGGGCGCGAGCCGCTGCCCGGCCGCGAGCCTGGCCCGCCGCTCCGGCGCCCCGATGTACCGCCGCCCACCACTCACGAGGTCCTCCCAGGACTGTCCGCCGACTGTGCCCCCCATCCTGCCCGGGCCCGGGCAGGATTCACCTGTTTGCCGTATCCGGCATGCCGCCCGGGCCCCGGCCGCCTTGACTGGGGTGACGGGGGAGCGGAGCGGAACTGGCAGCGGGAGGCATGATGTCGGGACGTGGCATACGGGGAGCGGCAGCCGGACTGTTCGTGGCGGCGGTGCTGCTCGTGGCGGCCGGGTGCTCGGACGACGGCACCAGCCCGTCCAACGCGGTGTCCAAGGCCGCGTCCGCCGCGTCGTCCGCGGCGTCCCGGGGCGGGGAAGTCGTCGCGTCGGCCACGGCGAAGGCCCAGGACGAACTGGACCGCATCAAGGGCGGCGTGAACGCCAAGGGCGACATCGCGCTGGGCGACGTGACGAAGGAGGGCGACCGGCTGACGGTCCCCGTCACCGCCACCAACAAGTCCGGGTCCCAGGCCTCGTACGCGGTACAGATCGACTTCCGCGACAGCAGCGGCAACCTTCTCGACATGGTCGTGGTCACGGTCGACGACGTGGACAACGGCAAGTCCAAGAAGGCGACGGCCCGCACCAACCGCGACCTCACCGGCGACGTGAAAGCGGACGTCGGCCGAGCGCTGCGGCACTAGCCATGGCCGGCTCCGCAGGCCACGCGGACGGTGCGGCATGACCACTCCCCAGGCCAGGGCCGCCCTGGGCAGGGCGGCCCGCAAGCGCGCCTCACGCTCCTCGCACGGTGCGTGGATCCCCGCCGCCGACCGCGCCGACCCCGTCGTCGTACTGGAACGGCAGGCGGTCGACCGCGTCGCGGAACTGCTGCCCATCCGGTACGGACGGATGGCGGCGTCCCCGTTCGCGTTCCTGCGCGGCGCCGCCGCCGTCATGACCGGCGACCTGGCCACCCAGCGCGCCACCGGCCTCACGGTCCAACTCTGCGGCGACGCACACCTGTTGAACTTCGGCCTCTTCGCGTCACCGGAACGGTCCCTGCTCTTCGACGTCAACGACTTCGACGAGACCAGCCCGGGCCCCTTCGAATGGGACGTGAAACGGCTGGCCGCGAGCGTGGCCGTCGCGGCCCGCGACAACGGGCACACCGACACCCAGGCCCTCAGGTCGGCCCGCGCCGCCGTGGCCGCGTACCGCACGACGATGCGCCGGCTCGCCGGGATGGGCGAACTCGCCGTCTGGTACGAGCACATCGACGCGCACCAGCTGCTTCCCCTCATCCGCTCCGGCCGCAACCGCCGACGCGTCCAGGCGACCCTCGCCCAAGCCACCCGCCGCACCAGCCTCCAGGCGCTCGGCAAACTCACCGAGGTCGTCGACGGACGCCGCCGCATCATCAGCGACCCGCCGCTCCTCGAACCGGCGAGCACCCCCGACGCGGCCACGGTGCGCAAACTGTTCGGTGACTACCGCTCCACCCTCGCCGAGGAACGCCGCCGCCTCCTCGACCGCTACCACTTCGTCGATGCCGCCCGCAAGGTCGTCGGCGTCGGCAGCGTCGGCACCCGCTGCTTCATCGTGCTGCTCGAAGGGCGCGACGCCGACGACCCCCTGTTCCTCCAGATCAAGGAGGCCACCCGGTCCGTCATCGAGGAACACCTGCCGCACGGCCCCTACGTCCACCCGGGCCACCGCGTCGTCGCCGGCCAGCGCCTGCTCCAGGCCACCGGAGACATCTTCCTCGGCTGGATGACAGGACCCCAGGGCCGCGCCTTCTACTGGCGTCAGCTGCGCGACATGAAGGGCTCCGCCGACGTCGCCGGCCTGGGCCCGGACGAACTGCGCTTCTACGCCGAACTGTGCGGCAACACCCTGGCCCGCGCCCACGCCCGCTCCGGCGACCGCATCGCCATCTCCGGCTACCTGGGCCGCGCCGACACCTTCGACCGCGCCGTGGCCGACTTCGCGCTGCGCTACACCGACCAGAACGCCGCCGACCACACGGCCCTGCGCAGGGCGGCGTCGCAGGGCCTGATCACGGTGGCGCCGGGCGTCTGAGCACGCCGGTGCGGCCGCCCCCGGACGGGAACGGCCGCACCCACAGGACCGTACGGATGTCTCAGACCCCCTGCGGGGTCTCCTGTCCCGCCGCGCCGGCCCGGGCCGCCTTCAGGGCCGCCCGCAGACGCTCCTCGTCCTCGTTGCTCAGCGAGGTCTGGACGAGCTGACCGCCGAACGCCGCGATCTCGGGGATGACCTTGTCCGGGGAGGCCTGCTTCACCAGGACGAACAGCGCGGCGGCGCCGGGCTGCAGGTTCTGGCTCAGGTCCTTCATGAAGTTGTCGTTGATGCCGGTGTCGGTCGCGGCACCACCGGCGGCCCCGGCCGCGGCACCGACGGCCGCACCGAGCAGCGGCGCCAGGAAGAGCAGACCGATGACACCGCCCCACAACGCCCCGCCGGCCGCGCCCGTCGCCGTGTGGTTCACGGCCTGGTGCAGCTTGATCTTCCCGTCCTCGCGCCGCTCGACGACCACGATGTCCTCGAGTTCGACGAGATGCTGCTTGGACAGGTCGAGCATTTTCTCGCGCACCTGATGGGCCGTGGCGAGGTCGTTGTAGGCGACGACGAACAGATTGCTCATACGGCACTCCTCGGAGGTCTGTGCAACTTCGCCCGAGTTTATGAGTATTTGCGGCGATACGCAGAACGAAGGCCGATCGCAGACGCGGCATCGGGGGCGATCTGTGCGCAGGTTCGTCAGATGCGGCGCTGAGCGTCGAAACGCTCGCCTGACTGCCGTAACCCGGCGCGCGCAGAGCATCTCCACCGGCAAAGCTGTTGGGGCGTACGTGCTCCATCCGTCCTGTCGGGGGAGACAAAGAAGGATTTCCTGTGCGTCTGCATCGAATAGCGCTGTGGGTCATGATCCCTGTGGCAGTTCCACTCGTGGCGGCACCGGCCGGAATGACGAAGGCCGCCGCCATCAGTGAGACACGGTCGGAATCCCTTCCGTCGGCGTGGCGGGCCGAAGCGGTCACGGAGCCGGCGGTCGCTTCCGCCCGGACCTTCCCGCCTCTCGGATCGGCGCCCGTGCTCCTGCCTCACACAGCGCATCGACCCGTCATCGTGTCGCGTGCGCAGTGGCGGGCCGACGAGACCAAGCGCGACCCCCATGCCCACTACGCGCTAGGGGTTGCGGCGATCTTCATCCACCACACCGACACCCCCAACGACTACTCGTGCGCGGACGTCCCGCGTACCTTGCGCAATCTGTACACGGGCCAGACCCGTGACAGGAAGTGGGGAGACCTCGGCTACAACTTCCTCGTCGACAAATGCGGCAACATCTACGAAGGCCGCGCCGGCGGTACCGACCGCCCCGTCATCGGCTCCCACACCATCGGGTTCAACCAGGGCACCATGGGGATCGCGGCGATCGGCACCTTCGGAGCGGGGACGCCGGTGCCGGCGGCCATGGAACGCGGCATCGCGGCCCTCGCCGCCTGGAAACTCGGCCTGCGCGGCATCGACCCCACCAGCAAGGTGCGGCTGACGTCCACGAATGACAAGAGCCGTTACTCCAAGGGAACTTCGGCCACGTTCAACGCGATCTCCGGCCATCGCGACGGCTTTGCCACCGACTGCCCCGGAGAGGCGTTGTTCGCCCGACTCCCCGCGATCCGCCGGCTCGCCGCCCGTCTCCAGGGCAGGTCTGCACAGACAGCTTCGATGCCGACCTCCCCCGGTCGCCTTGAGGGCCCTCCGTCAGGGCGGTAGTCGACCG
Source organism: Streptomyces sp. NPDC055955 (assembly GCF_042270245.1). Classification (NCBI taxonomy): domain Bacteria; kingdom Bacillati; phylum Actinomycetota; class Actinomycetes; order Kitasatosporales; family Streptomycetaceae; genus Streptomyces; species Streptomyces sp. NPDC055955. The sequence goes on from NZ_JBHJYS010000006.1 coordinate 407,486, forward strand.
CCGGGCGCCGGGGCCGCCCTGTCCTGCGCATCGGTCGGGGGTGAGGTGACCGGGCGTTCCAGGCCGCGTCCGGCCGATCGTCCGAGTCGTGGTTCCGGCCATGACCGATCCGGGGGATCTCACGGAAAAGGCCGTCGGCCGTGCCTTCCGATGAGCGGAAGAACACGGCCGACGGCCCACGGACGGTCCAGGGGAGCGGAAACCCGCTCCGACCTGCGGCGATCCTAGATGTCGTAGTACAGCTCGAACTCGTGCGGGTGCGGGCGGAGCTGGATCGGGGCGATCTCGTTCGTGCGCTTGTAGTCGATCCACGTCTCGATCAGGTCGGACGTGAAGACGCCGCCGGCCTGGAGGTACTCGTTGTCCGCCTCGAGGGCGTCGAGGACCGCGGGGAGCGAGGTCGGGACCTGCTGGACGTTCGCGTGCTCCTCGGGAGCCAGCTCGTACAGGTCCTTGTCGATCGGCTCCGCCGGCTCGATCTTGTTCTTCACGCCGTCGAGGCCGGCCATCAGGAGGGCCGAGAAGGCGAGGTACGGGTTCGAGGACGGGTCCGGCGCGCGGAACTCGACGCGCTTGGCCTTCGGGTTCGAGCCCGTGATCGGGATGCGCATCGCGGCGGAGCGGTTGCGCTGCGAGTAGACCATGTTGACCGGCGCCTCGAAGCCCGGGACCAGACGGTGGTACGAGTTCACCGTCGGGTTCGTGAAGGCCAGCAGCGACGGCGCGTGCTTCAGGATGCCGCCGATGTAGTAGCGGGCGATGTCCGAGAGACCCGCGTAGCCCTGCTCGTCGTAGAACAGCGGGTCGCCGCCGGCCCACAGGGACTGGTGGACGTGCATGCCCGAGCCGTTGTCGCCGAAGATCGGCTTCGGCATGAAGGTCGCGGTCTTGCCGTTGCGCCAGGCGACGTTCTTCACGATGTACTTGAAGAGCATCAGGTCGTCGGCCGCGGCGAGCAGCGTGTTGAACTTGTAGTTGATCTCCGCCTGGCCGGCGGTGCCGACCTCGTGGTGCTGGCGCTCGACCTGGAGGCCGTTCTTGTCCAGCTCCAGGGAGATCTCCGCGCGCAGGTCGGCGAAGTGGTCGACCGGCGGGGTCGGGAAGTAACCGCCCTTGTAGCGGACCTTGTAGCCGCGGTTGTTGTCTTCCGAACCGGTGTTCCAGGCGCCGGCCTCGGAGTCGATCTCGTAGACCGAGCGGTTCGCGGAGGTCTCGAAGCGGACCGAGTCGAAGACGTAGAACTCGGCCTCGGGGCCGAAGTACGCGGTGTCGGCGATGCCCGTCGAGGCCAGGTACGCCTCGGCCTTCTTCGCGACGTTGCGCGGGTCACGCGAGTACTGCTCGCCCGTGATCGGGTCGTGGATGAAGAAGTTGATGTTGACCGTCTTGTCGCGGCGGAAGGGGTCGATGCGCGCGGTGGTCAGGTCGGCGCGGAGCGCCATGTCGGACTCGTGGATGGCCTGGAAGCCACGGATCGAGGATCCGTCGAAGGCCAGCTCCTCGGTGGGGTCGAACGCCGCGGCCGGCACCGTGAAGTGCTGCATCACACCCGGCAGGTCGCAGAACCGGACGTCGACGAACTTGACGTCCTCGTCCGCGATGAACTTCTTGGCGTCATCGGCGTTCTGGAACATCCAACTCCTCCTACTCCCACCCGGGAGGGGCGGGGTTGCAGCTCGGTGGTGCGGCCAGTGCGGTGGCACACGCTGGGACCCGACCATAGGGACGGGGGATTTCTCAAGCATGACCCATTTGTTTCGCCGAAGTTAACCGAGCCGGGGGGCAGAGCGGGCCGGGTGGCCGAGCGCAGTACCTTGGACGGGTGGACAACAGGCAAGCAATCGGATCGTGGCTCTCCGGGCCGCGCGCGGCCGCAGAGGACGCGGGTGTCGAGTTCGGGTACCGCGGCGAGCAGCTGGGGCTGCCCGAGGAGGGACCGGGCTCCATCGCCCGCCCCGGCAGGCGTATCGCCGCCCTCGTCATCGACTGGGCCCTGTGCATGCTGATCGCATACGGGCTCCTCACGCACGGCTACAACCAGGCGACGGGGAACTGGGCCCTCGCGATCTTCTTCCTCCTCGGCCTGCTCACCGTCGGCACCGTCGGCTTCACGCCGGGCAAGCGGATCATGGGTCTGCGCGTCGTCGCGCAGGACGGCTCCGGCCGCCTCGGCCTCGGCCGCGTCCTGGTCCGCACGGCGCTCCTGTGCGTCGCCGTCCCCGCGCTGATCTGGGACCGTGACGGCCGCGGCCTGCACGACCGCGTGGCCCGAGCGGTCCAGGTCCGCGCCTGACGCCTGACGCCCGATGCCTGACGCCTGACGCCGACCCGCCGTCGCAGCGGGACGCGCTCCTGCGGCCTGATGCGACGGCGACCCACTACGACGATGAGGCCCCGGAACCGATCGGTTCCGGGGCCTCATCGTCGTAGTAGGAGGGTCAGCGGGCCTTGCCGCCGCCGCGCGGCATCCGCATGCCCTTGGGCATCGGACCCTTGGGGAGCGGCATGTTGCTCATCAGGTCGCCCATCGCCCGGAGGCGGTCGTTGGTCGACGTGACCTGCGGGCCCGCGAGAACGCGGGGGAGCTTGAGCATGGTCGTGCGGAGCTTCTTGAGCGGCACCTGGCCCTCGCCGTTGCCGACGAGGATGTCATGGACCGGCACGTCGGAGACGATGCGGGCCATCTTCCGCTTCTCGGCCGCCAGCAGCGTCTTCACGCGGTTCGGGTTGCCCTCGGCGACCAGGACGATGCCGGCCTTGCCGACCGCCCGGTGCACGACGTCCTGGCTGCGGTTCATCGCCACGGCCGGGGTCGTGGTCCAGCCACGGCCGATGTTGTCGAGTACCGCGGCAGCCGCGCCGGGCTGGCCCTCCATCTGCCCGAAGGCTGCTCGCTCGGCACGGCGTCCGAAGACGATCGCCATCGCGAGGAAGGCGAGCAGGAAGCCGAGAATTCCGAGATATACCGGGTGACCGATCAAGAAACCGATCGCGAGGAACACACCAAAGGTGACGATTCCCACAGCCGCGAGTACAAGGGCGATCATCGGATCGGCCTTGCGGGTCATCTTAAAGGTCAGAGCGATCTGCTTGAGTCGCCCGGGGTTCGCAGCGTCCGCTGCGGTTTCCTTCCTCGCCATGCCTTGAAGTCTACGTGTCCGGGCAAGTGGCTACGACGTGCGGGCGGCCACAGCCTTCTCGAGCACCCGCTGCGCCTCCACCCGGTCCTTGGCGCGGCGGCGGTCCTCGAGCACGGAGGTCCAGGCGTTGCGGCGGGCGGTGCGCTGTCCGCTGCTCATGAGCAGCGACTCGACCGCGCGCAGGGCGTCGGTGAAGGTCGGGATGGCGGTGGCGCGAACGGGCGCGGCCTGCATTGGGAGGTCCCCCTCGGGAGCGACTCTGACGATGGGTACGTGGCGTGAGTACAGCGTCACTGTTTGGTGTTACCAGGGCATGACCGAAGGGTCAAACGCCCATGAAGCCTTGATGGGGGAGGGCCGAACGATGACGCGGCCCTGACGGTGCCCCCCATCTGCGGGGACTGTCAGGGCCGCGTTCTCTCGGCCATTACCGGCCGGTAGCTGCTTGTGCGTGATTTCACACGGCTGGCGGGCCGTGCGGGTGGGACGGGATCAGACCGCCTGCGAGGCCACGTACGCGCCGCGCTTCTCGACCGCCATCTGATAGAGGCGTCCGGCGCGGTACGAGGAGCGGACCAGCGGGCCCGACATGACGCCGGAGAAGCCGATCTGCTCGGCCTCCTCCTTCAGCTCCACGAACTCGGCCGGCTTCACCCAGCGCTCGACGGGGTGGTGGCGCGGCGTCGGGCGCAGGTACTGGGTGATGGTGATCAGCTCGGTGCCCGCCTCGTGCAGCTGGCGCAGCGCCTCGCTGACCTCGGCGCGCTCCTCGCCCATGCCCAGGATCAGGTTGGACTTGGTGACCAGTCCGGCCTCGCGGGCCTTCGTGATGACCTCGAGGGAGCGCTCGTACCGGAAGCCGGGGCGGATCCGCTTGAAGATGCGCGGCACCGTCTCGACGTTGTGCCCGAGAACCTCGGGGCGGGACGAGAAGACCTCGGCCAGCTGGTCCGGGTCGGCGTTGAAGTCGGGGATGAGCAGCTCGACCTTGGTGTAGCCCTCGGCGCGCTCCGCCGTCATCGCGTGGATCTGGCGCACGGTCTCCGCGTACAGCCAGGCGCCGCCGTCCTCCAGGTCGTCGCGCGCGACGCCGGTGATCGTGGCGTAGTTCAGGTCCATCGTGACGACGGACTCGCCGACGCGGCGGGGCTCGTCACGGTCCAGCGCCTCGGGCTTGCCCGTGTCGATCTGGCAGAAGTCACAGCGCCGCGTGCACTGGTCGCCGCCGATGAGGAAGGTGGCCTCGCGGTCTTCCCAGCACTCGTAGATGTTCGGACAGCCCGCCTCCTGGCAGACCGTGTGCAGGCCCTCGCTCTTCACGAGGCTCTGCATCTTCGTGTACTCGGGACCCATTTTCGCCCGGGTCTTGATCCACTCGGGCTTGCGCTCGATGGGGGTCTGGCTGTTGCGGACCTCCAGGCGCAGCATCTTGCGTCCGTCGGGTGCGACTGCGGACACGACCGGCTCCCTACAGCTTTGATTCTTCGGCGTACCTCAGGGTACGCCCGTGGTCTTGATGGGCCTTACGTGTGGCCAACCTCTGGCCTTCGGGGTGCATTCCCGCTCAGGCGGTCGCCTTGTCGGGCTCCCTCTCGGGTGCCTTCTCGATGACGCGTGGGGCGAGCGCCGCGTTCTCCAGGACGTCGCGCAGGTGGCGCTCCACGACGGGCAGCACCTCGTCGATCGTGACCTCGCGGCCCAGCTCGTACGAGAGCGAGGTGACGCCCGCGTCACGGATGCCACACGGGATGATCTTGTCGAAGTTCGAGGTGTCCGGATTCACGTTCAGCGCGAAGCCGTGCATCGTGACGCCCTTGGCGACACGGATGCCCATCGCGCAGATCTTGCGGTCCTCGCGGCGCTGTCCGGCGTTCGAGGGCGCGTACTCCGGGCCGTTGAGACGGGGGTCGAACTCGGAGTCGTTCACCCGGGGGTCGAAGTCGAGGGACAGGCCGCCGAGCTTCGGGCGCTCCTCCACCGGGTCGCCGAGCACCCACACGCCCGCCCGGCCCTCGACACGGGAGGTCTCCACGCCGAACTCGGCGCAGACCGCGATCATCGCGTCTTCCAGGCGGCGCAGGTGCGCGACCACGTCGACGGGGCGCGGCAGCTTCTGGATCGGGTAGCCGACGAGCTGGCCCGGGCCGTGCCAGGTGATCTTGCCGCCCCGGTCCACGTCCACGACGGGGGTGCCGTCCAGCGGACGCTCCTCGGGCGCGGTGCGGCGGCCCGCGGTGTAGACCGGCGGGTGCTCGAGAAGCAGGCAGGTGTCGGGGACCTCGTCCGCGAAGCGGGCGGCGTGCACACGGCGCTGCTCGTCCCAGGCCTCCTGGTAGTCGACCGAGTCCGCTCCGAAACCCAAGCGGACGAACCGCAACTCATTCACGGTCAGTGCCTCCCTAGAACCTTCAGCGTGCACATATCGCGCCCCCAGCCACTGTACGGGCAGGGCTTCCTCGCCAGCCGTTCGGGGAATCCTCACACGATCGGATGAAAGGGGGTCTCGGCTGGTCTCATCGGGGGCCTCCGTGCGCGCTGCGTGATAGCTTCGGCGCCGTCCGTGAGCGGGGAGCCGCTCGTGGACCTACCGCCGGGCGGGCGGGAAGTCAGGCTTGTGGAGGCTGCGTAAGACCGGACCCCGGTCCGGCAGGGCCTGTGAAGCAGGAACCCACCGAGGTCCCGTGCGAGCGGGGCGGCAGGAGATTCCCCGCTTGCGGGGAAGGACGTCAAATTCGCGCCGTTCCATGTGGGAGCAGTGCAGAGGGGGGCGCACGACGGCCCCCCTCTACGGCTTCCTAGGGCCCGGAAGGCAATCGCACAGCATGACGGAACGACCTCCGCAGCGCACGCCCAACCGCCAGCTAGCCGCGCTCATCGCGGAGGCGGGGTTCTCCAACGCCGGACTGGCCCGCCGAGTCGACCAGCTCGGTCTGGAGCACGGTCTCGACCTGCGCTACGACAAGACATCCGTGACGCGCTGGCTGCGCGGCCAGCAGCCCCGCGGCACCACACCCGCACTGATCGCCGAGGTGTTCACCCGGCGCCTGGGCCGTCGGCTCTCCGCCCAGGACCTGGGGCTCGACGCCTGCTCCCCGGTCTACGCGGGTCTGGAGTTCGCGGCCTCGCCCGAGGAAGCCGTCGACATCGTCAGCGGCCTGTGGCGCAAGGACTCGGGCAGCCATGCCGAGCTCCGCAAGATCGCGTTCACCCCGGCGGGGCTCGTCGTGCCCAGCCGGGACTGGCTGATCGGGCGGGCCGACGACCGGGTCGCCCACGGGGACCACGGCGGTCCCGGCGGCGTGCGGATCCCCGCTCAGGGACGCTCTTCGGCGAAGGCTCCGTCCGGGCCCGAACAGGGGCCGCCCCCCTTGCCCCGGCAGCGCGTCCAGGCCGAGCGCGGGCCCGGGCAGCGGGTCACCGCGGGCGACATCGCGGCCCTGCGCTCCGTCGGCGAACTCTTCCGCTCCCTCGACCAGGCCTACGGCGGTGGTCACGCCCGCCAGGCGCTCGTGCGCTACCTGGAGCACGAGGCCGAACCGATGCTGCGGGGCACCTACGGGGAGCAGACCGGCCGGCGGCTCTTCGCCGCCGCCGCCGATCTGACCCGGCTCGCGGGCTGGACCTCGTACGACATCGCCGCGCACGGGCTCGCGCAGCGGTACTTCGTGCAGGCGCTGCGGCTCTCGCAGGCGGCGGGGGACCGGACGTACGGGGCGTACGTCCTGGTCACGATGAGCCGCCAGGCCGTCTATCTCGGTCACGGGCGTGAGGCCGTCCAGCTGGCGCGGGTCGCCCAGCAGGGCGTGGGCTCCTCCGCGCCGCCTGCCGTACAGGCACTCCTGCACGCGGCCGAGGCGCGCGGGCACGGCGTGCTCGGCGAGGTGCGCGCGTGCACGGCGTCGCTGGTGCGGGCCGAACGGGCCCTGGAGGCGGTGCGGACCGGGGACGACGTGCCGCACTGGGCGCGGTTCTTCGACGAGGCGCAGCTGGCCGACGAGTTCGGGCACTGCCACCGGGATCTCCAGCAGTACCGCGCGGCCGCCCAGCACGCGGAGCGCTCGCTCCAGCTGCGGGCGCCCGGCTTCGCGCGCAGCCGGCTGTTCTGCCGGGTGGTGCTCGCCTCCGCGCGGCTCGGCCTCGGCGAGCTGGACCAGGCGTGCACCCTCGGAGCCGAGGCCGCGCAGGCCGCCTCCGAGATGCGCTCCGTGCGGGCGCACGAGTACGTGCGGGAGTTCGAGCGGCGTCTGGAGCCCTACCGCGACGCGGCCCCGGTACGCGGATACCGGGACCGCGTCGCCGCCCTCAGCCACTGACGGGACGGGGGCGGGCTCCGGCGCGTACTACCGGGTGTCCTGCCGGGACAGAGCGGCGACCCGGTCGGCCGTCAACGGCTCGTCCCAGGTGGTCAGTTCGTCGAGGTCGCCGCGCAGGCTCACCTTCTCCGTGCCGATCGAGCGCAGGGGCAGGGGGATCGACGCGTCGACCGTGCCGACCCGCACCCCGTCGGCGTAGAGCGTGGTGTGGCCCGGCGTCGCCACCCATGTCAGCCGGGTCCAGCGGTCGAGCGGCAGCGTGTAGTCGAAGCTGAGGTCGGCCGAGCCGTACCGGGTGAAGCCGACCTTGCCCGTGCCGTACTGCATGAGCTTGAGCGCGCCCGCCTTCGAGCTGAGCAGCACCTGGTCCGAGGTGCGGGCCGTGGGGCGGACCAGTACCGACACCGTCCACGGCTCGGCCACGTCCAGGCCGCCGAAGCCGACACCGTCCCGGTCCGAGTCGAAGTTCCACGCCTGCCCGCGCACGCCGTCCACCGGTGCCGGGTTGTTGATGATGTACGACGTGCCCGGCAGGTCGCCCGCCGTGTCCTCGGCGAAGATCGTGTTGCCGGGACTGCCCGCGTAGGTCCAGCCCTTCGGGTACGCGGCGGTGTCGAAGGTCCAGTGATGGCTCGGCCGGCCGTCGTTCACCCGGGGCTTCGCCGGCGTCGCGGTGATGCCGGGCGGGTCACCGATACGGGCCGCGCGGGCCCGGAAGTCGGCCAGGGTGTCCGGGGTCGCCGTGCCGTTCCAGGCGCGGTCCGCGAGGATCGCGCGGGCGCCGGCCATCGACTGCTCGAAGTACGCGTCGTCGGCCCAGAAGTTGTAGTCGGCCCAGTTGGTCAGGCCGGAGCCGAGCATGTCCGGCGCCGTGCTCACGGTCCAGCTGTCGTACATCCAGGGCTCGTTCGGATACAGGTGGTGGTAGTTGTTCGGGGTGTCGTAGAACGGGCCGATGGCGATCTCGTCGTGGCCCGGCACGGCGGGTTCGGCGCCGGTGCCCTCCCAGGTGAGGAAGACGACCGGGCCGTGGACGGTCTGCTGGGGCGCGGCCAGGTGCTCGGAGCCGTTGTAGACGGCGGTGCGCTTGCCGTGCGAGGCGATCACGTCGTCCAGGGTGTTGATGTACCGGTTGAGGAGGTCGCCGAGCGTCGACACATCGGGCGAGGCGGCCAAGTAGTCCTGTACACGGGGGCAGTCGGCGAGCTGGCCCGGCACCTCCTCTCCGCCGATCGAGAACAGCGGCGCGTCGAACCAGCCGGCGAACTCGTCGACGATCTGCTTCGTCTTCGCCACCGCCTTCTCGCTGGTCATGTCGATGATCCAGTCGGGCGTGAGGTGCGAGTGCGTGTGCGCGGCCGTGCAGGGGTTCGTACCGGAGCCGAAGCCGATGCCGAACGCGTCGCTGATCGCCGTCGCGTGGCCGGGGACCTCCAGGCCCGGCATCAGCTGTACGTGGTGGCGGGCGGCGAAGGACTTGAGGTGCTCGATGTCGGCGCGGCTGTAGCTGTGGTCGGGGTCCGCGAGGCCCGGGAACTTCGGGCTGTACAGACGGAAGCCCTCCGACTCGGAGAGGTGCAGCATGAGCGTGTTCAGCTTCTGGTCGCCCATCCTGCGGATCAGGTTCTCCAGGTACGGGATCTTCCAGTACTTGCGGCCCGCGTCGAGGTGGACCATGCGGATCGCCTGCGTGGGGACGTCGGTGGCGCGGGCCCGGGGGAGCGTGCGGTGCTCGTCGTCCGTGGCGCGCAGGAGCTGCAGGAGTGTGCGGGTGCCGTAGAAGAGGCCGTGCGTGGAGGCGGCCCGGATGCGGACGGCGCCGTCCGAACTGTCGAACCGGTAGCCCTCCGCGCCGAGTTCACGGTCGTCGGCGAGAGCGAGGACGATGTCGCCGGGCCCGGCATGGGCCACGTCGCTCGCGACGCGCGGCTCGACGCCGGAGACCTGCCCGAGCTCCGTGCGCAGCTGGGCGGCGAGCTGCTGCACGCTCTGGCGGGCCGGGCCGGGGAACTCGGCGCGGCCGGACGGCTCGGCGGTCCCGGCGCGGGCGCGAGGGTCGATCAGGACGCGGGTGCGGGGCGTGAGGGCGACCGTGCCGCCGAGGGAGGTCCAGTCGGTGGGGCGGGGGACCACGGAGGGCTGCCCGGCGGGCGGTTCGGAGGTCCGCTCCTCGGGCTGGGCTGCTGATGACGGCACTACAGCTCCGATGAATCCGGTGACAAGGGCTAGGACGAACAGCAGGGCTGACGCCGTTCTTCGCACTGCGGCCTCCAGGGACTGGGGTGCGGATGTGGGGACCGTAGAGGGGAGTTGCGGGGGAGGCAAGAGTGCGCGTGAGGGAATGAGGGCGCCCGCCTCCGGAATGTGCCACGGAGACGGGCGCGTACAGGGACCTTATAGAGGTCGGATCTGTGATGGGGTCTGGGTCAGGCTGCCGCCGGCAACCGGTCGGCTGTCGGGGACAGTTGGACGCCCAGGTCCGCGAGGATCGCGTGCGCCGCCCGGCGGCCCGAGTGGAGGGCGCCCTGCACCGTGCTCGTGCCGCGGTGGTCGCCGCACACATAGAGCCCGTCGAGGAGCCGCACCGGGCGGCGCAGGTCGTGCGGGGCCGGCATCGCGGGCACCGCCTCCGGGTCGTGGTGGACCGCGAGGGTCTCCCAGTCGGAGGTCGACGTGCCGTAGAGGGCGGCCAGTTGGGCCCGCAGCTCGCGCTCGGGCGGCGGCGGGCCGAGGACCGTCGAGGAGACGAGCGCACGGCCGGCCGGGGCGCGGGTCGGGTCGACCTGGCTGATCACCGCGGTGTACGCGACGGGGCCCAGCCGGTCGGCGTCGAGGAGCAGCGCCGGGTCGGCGAGCGGTGGCTCGGGGACCGCGTGGTGGACGACCGTGACGGGGTGGAAGTCCGGCACCCGCAGTCCCGGGAGCAGCCCGGCCGCGGCGCGCGCCCCGGTCGCCAACAGGGTCGAACGGCAACGGAGTTCGCCGTGTTCCTCGGTCGTCACCGAGTTCGCGGAGACGGCGGTGACGCGGACGCCGGTGCGGACCGTGCCCGCCGGGAGCCCGGCGGCGAGCAGCTCGGGCAGCGCGTCCGCGCCGCCCTCGGGGACGCAGAGGCGGCCGCGCGCGTAGGCGTGCAGGGCGAGGTCCGCACACCGGCTCGACGAGGTCAGGTCCGGGTCGCACAGGAGTGCCGACAGGAGGGGGCGCACAAAGCCGTCGAGGGTACGGGCGGGCAGCCCGCGGCCGAACAGCGCGTCGGAGGCGGGGAGTTCGGGGCGCGCGAGGAGACGGGGGACGGGCGTCGCGGCGAGGCGGGCCAGGGCCCTGGCGAGCCGGGCGTGGTCCAGGGGGCTGCCGAGCGGAGCGGTGGGGCGCGGGCTCCTGGCGGTGCGGGGGCGGGGCACCCGGGGGGCGCTCGCAAGGGCGCGCGCCGTTGTGAGTGCGCCCTTTGCGCGCCGTGGGGCCGGGAGCTCTCCGGCGCGATGGCGGCGGCCGTCGCTGTGCACCAGCACACCGGGCGAGAAGGAGCGCAGGACGAGGGCGTCCAGGCCCGGGTTGCGGCGCAGTTCGGGGTACGAGGTGCACAGGAGCCGGCCGATCCGGTCCAGGCGGAACCCGTCGACCTTCTCGGTGGACATGCGGCCGCCCACACAGGGGCCGGCCTCCAGGACCAGGGTGGGGACGCCCGCCCTGGTCAGGCGATGGGCGGCCAGGAGTCCCGCGACCCCGGCTCCCACGATGACGACGTCCGCGTGCTGTGCGGGCTCAGGCACGTGCGCCTCCCTGGCGGTTGTGCGGCTGGTGAGAGCCGTCGTTCGTACCCCGGGCCGTCCGGCCGGCGCACGAAGGCGGGCTCCGAAGGCGTCCTACCCCCCGGCGAACCCGCGTACGGCTCCGGAACACCCGGGCTGTACCCGAGTCCGTCGAGGGTAGGTCCGGGCCCCGGCACAGGGAGTCGCGCGTAGCCCGGGCACGGTCGCACGGGGGGCGCCCGGGGCCGCCGAGCGAAAGGCGCTAGCGCCCCTGGAGCGCCGCCGCCTGCTTCCTGATCTCCGGGAGCGCGGCCATCAGGGCCTGGCCCGGGCAGTACGTCTCGTACGCGTCCCGGTGCGCGGCGACGGCGTTGAACTCCGCTGTCTTCCCCTTGGGGAAGCGGCTGAGGCTGTTCGTCGAGGTGAGGCGGACGCGGGAGCGCGGGTCGATGTCCGCGAGGCCCAGCTTCCAGGCGGCGAGCTCCGCGATGGACTCCGCCATGGCGGGAGGCACCGGGGTGCCCGCGTCGAAGGTGCCGATGGCGGCGATGCCCGCCGTGCCCCGGTTGAAGCCCTGGGCGTGCGCCCCCACGACCGCCCTGTCGACACCGCCGGCCCGGCCCTCGTAGATCGTGCCGCACTTGTCGACGAGGAAGTTGTAGCCGATGTCGTCCCAGTTCCGGCCGCCGGCCTGGTCCGCGTACAGGTAGCGGATGATGCGGGGCGTGTCGGCGCAGTCGTAGCCGTTCGGCGAGTCCGTGTGGTGGATGAAGACCGCCGTGACGCGGTCGGTGTACCGGGCGGGCGGCCTGCGGTACGCGGCGTCGGCCAGCCACTTGGCCCGCGGCACGATCCGGGGCAGCGCGGCGGTGTGCGCACCGTCGACCGACCGGCGCGCCGGTACGGCGGCCGGTGGCAGCACCGGCGCGGCCTGATCGGTGAGGCCCGCCGCCTGGCCCGGCTTCGCCGCCGGACCGCTGTGTCCGGGCCCCACGGTCGCGGCACACAGCAGCAGGAGGCCGAAGGCCGCGACCCCCGGTGCGCTGCACAACGCCATACGGAAGACGCGCATACGTGCCACTCTCCGTCGCGCGCCCGGGGCCCGCCCCGCACGCGGCGCCGTACGAGTGAATCCGCGGGCCCCGTCGCGGGTCGGAACCCGTCTCCGCCGCAGGTCAGAAGTGCGTACCGCCGTCGATCCTGACCTCGGTGCCGGTGATGAACCTGCCGTCGTCCGAGCCGAGCATCGCGACGACGGACGCCACGCTCTCCGGTCCCGCGAAGCCCTGGCCGATGGCCGGCGCCAGCTTCATGAACAGGCTCATGTCGGCGTCCTCGGGCAGGCCCGGGCCGCTGCTCTGCCGGCTGGCGCCGGAGCCGTCGGTCATGCCGGAGGAGATGGATCCGGGCTGCACGGCCGTGAACCGGATGCCCTGCTTGCTGTACTCGCTCGCCAGGGCGTGCGTCATGGACTGGATGCCGCCCTTGCTCGCCGCGTACGCCGCCATGTACGGGTGGGCGAACGTCGCCGACGTCGAGCTGAAGTTGATGACGGCGGAGTCGTCACCCGCGAGGAGCGCGGGTATCGACTCGCGGATCATCAGGAACGTGCCGGCCAGGTTGATCTGCAGGACCTGGTTGAAGTCGGCGAGGGACGTCTCGTGGGTGTGCGAGGAGCGCAGGATGCCGGCCGCGTTGACCAGCACGTCCAGGCCGCCGAGCGTCTCGACGGCGGCGGCGACGCCCGCGCGCACGGAGGCCTCGTCCGCGACGTTCACGACGACCGTGGTCAGCCGGTCCGCGGTGCCCGCGGCGGTCGCCTTCTCGACGGTGTCCTTCAGGCCCGCCTCGCTGACGTCGGCGGCGACCGCGCGGGCGCCCTCGGCGAGGACCCGCAGCACGGTGGCCTGGCCGATGCCGGAGCCACCGCCGGTGACGAGTACACGACGGCCTTCGTAGCGGTTCAGGTTCGGGCTCATGTGCTGCTCCACTTCGTTCATTTTTTTCACGATCCGCGTCACCGGGATCGCCGGATTCGCTGTCCACCGTACGCCTGGGTGGCACGTTTTGCCATAACGTCAGAACGTGCAGGTTTGTTCCCGGACGCATAGGCTTCCCCGGTGAGCCCCACGAACGATCAGCGCAGTCCGCAGCCCTCCCTGACCGAGCGGCGCAAGGCCGCCACCCAGCTGGACATCGCCCGCGCCGCCGCCGAACTCTTCGCCGAGCACGGCCCCGACGGCACGACGGCCGAGGACATCGCCCACCGGGCGGGCGTCGCGCTGCGCACCTTCTACCGCTACTTCCGGGGCAAGCAGGACGCGGTCGGCCCGCTCCTCGCCGCGGGCGGCGACGCCTGGCGCGCCCTCCTCGCGGACGCCGAGCCCGGCGCGGACCTGCGGCTCACCCTGGAGACGGCCGTCACCGCCACACTCTCCGCACCCGGCGACCACGGCCCCGAACAGCTGGAGACGACCAGGGGACTGCTGCGCGCGGCCCAGGACGACGCCGCGCTGCGGGCCGTCTGGTACCGGGTCAACCAGGAGTCGGAGGAGCGCCTCGTGCCGGTCCTCGCGCGGCTCGCGGGCGAGCGGGCGGACCCCCTCGACGTACGGCTCGCCGCCGCCGCGGCCACCGACGCCATCCGGATCGCCCTGGAGGCCTGGGCCGTCACCGACGCGCCGGCGACCGGCGCGACCGGCTCGCCGGCGGTCCTCGCGCTGCGCTGCCTGCGCGAACTGACGGGCGGCATCAGCCTGCTGGGGGACGGTCGGGGCGCCGGCCGGCAGTGACCCGTCAGTCGTCCGACGGGTCGATCTCCGGTGCGAACACGAGCAGCGTCAGATCGTCCCGTACCGTCCCCGCGAACCGCACCACGTCCCGCCACAGCGCGTCCGTCAGCTCCGCCGGATCCTCCGCGCCGAACCTGACCAGACGCTCCGCCAGCGGATAGAAGGCGCCGGACGAGTCCCGCGCCTCGATCAGGCCGTCCGTCAGACCGAGCAGCCGGTCCCCCGGCCGCAGCCGCACCGTGAGCTGCTGCGGCGGCGAGAGGCCCGCGATCCCGAGCCCGAGAGGCGCCCCGGGCGGCACCGGGAGCTCGATGACCTCCCGCCCGCGCAGGAGCAGCGGCCGCGGGTGGCCGCACGAAAGGGCCCGCACCACCGGGGAGTCGTCGGGGAACTCGAGCAACAGCGCGGTCGCGAACAGTTCGGCGTGCTCCTCCTCGGCCGAGTCGACCACCAGCCTGCGGTCGAGGCGCGCCGCGACCCCCTCCAGGTCCGCCTGGTCGAGCACCGCCTCACGGAACGCGCCGAGCAGCCCCGCCACCGTCCCCACGGCGGACAGCCCGTGGCCCTGCACGTCACCGATCACGGCCCGCACCCCGGCCGGACTCCTGCGTACGTCGAACAGGTCGCCGCCGACCAGCGTCCCGCGCTCGGCCGCCCGGTACAGGCCCGCGCAGCGCACCGTGCCGACCCGGTCGCGCAGCGGCGGAAGCACGGCGAACTGGGCCGCCTCCGCGACCGTGCGCACGGTGACGAGCTGGTGGTCGCGCCGGCTGCGGACCCAGCCGATCAGCACACTGAGCAGCGCCACGAAGGAGACCGTGAGCACGTCGCTGTTGCCGGGGTGCCCGAGGTTCATGAAGGGCACGTTCAGCAGGACGATCACGATGCCGCCGAGCAGCGCCGTGGCGGCGGGCCCGTACGTGAGGGCGGCCAGCGGCGGGATCGCCCCCAGCAGGAATCCGAGGTCCAGTTTCTCCTCGGTGACCAGCTGGGCCGTGCACAGAGCGACGAGCAGCGCGACCGGCAGCGCTCGCACCCAGCGCGGCGGCGGTGCCCCACGCAGCCAGGCCCGCTCCTCGCCGTCCCGGCGACGCGACAACGCCCCGGTCATCGGCGGGCTCCTTCCCATGGACCCTTTCACGCTCCTACGGGAGGGCCGTCACCGCACCCCGGGCGGGTCCGTGAGAACCGCGCCCCGCTACAGGGCCTGGCCCATGAGGACGTCGTCCACGTACTTCCCGTCGAGCAGGAACTCCTGAGGCAGGACGCCCTCGACCACGAATCCCTCGGACTCGTACAGGGCCCGCGCGGGGCCGTTGTGCCCGAGCACCCGCAGCGTCATGCGGCGCGCGCCGGCCGTGCGGGCGCGCTCCACCGCAGCGCGGACCAGCGCCCGGCCGACTCCCGCGCCCCGCGCCTGTGCGGCGACCGCGAGGCCCTGGATCTGCCGGACATGGGTGTTGGCGGCGAGCGACGTGGGGTAGGCGATGCGCACGTAACCGGCGAGTTGCCCGTCGAGCTCCGCGACCAGATGGTCCCGCGGCCCGAACCGCTCCGAGAAGAACGGGTCGTACGGCGGCTGTGGCTGCGGCTGGACGGCGTGCAGCGTCGACCAGGCGGCACGGTCGAGCCGGGCGAGCCCGTCCTCGTCGTCGGGGCGGGCGAGACGTATGAGCGGCTGCGGCATGAGGGCCACTGTACGACCGGTCCACAACCGGCCGCCGGGCGATTCACGCGGCAGGATGGACCCATGACCCAGAGCGAATCCGCACCCGTACGACGCTCCCGGTTCGCCGTCGCCGGCGCCTCCGGCCTCATCGGTTCCGCCCTGACCCGGTCCCTGCGCGCCGACGGGCACGACGTCGTCCGCCTGGTCCGCAGAGAGCCGGCGGCCCCGGACGAGGTCCGCTGGGACCCGGAGCGGGGGTCCGTCGACGCGGCCGGGCTCTCCGGGTGCGACGCGGTCCTCAACTTCGCCGCCGTGGGCGTGGGCGACCACCGCTGGACCGACGAGTACAAGAAGAAGATCCGCGACAGCCGGGTCCTCGGCACCGCGACGCTCGCCGAGGCCGTCGCCACGCTCGAACAGCCTCCCCGCGTCTTCGTCAACGGCAGTGCCGTCGGCTACTACGGAGACACCGGCACGCGCGCCGTCGACGAGAGCGCGCCGCCCGGGGACGGATTCCTGCCCCGGCTGTGCGTGGAGTGGGAGGAGGCCGCGGCGCCCGCCCAGGAGGCCGGAATCCGCACCGTGTTCGCGCGGTCCGGGCTCGTCGTGTCCCGCGACGGCGGGGCCTGGGCGCGGCTCTTCCCGCTGTTCCTGGCCGGGCTCGGCGGACGCATGGGCGACGGCCGCCAGTACTGGTCGTACATCGCGCTGCACGACGAGATCGCGGCCCTGCGGCACATCCTCGCCACGGACGAGCTGTCGGGCCCCGTGAACCTCACCGCCCCGCACCCCGTCACGAACAGCGAGGTGACCGCCGCGATGGGACGCGTGCTGCACCGCCCCACCCTGCTCACGGCGCCCGCCCCCGCCCTGCGCCTGGTCCTCGGCGAGATGGCGGGCGACGTCCTCGGCAGCACGCGGGCCGTGCCGACCCGGCTCCTGGAATCAGGCTTCACGTTCGCGTTCCCCGGCATCGAGGAGACGATCCGGGCAGCAGCCGCGCGGTGAACTCCCGGGCGCCTAGGGCCTGTCGTCACATTCCCGTCTGTCCGGCGGCGTCCGGCACGCACTCCCCCTGGCTCTCGGCTCTGCTCGAGCAGGGGGGACCCCCATGCGGCGTTGCCGAAGAGCCCTGGTGGCTCCGCTACCAGGGCTCTCCGGCGCCTTGCGATCGCACGCACCGGACGCCGCCGGGCCCGCCCCTCGGGCGGACGACGGGAACGTGACGACAGGCCCTACGACCCGAAACGCTCGGAGAGCTTCGGGTACAGCCGCTCGAGTTCCGCCGCGTTCTCGAAGTCGACCGGCGTGCCCTCCGGCTCCGGGGGCGCGGCCGGGATGCCGAGATCGGGTGCCACCGCGCCGGTCAGCTCCTCGTACGCCTCGTCCGCCGCGTACCCGAGCTCCTCGCCGTCGCCGTCGATCTCCTCGTCGAATTCGCCCAGCAGGTCGGCGAGCGTGTCCGGTTCGTGCAGCGCGCCCTCGAAGACCTCCCGGCCCTGGCCGATCAGCCAGCAGCGGAAGTAGTCGAAGGCGTCGTCGCTCGCCCCGCCGAGCAGCACCCACGCGGCGCCCCACAGATCCCAGCGGTAGGCGCGGTGGTAGCGGGACTCGAAGTGACGGGCGAAGTCGAGCACCGCGTCGGGGTCGGCCTGGAGCAGCCGGTCGACGAGCAGCTCGGCATGGTCCTCGGGGTCGCCCTCGGCGGCCTCGCGGGTGCTGTCCACGATCTCCCAGAACTCCGTCTCGTCCATCACGGGACAAGCATCTGCCTTGGGGGTCGGGGACGCACGCCGAGTGACGGAGCTGCGCCAGTTCGTTATGCGCGCACATGCCGAGGGCACGGCGCCCGGCGGCTCAGCGGTAGCGGTCCGCCGTCCGCCGCGCCGCGTCGGCGAAGCGCTCGCGCAGACCAGCGGGAGCCAGGACCTCCGCCTCGGGCCCGAGCGCGAACAGCTGGCCGTACGCGACGTCCTCCGACTCGACCGGCAGAGTCACCGTCACCCACCCCTCGTCGTCGGGCTCGCCGGCCGACTCCCGCGCCGCACGCACGGACACGGGCTCGGTCACGTGCGGAAGCTGCCGCAGCCCCGAGGGGGACAGCCGCAGGACGACCTCGGCGCGCAGGATGGACCGCGCGAACTGCTCGGCCCGCTCCTCCCAGAACCCCGGCAGGTCGAACTCCTCGTCCCGTACGAAGCGTTCCTCGCCCGCCTCGACGCCGATGAACCGGTCGATCCGGTACACCCGGTGGGTCCCGCCGCACGCGACGCGGGCACACAGATACCAGACGCCCGCCTTCAGGACGAGCCCGTACGGCTCCAGCTCCCGCTCGACCTCGGCCTCGTCACGGCGGTAGCGGGCGCGCACCACCCTGTCGTCCCACACCGCGTCGGCCACCGCGGGCAGCAGCTCGGGCGTCCGCGGCTCCTTGAACCAGCCGGGCGCGTCCAGATGGAAGCGCTGCGCCGCCGTGCGCGAGGCGTCCCGCAGCGAGGGCAGCAGCGCCGCCGACACCTTCAGCCGTGCGGCCGACGCCGCGTCCTCGAGTCCCATCTCACGCAGCGCGCCCGGTACCCCGGACAGGAACAGGGCCTCCGCCTCGCCGCGCGCCAGCCCCGTCAGCCGCGTCCGGTAGCCGCCGATCAGCCGGTACCCGCCCGCCCTGCCCCGGTCCGCGTACACCGGCACGCCCGCCTCGGACAGCGCCTGCGCGTCCCGGGTCACCGTCCGCTCCGAGACCTCCAGTTCGCGCGCCAGTTCACCCGCCGTCATCGACGGCCGGGACTGGAGCAACAACACCATCTTGATCAGGCGGGCGGCACGCATACGCCCATGATGCGTGCCCTCAGCGCGGGGGGTACGTGAGGACCGCGAACGAGGCCCCCTGCGGATCGGCGAGCACCGCGAACCGGCCCGGCTCGATCGTCTTCGGGTGCACCAGGATCTGCCCGCCGAGCGCCTTGCAGCGGGCCGCCGTCGCGTCGGTGTCCCCGACGGCGATGTACACCGTCCAGTGCGCCGGCAGATCCTCGGGGCACGAGTCCGACGCCATGTCGAGCATGCCGCCGAAGGGCTCGGTGTCGACACTCCATTCCGTGTAGCCGGCGCCGCCCCCGTGGGGGTGCCGCTTCGCGCCCCAGCCCAGTACGGACTGGTAGAAGTCCTTGGAGCCGTCCGGATCGCGGGTGAGCAGCTCGAACCAGCAGAAGCTCCCCGGCGCGTTCACGACGCCGAAGCCCGTGTTCGAGATCGGCTGCCACAGACCGAACGCGGCTCCCGACGGGTCCTGACAGACCGCGAAGACGCCGTCCTCCGCGATGGTCTCCGGGCCCGTGACCACCGTGCCGCCGTTGCCCTTCACGCGCGCGATGACCGCGTCGACCCCGGCCGACTGGTAGTACGGCAGCCACGCCGGCCGTTCCTTCGGGCTCCTGGTCGGGCCGATGCCCGCGACCGGTTCCTCACCGGACCGGAAGAGGCCGTAGGTCTGCGACCGCGGATCGGACACCACTTCGCTGCGCCAGCCGAGGAGCCCCTGGTAGAAGAGCCGAGCCGCGTCGGTGTCGGGCGTGGAGAGGTCCGCCCAGCAGGGTGCTGACGGGGTTTTGGAGATCTTCATGGACGTACGGCTCCCCTGAACGGCGCCCCCCTGGACCTCCTCATTCACGCACGCGTGCCCCGCCCCGGCAATCGGGACGGGGCACGCGGGACAGGGGACTACAGGCCGTAGCGCTCGCGCGCCTCCTTCACGGCCGAGGCCTTGACCTCGCCGCGGCGGGCGAGCTGGGCCAGGGCCGCGACGACGATCGACTGCGCGTCGATGCCGAAGTGGCGGCGGGCCGCCTCACGGGTGTCGGAGAGACCGAAGCCGTCCGCACCGAGCGAGGTGTAGTCCTGCTCGACCCACTGCGCGATCTGGTCGGGGACCTGGCGCATGTAGTCGGAGACCGCGAGGACCGGGCCCTGGGCGCCGTCGAGCGCCTTACGGATGTACGGAGTGCGCTCCTCGCCGCGCAGGATCGCCTCGTCCGCCTCCAGGGCGTCGCGGCGCAGCTCGGTCCAGGAGGTGGCGGACCACACGTCGGCGGCGACACCCCACTCCTCGGCGAGCAGCTTCTGCGCCTCGAGGGTCCAGTGGATCGCCGTGCCCGAGCCGAGCAGCTGGATGCGGGGGGCGTTGGCGGCCGCGACGTTCACCCCGGCCGACTCGGCGGTGTTGAAGCGGTACAGGCCCTTGAGGATGCCCTCGTCCACGCCCGCGGGCTTGGCCGGCTGCGGCATCGGCTCGTTGTAGACCGTCAGGTAGTAGAAGACGTTCTGGTCCTCGCCCGGGGCCGCCTCGCCGTACATCCGGCGCAGACCGTCCTTGACGATCGCGCCGATCTCGTAGGCGAACGCCGGGTCGTAGGTCAGCGCGGCCGGGTTGGTCGCCGCGATGACCGGCGAGTGACCGTCCGCGTGCTGCAGACCCTCACCCGTCAGCGTCGTGCGGCCCGCGGTGGCACCGACCAGGAAGCCGCGGCCCAGCTGGTCGCCGAGCTGCCACATCTGGTCGGCCGTGCGCTGCCAGCCGAACATCGAGTAGAAGATGTAGAAGGGGATCATCGCCTCGCCGTGCGTGGCGTACGAGGAGGACGCGGCGATGAAGTCCGCCATGGAGCCGGCCTCGGTGATGCCCTCGTTGAGGATCTGGCCGTCCGTGGCTTCCTTGTAGTACATCAGCTGGTCGCGGTCGACCGGCTCGTACGTCTGTCCCTTGGGGGAGTAGATGCCGAGCGACGGGAACAGCGACTCCATGCCGAAGGTGCGCGCCTCGTCCGGGACGATCGGCACCCAGCGCTTGCCGGTCTCCTTGTCGCGTACGAGGTCCTTGACCAGGCGTACGAACGCCATGGTCGTCGCGACCGACTGCGAGCCGGAGCCCTTGTCGAAGGACGCGAACGCCTTGTCGGCCGGGGCCGGCAGCGGAGCGATCGCGTGCGTGCGGCGGGCCGGGGCGGGGCCGCCGAGGGCAGCGCGGCGCTCCTGGAGGTAGCGGACCTCGGGGGAGTCGGCGCCCGGGTGGCCGTAGGGGACCTGGCCGTCGACGAACTGGCTGTCGGAGATGGGCAGTTCAAGGAGGTCACGCATGTCCTTGAACTCGTCCACCGTCAGCTTCTTCATCTGGTGGTTGGCGTTCTTGGACTCGAAGCCCTTGCCCAGCGTGAAGCCCTTGACCGTCTGGACCAGGATCACGGTCGGCGCGCCCTCGTGCGACAGGGCCGCACGGTAGGCCGCGTACACCTTGCGGGGCTCGTGGCCGCCGCGCGAGACCTGGAAGCACTCGGCGATCTTGTCGTCCGTGAGCAGCCTGCCCAGCTCGACGAGCGCGGGCTCGGAGCCGAAGAAGTGCTCGCGGATGTACGCCGCGTCGCGCGTCGCGTACGTCTGGAACTGGGCGTCCGGCACCTCGCGCAGCCGGCGCACGAGCGCGCCGGTCGTGTCGAGCTGGAACAGCTCGTCCCAGGCGGAGCCCCAGAGCGTCTTGATGACGTTCCAGCCGGCGCCGCGGAACTGCGCCTCCAGCTCCTGGACCACGCGGAAGTTGGCGCGGACCGGGCCGTCGAGGCGCTGCAGGTTGCAGTTGATGACGAAGGTCAGGTTGTCCAGACCCTCACGCGAGGCGAGCGCCAGGGCCGCGGTGGCCTCGGGCTCGTCCATCTCGCCGTCACCGAGGAACGCCCACACGTGCGAGGCGGAGACGTCCTTGATCTTGCGGTTGGTGAGGTAGCGGTTGAACCGCGCCTGGTAGATCGCCGACAGCGGGCCGAGGCCCATGGAGACGGTCGGGAACTCCCACAGCCAGGGCAGGCGCCGCGGGTGCGGATACGACGGCAGGCCGTCGCCGCCGGACTCCTGGCGGAAGCGGTCGAGCTGCTGCTCGCTCAGGCGGCCGTCGAGGAAGGCGCGGGCGTAGATGCCGGGGGAGGCGTGGCCCTGGATGTAGAGCTGGTCACCGGAGCCGTCGCCCTCCTTCCCCCGGAAGAAGTGGTTGAAGCCGGTCTCGTAGAGCCAGGCCGCCGAGGCGAACGTGGCGATGTGGCCGCCGACGCCGTACTTGGAGCCACGGGTCACCATCGCGGCCGCGTTCCAGCGGTTCCACGCGGCGATCTTCAGTTCCAGCGCCTCGTCACCCTCGATCGCCGGCTCCGCGGCGGTCGGGATGGTGTTGACGTAGTCGGTCTCGAGGAGCTTCGGCAGCGCCAGGCCCGAGCCCTCGGCGCGCTCCAGCGTGCGGCGCATCAGGTACGCGGCACGGTGCGGCCCGGCCGCCTTGGTAACGGCGTCCAGGGAGGCCTGCCATTCGGCGGTCTCCTCGGGGTCGCGGTCCGGGAGCTGGTCGAGCTCGCTCGGCTGGATTGCGGAGGGGTCGGTCATTGCGCCGCCTTCCTGAGTCGGAGGGGGGTTCCCTTAGCGGAAAGGGTGGGGGTGCCCTAGGTCTTTGGCAGGACAGGGCGTGGGTCCCTGGTGGAGACCCGTCGGCGACTCTAACTCCCTGATCGATGATCGATCAAAGGGTTGAAGGGGAAAACTTCCCCAGACGGAGAAAGTGGGCATCCGGTGCCATTGAACAGGGCACCGGGTGCCTTGATATCGAAGGCGGGACGCCGGATACGCGCAGGTGGGGGCGGTGGCGCGACGACGTCTGAGCGGGGTGTGGCTCAGGCGCGCGGGGCGCAGCCGAGCACGTGCGCCTTCACCAGCTCCGCGATCGCGGGATCCCGGCGCCGGAACGCGGCCACGAGCGCCTCGTGCTCCTCCGCGTACGACTGCTGGACGGTGCCCAGCCACCGGATGGACAGGGCCGTGAACACCTCGATGCCCAGGCCCTCCCAGGTGTGCAGGAGCACGGAGTTCCCCGCGGCACGCACCAGCTCGCGGTGGAAGGCGACCGTGTGCCGCACCTGGCCCGTCCCGTCGGCCTCCTGGTCGGCGCGGTAGAGGGCCGCCACATGGGGTTCGAGGGCCGAGCAGTCCTCGGCCAGCTTCCCGGCCGCCAGCTCCGCCGCGATGGCCTCGAGGCCGGCCCTGACCGGGTAGCTCTCCTCCAGGTCGGCGGCCGTCAGATTCCGCACCCGGACGCCCTTGTTGGGGGCGGACTCGATCAGGCGCAGGCTCTCCAGCTCCCGCAGGGCCTCCCGCACGGGCGTCTGGCTGACCTCGAGCTCCGTCGCGATGCGGCGTTCCACGATGCGCTCGCCCGGCTTCCAGCGCCCGCTGACGATCCCCTCGACGATGTGCTCGCGGATCTGTTCGCGCAGCGAGTGGACGACGGGCGCGGTCATGATGGCTCCTCCAGAGGGGGCAGGGACCCCAAGGTGCGTTGACCTCTAGACAATACGGCGGCGCCCCCGTCCGGAAGACCTCCGGACGGGGGCGTACGCGCTGATGAGACGAGAGTTACAGGCCGAGCTCGACCTCGAACTCGCCGGCCTCCAGGATCGCCTTGACCGCGGTCAGGTAGCGGGCGGCGTCCGCGCCGTCCACCAGACGGTGGTCGTAGGAGAGCGACAGGTACGTCATGTCCCGGACGGCGATGGTCTCGCCGAGGTCCGGGTGGTTGATGACGACCGGACGCTTCACCGTGGCGCCGATGCCCAGGATCGCGGCCTGGTTCGGCGGCACGATGACGGTGTCGAAGAGCGCACCGCGCGAGCCCGTGTTGGAGATCGTGAAGGTCGCACCGGACATGTCGTCCGGCGTGAGGCCGCCACCGCGGGCCTTGCCGGCCAGCTCGGCGGTCTTCTTCGAGATCCCGGCGATGTTCAGGTCGCCCGCGCCCTTGATGACCGGCGTCATCAGACCCTTCTCGGCATCGACGGCGATGCCGATGTTCTCCGAGTCGAAGTACGTGATGGTGCCTTCGTCGTCGTTGATCCGGGCGTTGATGACCGGGTGGGCCTTCAGCGCCTGGGCGGCGGCCTTGACGAAGAACGGCATCGGGGAGAGCTTGACGCCCTCACGGGCCGCGAACGCGTCCTTCGCCTTGGCGCGCAGCTTCATCAGCTTGGTGATGTCGACCTCGACGACCGAGGTCAGCTGGGCCTGCGAGTGCAGCGCCTTCATCATGTTGTCGCCGATGACCTTGCGCATGCGGGTCATCTTGACCGTCTGGCCACGGAGGGGGGAGACCTCCAGGGCCGGGGCCTTCGCGGCCGCCGGAGCGGCAGCGGCGGCGGGGGCCGGGGCGGCCTTCGCGGCCTCGGCGGCCGCGATGACGTCCTGCTTGCGGATACGGCCACCGACGCCGGTGCCCTTGACGGTGCCCAGGTCCACGCCGTTCTCCGACGCGAGCTTGCGGACCAGCGGGGTCACGTACGCGCCGTCGTCACCGGCGACCGCGGCGGGGGCCGGGGCGGCGGGGGCGACCGGAGCGGGAGCGGCGGCCGGGGCCGGAGCCGGGGCGGCCGGAGCCGCGGGGGCGACCGGAGCCGGAGCGGCGGCGGGGGCGGGGGCCGGAGCAGCCGGGGCCGGGGCCGGAGCCGCGGGGGCAGCCGGGGCCGGGGCCGGGGCGGGGGCCGGAGCAGCCGGGGCGGCGGGCGCGGCGGCGGCCGGAGCGGCGCCGGGGGCACCGATGACGGCCAGCTTGGCGCCGACCTCGGCGGTCTCGTCCTCGGCGACGGAGATCTCCAGGAGAACGCCGGCGACGGGGGAGGGGATCTCGGTGTCGACCTTGTCCGTGGAGACCTCGAGCAGGGGCTCGTCCTCCGCGACCTCCTCGCCGACCTCCTTCAGCCAGCGGGTGACGGTGCCCTCGGTGACGGACTCGCCGAGAGCGGGCAGCACGACGTCGGTGCCGGAAGCGGCACCGGCGGGGGCGGCCGGAGCGGCCGGGGCGGCGGCCGGGGCCGCGGGGGCCTCGGCGGCGGGGGCCGGAGCGGCGGCCGGGGCCTCGGCAGCGGCGGGAGCCGGGGCGGCGGCGGGCGCGCCCGTGCCGTCGTCGATGACGGCAAGCTCGGCGCCGACCTCGACGGTCTCGTCCTCGGCGACCTTGATGGAGGCCAGGACGCCGGCGGCGGGCGAGGGGATCTCGGTGTCGACCTTGTCGGTCGAGACCTCGAGCAACGGCTCGTCGACCTCGACGCGCTCGCCCTCGGCCTTCAGCCAGCGGGTGACGGTGCCCTCGGTGACACTCTCACCGAGCGCCGGAAGGGATACGGAAACCGACATGGTTTCTGTTGCTCCTTAGTGGGGTCTCCCCTGCTCGAGCGATGTTGAGAGCTTGGGGGAGTGCGGAAGTCTGTGGTCGGTCGTCGCGCCCAGGGGACGACAGGGACGACTGGGTCCAGCCTGCGGCCTGACCTAGTCGTGCGAGTGCAGCGGCTTGCCCGCGAGGGCCAGGTGGGCCTCTCCGAGTGCCTCGTTCTGCGTCGGGTGGGCGTGGATGAGCTGGGCGACCTCGGCGGGCAGCGCTTCCCAGTTGTAGATCAGCTGGGCTTCGCCGACCTGCTCGCCCATACGGTCGCCGACCATGTGGACGCCGACCACGGCACCGTCCTTGACCTGGACGAGCTTGATCTCGCCCGCGGTCTTGAGGATCTTGGACTTGCCGTTGCCCGCGAGGTTGTACTTCAGAGCGACGACCTTGTCCGCACCGTAGATCTCCTTGGCCTTGGCCTCGGTGATACCGACGGAGGCGACCTCGGGGTGGCAGTACGTCACCTTCGGCACGCCGTCGTAGTCGATCGGGACGGTCTTGAGACCGGCCAGACGCTCCGCCACCAGGATGCCCTCGGCGAAGCCGACGTGCGCGAGCTGGAGCGTCGGGACGAGGTCACCGACGGCGGAGACGGTCGGCACGTTGGTCTGCATGTACTCGTCGACCAGGACGTAACCGCGGTCCATCGCGATGCCCTGCTCCTCGTAACCGAGGCCGGCCGAGACCGGGCCGCGGCCGATGGCGACCAGGAGGACCTCGGCCTCGAAGGTCTTGCCGTCGGCGAGGGTCACGCGGACGCCGTCCTGCGTGTACTCGGCCTTCTCGAAGAAGGTGCCGAGGTTGAACTTGATGCCGCGCTTGCGGAACGCGCGCTCCAGGAGCTTGGAGCTGTTCTCGTCCTCGACGGGCACGAGGTGCTTGAGGCCCTCGACGACGGTGACGTCGGTGCCGAAGGACTTCCACGCGGAGGCGAACTCGACGCCGATGACGCCGCCGCCGAGGATGATCGCCGACTGCGGGACACGGTTCAGCGTCAGCGCGTGGTCCGAGGAGATGATGCGGTTGCCGTCGATCTCCAGGCCCGGCAGCGACTTCGGCACGGAGCCGGTCGCGAGGAGCACGTGGCGGCCCTGGACGCGCTGGCCGTTCACGTCCACGGAGGTGGGGGACGACAGGCGGCCCTCGCCCTCGATGTACGTCACCTTGCGGGAGGCGACGAGACCCTGCAGGCCCTTGTACAGGCCGGAGATCACGTCGTCCTTGTACTTGTGGACGCCCGCGATGTCGATGCCCTCGAAGGAGGTCTTGACACCGAACTGGTCCGCCTCGCGCGCCTGGTCGGCGATCTCGCCGGCGTGCAGCAGGGCCTTCGTCGGGATACAACCGTTGTGCAGGCAGGTGCCGCCGAGCTTGTTCTTCTCGATCAGGGCGACGTCCAGGCCCAGCTGCGCTCCGCGCAGGGCCGCGGCGTAACCGCCACTGCCACCGCCGAGGATCACTAGGTCGAAAACGGTGCTGGCGTCGTTCGCCACGTCACGTCCTCCATGCATGTGCGCCGTACGCCGGTCTGCAGTGACCGGGCGGCGGCTGGTGTCCGGCCGCTTTTTTATGCTTCGGCCCTGTGGTGGGGGCCCTGTCCTGCCGAGAACCCATCTTCGCACTTGTCGGAGGCGGACGGGACGCCGGGCCCGGGGGTGAGACGGCGGTTACACCTGAAACCCGGGTGAGGGGGTCCGGGAGGCTGCGGATTTCGTCGAAAGCGAACAGCCCCCGGGTGCCGTCGCACCCGGGGGCTGTCGAGCCGTGCCCTACGCGTCAGCCGAGGTCACCGTCGGCCGTGCGCTCCGCGAGGCGCACCAGCGTACGGACCGCGGAACCGGTGCCGCCCTTGGGCGTGTAGCCGGACGCGCCGCCCTCGTTGTAGGCCGGGCCCGCGATGTCGAGGTGGGCCCACGTGATGCCCTCGCCGACGAACTCCTTGAGGAAGAGGCCGGCCACCAGGCCGCCGCCCATGCGCTCGCCCATGTTGGCGATGTCGGCGGTGGCGGAGTCCATGCCCTTGCGCAGGTCGGAGGGGAGCGGCATGGGCCAGGACGGCTCGCCGACCTCCTCGGCCACCTCGTGGATCGACGTACGGAAAGCGTCGTCGTTCGCCATGATGCCGAACGTGCGGTTGCCGAGCGCCAGCATCATCGCGCCGGTCAGCGTGGCGACGTCGACGATCGCGTCGGGGGTCTCCTCGGAGGCCTTGGCGATCGCGTCGGCCAGGACCAGGCGGCCCTCGGCGTCCGTGTTCAGGACCTCGACGGTCTTGCCGGAGTACATGCGCAGGACGTCACCCGGGCGGGTGGCCGAGCCCGACGGCATGTTCTCGGCGAGCGCCAGCCAGCCGGTGACGTTCACCTTGAGGCCCAGACGCGCGGCGGCGACGACGGCGGCGAACACGGCGGCGGCGCCGGCCATGTCGCACTTCATCGTCTCGTTGTGCCCGGCCGGCTTGAGGGAGATGCCGCCCGAGTCGTACGTGATGCCCTTGCCGACGAAGGCGAGGTGCTTGTCCGCCTTGGACGACGTGTAGGAGAGCTTCACCAGGCGCGGCGGGGCCTCCGAGCCGGCGCCGACGCCGAGGATGCCGCCGAAGCCGCCCTTGACGAGCGCCTTCTCGTCGAGGATCTGCACCTTGATGCCGTGCTCCTTGGCCGCGGCCGAGGCGACGGCGGCGAAGGCCTCCGGGGTCAGGTCGTTCGGCGGGGTGTTGACCAGGTCGCGGGCGCGGTTGAGCTCCTCGGTCACGGCGAGGGCGCGCTCCACGGCGGCCTTGAACGCCTTGTCGCGGGGCTTGGCACCGAGCAGGGCGACCTCGGCGAGCGGCGCCTTGCCGTTCTGCTTGCCGTCCTGGGCCGATTCCTTGTAGGCGTCGAAGGAGTAGGCGCCGAGCAGGGCGCCCTCCGCGATCGCGCCCGCGTCACCCGAGTCCTCGACGGGCAGGGCGAACGCGGCCTTCTTCGCACCGGCCAGCGCGCGGGCGGCGGCACCGGCGGCGCGGCGCAGGGCCTCCGCGTCGTACGTCTCGTCCTTCTCCGGCACCGGACCGAGACCGACGGCCAGGACGACCGGGGCCTTGAAGCCGGAGGGGGCGGGGAGCTTCGTCACCTCACCCTCACCGCCGGAAGCGCCGAGGGTCTCCAGGACGGCGGCGAGCTTGCCGTCGTAGGCCTTGTCCACGGCCTCCGCGCCGGGCGCGACGACGAGCCCTCCGGACTTGGATGCAGCACCCTTCGCCACACCGACGACGATCGCGTCGGCACGCAGGCCGGACGCGGCGGCGGTGCTGAGAGTCAGAGCAGTCACGGTGGTGAGGTCCCTACTTTCATGGTGTTTGAACGAGTTCTGACGGGCCGTGGGGTGTATGGCCTCTTGGGGAGCCTACGCCCGTGTGCGCGAGGGTGCGCTTCCCGGTGGGCGACCGATGCCGTGTCAGCCGAAGGTGAGGACGACGAGAGCCGCCGTGGCGGCGGTCTCGGCGACCCCGCCGAAGACGTCACCGGTCACGCCGCCGAAGCGTCGCACGCAGTGGCGCAGCAGGAGTTCGGCCGCGCAGCAGGCCAGTACGGTGGCCGCCGCGCCGCGCACCGCACCGTACGCCGAGCCGGCGACGGCGCCCGCGGCACCGGCGGCGCACACGGTCACGGCGGCGGCGAGCAGCGCCCCGCGCACCGGCACCGTCGCGGCGACGGCCGCGCCCAGGCCCTCGGGCCGGGCCGGCGGGACGCCGGCGCGCGAGGCCAGGGTGAGCGCGAGCCGGGCGGTGAGTGCCGAGACGACGGCGGCGAGCGCGCCGCGGGCCCACGCATCCGCGTACAGCTCGGTGAGCGCGGCGACCTGCGCGAGGAGCGTGAGCACGAGGGTGAGGACGCCGAACGGGCCGATGTCCGACTGCTTCATGATGCGCAGCGCGTCCTCGGCCGGCTTGCCGCTGCCGAGGCCGTCGGCGGTGTCGGCGAGTCCGTCCAGGTGCAGCCCCCGGGTCAGCGCGGCCGGGACGCTCACGCTCGCCACCGCCGCGAGCAGGGGTCCGGCGCCGAGCAGCGTCAGGATCCCGCCGAGCGCGGCGGCGGCCAGGCCCACGACGAGTCCGGCGACGGGGGCGCAGAGCATTCCGGCGCGGGCCGCCTCGCGGTCCCATCGGGTGACCTTGACCGGAAGCACGGTGAGGGTGCCGAAGGCGAAGCGGAGGCCGTCGGCCGGGGTTGCGGGCATCCCGGCAGGCTACCCGGGGGGCTCAGCACAGCGGGCGGCGCCTGTGCCCCGGCGGCAGGATGGCCGCATGGGTGACTGGTGGTACCGGAACATCGTCGAGCCGGGGAAGCTGCCGCTGTTGCTCGCCCTCGCCGCGTTCCTGCTGACCTTCGCGGCGACCCGTACGATCACGCGCCTCATCCGGGCCGGGCGCGGGCCGTTCCGCAACGTCACGCCGGGCGGCATGCACATCCATCACGTGGTGCCGGGCGTGATCCTCACCGTCGTCGGCGGGTTCGGCGCGGTCGGCAGCGGGCGGCACGGCGTCGCCGCCTCGATCTGCGCGGTGATCTTCGGGACCGGGGCCGGCCTGGTTCTCGACGAGTTCGCGCTGATCCTGCACCTCGCCGACGTGTACTGGACCGAACAGGGCCGCCAGAGCGTGGAGGTGGTGGTCCTCGCGGCGGCGCTCGGGCTGCTTGTCCTCAGCGGCTTCTCGCCGCTCGGCGTGAACGATGTGACGGGACGGGAGGAGCAGGGGCGCGGTACCGCGATCCTCACGGTCCTGTTCAACTTCCTGTTCGTCCTGCTGGCCATGTTCAAGGGGAAGCCCCGGCTCGCGATCGTCGGCGTACTCGTGCCGTTCGTCGCGCTGTTCGGGGCCGTCAGGCTCGCGCGGCCCGGATCGCCGTGGGCCAAGCGCTGGTACCGGCGGCGTCCCAAGGCCAGGGCCAGGTCGCGGCTGCGCGCCTACCGGCACGACCGGCGCTGGTCGAAGCTGAGCCGGGCCTTTCAGGACCTGATCGGCGGCACACCCGACCCGGAGCGCTCGACGCCCCGGTGACGCACGGTGGCGACCGCCCACCGCGTCACGACGCCCAGGGCGACCGCGGCCAGCGCCGCCAGGTGTTCCTTGCCCGCGAGGTTCGGCTTCATGGCCGACTCGACCACCATGAGGGCGACCACCACGCCCGCCGTCCACCAGGCGCGATGGCGCCAGCACAGGTACACGGCGAGACCGACGACCGCCGCCGAGGGGCCGTTGTCGACGATCCGCGCGTCCGACGGGGGCAGGCCGAGCGGGCTGTCGGGGCCGAGGGCGATGCCGAGGCGGGCGTAGAGGGTCCCGGCGAGGGTGGCGACGTATCCGATGGCGAGCGTGCCCCTCCAGCCGAGGCAGACCTCCGCGACGCCGAACACGATCAGGACCTGCGCGAGCGCGCCCCACACCGGCAGGTCGAGCGCCGGCACGAAGAGGGACAGGGGGGTGCGCAGCAGGGACAGCCACAACGGGTCCTGGGCCCGTACGGAGCCGACGTCCTCCACGAACCGGTAGCCCCAGGACTGGTTCTGCGCGTACTGGAGCAGGGCCGTGAGACAGACCGCGCCGAGCGTCATCGGCGCCGCCCGCCATCTCCTGGCGGCGAGCCCCCGGTGCGCCGTCGACCACAGCGGGCCCCACTCGGCGCGGGCCAGGCGGGCCGGTGATCTCACGGGCCCGGCTCCAGACGCCTGCGGTGCATCCAGTTGGGCAGGCCGGGGGCCTCCAGGAAACCTTCGGCACGTGCGGAGGCGAGGCCGATCCGCGGCAGGTCGGCGCTCTTCTCGAAGAGCAGGAAGCGGGGTTCCCAGATGGGCCGGTACTTCGCGTTGGCCCGGTAGAGGGATTCGATCTGCCACCACCGTGAGAAGAAGCTGAGCAGCGAGCGCCACAGGCGCAGCACCGGGCCCGCGCCGAGCCGCGAGCCTCGTTCGAAGACGGACCGGAACATCGCGAAGTTCAGCGACACCTGGGTGATCCCGAGCTCTCCGGCGCGCTGGAGCAGTTCGATCACCATGAACTCCATCAGCCCGTTCTCGGAGTCCCTGTCGCGCCGCATCAGGTCGAGCGAGAGCCCCTGCGGCCCCCAGGGGACGAACGAGAGCACGGCCTTCAACTCGCCGTCCCCATCGGTGCATTCGAGCATCACGCAGCGTCCGTCCGCCGGGTCGCCGAGCCGCCCGAGCGCCATCGAGAAGCCGCGCTCGGTCGCCCCGTCGCGCCAGTCGTCGGCGCGCTGGAGCAAGTACGTCATCTCGTCGGCGGGGATGTCCTCGTGGCGCCGGATCCGCACCTCGTAACCCGCGCGCCCGACCCGGTTGTAGGCCTGGCGGACGGTGCGCATGGCGCGGCCCTCCAGGGTGAACTCACGGATCTCGACGATGGCTTCGTCGCCGAGTTCGAGGGCGTCGAGGCCGTGCCGGGCGTAGATGGTGCCCGCCTCCTCGCTCGACCCCATCACGGCCGGGATCCAGCCGTGTTCGCGCGCCTCCATGAGCCAGGGGGCGATCGCGCCGGGCCAGGCCTCCGGGTCGCCGATCGGATCGCCCGACGCGAGCGAGACCCCGCCGACGACGCGGTACGCGACGGCCGCTTTGCCCGTCGGTGACCACACGACGCTCTTCTCGCGGCGCAGCGCGAAGTAGCCGAGCGAGTCCCGGTCGCCCTCCTTGTCGAGCAGCGCGCGCAGCCTGGCCTCGTCGTCGGGGGTGATGGGGTCGACGGCCTTGCGGGAACGGAACGCGGCGTACGCGACGGCGAACAGAAGGAGGGTGCTCAGGATGTTGATGACGACGTTGACCCAGTTCGGCGACGTGATGCCGGGGTAGCGGGACTCGTCCGTGGCGACGGAGATGAGCCGCAGGGTGCCGTAGCGCCAGCGCTCGAGGAACGTCGAGTTGTGCCCGTCGTACGCCTGGTTGGTCACGGTCACGAGGAACGTCGCGAACAGGGACGTCACGAGGAGTCCGCCGATCCCGACCGCGGCCGCGAGCTTCGCGTTCGAGCGGTCCCCCTTGGCGTAGAACTCCCGTCTCCCGAGCAGCAGCGCGAGGACGAACGCGGCGGTCAGGACGAGTGAGATCCAGTTCTGCGCGTAGCGGCGCACCTCGGGGAAGAACATCACGACGATGAACAGGAGCAGGAAGAGCCCGCTGAGCACGAGGTTGAGGATCCATGCGGCGCGCTTGCGGCGGCGCATCGTGATCGCCAGGAACCAGGTGAAGACCCCGGACGCGAAGCCGGCCGTCAGCAGGTACGGGGTGAAGTAGTTGTCGGTGTTGTGCCGTTGCAGGTCCTGGCCGAGGGAGACCCAGACCGCGCTGAGGAAGTTGATGAACGTGACGACGCGCAGGTACCAGACGAGGAAGGCGGCCGCCCGTTTCGTCGTGGGGGTGGAGGCATGGGCGGGGCGCGCGGGTGGAGCGCTCGTGTGTTCATCTGCCATAGGCACGGAGCATATGGGGCATTTAAGGTGATGTGGGTCGAGCACCGCCGGGGCGCGAAACGGCGGGTCGCGGCGGGACCGAACCCGCCGCGACGCGCCGTCAAAAAGGCGTGCCAGGTGCCTACTCGGTCGCGCCGGCGGTCTCCGGCTCCTCGGTCGCCGGCGCCTCCTCGGGGGCCTGCGGGACCTCCGGCAGCTCCGCCGCCAGCGCCGCGGCGGCCTGCACCAGCGGCAGCGCGAGCAGCGCCCCGGCCCCCTCGCCCACCGTCACGCCCTGGTCGAGCAGCGGCTCCATCGCCATCCGGTCCAGCGCCTTCGCCTGCGCGGGCTCCCCGCTCGACTGGCCCGCCAGCCACCAGTCCGGCGCCCGGAACGCGATCCGCTGCCCGACGAGCGCGCACGCCGCCGACACGACGCCGTCCAGGATCACGGGTGTGCGGCGCACCGCGCTCTGCAGCAGGAACCCCGTCGCGGCGGCGAGGTCCGCGCCGCCCACCGCGCCGAGCAGCGCCAGCTGGTCACCGAGCACGGGCCGGGCCCGCCGCAGGGCGTCCCGCACGGCCGCGCACTTGCGCATCCACGCCAGGTCGTCGATCGGCGCGCCGCCGCGCCCGGTCACCACGGACGCGTCCGTCCCGCACAGCGCCGCGATCAGCGTCGCCGCCGCGGTGGTCCCGCCCACGCTGAGATCCCCGAGAACCACCAGATCCGTGCCGGAGTCCGCCTCCTCGTCGGCGACGGCCATGCCCGCACGGAACGCGGCCTCCGCCTCCTCGGGCGTCAGCGCGTCCTCGATGTCGATGCGCCCGGACGACCTGCGCACCCGGTGCCGTACGACCTCGGCGGGCAGCTCATCGGGCTCGCAGTCCAGTGACATGTCGACGACCCGTACCGGAACACCCAGGCGCCGCGCGAGGATCGCCGACGCGCTCCCGCCCTCGACAGCCTGGCGCACCAGCGCCGCGGCGCTTCCCGCGGGGCGCGCCGACACCCCGAGTTCCGCGACCCCGTGGTCACCCGCGAACACCACCACGCGCGGTCGCTCCAGCGGCTTGACCGGCACGGCGGCCTGGGCGGCCGACAGCCACTCGCCCAGCTCGTCGAGGCGGCCGAGCGCGCCGGGCGGCACCGCGAAGCGGGCGCGGCGTTCCTCGGCGTCGCGGCGCGTCCCGCCGTCGGGGCGCTCGATCAGATCGGTGAAGTCGTCGAGATTCAGCGAGCTCATTCGCCGAACAGTACCGGCCGTTCCCCGACGTGGCGCATGACGTGGTGTTACGCCATGCGATGCATCGGATCCGCAGCGTCATTGCGGGTCCCTCCGTGATCCTTTACGTTCCTGGATGCCCCGGATTGTCGTATCGCCCCAGGGTGGTGTGACGCCCTTCGGAACGTCCCGCAGGAGTTCGTGATGACCCCCACGACCGAGGCCGTCGCCGAGCGGCGGCCCGCCTATCTCACCGAACTCGCCCAGGGCACCGACCGGTTCCACGAGCCGCGCAGGACCGACTGCCCCTGGTGCGGCTCCGGGCGCCTGCGCACCCGGCTGCGGACCACCGACCTCCTCCAGCACAAGCCCGGCAGCTTCGTCGTCGACCAGTGCCGCGCCTGCTCGCACTCCTTCCAGAACCCGCGCCTGACCCGCGAGGGCCTGGCCTTCTACTACCGGGACTTCTACGACGGGCTCGACACCGGCCACTGCGCCCGGCTCCTGAACGCCCAGCACTCCGCGCGGCGCTCCGCCCGGCGCCACCGCGCCGCCGCCCGCACCCTGCTGCCTCTCATCGAGCCGGAGAGCTGGCTGGACGTCGCCACCGGGCAGGGCCACTTCCCGGCGGCCGCCAAGGAGGTCCACCCGTACACCGCCTTCGACGGGCTCGACACCGGTCCGGGCGTCGAGGAGGGCCGCAGGGCCGGCCGCGTCGAGGAGGCCCACCGCGGCACCCTCACCGAACTCGCCCCCGCGCTCGCGGGACGCTACGACGCGCTGAGCATGTTCCACTACCTGGAGCACGCCACCGACCCGCGCGAGGAACTCAAGGCCGCCCGCACCGTCCTGCGCCCCGGCGGCCACCTCCTCGTCGAGGTCCCCGACCCCGAGAGCCGTTACGCGAAGCTGCTCGGCAAGTGGTGGGTGTCGTACTTCCAGCCCCAGCACCTGCACCTCATCCCGATGGACAACCTCAGCCGCGAGCTGGAGCGCCTCGGCTACACCGTCGTCGCGACCGACCGCCGCGAGGCGCACGTCCCGCTCGACCTCACCGCCGGCCTCACCCTGTTCCTCGGCCACTGGCTCCCGGG
Source organism: Streptomyces sp. NPDC055955 (assembly GCF_042270245.1). NCBI lineage: Bacteria > Bacillati > Actinomycetota > Actinomycetes > Kitasatosporales > Streptomycetaceae > Streptomyces > Streptomyces sp. NPDC055955. The sequence continues at coordinate 442,157 of NZ_JBHJYS010000006.1, forward strand.
CGCCGACGCTCCCTGGCGCAGCAAGGCCCCCACCCCGCTCCAGCGCGGGCTGCGCACGGCCCTCACGTACGCCGTCGTGCCCCTCGTCGCCGCGGCCTACGTGGCGGACCAGCTGCTCGCCCCGCTCGCGGGCCGCACCCGCTTCTCCAACGCCTACCGGGTCGTGGCCCGCAAGAACACCGCGGGGCCCGGCAGGAACCCGCGGCTGACCGAAGCCTGACCGACGCGCCCGCGTCAGCCGCGCAGCACGAGCGCCTGCCCGGCCACCACGAGCAGTACCTGTTCGCACTCGGCGGCGAACGCCGTGTTCAGGCGCCCCAGTTCGTCCCGGTAGCGACGGCCCGACGCGGTGGCCGGGACGATCCCGGAACCCACCTCGTTCGAGACGGCGACGACCGTGCGCGCGGTGTTGCGCACGGCCTCCGTCAGCGCCGCGACCTTCTCGCGCAGCGCCCGCTCCCCGCCGCCCGCCCACTCCGCGTCGTCCCAGGCCCGCACCTCGTCCATGGCGTACGTCAGCCACAGGGACAGGCAGTCGATGAGCAGCGGGGGGCCGTCCTGCGCGAGGAGCGGCACGAGGTCGCAGGTCTCCGTCGTGTTCCAGGAGCCCGGCCGCCGCTCGCGGTGCAGCGCCACCCGCTGCGACCACTCGGTGTCCCCGCCCCGGGTGCCGCCCGTCGCCACGTACAGCACGCCCGGGAACGCCTCGAGGCGCCGCTCGGCCTCGACCGACTTCCCGGACCTCGCCCCGCCCAGGACCAGCGTCCTGCGCGGCACGTCCGGCACGTCCTCGTACGCCCCCACGACGAGCGTCGTCCCGTCCGGCACGGCCCGCGCGCCCGCCGCCGCCAGACGGCGCGTCAGCTCCGGACCCGGCGGCACGTCGTGGTCGATGTGGACCGCGAGCACATCGGTCGTCGCGCCGATCGCCCCCACGGCCCGCAGCCTGGCCGCCGCGTCCGGCCGGTCCACGATGTCGGCGAGCACCATCTCGTACGGCCGCTCGGCCTCCTCGAAGCCCGCGGGCGCCGCGCCCGGCGGCAGATACAGCAGCCGCTCGCCGTCCGGCCCGGTCACCTCGTAGCCCGTCCCCGGCGAGTCCATCGGCAGGGCCCGCACCCGGTGCCCGGTCAGCATCGTCAGCTCACTCCCGTCCGGCACCCGGCCCGGCGAGACGAGTCCCGCCGGCACCTCGACGGGCGGCCCGTCGTGCGGATGCGAGAGCAGCACCTGCCGTACGCCGCTGAGACTGTGCCCCGATCGGGCGGCGGCGAACGCCACCCCCGGCGTCAGGTCGAGCAGCAGCGTGCCGTCGATCAGGAGCGCGGTCGCGGCGCGAGCACCCGGCCCGAGGGCGGTGGCGCAGGCCGCGCAGGGGCAGTCGGGGCGGGGCAGTCCGGTGGGTGCGCCGGTGCCGAGCAGAGTGAGTTCCACGGGAAGATCCTCCCGCGCCACCGCGAGCGGCGCTCGCCCGGATAGGCTTCCGGGCAGTACTCAGACCGTGAGCTGGTCCGTTGACTCTCTGGAGGCTGACATGGCGGCATGGACGTGGAGGTTCGAGAAGTCGGACGGGACGGAGGTCCAGCCGGCGGTGCAGCCCGAGGAGTTCACGACTCAGGGCGACGCGGAGTCGTGGATCGGCGAGTACTGGAAGGCCCTCGCCGAAGGCGGGGCCGACCAGGTCACCCTCTTCGAGGACGACGCGGTGATCTACGGTCCGATGGGCCTGCACGCGGAGGACGCGCCGGCGTAGGCCCGCGGCACCTTCCGGAACGCCGAGAGGGGGGGGGGGGCCCCCCCCGGCGCCGCCCCGCCGCCGCAGGGGGAGGACCCCCCCGCACAAGCCCGGGCGCGCCCGCGGGGGGGGGGGGCGGGGGGGGCGGCCCCGCCCCCCCGGCCGCCCGGGGGGGGGGGCGCCCCCCCGCCCCGCCCCCCCCCCCCCTCTCGCTTCCGTCACAGCCGTCCCGCATCTCGCCGGGCGTGCCCCGACCGTCCACCGAACAGGGGCGCGCCGGGGCTCTCAGCCCCGTACGCCGCACAGGTGGAGCAGCGCCGCCACCCGGCGGTACGGCTCCGTGCGGCCCGCCCGCTCCTCCGCCGCGAGCAGCGTGTGGAACTCGCCGGGCGGCGGCACGGGCGCGTCGTCACCCGCCGTGTCCGTGAAGACCCGCACCCCGTACCAGGCGTGCAGCGGAGCACCGATCCCGGCCAGCGTCGCGGTCAGTGCGGCGAGCCGGTCGGCCCGCACGTCGAGCCCGAGCCGGTTGCGGTACGCGAGCGAGTCGAAGGAGCCGAGCGCCGCCTGCCAGTCACCGGCGAGGCCGGGCCGCATGGCGAGCGCGTCACCGTTGCGCACGAGGAGTGAGAGCAGGCCGCCGGGGGCCAGCATCCGCGCCAGGCCCGCGAGCAGCGCGTCGGGGTCCTCGACGTACATCAGGACTCCGTGGCACAGCACCACGTCGAAGCTGCCGGGCAGGAAGTGCACCCCGGTCTCCCGGCCGTCCCCCTCCACGAGGCGTACCCGGCCGCGGATGCCCTCGGGCTCCTCGGCGAGCGCGGCCCGCGCGACGGCGACCATCTCGGGATCCTGCTCGACCCCGGTCACCTGATGTCCGGCACGCGCGAGGCGCAGGGCCTGCGTGCCCTGGCCCATGCCGACGTCGAGGATGCGCAGCCGCTGCCCGACGGGGTAGCGCGCGGCCAGCTGCTCGTCGAGCTGCCGGGCCACGAGCTCCTGGCGTACGCAATTGCGCAGACCGCCCAGTTTGCCGAGCCAGGACGCCGCGGCGCCGCCGGAGAAGGCCTCCGTGCTCAGGGCCGTTCCCCGCGCTTGACCTGGGGCTTGGGCAGACGCAGCCGGCGCATCTGGAGCGTGCGCATCAGGGCGTACGCGACGGCGCCCTTCTTCGGCTCGTTGGGGAACTTCTCGGCCAGGCGCTTCTTCAGGCGGAACGCCGTCACGATCGAGTCGAGCACGATCAGCACGATCACGATGAGCCAGAGCAGCAGCGCGATGTTCTGGAGGCTCGGGACGCGGATCATGGTCATCACGAGGATGACCACCGCCAGGGGCAGGAAGAACTCGGCGATGCAGAAGCGCGAGTCGACGAAGTCGCGCGCGAACCTTCGCACCGGACCCTTGTCGCGGGCGGGAAGATAACGCTCGTCACCGCTGGCGAGCGCCTGGCGCTGCCTCTCCATCGCGGTGCGGCGCTCGTCGCGCTGCCGCTTCGACGCCTCCTTGCGGGTCGTCGGCGTATTGGCCACACTGCGGCGCTGGGTCTGGGCCTGGCTGCGCTTGGGCGTGGGGCGGCCCTTGGGGGCCTGCGGGTCACGGGGCTGCGTGGAGTTGGTCACCGGTGCCTTGGCGGCCGGGGCCTTCTCGTCCTTGGATCGGCTACGGAACACAAAGCCCAAGGGTACGTGGTGCGGGCGCATGGACCAGAGGCGAGTGGGGAACGATCCGGCAACACCCTGCGTCAGTGTTGCTGAGCGTTCCCGGCGGCTGCACCGCGTGCTCGTCGAACCGGCGCACTCAGGGGGATTCCTACTCCCTGCGCCGGAGCGGGACCGGACGCAGTCGTCCTTGGGGATGAGCGCATCCGCACCTGAACAGTGCGGTAATAGAGGCAGGACCCGTACTGTGGGTTCTGTCGCAGTGCTGGTGCTGGACGTCTGCTGGATCTGTCAGAAGGGGGCGCGCGAAGCCCATGAGCGGTGTCATGAAGCGTATGGGGATGATCTTCCGCGCGAAGGCGAACAAGGCCCTTGACCGGGCCGAGGACCCGCGCGAGACCCTCGATTACTCGTACCAGAAGCAGCTGGAGCTGCTCCAGAAGGTGCGCCGGGGCGTCGCCGACGTGGCGACCTCGCGCAAGCGCCTGGAGCTGCAGCTCAACCAGCTCCAGACCCAGTCGTCCAAGCTGGAGGACCAGGGCCGCAAGGCGCTCGCGCTCGGTCGCGAGGACCTGGCCCGTGAGGCGCTCTCGCGCCGGGCTGCCCTCCAGCAGCAGGTCACCGACCTGGAGACGCAGCACCAGACCCTCCAGGGCGAGGAGGAGAAGCTCACCCTCGCCGCGCAGCGCCTCCAGGCCAAGGTCGACGCCTTCCGTACGAAGAAGGAGACGATCAAGGCGACGTACACCGCGGCCCAGGCACAGACCCGGATCGGCGAGGCCTTCTCCGGCATCTCCGAGGAGATGGGCGACGTGGGCATGGCCATCCAGCGCGCCGAGGACAAGACGGCGCAGCTCCAGGCCCGGGCCGGCGCGATCGACGAGCTGCTCGCCTCCGGCGCCCTCGACGACCAGTCCGGCCTCGCCAAGGACGACATCCAGAGCGAGCTGGACCGCCTCTCCGGTGGTACGGATGTAGAGCTGGAACTCCAGCGGATGAAGGCCGAACTGTCGGGCGGCCCCTCCTCCTCGCAGCAGGCCATCGAGGGCGGTCAGGGCCAGCAGTCCCCGACGCAGACGCCGCAGGACACCCCGCGCTTCGACAAGCAGTAGTCCCACGCCGAGGAGGGCGTCATGATCGTACGGATCATGGGGGAGGGGCAGGTGGAGCTGGCGGACAGCCACTTCGCCGAGCTCAACAAGCTCGACAACGAGCTCCTGGCCGAGATGGAGAACGGGGACGGCCCCGGTTTCCGCCGCACGCTCAACGCCCTGCTCGAAACGGTCCGCTCCGTCGGCACCCCGCTGCCGGACGCGTCACTCGAACCTTCGGAACTTATTCTTCCGGCCCCGGACGCCACCCTGGAAGAGGTCCGGGAGATGCTCAGCGACGACGGTCTGATCCCTGGCTGAGCCGCTGCCCGCGCTACGCGGCCCGTCGCGCGTACCGCTGAGGGACGGGCCTGCCGCGCACGGACGAGGGAGCGATACCGTGACGCCGGTGACCCCCTTCGTACGCTGGGCCAGGACTCACCCCCGGGCCATGGACGCGGCCCTCGCGGCGGCGGTGCTGCTCTGCATGATCGCCGCCTCCTTCGCCGATCCGAACGGCGGCCGCGACGGCACCCCCACCTGGGGCACCCGCAGCCCCCAGATCCTCAGCGTCGTCCTCATGGTGCTCGGCGCGGCCGCCCTGGTCCTGCGCCGCCGCGCCCCCATGGCGGTCCTCGCGGCCACCTCCGCCGTCACCCTGGCCGAACTCGTCACCGGCGACCCCCGCGCGCCCGTCGCGATGAGCGCCGTCGTCGCGCTCTACACCGTCGCCGCCACCACCGACCGCCCCACCACGTGGCGGGTCGGCCTCGCCACCATGGCCGTCCTCACCGGCGCCGCGATGCTGGCCGGCCCCCTGCCCTGGTACACGCAGGAGAACCTCGGCGTCTTCGCCTGGACCGGCATGGCCGCCGCGGCCGGGGACGCCGTGCGCAGCCGGCGCGCGTTCGTCGACGCGATCCGCGAGCGGGCCGAGCGGGCCGAGCGCACGCGGGAGGAGGAGGCCCGGCGCCGGGTCGCCGAGGAGCGCCTGCGCATCGCCCGCGACCTCCACGACGTCGTCGCGCACCACATCGCCCTGGTCAACGTCCAGGCGGGCGTCGCCTCGCACGTCATGGACAAGCGCCCCGACCAGGCCAAGGAGGCCCTGTCGCACGTGCGTGAGGCGAGCCGCTCCGCGCTCAACGAACTGCGCGCCACCGTGGGTCTGCTGAGGCAGTCCGGCGACCCGGAGGCGCCCACCGAACCGGCACCGGGACTCGACCGCCTCGAAGACCTCGTCGGCACGTTCCGCAACGCCGGGCTGCCCGTCGAGGTCGCCTGCGCCGAGCGGGCCACCGGCCTGCAGGCCGCCGTCGACCTGGCCGCCTACCGCATCATCCAGGAGGCCCTGACCAATGTGCAGAAGCACGCGGGCGCCGAGGCCAGGGCCGAGGTCAGCGTCGTGCGCGTAGGCCCGAACATCGAGGTCACCGTCCTCGACAACGGGCCCGGCACCGAGCAGCCCTCGCCCGACAGCGGCGGCCACGGCCTCCTCGGCATGCGCGAGCGCGTCGCCGCGATCGGCGGCAGCTGCTCGGCGGGACCTCGCTACGGGGGCGGGTTCCGCGTCCATGCGATCCTGCCCGTCCAGGCGCACGCCACCGCGGGCCTCGCCACGGACACGGGGGACGCTGGATGACCATCCGGGTACTGCTCGCCGACGACCAGGCCCTGCTGCGCAGCGCCTTCCGCGTCCTCGTGGACTCCGAACCCGACATGCTCGTCGTGGGCGAGGCCTCGAACGGCGCGGAGGCGGTCAGCCTCGCCAAGTCGGAGAAGGCCGACGTCGTCCTGATGGACATCCGGATGCCCGGCACCGACGGACTCGCCGCGACCCGCCTGATCAGCGCCGACCCCGAACTGGCACATGTACGCGTCGTGATGCTCACGACGTTCGAGGTGGACGAGTACGTCGTCCAGTCGCTGCGCGCGGGCGCCTCCGGCTTCCTCGGCAAGGGCGCCGAACCCGAGGAGCTCCTCGGCGCCGTGCGGATCGCCGCCGCGGGCGAGGCGCTCCTGTCGCCGGTCGCGACCAAGGGCCTGATCGCCAAGTTCCTCGCCCAGGGCGAGGGGTACGGCGACTGGGAGGACGGCGCGCGCCCCGGCGGCGCCCACGGCGAACGTCTCGCCGCGCTGACCACCCGCGAGCGCGAGGTGCTCGTCCAGGTCGCCGGCGGTCACTCGAACGACGAGATCGCGGAGCGCCTCCAGGTCAGCCCGCTCACGGTCAAGACCCATGTGAACCGCGCCATGGCCAAGCTCGGCGCGCGGGACCGCGCCCAACTCGTCGTAATCGCGTACGAATCGGGCCTGGTCCGTCCAAGGGTGGAGTGAGCCGGGGGCCTCGCGTACTACGGGCGCAGTATGCGGCGCATAAGAACGGGACCTGGGAGCGACGGATCCACCGTCGCGGATGGCTGAGGGTGTAGGGGGCCCCGCACGTGGCTTCGGACGCACCCGCGTCCCCCGGACGCCCGGGGCCTCCTCCTGCCGCGCTTGCCACAGAGAGAGACCCACACCATGTCCTGGCTGTCGAGATTCAGCCTCGCTCAACGGGCCCTGATCGGGCTGATGTCGATCATCGCGATCGTCTTCGGCGCCATCGCGATCCCCCAGCTCAAGCAGCAGCTGCTGCCCTCCATCGAACTGCCCATGGTGTCCGTCCTGGCCCCGTACCAGGGCGCGTCTCCCGACGTGGTCGAGAAGCAGGTCGTCGAGCCGCTCGAGTCGACCATCGACGCGGTCGACGGCATCACCGGCATCACCTCCACGGCGAGCGAGGGCAACGCCGTGATCATGGCCCAGTTCGACTACGGCAACGGCTCCAAGCAGCTCGTCGCCGACGTCCAGCAGGCCGTGAACCGGGCCCGCGCCCAGCTCCCCGACGACGTCGACCCGCAGGTCGTCGCGGGCTCCACGGACGACATACCGACCGTCGTCCTCGCCGTCACGTCCGACAAGGACCAGCAGGCGCTCGCCGACCAGCTCGACAGGACCGTCGTCCCGTCCCTCAAGGACGTCGACGGCGTCGGCCAGGTCACCGTCGACGGTGTGCGCGACCTCCAGGTCACCGTCACCCCCGACGACAAGAAGCTCGCCGCGGCCGGCATCAGCCCGGCCGCGCTCGGCCGGTCCCTCCAGGCGGGCGGCGCGACCGTGCCCGCCGGCTCCTTCGACGAGGGCGGCAGCAACCGCACCGTCCAGGTCGGCGGCGGCTTCACCTCCCTGAAGCAGATCGAGGACCTGATGGTCACCGGCGAGGGCGTCAGGAAGCCCGTACGCCTCGGTGACGTCGCCGAGGTCGCGCAGCGGCCCGCGAAGGCCGACTCGATCACCCGCACCGACGGCAGGCCCAGCCTCGCGGTCATGGTCACCATGGACCACGACGGCAGCGCGGTCGCCATCTCCGACGCGGTCAAGGACAAGCTCCCCGACCTGCGCAAGGACCTCGGCACCGGCGCGAAGCTCACGGTCGTCAGCGACCAGGGCCCGGCCGTCTCCAAGTCCATCGACGGTCTGACGACGGAGGGCGCGCTCGGCCTCCTCTTCGCCGTCCTCGTCATCCTGGTGTTCCTGGCGTCGATCCGCTCGACCCTGGTCACCGCGGTCTCGATCCCGCTCTCGGTCGTCCTGGCCCTGATCGTTCTGTGGACTCGCGACCTCTCGCTCAACATGCTCACGCTCGGCGCGCTGACCATCGCGATCGGCCGTGTCGTGGACGACTCCATCGTCGTCCTGGAGAACATCAAGCGACACCTCGGCTACGGCGAGGAGCGCCAGGAGGCGATCCTCAAGGCGGTCCGCGAGGTCGCGGGCGCCGTCACGTCGTCCACCCTGACCACCGTCGCCGTCTTCCTGCCCATCGGCCTGGTGGGCGGCATGGTCGGCGAGCTGTTCGGCTCGTTCTCGCTGACGGTCACGGCGGCCCTGCTGGCCTCGCTGATCGTCTCGCTCACCGTCGTCCCGGTCCTTTCGTACTGGTTCCTGCGCCCGCCCAAGGCGATCAAGGGCGTCGACCCGGAGGAGGCCCGCCGCAAGGCCGAGGAGAAGGAGGCGCGGTCCTGGCTCCAGCGGATCTACGTCCCCGTCCTGCGCTTCGCGACCCGTCGCCGCCTCACCAGCGTCCTCATCGCGGTCGTGGTCCTGGTCGGCACGTTCGGCATGGCCCCCATGCTGAAGACGAACTTCTTCGACCAGGGCGAGCAGGAAGTCCTGTCCATCAAGCAGAAGCTGAAGCCGGGCACCAGCCTGGCGACGACCGACGCCGCGGCGAAGAAGGTCGAGAAGCTGCTCGACGGCGTCGACTCGGTCAAGGACTACCAGGTCACCATCGGCTCGTCCGGCTTCATGGCGGCCTTCGGCGGCGGCACCGACACCAACCAGGCCTCGTACCAGGTGACGCTGAAGGACAAGGCGTCGTTCGAGAAGACCCAGGACCGCATCGAGAAGGGTCTCGGTGAGCTCTCAGGGATCGGCCGGACCACCATCGCGGCCGGTGACGGCTTCGGCAGCCAGGACCTGAGCGTCGTGGTGAAGGCGGCCGACGGCCAGGTCCTGCGCAAGGCGGCCGACGAGGTCCGCGACGAGGTCGCAAAGCTCGACGGCGTCACGGACGTCACCAGCGACCTGTCGCAGTCGGTCCCGCGCATCTCGGTCAAGGCCAACTCCAGGGCCGCGGCCGCCGGGTTCGACGACACCACGCTCGGCGCGGCCGTCGGCCAGGCCGTGCGCGGGACGACCAGCGGCAAGGCGATCCTCGACGACACCGAGCGCGACGTCGTCGTGAAGTCGGCGAAGCCCGCCACGACGATGGACGAGCTCAAGAAGCTCCCCATGGGCCCCCGCGGTCTGAAGCTCGGCGACATCGCCACGGTGAAGCTGGTCGACGGGCCGGTCTCCATGACCCGGATCGACGGCGCCCGCGCCGCGACGATCACGGCCAGGCCGACCGGTGACAACACCGGCGCGATCAGCGCCGACCTCCAGACGAAGATCAACGCGCTGAAGCTGCCCGCGGGCGCGAAGGCCACGATCGGCGGCGTCACGTCCGACCAGGACGACGCGTTCAAGAACCTCGGCCTCGCGATGCTGGCCGCGATCGCGATCGTGTTCATGCTCCTGGTCGCCACGTTCCGCTCGCTGGCGCAGCCGCTGATCCTGCTGGTCTCGATCCCGTTCGCCGCGACCGGCGCGATCGGCCTGCTCGTCGCCACCGGCACCCCGATGGGTGTCCCGGCGATGATCGGCATGCTGATGCTCATCGGCATCGTGGTCACCAACGCGATCGTCCTGATCGACCTGATCAACCAGTACCGCAAGGAGGGCTACGGCACGATCGAGGCGGTCATCGAGGGTGGCCGCCACCGCCTGCGCCCGATCCTCATGACGGCCCTGGCGACGATCTTCGCCCTGCTCCCGATGGCGCTCGGCGTCACCGGCGAGGGCGGCTTCATCGCCCAGCCGCTCGCGGTGGTGGTGATCGGCGGTCTGATCACGTCGACGCTCCTGACGCTCCTCCTCGTCCCGACGCTCTACGCGATGCTGGAGCTCCGCAAGGAGCGGCGCCGCAAGAAGCGCGCGGCGAAGCGGGCGAAGAAGGCCGGAGCGACGGCCGAGCCGGAGGCCGCGCAGGCCACGGAGGCCGAGTCCGGGGACCCGGAGCCGGCGGGAGTCTGACCCTTTCGGCGCAAAGCCCGGAGCCCGGGTCCCACCTTCACGTGGGACCCGGGCTCCGGGCTTCGCGCGCCTTCGCGCCTACGGCAGCGCCAGCATCCGCTCCAGCGCCTGCTTCGCGAACTGCTCGGTCTCGCGGTCGACCTCGATCCGGTTGACCAGGTTGCCCTCGGCCAGGGACTCCAGGGTCCACACCAGGTGCGGCAGGTCGATGCGGTTCATCGTCGAGCAGAAGCAGACCGTCTTGTCGAGGAAGACGATCTCCTTGTCGGGGTGCGCGTTGGCGAGGCGCCGCACCAGGTTGAGCTCGGTGCCGATCGCCCACTTCGACCCGGCCGGGGCCGCGTCGAGGGCCTTGATGATGTACTCCGTCGAGCCGACCTCGTCCGCCGCGGCGACGACCTCGTGCTTGCACTCGGGGTGCACCAGGACCCGTACGCCGGGGATCCGCTCGCGGACGTCGTCGACCGAGTCGATCGAGAAGCGCCCGTGCACCGAGCAGTGCCCGCGCCACAGGATCATCTTCGCGTTCCGCAGCTCCTCGGCGGTCAGGCCGCCGTTCGGCTTGTGCGGGTTGTACAGGACGCAGTCCTCCAGGGACATCCCCATGTCCCGCACGGCGGTGTTGCGCCCGAGGTGCTGGTCCGGCAGGAAGAGCACCTTCTCGCCCTGCTCGAAGGCCCAGTCGAGGGCCCTCTTCGCGTTCGACGAGGTGCAGATCGTGCCGCCGTGCTTGCCGGTGAACGCCTTGATGTCCGCGGAGGAGTTCATGTACGAGACGGGCACGACCTGCTCGGCGACGCCGGCCTCGGTCAGCACGTCCCAGCACTCGGCGACCTGCTCGGCGGTGGCCATGTCGGCCATGGAGCACCCGGCGGCCAGGTCGGGCAGGACCACCTTCTGGTCGTCGCCGGTGAGGATGTCGGCGGACTCGGCCATGAAGTGCACACCGCAGAAGACGATGTACTCGGCCTCCGGCCGGGCGGCCGCGTCGCGGGCGAGCTTGAAGGAGTCGCCGGTGACGTCCGCGAACTGGATGACCTCGTCGCGCTGGTAGTGGTGGCCGAGAACGAAGACCTTGTCCCCGAGCTTCTCCTTGGCCGCGCGGGCGCGCTCCACCAGGTCCGGGTCGGACGGGGAGGGCAGGTCTCCAGGGCACTCCACACCGCGCTCGCTCCGCGGGTCGGCTTCGCGGCCGAGCAGCAGGAGGGCCAGCGGAGTCGGCTGAACGTCCAGGTCAACGGGGGTCTGGGCCGTGGTCACGTCACGCACCCTTTCTTGTTATGACATTCGTGCGGCGAGGCTTCTCGTCGAAATGACGCTATCTATCATAACTGCTTCACGTCAGAATGACGATGGCCATCGTGTCGATGTGACGCAATCCGCGCGGACCGGCCCGTGCCGCCCGCGCGCGGGGTGTGCGAGCATGAAAGGGCAAGGAAGCCGAACTCGCCGCGAGGCGAAACACGAGCGCCAGGGCCGGAATGAAACCGCGGCCCCGCCGGTTGGAACGTCGGCAAGCAGTCTCCGTACAACCCTGGAGAGAAGCAGATGTCCGTATCGGACGAGACCACCACCGTGAGCGACGGCATCCTCCTGTCCGACGCCGCCGCGGCCAAGGTCAAGGCCCTCCTTGACCAGGAAGGGCGCGACGACCTGGCGCTGCGCGTCGCCGTACAGCCCGGAGGCTGCTCCGGCCTGCGCTACCAGCTCTTCTTCGACGAGCGCTCCCTCGACGGGGACGTCGTGAAGGACTTCGGTGGCGTCAAGGTCGTCACCGACCGCATGAGCGCCCCGTACCTGGGCGGCGCCTCCGTCGACTTCGTCGACACGATCGAGAAGCAGGGCTTCACGATCGACAACCCGAACGCCACGGGCTCCTGCGCCTGCGGCGACTCGTTCAGCTGAGTCTGAGCCTGTACGCACACGAAGCGGCGGTTCCCTGCTCGAGGGGGAACCGCCGCTTCGTGTCGTGTCGCGGGGTCAGCTCCGCGGCGCCGGCTCGTGCCCCCGCCCGCCGTCCGCGTGCGGCACCGCCTTGCCCTCGGAGTCCACGACCTTCCGGCCGTCGAGCGGCTCGTCCAGCGTCACCGGCAGCGTGTAGAACTTCGCCATCGCGATGCAGACCGTGCCCTTCTTCCGTGTCTCCGTGACCTTCAGGGCGACAGTGCCGTCGTTCTCCGTGGCGGTGGCCGTGTAGGTGCTGCACACGCCGCCCGTGAAGTGCGCCGTCAGCGTCCGCCCGTCCACCGTGTAGCTGTCGGGGCGCACGGCGCGGGTGTCGGTCCCCGGGGAGCCGGGGCTGACGCTCGGCCGCGGGCTCGGCTTGCCGGTCGGCCCCGGCGCATGCGGCGAGGTGAGGAACTTCGGGTCCACCGCGGGATGCGTCACCGTGAACGCCGCCTGCCCGCCCTGCGGCTTCACCTGGAACAGCCACGACGGCACGAGGATCTGCCGTCCCTGCGAGAACTGCGCCGCGAGCCCGAACGTGGCCCCCGTGACATGGACGGGCTCCGCCGCGGGCAGTTTCGTCGGTGCCTTGCACGGTGCCTCGTCCCGCTCCTTCACCGGCACCGGGCTGGCGCAGCCGCCGATACCGACGCGACCGGCCCCGACAGCCGCGGAGTTGAGCAGATCGAGCGTCTTCTGCGCACTGATCACGGGGTACGTGTCACCCTTGACCGGTTTCTTCAACTGGCCGCTGCCGCCCACCACTTGACCGTCCGAGCCGACCTGCACGCCCGTGGTCCAGCCGTACGTGGGCAGGTCGCCCACGCGGGGCTCCGCGTTCACCACGCGTACAGCGCCCATCAGTTGGCGCGCGTCGAGCTTCGCGTCGTCCTGGCCGAGCGCCTTGAGCACCGGAGCGGCCGCCTTCTTCGCGGCCTCCTCGCTCACGGCGTCCTCGGTGCTGCCGTTCCCCGGCGCCTCGGTGCACCGGGTGGGGCTCGCGCACTTGTGGCCCGCGGACGGTGCGTAGCGTGCGTACGTCCAGGCGCCGGGTGCCCGTTCGGTCACCTGGAGTGAGGGGCCCGAGCCGTCCTTCGCCGGGCCCACCTTCCAGGCGCCGTTCTCCAGGCGCGGGGTGCCCTGCGCGTCGAGCGTCCTGGCGAGCGCGGCGACATCGGCCGCGGTCACCTTGCCCTGGCTCCGGTAGACGGGGGCGTCGCCGGGGCCGGTGGGGAGCTTGCCGTCGGCCCGGTAGCGGGTGCCGTTCGGGTCGGGCTCGCCCGGCGCGATGCCCGAGGTGGAACCCGTGCCGCCCTCCCGGTAGCCGTCCAGGGGCAGCGGTGGGGGAGTGGAGCCGTCACCGGCCGCCGGAGCCCCGCCGCGGCCGTCACCGTCGGCCGAGGTCGTCGCGAAATACGCGCCACCGCCACCGACGAGGAGTACCGCTGCCGCGACCGAGGCGACAGTCAGCGGAGACCGCCCCCGGTGTCGATCCTGCGTCTGCTCGGTGCTCACCGCATTGCTCCTTCACCTGTCGCGTCGTACGCCGTATCCCCCCGTACGGGGGACAGCGATGGGACGCAGCGGGGGAGCGTGCGGTTCCCTCCTCGCTCCCCGGAGCCCGCGCGGGCGCCTGTCTAGTCCCCGTACTCGGACATCGAGTCGATGAGCCGCGCGGACTCGGAGGGCACGACGACGCCGTGGGGGAGGGAGGGGGTGACGGGCGTCTGCTTGTCCTTGGCGGGGGCCGTCCAGTGCGGGGCCATTCGGGCGCAGTCGCCGCGCAGGGACGCGAGGCCGCCTTCGAGGTCGAGCGGTGCGGACGCGGTGCGGACCTTGAGGTTCGTCATAAAGGAACGCTATGCAGGTCCGGCCCCGCGAAGAAAGACCTACTATCGGGTAGTTTTGCCGCTTCAGTCGGACGGACGCGACCCGGTAGCGTAAAGCGTCAACCCCCTCCGCTCAGGAAGACGTGACCACGCCGTGCGTATCGCAGTCACCGGCTCCATCGCCACCGACCACCTCATGACCTTCCCCGGCCGCTTCGCCGACCAGCTGGTCGCGGATCAGCTGCACACGGTCTCCCTCTCCTTCCTCGTCGACAACCTCGACGTCCGCCGGGGCGGTGTCGGCGCGAACATCGCGTTCGGCATGGGGCAGCTGGGCACGGACCCGATCCTGGTCGGCGCCGCGGGCGCCGACTTCGACGAGTACCGCGCCTGGCTCGACCGGCACGGCGTGGACACCGACTCCGTCCGCATCTCCGAGGTCCTGCACACGGCCCGCTTCGTCTGCACCACGGACGCCGACCACAACCAGATCGGCTCCTTCTACACGGGCGCCATGAGCGAGGCCCGCCTCATCGAGCTGCAGTCCGTCGCCGAGCGTGTCGGCGGCCTCGACCTGGTGCTGATCGGCGCGGACGACCCGGAGGGCATGCTCCGTCACACGGAGGAGTGCCGCTCGCGCTCCATCCCGTTCGCCGCGGACTTCTCGCAGCAGATCGCCCGGATGAACGGCGACGAGATCCGCACGCTCCTGGACGGCGCGACGTACCTGTTCTCGAACGAGTACGAGAAGGGCCTCATCGAGAGCAAGACCGGCTGGACCGACGAGGAGATCCTCGGCAAGGTCGGCCACCGCGTCACGACCCTCGGCTCGCGCGGTGTCCGCATCGAGAGCGTCGGCGCGGACCCGATCGAGGTCGGCTGTGCCGAGGAGGAGGCCAAGGTCGACCCGACCGGCGTCGGCGACGCGTTCCGCGCGGGCTTCCTGTCCGGCCTGGCCTGGGGCGTCGGCCATGAGCGTGCCGCGCAGGTCGGCTGCATGCTCGCCACGCTGGTCATCGAGACCCTCGGCACGCAGGAGTACCAGCTGCGCCGCGGGCACTTCATGGACCGCTTCACCAAGGCGTACGGCCACGAGGCCGCGGCCGAGGTCAAGCAGCACCTGAAGTAGTCCCGTCAGGAGAGCCGGCGGACCACATAGGCGGCACCGCGCTCCGCCGGCTCCTCCCCGACGTACTCCTGGCTCCGCATCTCGCACCATGCCGGGATGTCGAGCCGCGCCGCCTCGTCGTCGGCGAGCACGGTCACGGTCCCGCCCACCGGGACGTCCCCGATCACCTTCGCCAGCTCGATGACGGGGAGCGGGCACCGCTTGCCGAGCGCGTCGACCACGAGTGAGGGCGCACTCGCCGGCGCGGGGGCGGGCGCGGTCACGGCCGTCGCCCCCAGCCGCTCCCGTACCGACGCCACCGTCCCGGGCAGCACCCCGAGGAACCGCTCGACGTCGTCCCCCGTCGTCCCGAGCGGCAGCGACACCCGTACGTTCCCCTCGCTCAGCACCCCCATCGCCTTGAGCACATGGCTCGGCGTCAGCGTGCTGCTCGTGCACGACGATCCGGACGAAACAGAAAAACCGGCCCGGTCCAGCTCGTGCAGCAGAGTCTCTCCATCGACATAGAGACAAGAGAAGGTCACCACGTGCGGCAGCCGCCGCACCGGGTCGCCCACCACCTCGACATCGGGCACGAGCCCCGGCACCCGGGCCCGGATCCGCTCCGTCAACTCCCGCAGTCGCGCGTCCTGCTCGGCGGCCTCGGCGCGCACCGCCCGCAGCGAGGCCGCGGCCGCCACGACGGCCGGAATGTTCTCGAACCCGGCCGCCCGCCCCGACTCCCGCTCGTCGGCCGGGCCTTGGGCCGCGAACCGCACCCCCTTGCGCACGACGAGCAGCCCCACGCCCGCCGGGCCGCCCCACTTGTGCGCGCTGCCCGCGAGCAGCGACCAGTCGCCCTCGACCGGCCCCCACGCCAGCGACTGCGCAGCGTCCACGAGCAGTGGCACCCCGGCGGCCCGGCACGCCGCGGCGACCTCGGCCACCGGCTGCACCGTCCCCACCTCGTGGTTGGCGGACTGGAGGCAGGCGAGCGCCGTGTCCTGCCCGAGCGCGGCGGCGTACGCGCCGGGGGAGACGGAACCGGCCCGGTCCACGCCCACCTCGGTCACCGAACCGCCGTCCGCCTCCAGCGCGGCAGCCGAATGGAGTACCGAGGAGTGCTCGACCGCGGAAACCACCAGATGCCGGCCGACACGCCGACGTCCCGCGAGCGCGCCGGAGATCCCCGCATGCACGGCACGCGTCCCCGAAGGGGTGAAAACCAGCTCGTCCGGACGGCAGCCCACGGCGTCCGCGGCGGCCTCGCGGGCCGCGTCCAGGAGCAGCCGGGCCCTCCTCCCCTCGCGGTAGAGCCGGGCGGGGTCGGCCCACCCCTCGTCCAGCGAGGCGAGCAGCGCCTGCCGGGCCACGGGGTGCAGGGGAGCGGAGGAGGCAGCGTCGAAGTAGGACACACCGCAACGGTAAAGCCCGGGGTGGGGGCGGCGTCGGGCCAGGGGCGCGGAGAACGGGCGCGACCCGCCGCCCGGAGCGCGCACCCGGCGCAGTGTCTGCGCCCGCGCCCGTCGGACATCCCCCCGATCCCCCGTCAGATCCCCCCGGAACAGCAAGTTCCACCCCTTCTGAGTGACCCGCGGCGCGTTAGGCACCCTCCCCGCGCGACCCCAAATAGCGTCCAGTAGGGTTTGGTCCGCATAAACATCCAAACCCCTGCCCGTGTGCCAGGGCGGCGAGCGACCAGCGAGACGGCCGTAGCCAACCAGCGCGGGCGAGACTCTCGGGAAGGCGCTACGTGAGTCCCAACGGCTCCGACCGCTCGTCGCGGCGCCCGATGCGGCGGAAGCTGCCGCAGGTGCTGACTGCGGGCCTGATCCTGGTAACCGCTACTGGTTGCACATACAAGGACTTCCCTCGTCTTGGTATGCCGACCCCGGTTACGGAAGAAGGTCCCAGGATCCTCTCCCTCTGGCAGGGCTCGTGGGCGGCAGCGCTCGCCACGGGTGTCCTTGTCTGGGGCCTGATCCTGTGGAGCATCATCTTCCACCGGCGCAGCCGCACCAAGATCGAGGTACCAACGCAGACGCGGTACAACATGCCGCTAGAGGCGCTGTACACGGTTGTACCCCTCATCATCGTCTCGGTCCTCTTCTATTTCACGGCACGAGACGAGTCGAAGCTCCTCAGCCTCGCCGACAAGCCGGCCCACACCATCAACGTGGTCGGCTATCAGTGGAGCTGGGGCTTCAACTACGTCGAGAACGTGCCCGGCTCCACGGGTGACGCGAAGACCTCGAAGGAGCTGGCCGGCATTCCGGACCGCTTCGTCAAGGACTTCCC
This sequence comes from Streptomyces sp. NPDC055955, assembly GCF_042270245.1. Lineage (NCBI taxonomy): Bacteria > Bacillati > Actinomycetota > Actinomycetes > Kitasatosporales > Streptomycetaceae > Streptomyces > Streptomyces sp. NPDC055955. The sequence continues at coordinate 459,505 of NZ_JBHJYS010000006.1, forward strand.
GGCGAACGCCGGCGGCGTCTACGAGGCCGGTACGCCGGCGTCGAGGAACCCGCAGACGAAGAACCCCGGCCCCACCCTCTGGCTGCCCAAGGGCGAGAAGGTCCGGTTCGTCCTCACCTCGCGCGACGTCATCCATGACTTCTGGGTGGTGCCGTTCCTGATGAAGCAGGACGTCATTCCGGGCCACACCAACGCCTTCGAGGTGACCCCCAACCGGGAGGGCACCTTCCTGGGCAAGTGCGCCGAGCTCTGCGGCGTCGACCACTCGCGCATGCTGTTCAACGTGAAGGTCGTCTCTCCTGAGCGCTACCAGCAGCACCTCAAGGACCTCGCGAAGAAGGGGCAGACCGGTTACATCCCGTCCGGCATCGCGCAGACGAGCCACGAGAAGAACCGGGAGACGAACAACCTGTGAGCATCCTCAACGAACCCCAGGGTGCCGCCGCAGCTGACGACTCGTACGAGAACGAGCTGCCGGTCAGGCGCAAGCAGCCGGGGAATGTCGTCGTCAAGTGGCTGACCACCACTGACCACAAGACGATCGGCACGCTCTACCTGGTCACGTCGTTCGCGTTCTTCTGCATCGGCGGACTCATGGCGCTCTTCATGCGCGCCGAACTCGCTCGTCCCGGCAACCAGATCATGTCGAACGAGCAGTTCAACCAGGCGTTCACGATGCACGGCACGATCATGCTGCTGATGTTCGCGACGCCGCTGTTCGCCGGATTCGCGAACTGGATCATGCCGCTGCAGATCGGCGCGCCCGACGTGGCGTTCCCGCGGCTGAACATGTTCGCGTACTGGCTGTACCTCTTCGGCTCGCTCATCGCGGTCGGCGGCTTCCTCACCCCGCAGGGTGCGGCCGACTTCGGCTGGTTCGCCTACAGCCCGCTCTCGGACGCCGTCCGCTCGCCGGGCATCGGCGCCGACATGTGGATCATGGGTCTGGCCTTCTCCGGCTTCGGCACGATCCTCGGCTCGGTCAACTTCATCACCACGATCATCTGCATGCGCGCACCCGGCATGACGATGTTCCGTATGCCGATCTTCGTGTGGAACGTGCTGCTGACCGGTGTGCTGGTCCTGCTGGCCTTCCCGGTCCTGGCCGCCGCGCTGTTCGCCCTGGAGGCGGACCGCAAGTTCGGTGCCCATGTGTTCGACGCCAGTAATGGCGGCGCCCTGCTATGGCAACACCTCTTCTGGTTCTTCGGCCATCCAGAGGTGTACATCATCGCGTTGCCATTCTTCGGAATCATTTCCGAAGTGATCCCGGTGTTCTCGAGAAAGCCGATGTTCGGCTACTCGGGCCTGATCGGCGCGACCATCGCGATCGCGGGTCTCTCCGTGACCGTGTGGGCGCACCACATGTACGTCACCGGCGGCGTGCTGTTGCCGTTCTTCTCCTTCATGACGTTCCTCATCGCCGTACCGACAGGCGTGAAGTTCTTCAACTGGATCGGCACGATGTGGAAGGGCTCGCTGTCCTTCGAGACACCGATGCTGTGGACGATCGGCTTCCTGATCACCTTCGTCTTCGGTGGTCTGACCGGCGTCATCCTGGCGGCCCCGCCGCTGGACTTCCACGTCTCGGACTCGTACTTCGTCGTCGCGCACTTCCACTACGTCGTCTTCGGCACCGTGGTCTTCGCGATGTTCGCCGGATTCCACTTCTGGTGGCCGAAGTTCACGGGCAAGATGCTCGACGAGCGGCTCGGCAAGATCACGTTCTGGACGCTGTTCATCGGCTTCCACGGCACGTTCCTGGTGCAGCACTGGCTGGGCGTCGAGGGCATGCCGCGTCGTTACGCGGACTACCTCGCGGCCGACGGCTTCACCGCGCTGAACACGATCTCGACGATCTCCTCGTTCCTGCTCGGCCTGTCGATCCTGCCGTTCTTCTACAACGTGTGGAAGACCGCCAAGTACGGCAAGAAGGTCGAGGTCGACGACCCGTGGGGCTACGGCCGTTCGCTCGAATGGGCGACGTCCTGCCCGCCGCCGCGGCACAACTTCCTCACCCTGCCGCGCATTCGCAGTGAATCGCCGGCGTTCGACCTGCACCACCCGGAGATCGCCGCGATGGACCAGCTCCAGAACGGCGGCCACGGGGGCAACGCTCTCTCCGGTGGCAAGGAGGCCGGCAAGTGAAGGTCCAAGGCAAGATGTTCATCTGGCTGAGCGTCTTCGTGCTCGCCATGGCGATCGTCTACGGCGTGTGGTCGAAGGAGCCCGCCGGAACCACGGCGCTGTTCCTGGCCTTCGGCCTGTGCATCATGGTCGGCTACTACCTGGCCTTCACGGCCCGGCGGCTCGACACGGGTGCGCAGGACAACAAGGAGGCCGATGTCGCGGACGACGCCGGTGAGGTGGGCTTCTTCAGCCCGCACAGCTGGCAGCCGCTCGCTCTGGCCGTCGGTGGTGCGCTCGGTTTCCTGGGCGTCGTCTTCGGCTGGTGGCTGATGTACTTCTCGGCCCCGATCATCCTGATCGGCCTGTGGGGCTGGGTCTTCGAGTACTACCGCGGCGAGAACCGGACCCAGTAGGGCCCGGCAGACGCCGAAGGGCCCGGACATTCCTGAGGGAGTGTCCGGGCCCTTTCCCGTGCCCCGCACCGGCCGTGCCTCGGACGGCCCAATCGACGCGCCGCCGACGGCCAGGGTTCATACCGTGTTGCTCATGAACCACTCACCGAGAATTCGCACGGTAATGGGCTGCACTCTGCTGGTGACCGCACTCGGTGCGAGCGTCACGGGCTGCGGCGGCTCCGGTCATCCGCTCTCCGCCAAGCCGTACGACGCGGCGAGCGAGGTCAGCTTCGTCGGGGAGTCAGGGAACAAGAAGGCCGACCCGAACAAGCCGATAGAGATATCCGCGGAGAGCGACGAAGCGCGTATCACCGACGTCACCGCCACCGATTCCATAGGCCGCTATGTGGCGGGCGAACTGTCGGCCGACGGCAGCAGGTGGCACAGCACCGCCCCGCTCGCCGCTGACGCCCACTACACGGTGCAGGTGAGCACCGAGGACGAGGACGGCTCACCGGGCCGCAAGGTCCTCACCTTCGACACGGGCCACGCGGGCAAGAACAAGGCCCTGAAGGTCACCTTCGGCCCCGATGCCGGAAAGTACGGCGTCGGACAGCCCGTCACCGCCGTACTCAGCGCCCCCGTCAAGGACAAGGCCGCACGGGCCGTGGTGGAGCGGGGCCTGAAGGTCGACTCGGAGCCCGCCGTGGCGGGCTCCTGGACGTGGGTGGACGACAAGACGCTGCACTACCGCCCCGAGGAGTACTGGCCCGCGGGCGCCACCTTGGAGGCGCACAGCACCCTCAACGGCATCAAGGTCGGTGACCGCCTCTGGGGCGGTGCCTCCAAGCCCCTGCGGCTCACCATCGGCGACCGAATAGAGGCCATCACCGACGCCGCCTCGCACCAGATGACGGTCTACCGCAACGGCCGTGTGATCAACACGATCCCCGTCACCACCGGCAAGCCCGGCTTCGAGACCCGTAACGGCGTCAAGGTGGTGCTCGGCAAGGAACGCTTCGTACGGATGCGCAGCACCAGCATCGGCATCGCCGAGGGCTCGTCGGACTCGTACGACATGGACGTGTACTTCGCGACCCGGGTGACCTGGAGCGGCGAATACGTGCACGCCGCCCCCTGGTCCACGGGCTCGCAGGGATACGCCAACGTCAGCCACGGCTGCACCGGCATGAGCATGAGCAACGCCGAGTGGTTCTTCAACACCGTCCGCACCGGCGACATCGTGAAGGTCGTCAACAGCAACGGCGCGCAGATGGACCCGTTCGGCAACGGCTTCGGCGACTGGAACCTCAGCTGGAAGAACTGGGAGAAGGGCAGCGCCATCCAGGCGACCGCGACGGACGGCGGCCGCATCGGCGTCCAGGCGGCCCGGCTGAGCCCCGAGGTGTGAGACTTCTGACTCCGGACCGCACACGCAAGGGGCGACCCGCGGCAGCGCTGCGGATCGCCCCTTCGACGTACCGAAGCGCCCTACGCCTCCACGGCGCTCCGCGAGCGCAGCAGGGCGGCCAGTGCGCCCGCGAACTCCACCGGGTCGACCGGCAGCGTCACAGCGGCCTCGGCGCGGCTCCAGGTGGCCAGCCAGGCGTCCTGCGGGCGGCCCATCAGGATCAGCACCGGCGGGCAGTGGAAGATCTCGTCCTTGATCTGCCGGCAGACGCCCATGCCGCCCGCGGGAACGGCCTCGCCGTCCAGGACGCAGACGTCGATGCCGCCGTGCTCCAGCTCCTTGAGGACCGCGGGGAGGGTGGCGCACTCGACGAACTCGACCTCGGGGGCATCGGCGGCGGGCCGGCGCCCGGTCGCGAGGCGGACCTGTTCGCGGGTGCTTGCGTTGTCGCTGTAGACCAGGACCGTCGCGGTCGACTGCATCGTTCCTCCGGGACTTCGGCGTCTTTGACTCATCGAGGTGGGGAAGCGTTGCGCGGAGCCTACTCCTCCCGACACCCCGTCAACACCGGTTCGGACACCGCCCCGATGGGCCATACGGGCTGGACACACCCCACAGACACTCCGAACGGCACCCCCCGGAGTGAGCGCGAGATAAGCGACCGACATAATGTCGGTCGTGGCGACAGCAACGACAGTAGAAACCGGGCACGCGCACCCGTCGGTCAATCGGCCGAACCTCACCAGCGTCGGAACCATCATCTGGCTGAGTTCCGAGCTGATGTTCTTCGCGGCCCTCTTCGCGATGTACTTCACCCTGCGATCGGTGACCGGGCCAGATCACTGGAAGGAAATGGCCGAGTCGCTGAACGTTCCGTTCTCAGCGACGAACACCACGATCCTGGTGCTCTCCTCACTGACCTGTCAGCTCGGCGTGTTCGCCGCCGAGCGCGGGGATGTGAAGAAGCTCAGGACATGGTTCATCGTCACCTTCATCATGGGTGCGATCTTCATCGGCGGTCAGATCTTCGAGTACACCGAGCTGGTCAAGAAGGACGGTCTCTCGCTGTCCTCCGACCCGTACGGCTCGGTGTTCTACCTGACGACTGGCTTCCATGGACTGCACGTGACAGGCGGCCTCATCGCCTTCCTGTTCGTCCTCGGCCGGACCTACGCGGCCAGGAAGTTCACCCATGAGCAGGCGACCGCAGCCATCGTCGTGTCCTATTACTGGCACTTCGTCGATGTCGTCTGGATCGGCCTTTTCGCCACGATCTACTTGATCAAGTAGCCGGTACGTCGATCCCGACCTACCGACTCGTCCAGCAAGCACCGACGCAGAAGATCCTGACACCGGGGTAATCCGTGAAAAAGCTCTCCGCACGACGACGCCATCCGCTGGCGGCGGTCGTCGTCCTACTCCTCGCGCTGGCGGCCACCGGGGGGCTGTACGCCGCGTTCGCACCCGCGAGCAAGGCGCAGGCCGACGAAACCGCCCAGTCCCTCGCCATCGACGAGGGCAAGAAGCTCTACGCCGTCGGCTGCGCCAGCTGCCACGGCACCGGCGGTCAGGGCAGCTCTGACGGTCCGCCGCTTACGGGCGTGGGCGCCGCGGCCGTCGACTTCCAGGTCGGCACCGGGCGCATGCCGGCGCAGCAGCCCGGCGCGCAGATCCCGAAGAAGAAGGTCATTTACTCGCAGGCCGAGATCGACCAGCTCGCGGCGTACGTCGCCTCGCTCGGTGCCGGTCCGACCGTCCCGACGAAGAGCCAGGTCAGCCCGGAGGGTGCGGACATCGCCAACGGTGGCGAGCTGTTCCGTACCAACTGCGCGCAGTGCCACAACTTCACCGGTGAGGGCGGCGCGCTGACACACGGCAAGTTCGCGCCGAGCCTGGAGGGCGTGAGCCCGAAGCACATCTACGAGGCCATGCAGACGGGCCCGCAGAACATGCCGTCCTTCCCCGACACCACGATGCCGGAGAAGAACAAGAAGGACATCATCGCGTACATCAACGCGGTCAACGGCGACGAGACCGAGAGCCCCGGCGGTCTGAACCTGGGCGGGCTCGGCCCCGTCAGTGAAGGCCTGTTCGCCTGGATCTTCGGTCTCGGCGCACTGATCGCCGTCGCCGTCTGGGTCGCCGCTCGGACCGCAAAGGCCAAGAAGTCATGAGTAGCCAAGAGATTCCAGAAGAGAACCTGCCCAGCGCGCAGGACGCCGACCAGCCGCACGGCTCGGTCGCGGTGAAGGACGACCCCTTCGCCGATCCGGGGCTGCCGCCCCACGAGCACCGGGTCCAGGACATCGACGAGCGGGCCGCCAAGCGCTCCGAGCGCGTGGTCGCCCTCCTGTTCACGATCTCGATGCTCGCCACGGTCGCCTTCATCGCCTCGTACGTGGCGATCAAGCCCGGCAAGAGCGTCTACATCTGGCCGATCGGGCACATCAGCGCGCTGAACTTCGCGCTCGGTATGACGCTCGGCGTGGCCCTGTTCTGCATCGGCGCGGGCGCGGTCCACTGGGCCCGCACCCTGATGTCCGACGTGGAGGTCGCCGACGACCGCCACGCGATCTCGGCCGAGCCCGAGGTCAAGGCGAAGGTCCTGGCGGACTTCAAGCAGGGCGCCAAGGAGTCGCAGTTCGGCCGGCGCAAGCTGATCCGCAACACGCTCTTCGGCGCGGTCGCGATGGTTCCGCTCTCCGGCATCGTCCTCCTGCGTGACCTCGGTCCGCTGCCGGAGGACAAGCTCCGGCACACCGCGTGGAAGAAGGGCAAGCTCCTCGTCAACGTGAGCACGAACCAGCCGATGCGTCCTTCGGACATCGTGGTCGGCTCGCTCACCTTCGCCAAGCCCGAGGGCCTGGAGGAGACGGACGAGGACTTCCAGCAGGTCATGGGCAAGGCCGCCCTGATGCTGGTCCGGATCCAGCCGGAAGACATCAAGGACAAGCAAGAGCTCGCGTGGGGCCACGAGGGTGTCGTCGCGTACTCGAAGGTCTGCACCCACGTGGGCTGCCCGATCTCCCTGTACGAGCAGCAGACGCACCACGTGCTCTGCCCCTGTCACCAGTCCACCTTCGACCTCTCCGACGGCGCCCGCGTCATCTTCGGTCCCGCCGGCCACGCGCTTCCGCAGCTGCGTATCGGCGTGAGCGACGAGGGTTACCTGCAGGCGCTCGGCGACTTCGCGGAGCCCGTCGGTCCTGCTTTCTGGGAGCGCGGATGAGCACTACGACGACCAACGACGCGTCCTCGCGCGAGAAGGCGCCCGCCGGTGAGCGGGTGGCCGACTGGGCGGACGGCCGGCTCGGGATCTACTCCCTGGCCAAGGCCAACATGCGCAAGATCTTCCCGGACCACTGGTCCTTCATGCTCGGTGAGATCTGCCTCTACAGCTTCATCATCATCATCCTCACGGGTGTGTACCTGACGCTGTTCTTCCACCCGTCGATGAACGAGGTGACGTACCACGGCAGCTATGTCCCGCTCCAGGGGCAGCTGATGTCGGAGGCGTTCAACTCGACCATGCACATCTCCTTCGAGGTGCGCGGTGGTCTGCTGATCCGGCAGATCCACCACTGGGCGGCGCTGATCTTCCTCGCCGGCATGTTCGTGCACATGATGCGCGTGTTCTTCACGGGCGCGTTCCGCAAGCCGCGTGAGATCAACTGGCTGTTCGGCTTCCTGCTGTTCGTCCTCGGCATGTTCACCGGCTTCACCGGTTACTCGCTCCCGGACGACCTGCTCTCCGGCACCGGTGTCCGCTTCATGGAGGGCGCGGTCCTGTCCGTGCCGATCGTCGGCACGTACCTGTCGTTCTTCCTCTTCGGCGGCGAGTTCCCGGGCGGCGACTTCGTCGCGCGGTTCTACTCGGTCCACATCCTGCTGCTGCCGGGCATCATGCTCGGTCTGGTGGTCGGCCACCTGATCCTGGTCTTCTACCACAAGCACACGCAGTTCGCGGGCCCCGGAAAGACGAACAAGAACGTCGTCGGCATGCCGCTGCTGCCGGTCTACATGGCCAAGGCGGGTGGCTTCTTCTTCCTGGTCTTCGGTGTCATCGCGGTCATCGCCGCGATCGCGTCGATCAACCCGATCTGGGCCATCGGCCCGTACCGGATCGACCAGGTCTCCACCGGCGCGCAGCCCGACTGGTACATGGGCTTCTCCGAGGGCCTGATCCGCTTCATGCCGGGCTGGGAGATCAACCTCTGGGGTCACACGCTCGTCCTGGGTGTGTTCATCCCGCTGATCATCTTCCCGCTGGTCCTGGTGGCCATCGCGGTCTACCCGTTCATCGAGTCCTGGGTCACCGGCGACAAGCGCGAGCACCACATCCTGGACCGCCCGCGCAACGTCCCGACCCGGACCGCGTTCGGTGCCGCCTGGATCAGCTGGTACTTCGTCCTGCTCGTCGGTGGCGGTAACGACCTCTGGGCCACGCACTTCCACCTGTCGATCAACGCGATCACCTGGTTCGTGCGCATCGGGTTCTTCGTCGTGCCCGTGCTGGTCTTCGTCGCCACCAAGCGGATCTGCCTCGGCCTCCAGCGCCGCGACAAGGACAAGGTGCTGCACGGACGCGAGTCCGGCCTCATCAAGCGCCTGCCGCACGGTGAGTTCATCGAGGTCCACGAGCCGCTCGGCTCCGACGCCCTGCACACCCTCACCGCGCACGAGCAGTACGCGCCGCTCGAGATCGGCCCGACGGTCGACGAGAACGGTGTGGAGCGCAAGGTGTCCGGCACGCAGAAGCTGCGGGCCAAGCTCTCCGAGGGGATGTACGGCGAGGACAGCCAGATCCCCAAGCCGACTGTCGAGGAGTACAAGGAGATCACCAGCGGCCACGGCCACCACTGATCACCTGACCTGACCCCATGGTCGCCACGGTGAGAGCCCCGTCCAGGCACTGGACGGGGCTCTTTGCCGCTCTCCGGGCTGGATAGGGTGGCCTTGTTCCCATACACACGAAAAACCAGGAGCGGCAGATGAATGCTGTGACCCCCGCAGGAGGCAATACCGCGGCGGGCCGTTCCTGGCCCCAGATCCTGAACGGCCTCCTGGAAGGGCGCGACCAGAGCGCCGACGACACGGCCTGGGCCATGGACCGCATCATGCGGGGCGAGGCCACGGACGCGCAGATCGCCGGTTTCGCTGTGGCCATGCGCGCCAAGGGCGAGACCGTCGAGGAGATCTCCGGCCTCGTACGGGCCATGTACGAGCACGCGAACGTGATCGAGGTCCAGGGCGACACGGTCGACATCGTCGGCACGGGTGGCGACGGCGCCAAGACGGTCAACATCTCCACGATGTCGGCGATCGTCATCGCGGGCACGGGCGCCAAGGTCGTCAAGCACGGCAACCGCGCCGCCTCGTCGGCGTCCGGCGCCTCGGACGTCCTGGAGAAGCTCGGCGTGAATCTGGAGCTGTCTCCGCAGCGCGTGGCCGAGGTCGCGGACGAGGCCGGGATCACGTTCTGCTTCGCCGTGAAGTTCCATCCGGCACTGCGGCACGTGGCGGCGGCGCGCGGCCAGCTGGGCATCCGTACGACGTTCAACTTCCTCGGTCCGCTGACCAACCCGGCCAGGGTGCGGGCGCAGGCCGTCGGGGTCGCCGACGCGCGGATGGCGCCCATCGTGGCCGGTGTCTTCGCCGAGCGCGGACACTCGTCCCTCGTCTTCCGCGGTGACGACGGCCTGGACGAGCTGACGACGACGGCGACCTCGCGGATCTGGGTGGTCCGGGACGGCGCCGTGCGCGAGGAGGCCTTCGACCCGCGGGACGTCGGCATCGACCTGGTCCCGGTGTCCGCGCTGCGGGGCGCCGACGCGTCGTACAACGCCGAGGTCGCCCGCCGTCTCCTGGACGGCGAGAGGGGCCCGGTACGGGACGCGGTCCTCCTCAACTCCGCGGCGGCGCTCGTCGCTCTCACGCCCGGCGACGGTCCTCTGACCGACCAGATCCGGGCCGGCATGGACCGCGCCGCCGAGTCGATCGACTCGGGCGCCGCGAAGAGGACGCTGGAGCGCTGGGTGGCGGCCAGCAACGCGTGAGCGCGTAGGGCACGGAGGGTGGGGAGGTTGCCGGACGGCGCCTCCCCACCACGCTCCGTCCGGGATGCGGACACGCTGTTGCGATGAAGCGATCGGCTGGCATACTTCTCGGCAGGTCATGAGTGACAGCGATTAGGCCCCGGCTCGCTGTCCGGCAACCCTCCGTCCGTGGCGGGGTGCCCCGGGTGAAGACCAGGCAGTGCACAGCAAGGTGCTCTGCAAGCGCGGACCCCTGCACACCCTGGGGTCCTGGTCCTCAAGGGAGCAGTCTCGTGAGCAAGCGAATGCGATAGGGCATCTCCGCCCCACCTCCGCACACCCTTTTCCTTTTCAGCTGCGCCGTCGAGCCATCGGCTCCGGCGTGGTCAATTCGCTTGCCTCTCACGGGAGTTCGCCATGTCTGTCTCCACCGCTGCCGCCGACCAGTCGCTTTGTACCCCTCTGCCGGTTCTCGGCCGGGATGTCACCGTTCCGCTCGTCACCGGGGGCGAGGTCACCTACGCGGCGCTCGACTACGCGGCCAGCGCCCCGGCGCTCCAGCGGGTCTGGGACGACGTGGCGGCCTACGCGCCGTACTACGGCAGCGTGCACCGCGGCGCCGGGTACCTGTCGCAGCTGTCGACCGACCTTTTCGAGAACTCCCGCGTGACCGTCGCGGAGTTCCTCGGCTGCCGCGCGGACGACCAGGTGATCTTCACCCGCTCGACCACCGACTCGCTCAACCTGCTCGCCGCCGTGCTCCCCGCCGACTGCGAGGTCTTCGTCTTCGAGACCGAGCACCACGCCTCGCTCCTGCCGTGGCGCGACGCCCGCGTGACCTACCTCAACGCGCCGCGCACGCCCGGCGAGGCCGTCCGGACCCTGGAGAGCGCCCTCGCCGACCGCGACCCGTACGGGCCCGCCCTGGTGTGCGTCACGGGTGCCTCCAACGTCACCGGCGAGCTGTGGCCCGTCCGTGAGCTCGCCGCCGCGGCCCATGCCCATGGCGCCCGTATCGTCCTCGACGCCGCGCAGCTCGCCCCGCACCACCCCGTCGACATCCAGGACCTCGACGTCGACTGGGTCGCCTTCTCCGGGCACAAGCTGTACGCGCCCTTCGGCTCCGGTGTCCTCGCCGGCCGCGCCGACTGGCTCCAGGCCTCCGAGCCCTACCTCGCCGGCGGCGGCGCCTCCCGCAAGGTCGCGCGCCGCGCCGACGGCGGCGTGGACGTCGAGTGGCACGACAGCGCGGCCCGCCACGAGGCCGGTTCGCCGAACGTCATCGGCGTCTACTCCATCGCCGCCGCCTGCAAGGCCCTCACCGAGGCGGGCTTCGACTCGCTCGTCGCCCGTGAGCAGTACCTGATCGGCAAGGTCCGTGACGGGCTCGCCGCCGTGCCCGAGGTGAAGGTGCTCTCGCTGTTCGGCGACGACGCCCCGCGCGTCGGTGTCATCTCCTTCGTCGTCGAGGGCTGGAACAGCTCGCACTTCGCGGCCGCGCTCTCCGCCGAGTACGGCATCGGGGTGCGCGACGGCCTCTTCTGCGCCCACCCGCTCGTGCGCACCCTGCTGGGCAGCGACCCGCAGTCGCAGGGGGAGTGCGGGGCGCCCGAGGCCGCGCCCGGCGAGAAGTCCCTCAACGCCATCCGCGTCAGTTTCGGCGCAGGCACCCCGGACGAGCACGTCGAGCGCTTCGTCCGCGCCGTCACCGAGTTGGTGCGCGACGGCGCGCGCTGGAACTACCGCACGGAGGACGGGCGTTGCGTCCCCGCGGTGTGATCCGCGCACCGCACCGGACATGACGAAGGCCGCCCCTCGGGGCGGCCTTCGGTCGTCTTGAGCGGGAAGGATCAGGAGTCGAGCCCGATCGCGAACGCCGCCTCCAGGTCGTGCTGCGAGTAGGTGCGGAACGCGACGTGCGTGTCCGTCGCCTCCACGCCCGGGATCTTGCTGATCTTCCCGGGGATGACGTCCGCCAGGTCGTCGTGGCGCGCGACGCGCACCATGGCGATCAGGTCGTACGTACCGGTCACGGAGAAGACCTCGCTGACGCTGTCGAGGGCGGCGATCGACTCGGCGATCTCGGGGATCCGGTCCACGCTGGTCTTGATGAGCACGATCGCGGTGATCACGGCTGGCTGTCTCCCTCGGTGGCCGTGGCTGGGGCTGCTTTCACTCTAGCTCTCCCGTCTCCCGCCCCTGCCCGTGCGCAGAAGCCCTGGGCGCCCCCCTCTTTCCGCCGTAGCGCATCCACGCGTAGAGGAAGCCGACGGAGAACCCGACCAGGTGCGCCAGGTACGCCACCCCGGGCCCCCGGCTGCCCTGCCTCGCCGCGGCCCACTGGAGCGCCGCCCAGAACGGCAGCACCACCCACGCCGGGAACCTCAGGGGGAGGAAGAACAGGAACGGGAACAGGCTCGTCACGCGCGCCCGGGGGAAGAGATACAGGAATGCCCCGAGCACCGCGGAGATCGCCCCTGAGGCGCCGACCAGGGTCTGCTCGGAGCCCGCGTACGCGATCGCGTAGCCGAGCAGCGCCACGCAGCCCGAGAACAGGTAGAAGAGCGCGAACTGGAGGTGGCCCATGCGTTCCTCGACCATCGCGCCGAAGACGTACAGGAACAGCATGTTGCCGAGGAGGTGCAGCCAGCTGCCGTGGACGAAGAGGGCCGTGACGGTGGTGAGCGCGGCGCGTGGGGAGCCGGTGAGCAGCTGCGAGGGGATCACGCCCCAGCGGGCGAAGTAGTCGCTCTGCGCGGCGAGCAGCCGGTCGCCCGTGCCGTAGGCGGGGTTGAGCCCGGACGCCGGGGACAGCAGGAAGGCCACGCAGCACAGCGCGATCAGCCCGTACGTCACCGGTGCCGGCTGGTTCCTGACGGCCGCCCTGACCGTCCTGCCGGCCGCCGCACCCCAATTGTCGATCATGTGGCAGATCATGACGTAACGGTGCACACCTGCCCAGACGGCCTGCCGGAATTCCCCACTGTGGACGCCCGCGCGGGGGGTACCCGTCAGGCCGTAGGGTTACGGGCACCACGCACCACGGAAGACGTACGACCCCGAAAGAAGGCGAAAGCCCCGATGACGGTTCCCCTGCCGACCGCCGAGACCCGTTGGCGCTGCACTCTCTGCGGCAACCTCACGCGTTTCGACGTGACCCGCTCGTCGAAGGTCGTCGAATATGTGCACCTCGACCTCGCGGGTGACCCGACCGTCGAGGAGCGCGAGGTGGTCAGTGAGACCATCGAGTCGGTCCGCTGCCGCTGGTGCAACGCGGTGGATCAGGTCGAACTCGTGGACAGGCCGGGTGCCGGCTCCTGAGAGGGAGCGGAACCCCCGGAAAATACGGACATTGAGGTGACGGATGGTGGAGAGCGAAGGCGGGGAGGCCGGGGACGGCACCGCTGAGGTGCTCGACCGGCCGTTGCCCGAAGGTGTGCGACGCCGGGTCGTGCAGATCGTCTCGGACGGCTTCGGCGGTCTGACGGTCGCCGAACTGCCGTCCCAGTTGCGGCAGTATGCGCGCTTCACCCCGACCCGGCGCGCCAAGTTCGCCGGCAATGCGATGGCTGCCGCCGTGGAGAGCGACACGCTCTTCCGTCAGCGCATCGGCGAACGTCTCAGGGAGGCCCAGCCGGAGCTCGCCGGCGCCCTGGACTCCGGGGCGCCACCGCCCGCCGCCGACCCCCTCGACGTGGCCGCCGCGGCCTATGTGCTGCGGCCCACGGGCTGGGTGAAGCTCGTCGCGGCCGCCGGCGAGGAGGCCGTGCGGGCCGACGCCGAGCGCGCCGACGAGGAGGCGAAGGCGGAGCTGGAGCGGCTGCGCGCGGAGGTCGAGGCCGCCCGCGAGCAGACCAGGTCCGAGACCGAACGGCTGCGCGCGGAGCTGGAGTCGGCGAAGAAGGAGGCCGATTCCCTCCACCGCAAGCTGCGCAGCGCGCTCAGTGACGTCAAGCGCGGCGAGGCGGCCCTGCGCAAGGTCCACGGCGAGACCGAGGCCGTGCGGGCCGAGATGCACGCGCAGCTGTCCGCCGCCGACAGCGAGACGCGGCGGCTCAAGGCCCGGCTCGGCGAGACCGAGGCGGCGCTCGAGGCCTCCCGCAAGGCGGCGCGCGAGGGCCGCAGCGTCGAGGACATGCGCGTACGGCTGCTGCTCGACACCGTCCTGGAATCCGCCCAGGGGCTGCGCCGTGAGCTGGCGCTGCCGCCCGTGTCCGTGCGTCCGGCCGAGACCGTGGACGCCGTCGAACCCGGACGGATGTCGCCCAAGGACATCGCGGCCCGCGCCCTGTCCGAGCACGACCCCGCCATCCTGGACCAGCTGCTCGCCCTGCCGCAGGCCCATCTCGTGGTCGACGGCTACAACGTCACCAAGACCGGCTATCCGACGATGCCGTTGGAGAAGCAGCGGCTGAGGCTGCTCGGCTCGCTCTCCCAGCTCGCCGCGCAGACCGGCGCCGAGGTCACCTGTGTCTTCGACGGGGCCGAACTCGCCGCGCCCGTACTGCTCGCGCCGCCGCGCGGCGTGCGTGTGCTCTTCTCGAAGGCGGGTGTGACCGCCGACGAACTGATCCGCCAGCTGGTGCGCGCCGAGCCGTCCGGACGGCCCGTGGTGGTCGTCTCCACGGACCGCGAGGTGGCCGACGGGGTGGCCAGGTCGGGCGCCCGCCCCGTCGCCTCCGTGATGCTCCTGAAGCGTCTGTCGCGCGGCTGAGCAACCGCCGCGCAGGTTCCGGCCCTTCGCCGCATAGGCAACGTAGGTCTCATACGTAACCTCTGGGCCTGATGCCCGAATTGGCGGATCGTTTACGCAACGTAGTGTCAAACGAGCACTACCGCATGTGAGTTGAGTGCAAAGAATGCGCTCGGTGACCGACTTTTTTCCCGTCAGGATTTGAACTGATCACAGGAAGGTCACTAAGGTCTGGCCTCGAACCTCCGCTCGGGTGATCGCTCATCGGGAGTGACGGCAGAGGGTCACCGCCCACCGGCGTGTCGGTAGGCGGCTGGAGGAAGAAGGAGCTCGCCTTCGTGGCGTCCCACCGTCGACCCAAGCAGCCGAGCCGCACCCGTGTGACCGTGCTCACCGCAACCGCCGCCGCAGCCGTGGCCCTCACGTCGCAGGCGGCGCAGGCCGCGCCGAAGCCGACCAAGAGCGAGGTCAAGGCCAAGGTCGACAAGCTCTACGAAGAGGCGGAGAGGGCCACCGACAAGTACAACGGGGCCAAGGAGAAGCAGAAGAAGCTCGAGAAGGAGATCGGCGACCTCCAGGACAAGGTCGCCCGCGGCCAGGAGGACCTCAACGAGCTGCGCTCCGGCCTCGGTTCGATGGCCAGCGCGCAGTACCGCTCCGGCGGCATCGACCCCTCCGTCCAGCTCTTCCTCTCCGCCGACCCGGACGACTTCCTGGACAAGGCCTCCACGCTCGACCAGCTCAGCGGTCAGCAGGTCGAGGGCCTGAAGAAGATCCAGGAGAAGCAGCGTTCGCTGGCGCAGGAGCGCCAGGAGGCCGCCGACAAGCTCAAGGACCTCGCCGACACCCGCACGGAGCTCGGCAAGAAGAAGCAGCAGGTCCAGAGCAAGCTCAGCGCCGCGCAGAAGCTCCTCAACACCCTCACCGCCGCCGAGCGGCAGAAGATGGCCGCCGACGACGCCCGCGCGAGCCGTTCCGCCGGCGCCCGCGTCGACCTGGGCAACGAGGTCCCCGCCTCCAAGCGCGGCGCCGCCGCCCTGAACGCCGCCGCCACCCAGCTCGGCAAGCCGTACGTCTCCGGCGGTACGGGCCCCAACTCCTACGACTGCTCCGGGCTCACCCAGTGGTCCTACGGACAGGCCGGCGTGGGCATAACCCGGACCACGTACACGCAGCAGAACGACGGCCCGAAGATCGGCATGAGCCAGCTCAAGCCCGGCGACCTGGTCTTCTTCAACAACCTCGCGCACGTGGCCCTGTACGCCGGCAACGGCCAGGTGCTGCACGCCCCGCACCCCGGCGCCGTCGTGCGCTACGAGTCGATGAGCACCGTCGGTTCGTTCCAGTTCGGCGTCCGCATCTCCGGCTGAGAACCCGGTCCGGATCCGCCGGGGGAGCGCCGAGCGAGAACGCGCCCGTTCGGGCGAATTCCGGCATCACCCGCTGACCCCACGCCCCGCCCATGACCTGCGTCATAGGCGGGGCGTCGCGTTTTCCGCCCCCTCAGCGGTCGTTGGCCGCGGCTGTCCCCCGCGGCTAATGTCTCCCCGCATTCCCCCGACCGGGCTCTCCGGCCGGGGGTCGTTCGTCAGCGGAAGAGGAGCGGCTACTCGTGGGGTCCCATCGCCGTCCCGCACAGTCCGGCCTCGACCGGAGCGCGCGCGGCTCCACCGTCAGCCTCCTGTCGGCCGTGTCCGCCGTGTCCGCGGTGGCGGCCACCGCGGCCGGGCTCGCCGCCGCCCCCGCGGGCGCCGCGCCACAGGACCGCCCGTCCGGCACCCGGGCCGAGGTCGACCGCCTCTTCGAGCAGGCGGAGCAGGCCACCGAGGCGTTCAACAAGGCCGGCGAGCGCGCCGACAAGCTCCGCGACGAACTGGCGGACCTTCAGGACAGCGTCGCCCGTGGACAGGAGCGCATCAACACCATGCGCGGCGCCCTCGGTTCGCTCGCCGGAGCCCAGTACCGCTCGGGCGGCATCGACCCGGCTCTCGCCCTGCTCCTGTCGTCGGACCCCGACGGCTATCTCGACAAGGCGTCCGTCCTCAACCGCGTCACCGCCCGCCAGGCCGGCGAACTCACCGAACTGCAGCGGGCGCAGCGCGACCTGTCCCAGGAACGCGCCGAGGCCACCCGCAAGCTCGTCGACCTGGAGCGCTCCCGCAAGGCCGTCGCCCGGCACAAGCGGACCGTTCAGGACAAGCTCGCCAAGGCCCGTCGCCTGCTCGACTCCCTGCCCGCCTCGCAGCGCGAGGCCTACGAGCGCGCCTCACGCGGTGGCATGCGCGGCGGCGTCCCCGACCTGTCGGGCGCGGGAGTGCCGTCGTCCGGCCGGGCCGCCGCGGCGGTCGCCGCCGCCATGTCGGCGGTCGGCAGGCCGTACGTGTGGGGTGCCAACGGGCCCTCCTCATTCGACTGTTCGGGCCTCATGCAGTGGGCGTACGCGCGGGCGGGCGTAGGCCTGCCGCGCACCTCTCAGGCCCAGCGGTACGCGGGGCGGCAGGTGCCGCTGTCCGAGGCGCGGCCCGGAGATCTCGTCGCCTACCGCTCGGACGCCAGCCACATCGGGATGTACGTGGGCAACGGCCAGGTCATCCACGCCCCCTACCCCGGCGCGCCCGTGCGCTACGACCCGGTGG
Organism: Streptomyces sp. NPDC055955; assembly: GCF_042270245.1. Classification (NCBI taxonomy): domain Bacteria; kingdom Bacillati; phylum Actinomycetota; class Actinomycetes; order Kitasatosporales; family Streptomycetaceae; genus Streptomyces; species Streptomyces sp. NPDC055955. The sequence goes on from NZ_JBHJYS010000006.1 coordinate 476,805, forward strand.
GCATGATGCCCGTCTCGTCCGTGACGCGGGTCTGAGCGGTCGAGGCCGGCGGGGCCCGGCGCGGCAGGCGCCGTACGATCGGGAGGATGGCTGGTCGTGGGCGTGGTGCGGGTGGAGCGGGGGCGTGCGTCGCCCTGCTGTCCGTGGCCGCCCTGCTCGCCGGGCTCGTCGGCTGCGGCGGGGGAACGGTCAAGGACACCGCGCGCGGCGATGTGCAGCACACTCTCGACCGCAGGGCCGACGCCGTCCTCGCCCGGGATCCGGCCGCCTACCGGGCCACCGGCAGCGCGGACGCCGCGGTTCCGGCGAACCTCACCGACGTCCCGCTGGACTCCTGGACGTACCGGCTCACGCGCCTGGACCGCTCCGGCGGCCGCGCCACGGCCGGCGCGGAACTGCGCTACCGGATCAAGGGCTACGACAGTGCCCCCGTCGTCTCCGAGCGCTCCCTCGGACTCGAACTGCGCGAGGGCCGCTGGTACGTGACCTCCGACCGGCCCGCCGCGAACACCGGTGATCAGCTCTGGGAACAGGGCAGGGTCGTCGTCGAGCGGGGCGCGCACAGTCTGGTCCTCGGCGTCGGCAGGTCCCAAGGCGCGCTGAGCGACTACGCGGACCTCGCCGACGCGGCCGTGCCCGCCGTGAGCGAGGCCTGGGGGACCGGCTGGGACCGGCGGGTCGTGGTCCTCGTCCCGAAATCCCTCGACGGCATGGGAGCGCTGCTCGGGTCCCCCGCCGCCGGCTACCGGGAGATCGCCGCGGTGACGACCGGGGAGGCGGGGGCGCCGGGGCGGACGCCGGCCGACCGGATCATCGTGAACCCGGACGCGTACGGCGTGCTCGGCTCGCTCGGCAAGCAGGTCGTCCTCACGCACGAGACGACCCACGTCGCCACCCGCGCGGCGACGTCGGGCGCCACTCCGCTGTGGCTGTCCGAGGGGTACGCGGACTGGGTCGGCTACCGCGGTACCGGGCGCTCGGCGGGGCAGGCCGCGCCGGAGCTGGAGCGCGCCGTGCGGCGCGGCAGGCTGCCGGCCGCGCTCCCCACCGACCCGGACTTCGGGTTCTCCGGCGACGCGGGGCGGCTCGCGCAGGCGTACGAGGGCGGGTGGCTGGCGTGCCGGATGATCGCCGACCGCTGGGGCGAGGCGAAGCTGAACGACTTCTACCGCGCCGTGGGGAAGCACAAGCGGCGGGCCGGGGCGGTCGAGGAGGCGATGGCGAGCGTGCTCGGGACGACGGAGGAGAAGTTCACGGCGGACTGGCGGGATTATCTGCGGGCCCGACTCGGCTGACCGGCCGACGGGGTCATGACGTGAGCAGGGTCTCGTCGCGGGCCGCCCGGGGAGGCGGGGCCTGCTCGCGCGTCCGCGGTTCCGTGACCGTCTGCCGCCACAGGCGCCGGGCGGCGGTCAGGGAGGCGGCGACCAGCAGGCCGTTGCGTACGAGGATCAGGGCGAGGCCGAGTCCGTCGCCGTACACGACGTGTCCGAAGCCGAGCGGGAACTCCAGGAACGTCACGAGGGACGCCGCCACGACCAGGCAGGCCGGCGTTGTCATCCGGCTCGCGGAGAACACCGTCGACACCGCGGCCAGACCGGTCAGCCACAGCATGTACTGGGGGCTGATCACCCGGCTCGTCGTCGTGAACAGCAGCACCGCGACGAACGCCGCGTCCGCGAGCGTCCCCGGCGCCCAGGCCCGCACCCTCAGCCGCCACACCAGGAGCCAGGCGAACGCGAGCAGCGTCAGCGCCTGCGCGACCACGCTCACGACGTCCACGTAAGGGCCGAGGAACTCCATCGAGCCGTAGTTCAGCCCGACGGAGCCCGGCCAGCCGAACTGCCGCGCCACGTGGAACACCAGAGCGCCGAGCGACTCGACCTCCGTGCCGCGGTCGCGCTGAGAGGTGAGGAAGTCGAGCGCGCCGGGCATCGCCTGCGCGAAGGCGACGACCAGGGCCCCGGCCGTGAGGGCCGCGCTGCCCCAGGACACCCGTGTGACGCGGCCGCGGCGGGTCCCGAGCAGCAGGAGCAGGGGCCACACCTTCAGCAGCGCGCCGAGCCCCGTGAGCGCCCCCATGACGCGCGGACGCCGGGCCCCGGCCAGCAGCGCGGCCACCGCGACCGCCGTGACCATGACGTCGTAACGGGCGTACGCGGTCGGACCGAGCAGCGGCACCCCCGCGACCCACACCCACGCCCCGCGCCACGACCTGCCGGGCCGCCCGCCCGCGTGGACGAGGAGCCCGAAGGTGAGCGCGTCGGCGAGGAGGGCGAGCACGAAGAATGCGGTGGCGTAGGACAGGAACGGCAGGAGAGCGGGGGAGAGGATCGCGCCCGCGGCGGCCGGCGGGTACTGCCAGGTGACGTCGTCGAGCGGGAACGTGCCGGTGCGCAGGATTCCGTACCAGTGGCGGTAGATGACGGAGACGTCGCTCGTCACGTCGGGACCCGGGACCGTGATCACCTTCAGGACGCACAGGAGGAGCAGCGCCCTGGTCGCGGCCCACACCAGCACCGCGAGGACCGGGATTCTCGGCATCATTCGGGCCATGATGCCCGGCGGAACTGTGCAGGGGCCATGAAGCACGGCCCACCGGCGCGTTAGGTACTGTCGGCGGCGATGCACAAGACCCTGATCGTGACCAACGACTTCCCGCCCAGGCCCGGTGGCATCCAGGCGTTCCTGCACAACATGGCGCTCCGCCTGGACCCCGAGCAGCTCGTCGTCTACGCCTCCACCTGGAAGCGCACCCGGGAGGGCGTGGAGGCGACCGCCGCCTTCGACGCCGAACAGCCCTTCACCGTCGTGCGCGACCGTACGACGATGCTGCTGCCGACGCCCCGCGTCACCCGGCGCGCGGTGGGCCTGCTCAAGGAGCACGGCTGTACGTCGGTGTGGTTCGGCGCGGCCGCCCCGCTCGGCCTGATGGCTCCGGCGCTGCGCAAGGCCGGCGCCCGGCGCCTGGTGGCCACCACGCACGGGCACGAGGCGGGCTGGGCGCAACTGCCCGCGTCCCGCGGGCTCCTGCGCCGCATCGGCGAATCGACGGACACGATCACGTATCTGGGCGAGTACACGCGGTCGAGGATCGCCGCCGCGCTGACGCCCGCCGCCGCGGGCCGGATGGTGCAGCTGCCGCCGGGGGTGGACGAGAAGACGTTCCACCCCGGCTCCGGCGGCGACCTGGTGCGCGAGCGGCTCGGGCTGACCGACCGGCCCGTCGTCGTGTGCGTCTCGCGGCTCGTGCCGCGCAAGGGGCAGGACACGCTGATCCTCGCGATGCCGCGGATCCTGGCGGCCGTCCCGGACGCGGTGCTGCTCGTCGTGGGCGGCGGCCCCTACGAGAAGGAGCTGCGGGGGCTCGCCGCGGAGACGGGCGTCAGCGACTCGGTGCGCTTCACGGGGGCCGTGCCGTGGTCGGAGCTGCCCGCGCACTACGGGGCGGGCGACGTGTTCGCCATGCCCTGCCGGACCCGGCGCGGAGGCCTCGACGTCGAGGGTCTCGGCATCGTCTACCTGGAGGCCTCGGCGACGGGCCTGCCGGTCGTCGCGGGCGACTCCGGCGGCGCGCCGGACGCGGTGCTCGACGGGGAGACGGGCTGGGTCGTGAAGGGCGGCGACACGGAGGACTCCGCGGACCGGATCATCACGCTCCTCGGCGACGGGGAGTTGCGGCGCCGCATGGGGGAGCGGGGGCGCGAGTGGGTCGAGGAGCGGTGGCGGTGGGATCTGCTGGCTGAGCGGCTGCGCGGGCTGTTGTGACGCCGGACGCCGGACGGGCCGGATGAATCA